>JBCCHE010000007.1:0-149390 GCA_039028875.1 Myxococcota bacterium | reverse complement strand
CAGAGAAACTTTCTACGGATTCGGTGGCAATGTCGGTAGGGTCACACCCGATCCCATCCCGAACTCGGAAGTTAAGCCTATCAGAGCCGATGGTACTGCAGGGGAAGCCCTGTGGGAGAGTAGGACGCTGCCGGAGTTATGGAAGCCCCGCTTGGAAACAGGCGGGGCTTTCTTCTTTTTTCGCGTTCGCGTACCCGCTCGCATTCGCGTACCCGCTCGCGTTCGCGTTCGCGTTCGCGTACCCGCTCGCGTTCGCGTTCGCGTACCCGCTCGCGTTCGCGTTCGCGTTCGCGTTCGCGCTCGCGCTCGCGTACACGTTCGCGTACCCGCTCGCGTACCTGCTACCGCTCCCGTTCACGCTCGCGATGCCCGAACGCGACCGTGACTGAGAACGAGACCGTGACTGAGACCGAGATCGTGATCGCGATCGCGACCGCGATCGTGACCGAGATCGCGACCGAGATCGCGACCGTGATCGTGACCGCGACCGCGACCGCGACCGCGATCGTGACCGTGATCGTGACCGCGACCGAGATCGCGACCGCGACCGCGACCGCGACCGCGACCCCAAAAAAGGGGAAACTCTCCTCTCTTCTGTCCGAGAGTACCGTCATGCTCGGTCGCCTCAAGGGTGCGCGCTTCGCGCCAGTTTCGCCGCCCTTGACCCGTCCTGCGCGTGACGGTGGGGAAGGGCCTCATCAAGGAGGTTCCGATGAAGACTTACAAGCTAGCCCTAGACACCGTCCGCGAAATGGCACCACTCATCGAGCGAATCGCACGGCGGGATCAGGACCTCGCCCGGCAGCTACGACGCGCGTCCATGAGCATGCCGCTGAACATCAACGAAGGGATGTACAGCGGGGGCAAGAACCGAAGCGCCCGCCTGACGAACGCAATGGCGTCCGCGAAGGAGAGCGTTGCGTGCCTCGAGGTGGCTGAAGCGGTCGGCTATCTTGACGTTGCTTCGATCGAGAAATCTCTCCGACAACTAGACCGCATCGTCGCTGCGCTCTGGAATATGGTCCACAAACCGTGGCGCTAACGGGCGCGCTTGCGGGTGGCAGCGGGTCAACTCGACATTGCACTCGTGCGCTGGTCGAACACTCTGGGGCCTTGTGTTCTGACGCACGTACGTGAGACGATGACCACCATGGGTCGCTTCGAATGAAGCCAAGTCGCGTTCTTCTCATCGCGATTCTCGCGACCGCCGCGTTCTACATCGGAAGCTTTGCGGTCCTCGGAGACTCCTACCCGACCATCGAGTCGAGTGGAGAAGAGGTCGTCGCATGGTTCGCCGCGAACGCACGCGCGGCGCGCACGTATGCATGGTGCGCCGCGTTCATCTCGCTCGGCCTTGTCATCGTCGGTGGGCAGGTCTGCGCGCTCTTGCCACGGACGCACGCGTACATCTTCCTCGGCGGAATGCTCATCTGGGCGGTTACTGCTCAGGTGCAGGCCTGGTTTTGGGCGGCGCTCGCATATCGCCCGGAGGATCTCACCCCGGCCGTGGCCGGCGTGGTGTTCGATATCCCGAACTACTGGGGCCCACTGGTCAACGGTGCCTCCGCGGCGATGGCCGCCCCCCTGGTCGTTCTCGGGCTCGGCGATTCCACGCGCGTTCCGCGTTGGCTCGGGTGGCTGAGTCTCGTGTTCTTGGCCGAGCAGTCGATCGAAACGATCACTGTGTTCGGGCAGACGGGTTTCCTCGCGCCGGGTGGAACGATGAATCTCTATGTCGGCGGGATTCTCGGTTTCGCTTGGTTCGGCGGCGTGATCCGTTGGGCGATGAAAGAACTCGACCAGGCGGGATGAGGGCGTCAGTTGACGGATTCGTAGAGATACGACTGCCACTCGCTGTGTAGTGGGCCGTTTTCGGTGCCGAGAGTCGGGTCAGGCTTGTAAACCCATGCGGCTCTTCCTGGGCCGAGCACCTGGATGTCGTCCAAGCCACCCCAGCCATGCTCGCCGATGTCGACCGGACCACCGAGCACGTTTCCATCGATGTCGATCTCCATCAGATGGAACGATCTCGGGATGATCGAGCGCTTGTCGCCGACACGGTTGTAGCCCTCTGCCTCGGAGACGCACTGAAAGGTCCCGTAGCCGACCAAGTACCGACCGTTTTGGAGGTCTACCATCTGTGGATCGCTGACCTGACAGTCATCGTCGTTGACGAACCATTGGAACGCTTGCCCGTCGATCGAGCCGTCCTGATCGACTCGTGCGAGACCGATCCGCGAAAGGGAACGCGACTCGAGGACGTCGGCGCCGAACAGGCCCTGCTGAGAGATCGAGGGGTACACGCCTTCTTCGGCATACTCACTCTCGATGAGGTAGGCGAAGAAGCAGTTCTTGGACTCCCAATCGGCGCAGTCTTGCTCGAACGTGCCGGTCTGATTCAAATCGACGCCGATCGTGTCGCTGAGGAAGCGATTCATGTCGTCGTCCGTGATCAACCGCGGCGCCACGATGAGCGCAAGGTTCGTGGTGGCGTCCACGGGCAGGACCTTGTGACCGCCACCGTTGGTGACCATCGAGGCGTGGGACGGAACGAAATGGATCGCGCGCCCCTCCGAGATGTTACTTGAGGTCTCCATCTTGATCGCGATGGTGCCGAGTTGACCGTGGAGGCCCCCAAACCAGTCGTTCCAATCGCTCGTGCAGATCGCGCCGTAGGTTTCGCTTCCTGGGTTGTAAAAGGCGCGGATGTTGGCGACGTGGCCGTCGCCACACGCCCAGTCCCATCCGCGTCCCGAGTTCATGTCCACCGACCAGTCGTCTCGGTTCACGATGGTGAGTCCGGCGGAGTAGTGGCTGCCGCCGCCGCCGTCGAAGACGCGCGCGGTGACCGAAAAGCCGTAGCTCGTACGACCCTGCGAGTCGGTTTCGACGTAGATGAGTTCTTGGGCGCCGAGGTGTGTCCCGCCATGCATCTTGTTGACGACATACGCGACCGGGGTCTCGGTGAGCGGCGCGCCCTGATCCCACTCAAGAAGCCATATTTGGTCGTTTTCCTTGAAGTTGTCGCGGTTGTTGGCCGAGTCGTGATTGTCCTCAGTTTGCATCCACGACGTCCCGTGCTCGGCGACGATGTCCTTTGCAACCGGATACTTCTCCGACGCCTTGTAGGGCGCGTTGCAGAGCACGGCGACGCGAGCGCAGTCGTTGCTCACGGCGATCCCGTGCGACTCGTAGCACTGGCCTAGAAGTGCGCGGTTCGTGGTTGGTTGGAAGCCGCCGGTCGCCGCGTCGTATGCGAGTTCGTACACAGAACCATAGGTCGGCGCGCCCGGCGATTCGCCATCAACCACCGACACGGAGACGAACATCCGAGGTGCGTCGGTATCGACCGCGCACGTGGCGACGTAGCTTCGGATGGGCACATGCACCTTGTCCTTCTCGTTCTCGCCGTGCGTCCGACCGATGTAGTGGGTCATTTGATAGACCTCGCGTGCGTTCGTCCGCTTTCCGGCGAGATCGAACGAACCGATCGCGAGGGTGCCGAATCCAAGGTCCACATTCTCGATTTCGTTCGGCGCGGACTCGTCCGCGCCGATCTCGGTGTTGGGACCGCTCGGGCCGCCTCCACACGCCGCTAGACCCAATGCACCGAGCCACAGCAGCGATCGAAGCCACGGCCGACGAACCTCCCCACGTTTCCCCATCAAAGCGCCTTCCTGGTGCGCCACGGAAGAGACCCACCCCTATCTCATGCTTCTCTGTGCCGATGTGGGGTGTAAAGGACTGCCGCACCTACGTGTTTCGCGCCTCACAAACCCGAATCTCGGCTCGATGATGGCGACGCGTATGGCCGACGCGTCCTGACATCTTGGAGGACGGGCTGCCGCAGCGGATCCCGTCCCCGAGCCGTCGAAACCGCCCAAGCGGTCTCACGCATGGCACGGATTCGCTCCGATGCAGCGATCGGATCGTGGAGATAATGCCAGCGATTTCAGTCATATGGACCGATCACCATCAGTTTCAATCGACTGATCGATTTTTTACTTGACATGCGAGCCCGTGGGATCAATAAATCAGTTAATCGATTTGCAGAGGTCACCATGAAACCACGCCATGCCACATCCGCCCCCCGAAGCTTGTTTCTGCCCCGCCAGTCGGCGTGGCTGCTCCTCGCGCTCGGAACGATTGCGATGCCGACGCGAGGCGCTGCGCAAACCCCTCTATCGGTCGTCTCCACCGGGCAGTCGCCCCACGCTGAGAGCGCGATTCGCTGGGGGCATGCCGAGGCTGAGCTCGATTGGCCGGTGGAGGCGATCGCAGCAGTGCTCGAAGACTATGAGGGGTACGCCGCGTTCATGCCCAAGTTTCAACGCTCGAAGGTCATCGCGGCGCGCGGCTCACGGGCTCGGGTCTACATGGAGGTGAGCGCCGCCGGAGGGGCCCTCACGTTCTGGGGCCAACTCGAGCTTACCCGCGACGCGGCCGACGATGGGACCGAGCACGCGATCGAAGCCCGGCTCCTCGATGGCAACATCGACGCGTTCTCCGCGGAGTGGCGCCTTCGCCCGAGCGAGGACGGCAAGGGGTCCATCGTCGAGTTCCGGATCTTCGTCGATCCGGACCTGCCGCTCCCCTCGTCGCTGATCAGCCGGGAGAACGAGCGGGCGGCTCGTCGGAGTGTCGAGGCGCTCGCGCAGAAGATGACGGAAGTGTCGCCGTGACAAGTTCAACCGAACTGGCACATCATCGACACCGCAGCAGGACCCGTGGGAAAAAGAAGATGACCAAGCGCCGATACGACCCTGAAGCCGCACGTGATGACATCCTCGACGCCGCCGAACGCCTGTTTGCTGGCAAGGGCTTCGACGGGGTGTCTACTGCGGCCATCGCCAAGGAGGCCGGCGTCTCGCAGAGTCAGATTCACTACCACTTCGACACCAAACAAAAGCTTTGGGATCAAGTCATGGGACGACGGTTCGCGGACTACTTCGCGGCGCAATCTCTTCTGCTCGATGATCAGCAAACAGACGAACTCGCCCGCTTGCGCGACTCGATCGCGTCGTACTGGCGGTTCTTCGAGAAGTACCCGAACTATGTCAAGCTGCTGAGCCGCGCGGACCTCGACCGCGCGCCGACTGTTCGTCCCGAAGATGAGGGGCCGGCCGAAGAGATGGCGGACGAGCTCATGGTGAGGGGCGCCGAGATCATCGCGGCCGCGCAGCGATCGGGCGCGATCCGCGACGACGTCCGTCCGGAATTCGTCATCCTCGGGTTCCTGTCCCTCGTCGCACACTGGTTTCACACGGGGCGCCACATCATGCCGGACCGGCATGATGTCGCCGCGGACCACCACCAACAGGAGTACCTGGACTTCATCACCCGCGTCTACCTCCGCGGAATTGCGCCCTAGGCGTTCGACCCCCGAAAGACTGGATTTGCAATGAAAACAAATAAATCAATTAATCGAAAGAATTCTCTTAACCTCGGATCGCAAGGAAACGGACTCATGATTCTTCAATCGATCATCGATCGAAATAGTGGCGGTGTTTCACTCTGTATTTGGTTCGTGACGTTCATCGCGGTCGTGGCTCTGGGTTTTGCTCCGGGTGCAGCCAAGGCCGAAGGCGAGGTCGAGATCGTGGAGGAAAGGGACGCGTTCGAACCGCTCCCCGAGCGCAACTTCTTCATCCGCGCCCACAGCGGTGTCGGGTTCGCCCACGGCAAGGACGCGAATGGGCTCGCCTACCACGTTGGCGGTCGCGTGCTTTTCCCTGCGAACCTCTCGCCCAAGCTTGCGGCGGCGTTCGGGATCGAGGCGACCTACCTCGAACTCGACGTACGCGACAAGAACGCGTTGGCTGACCGCTACGCGGTCGTCGGCGTCGTCCTCGAGATGACGGTTTTCCGGCACCTCAACCTCGGCATCGGCACCGTGGGCTACATCGGACTAGGCGACACCGAGGGCAACCCTTTCGGACTCGTCACCAACATCGGATGGGAGCCGCAGTGGGACTCGCACGTCCTTCCCTACATTACCCTGCGGTCTGATTACGTCTTCGCCGGGGAAGTGCAGAGCGTCGTCTCGCTCAGCGCCGGGATCACTTTCGGGATCTGATGCGCGCTAGCCTCTGCCCCTCGCCAGAGGGTCGCCTTGCATCGTGACCCAAGGGATACTGAGCAGGGCGTGCACGAGGCCCGCCGTGCCGGCGCCAAAGATACAGATCTCGGAGAGCGTCGAGTGAAAGGTGTAGTCCGCGTGATGGCGGAGCGCGAAATGGAGGATCCCATGGAACACCATAGACGCATCAATCGCGAGCTGCGTGCGTCTTCGAACTTTCACCGAAAGGCTCCGACTGGGCCACAGCATCGAGCTCGTGGCACAAGAGCAAGGCGAGGCCTGTGCAGAACAACAGGTCGAGATACTTCGAGGGAATCGAGTCGCCTTTCGCCACTTCGCCTCGCTCCTCAGCGTGGGTGCAATCGGCAGGTCCGGCAAGCCGGGCTGACGTTGTGCAGCCGACGACCCCCTGAAGTGCGGGCGCTCCTCTGGGGCGCTTGGCGGTCGTCTGGCGCCTTGGTTGTAGACGCTCGCCCGGCCTCCATTTTGCGCGCCGAGCCGCATGCTGGACGTCGGTCAGAGCACTCCGATCATCCCCTGGTCGGGCGCTACTTTGCCCGCGCAGAGGCGCGGATACACCTCGGCGACCGCCTCGAGTCCAGCAAGTTCGGTCACGCGAAGCCAGTCGCGTGACTTGGTTGCGGCGTCCCGGATGAATGCCTGACTGAGTGCGTCGAACTCTGCCCGGCCGAGTTCCTTCGAACGCTTCATCGCCTGGGCTGGGGCGAAGAAAAACTCCTGTCGGTCGCTCGGGAGGTCCACGTCCCCCGCGTGATCCCAGTGCGTCATCCCGACGCGAACGCAGAACTTCAGTGCCTGACCGAGGTGACCTACCAGCTGAGCCAACACCTTGGTGTTGCCCGACATGTCGACGACCAGCGTCGGGACGTCCGGCTCGAGGCGATCGAGGGTGTCATAGGTAAGGCTCGCATCGTAGAGCCCAAGCCGATCGACGAAGTCGAGGTTGGCGCTCGACGTCACCCCGATCGACCGGGGCGCTTCGTCGTCGGCCTGAAGTGCGTACGCCAGGCCGATGCTGGTCTTGCTCGAGGCGGAAAGCACCAAGACCTGCTTGGCTCCGTGCCATTTGGCCTCCCGAATCGCGTCGGCCAGGCAGTACGCCGTGATGTGCAGCGGGTAGAGGAGGGCGCGCTCGTCTTCGATCGACTTCATGTCGGGCGCTTCGGCTCCGACCCGCTGATACGTGTTGTAGGGGGCGGGCAACCTTGCTCGGTGCTCGGACCCATCGACGATGATCTGGGGATTGATCTTCGACGGTGTCATCACGAGTTCGGTGGCGGGTGGGAAGTAGCCGAATACCCGCTCCCCAACAGGGACATCGTCGTGGGAGGATTCACTTACTTCGGCGAAGCCCCACACGGGGATGACGCCCCAGCCATCGACGTCGTCTCCGATGGGCGGGAAGAATCGCCAGTAGCCGAGGGTGTCTCCCGTGGCGGCGTACGTCAGGTTGTTCGCCGTGAGCGCGAATCGACGCACGCGGAGTCGGACCTGTCCAGGGCTGAGTGACGGGCTCTCGGCCTCTTGGATGCGGTGGGTGGCGAATGCGTCTTTGCGAATTTGGAATTGCTTCATTGATTTCTCCCGGGTCAGGCCGCCTTGGCAAGCTCCGCCAAGTTGGCGAGCGCGGGGCGTATGTTGGTGGTGATTCTTGCAAGGATGTTCATCTTGTCGCGGTCGCTTGGGTCGAGCTCCGAGAGCATTCGAGCAAAGCCGTCGAGGCGATTCGTTTGAAGCCACGAGGCGACTTCGGGCGTTTGCGACCAGCGGTGTTGGTTTCTGAACTGGGCGATCAGCCCTCGGATCCAGTCGATGTCTTGATCGGGCAGCGGCACGACGCGGCAGAGCTTGTTCTTGGCTTCTTCGTCCTCGAACGTCGCCTCGACGTGTGCGATCAGCGCGGCGCTGAAGATCGGCTGGTACGATCGGATCGTTTGGGGTGTGATGAGCCGATCTTGAAAGACCGGGACCGGCGGGCGTTTCGTAATGGCTTTGGCCGAGCAGTCGACGTGTACATGGCCTGGGCTAGTCGGAATGGTTTGTTCGGCGAACTCGATCTCGTCGGCACGAATCGCCTTCACGCGACCGAGCCGGACCACGTTTCGGATGCGCCGCAGCTGCTCGAGTTCGAGTTGGCTCACCGTGGCACCCCGAAACACCCGCGGACGCACGGCAGGGTCGATCCGTAGGAGCACCCCCGCTTGCTCGAGCCGGTCGAACAGGTCTTCGATCGAGGTTGCGCTGGCAGCCGCCTCGAGCTGCGCTGCTTGCGAACCCATCGAGTGCTCGAAGAAGTCCGTCCCTGGCTGCGTGTTCCTTCGGTCGAGAAGCCACGAATCGTTCGGGACGATCCAGGTGATGGTGTCTGGGTCCGCACCGTGTTCGAGTAGCCAGAGGCAAGCGTCGATCGCGGTCTTGCCCCCGCCAACGATGACGTAGCCTGCGGGTGTGTTCGTCATCTTCGGGAGATCGTTCAACGGAATGAACTGCACGCCTTCGGCCACCTCGAAGTTCGGCGTGTGTGTAGAGGGGACCGAGGTCTTGAGGAAGGTCGCGTCCACGATCTTCTTTCGCACGTGCACCTGTGTTCGCTTGCCCGACGTCAGCGAGCGAAACGCGTGGTCGCCCTCGTACCGAGACATGGGGTAGTAGCGTACGCGTCCTGACGGCAGGAAAGTATGTCGCATCACCTCGTCGAAGTAAGCCATGATCTCGGCGCCGGTGGCGAGGTCATGGAGGCCACGGTTGAGCCCGGTTGTATCTCGCCGCCCCTTATCGAGGGCGCGCGAGCTGACACCGTAGTACGCGGACGGTTGATGAAGCGTGACGAACGGGTACGCCTGGTTCCAGTGGCCCCCGGGCTTGTGGTTCAGGTCGACGATCGTGATGTCGGCGTTGGTCTCTGAGAGCAAGGTATCGACGAACGCCATCCCCACGGCGCCCGCGCCGGCGATCAGGTAGTCGGTTTCGATGTTGGGTTCGTGCATGGCGGTTCCTCCGGCATGGATTGGATGAGCGCTTCTCTATAACGCTGTTATATACAGACTTGTTTTTGGTATAACAGTGTTATAATGTCAAGGCCATGGCCGACAAAAAGCGCCGAATCGTCGAAGCCGCCTCCGAGATCTTGGTGGAGGGAGGCACGCTCAGCGTGCGTGAGATCGCCCGCCGGGTTGGAAGCTCGACGATGGGCGTATACAGCAATTTCCAAGGGAAACAGGGGGTTCTAGACGCGCTCTACATCGAGGGATTCGAGCTCCTCTCGAGGGCCCTCGACGTCGGAGAGGACGCCGGAACGCCAATGGAGGCCGTCAGCCAGGCGTCCGAGAAGTACCTCGCCATCGCGGATGAGCACAGCGGCCACTACTCGCTCATGTTCGGAGGCGCTGGCGTCGATTTCGAGCCCTCGCCGGTCGCCAAGAAGGTCGCCGCGCGCGCGTTCTCGAAACTCGTGACGCTCGCATCACAGCTGCTCCCCGAAGACGCAAGCCTCGAAGCGCGGCAGGACGCGGCCCTCAGGGTGTGGGCACTGCTTCACGGGCTCGCGAGCCTAAGGCAGCACGGGGTGTTGGACTTCATCGAGACCGCGGATTGGAAGCCACGGGTGATGGCCGCCCTCACCGAAACCGTGCTCGCCATTCAGAATCGCCCCGCGCAAACCCCGGATGCGAAGGGCGAGTCGCACAAGCCCTAGCGTCGTCGACTATCGCCGCACACGCTTGACCCTCCGGACACCAGACTCGACAATCGCGCTCATCCTCGAGGTTCCACAGGTTCGGCGCTCGTTCTTCACCAAGCTCGTGGGTGCCGCGGCGGAGTTCGCGCGTGATTCGAACGTGCCCTTTGCGCTCCCCCTTGCCGTCGAGGGCGCGGATCCCGATGGGTTCGTTCCGCTCGATGACTTGGAAGAGATTCTCGCCGACCTTGCCCAGAAGCTCAATGACCCTTGCGTCGGGCTTCGCGTCGGACTCCTCTCCGAAGTGAGGGATCTCGACGTGCTCGGATTCGTGCTCTTGAACTCGCCGACCGTAGGCGAGGCGACACACAACGCGATTCGCTACTTCGCACTTCATCAAACCTCGACCGAGGTCAGTTGCAGTCCTGGTGAAGGCCATTGGACCGTGTCGTACCGACCCCTTGGCCATCCGAAATCGGATCTCTACATGGATGGTGAGTGCACCGTTGGCGTGTTGGTCGCGGGCCTCGCCGCGCTCACCGGCGGGCGCTCCCGACCCTCAGAAGCCCATTTTCGGCGACCCGAACCCAAGGACGCCGCCGAGTATCGACGGCTTCTACCGGACATGGTGGTTCGGTTCGGGCAACCCGTCACCGCGGTCGTCTACGACGCAGCCGTCATGGAGGCGCCAGTCGTGGGCGCGGACGACCATCTGCTTCCCATCGTATCGAGTCACGCGGAGTTCCTGCTTTCCAAAGGGGCAGGCCAAGATTCCCTCCAGCGCTCGCTCGAGGACGCGATTGCGCGATCGTTCGGCGCGGGGGGCCTCGCGATCGACGAGGTCGCCCGAACCCTCGGGATGAGCAAGCGGACCCTGCAGCGGCGATTGAGCGAGCGAGGCACGACCTTCCACGAGCTGTTGGACAAGGTTCGGGAGCGACTTGCGCTCCAGCATGTGCGCGCCGGTACGCTCACACTGACCGAGATCGCGTTCGTGCTCGGGTACTCCGAGTCGAGCGCGTTCGGCCGTGCGTTTCGCAGATGGACCGGCGCCAGTCCCCGCGACTTTCGACGGAATCTCCGGACCTAACGCGACTTCGGGCCGCGCCACGCACAATGTCGTGGGCGGTCGGGTTTCTGGCACAGCGGGTCCATTCTCGTATCGCGTCCAGGGCTACACAGAGTCAGGAGACGCGCTTGCACCTTCCCGGAGGCCCCCATGACCGAGTCAGAAGACCCTCGTTCCGATCGCCGACGATTCTTGAAGTGGGCCGGAGCGCTTGGCTCGGCGGGCGTTCTCGCCGGAGTGCCCGGGGTCGTTCGTGCCGAGGGAAGCTATTCAGCGTCAGGCGGGAAAAACGCGCCGCTCGACGTCGTCATCATCGGCGGAGGGCTCGCCGGCCTCACGGCCGCGCGCGATCTGAAGCGCGCGGGCAACAAGTCGTTCGTCGTCCTGGAGGCACGCGACCGTGTCGGCGGGCGCGTTCTCAACCACCGACTCGGAGATGGCTACTTCAGCGAGGCGGGCGGGCAGTGGATGGGCCCCGGACAGACGGCGGTCGCAGACCTCGCGCGTGAGCTAGGCGTCGGCACCTTCAAGTCCGACTATGCCGGCAAGAGCGTTGTCGCGGCTGGCCGCGGAACCGTTGCCCTCGACTTTGGCGGCGGGACCGGCACGGACGAAACCATCGTCGCAGAGCTAGAGGCGCTCGCGCGTCAAGTACCTTCTGCGGCACCGTGGAACGCACCGCGCGCGGTGGAGCTCGACCGCATGAGTCTTGCCGACTTCCTGGGCGGCCGCGAGGTCGGAAAGATAGATGCGATGACGTGGGTCGTGGCGTCGCAGATGTCGGTCGGCGCAGCACCCTCGAAGGTATCGTTCTTGTACTACCTCTCGATGCTCAACTACGCGGGCGGGCATCAAGCGCTCGAGGGGATGAAGGACGGTGCCCAAGAAACTCGGTTTCACGGGGGTTCCGAGGTGCTCGCCCTCAAGATGGCCGAGGCCCTTGGCGACAAGGTTCGGCTAAGAACGCCCGTGACACGCATCCGCCACTGGAACGGAGGGCCCGCCGAGGTTCACACCCCGCACGGTGTCTTTCGCGCGCGCCGCGTGATCGTCGCGCTCTCTCCACCGCTGTGCCAGCGCATCGAGTTCGACCCGCCGCTTCCAGAGGCGCGTCAGGAGCTTCAGAAGCGATGGCCGGCGCACGCACCGCTGTGCAAGACCGCGATGGTCTATCAAACCCCGTTCTGGCGAGACCTCGGATTCAATGGTCAGGTGGGCAGTGTCGATGGACCCGTCGCCTGGTCCTACGACAACTCGCCGCCGGACGCCGGTCGAGGAATCATCAACGCCTTCGTTCGCGTCGCCGAGATCCCCGCGCAGAATGAACAGGCCAAGACCTTGCTGGCAAATCTCTATGCGGACGCGATCGGAGATGAGCGCTTGCGAGACCCGCTCGAGTTTCATCTGCATGACTGGGGCGACGAGCCTTACACGATCACGTGCATCTCGCCGATGCCTCCGGGCCTCTTGACGAGCGGGCTCATGCCGGCGCTTCGACAGAACGTCGGACGACTGATCTGGTCGGGGACCGAAACCGCCGAGATCTGGCACGGCTACATGGACGGTGCGGTGCGCTCCGGCCACGCAGCCGCGCTCGAAGCGCTCCAAGGCTTGCGAGAAGGCGAGTGCGCGTGATGGTCGGCGAACGACGTCCCCGGCGAACCGTGAAGCGGGCCTTGATCGCCGTGCTAGCCCTCTTGGGGGTCGGGCTGGTGTTTTGTGGGCGCGAACTGGCCGGGGCCGTGCGCTTCTTGGACGGAATCGAAGTGCAGGCGTCGCTCGCCGAGGCGCGTGGGCCAAGGGCTTTCGCGCTCGCACAGAACTGCGCACCCTGCCATGGGTTCGACGGGAACAACCTCAGCTCCCGCTACCCGTCACTCGCGGGGCTTCCAGCGTCCTACATCGAAACGCAGCTGAGGGCCTTTGCGGATGGGCAACGAGACGAGCCGATGATGGGCCCGCTCGCCATGAGCTTGTCCGACGAGGAGATGGCGCTCCTCGCGAGCTTCTATGCCCAAAGCCAGGTCCGAGCCAACCCGTTCCTCGTTATCGACCCCACAAGACGCGACGCGACCGAATCCCTCACCGCGAGCTGCAGTGCGTGCCACGGCAGTGCACTTCAAGGTGATGCGAACCGAATGCCCGAGACGCCCCGCTTGCGCGGTCAGGGAGAGGCGTACCTTGCTCGCCAGCTTCAGGACTATCGCTCCGGTAGACGCGCCGACCCGAGCGGCGCCATGAACGCGCTCGCTCAGAGTATGACCGACGAGGACATCGCGCGGATTGCCTACGCGCTCCAACACCGCTGAGAGGATGACCCATGGAGATCAAGACCACCGTTGAAACCACCATCCGCACGCCCCGAGAAGATTTCTTCGACCTCGCCGTGTCGAACGATGCGCTTCCCCGGCTGTTTCATTCCTATGGGCCGCTTGCGGGCGTGGCCAAGGCCGAGATGCTCGAGGGTCGTGCCGTCGAAGAGGGGGCAACCCGTCGTGTGACGATGACCGACGGCATGGTCATGGACGAAATGATCGTCGAGCTCCGCCGCCCGTCCGTGCATCGCTACCGATGGTTGAGCGCGCTTCACGCGCCGCTGTCCTGGTTGGTGAGCGGCTGCGAGGCTCTTTGGGTTTTCACCGACGTCCCTGGAGGCACCCATCTCAACTACTCGTACACCTTTCGACTCACGTCGGCGCTCGCTTACCCGTTCGCGAAACCCATCACTTGGCTGATGCGCCGATGGCAGCTGAGTGCGATCGAACGCGCGAAGACAGAACTCGTGCGGGGCTAGCGCGATGACCGTGCAGTTTCCATTCGAAGAAGTCAGTATCTGGCTCTCTGCACCCGACGACAGACGGCCACGGCTTCGCGAAGATGTGCGTGCGGACGTGGCTGTCATTGGGGGAGGGTACACCGGCTTGTCGACCGCGCTGTCTCTCCGAAAAGAGGGCGCCGACGTGGTTGTGCTCGAACGAGACTTCGCAGGGTCCGGCGCGAGTGGAAGAAACGCCGGTCACGTCGCGCCGACGATCGGGAAAGACTTGCCCACGCTTCTTCGGATGTTCGGTGAGGAGCGTGCCTCGAAGCTCGTACGATTCGCGGACCATGCCGTCGACTACGCGGTTGGGCTCATGCAGTCCTACGACATCGAGTGCAACTACATACCCCACGGCAACATCATGGCGGCGGTTCATCCGAAACACACCGACAGGCTTCGAAACGCGGCCGACCTCGGACGCAGACTTGGCGGCGATGTGGCGTTCCTGACCGAAACGGACATGCGCGACCTCGGTATCCCCGGCGCGTTTCTCTGTGGTGTGCACGAGCGTCGTGGGGGCATCTTTCAACCGGGGCTATTCGCGCTTGGGCTTCGCAAGGCCGCAATCGAAGCAGGCGTTCGCCTGTACGAGGGGACCCCAGTTCGGCGCATCGAAGAAGGCAAATCAGCACGGGTCCACTGCGACGAGGCGATCGTAACGGCCGACTCGATCGTGGTCGCGACCAATGCTTACACCAACGCGCTTGGGTACAACAAACGCGCCGTGGCGCCACTGCGTGTCTCTCAATTCGAGACCGAACCGCTCAGCGACGCTCAGCTGGAAGCCTTGGGCTGGCGTGGTCGAGAAGGGATCTACACCGCACATGAAGCGCTCGAGAACTACCGGCTCACAGCGGACAACACCATCGTCGGGGGCTCCAAAGTGGTGAGCTACGCGTACGGAAGTGCGCTTCCGGAGCCTTACGACGTTCGGGCGTTTGAGGGGATCACCTCGGCTTTTCGAGAAAGGTTCCCCGAGTTTGCGGAGCTCAGCATGGCAACCTACTGGGGCGGCTACATCGGCTTCACCCTCGACTTCCTTCCGACCCTGGGCACCAGCGCGACGCACCGCAATGTTCACCACGGATACGGCTACGCAGGGCACGGGGTGCCCCAGGCGTGCTTGATGGGGGACATGCTGTGTGCACGGGTCATGGGCAGAAGACACGCGGCCGAAGATGCGCTCGATAGGCGGGTATGGAACTGGCCCCCTGAGCCGTTGCGTTGGCTGGCCTTCACCGCGATCGACCGCGGGCTTGCCATGGTTGATGCGATCACCGACAGGCAGGTGCGACGGATGAACACGTCTCAACGGGTCTTGCCTGCAACGAACCAAGAAAATAAATCGAATCTGGCGACGCGAACAGAGAAAGTGAAGGCGGAGAAGTGCCCATGACTGAAAAGATCCCTGTTGTCGTGATTGGGGCCGGCCCTGCGGGCATTGCGGTGAGCGCGTGCCTTCGGCGTCACGGTGTCAACCATGTCGTGCTCGAGCGAGAACAGTCGGTCGCCCCTCGGTGGCGAAACCACTATGATCGACTGCACCTACACACTGCGCGAAACCTGTCGGCGCTCCCGTATCGTCCGTTTCCGAAAGGTGTGCCGCAGTTTCCGTCTCGCAAAGAAGTCGTCGCGTACATGGATGACTATGCGGCGGCGCACGGCGTCAACCCGCTGTTTTGTCAAGAGGTGAAGCGTGCCTCGCGGCGTAACCGTAAGTGGCGAGTCGAAACGCAGGATCGGTTGTTCGAGGCCGAAGGGCTCGTCGTCGCGACCGGCTACAATCGCAAACCGTACTCGCCCACCTGGCCGGGGATGGACACGTTCAAGGGCGAGATTCTGCACTCACGCGACTATCGGAACGGCGCCGCCTGGACGGGAAAGCGGGCGTTGGTCGTCGGTGCTGGAAACACCGGCGCCGAGATCGCCGTCTGCTTGCACGAGCACGGCGCCAAGCCGACTCTTTGCATCCGCGGCCCCATCCACGTGATGCCTCGATCCCTCAACGGACTCCCGACGCAGTTCTCGAGCCTTGTCCTATCCAAGTTGCCCCTCCCGTTGGCCGATGGGATCGGACGCACGGTGTCCAAGACAGTGTTCGGTGATCTAAGCCCATGGGGCATCACGCGCCCGGATGTTGGACCGATGCGGCAGATCGTCGAACAGGGACGCATCCCCCTCATCGATGTCGGCACCGTCGAACTCGTGCGCAACGGAGACATCCAGGTCGCCCCAGGGATCGAGCGCTTCACGGCGGAAGGCGTCGAGTTCGTCGACGGGCAGAGCGGCATCTACGATGTGGTCGTCTTGGCTACGGGTTACCGCGCCGCACTCGAAGGGTTTCTCGATGAAGCGGAACGTTACGTGGACGACCGAGGCTACCCGCGGGTTCACGGCGCGAACGCGAACCTGCCCGATCCCTTCTTCGTCGGATACGGGAACCCCCCGACCGGTCAGCTTCGCGAAATTCGGCAGCACGCGATAGCCGTCGCCAAGAAACTCTCGCGTAGCGTCGGAATCACGGAAGGACTACGGGCGTAGGTCGCAGCGACAGGCCGGCTTCTTCCGATGACTCATCCGCGAGCCATCCGATGCTGGAATCGGGGCGCTTGTCGATCGGATATGCGGTGGGGCACGGTGTTGTGGGTAGCCACCAGACGGGCAGTTGGGTTAGCCTCCACGCCTCGTTGGAGGGTTGAACATGTCACTTGCATCGAAGACGCTTTGCGCGTTGTGCCTGTGCGTCACGGTTGGTTGCCAGCCGAGCGCTGCTACGGAGCCCGAGCCATCAGCCGAAGAGCCCGCCGCCCCCGCACCTGAGGCGGCGCCCACGGAACCCGTGAAGAACTGGGAACCGTCCAAGGTCACTTACGCGCGGAGCGAGCAGTCGCTGGTTCCAACCGACGAGGTGATCCAAGAAGGCAAAGACGGAGAGGCGCCCAACATCCTCGTCATTTGGGGCGACGACATCGGGCAATCGAACCTCAGCGCCTACACGATGGGACTGGTCGGCTATCGGACGCCGAACATCGATCGCGTCGCGCGAGAAGGGATGATTTTCACCGACTACTACGGTGAGCAGAGTTGCACCGCTGGGCGTTCTTCGTTCATCACAGGGCAGTCGGTCTTTCGGACCGGGCTTTCCAAGGTGGGCGTACCCGGGGCTGACGAAGGGCTCTCGTCGAAAGATCCGACCATCGCCGAGCTGCTCAAACCTCTCGGCTACGCCACCGGCCAGTTCGGGAAGAATCACCTGGGCGACAAGGACGAGTTCCTTCCCACCAACCACGGTTTCGACGAGTTTTACGGAAACCTCTATCACCTCAATGCCGAGGAAGAGCCCGAGAACGCCGACTACCCGAAGAATCCTGCGTTCCGCGAGCGGTTCGGCCCGCGCGGCGTGATCAAGAGCTCTGCCGATGGAAAGATCGAAGACACGGGTCCGCTCAGCAAGAAGCGGATGGAGACCGTCGACGATGAGACGGTCGCCGCAGCCCTCGATTTCATCGAGCGTCAGCACAAAGCGGGGAAGAAGTTCTTTGTGTGGTGGAACGGGACGCGAATGCACTTCCGGACCCACGTGAAGCCGGAGCTTCGTGGTGTCTCGGGCCAGAATGAGTACGCCGACGGAATGGTCGAGCACGACGGGCACGTCGGCCAGTTGCTCGCCAAGCTCGACGAGCTCGGGATCACGGACAACACCATCGTCTTCTACAGCACCGACAACGGACCCCACTACAACACGTGGCCCGACGCGGCGGCGACGCCGTTTCGCGGGGAGAAGAACACCAACTGGGAAGGCGGTTGGCGCGTGCCCGCCATGGTCCGCTGGCCCGGCAAGATCTCCCCCGGTTCCGTGTCGAACGGGATCATGCACCACATGGACTGGATGCCCACGTTGCTTGCGGCGGCAGGTGCGCCCGACGTGAAGCAACAACTGCTCGACGGCTACCGGGCCGGTAGCAAGAGGTTCAAGGTTCACCTCGACGGGTACGATCAGCTCGACATGTTGCTTGGGAACGGGCCGAGCAAGCGAAACGAGATCTTCTACTTTTCCGACGATGGCGACTTGACGGCATTGCGTTGGCAGGATTGGAAGGCCGTTTTCATGGAGCAGCGCGCCAAGGGGACGCTGCTCGTGTGGGCAGAGCCGTTCACGCGGCTTCGCGTGCCGAAGATCTTCAACCTACGTCGTGACCCATACGAGCGGGGCGACATCACGTCGAACACGTATTGGGACTGGGTGCTCGACCACGCCTACATGCTCTATGGTGCCCAGGACATCGTCGGGCAGTTCCTTGCCACGTTCAAGGAGTTCCCCCCGCGTCAGAAGGCGGCGAGCTTTACCATCGACGACGTGCTCGGAGAGCTTCAGGCTCCACAGACCAACTGACAGGCACATGACCGCGCGAGATCAGATCCTCGACCTTCGGCAACGAATCGGGCGTTCGATCATCGGCCAGGAGGAAGTCGTCGACCGGTTGGTCGTGGGCTTGCTGGCCAATGGCAATCTGTTGCTCGAAGGGCTTCCGGGCCTTGCGAAGACCCGAGCCGTCAAGAGTCTTGCCAAGAACCTCGACGCCGGGATGAGCCGCATTCAGTTCACGCCGGATCTCCTCCCGTCGGATGTCACTGGGACGGAGGTCTACGAGAACGAGACGGGTAGCTTTCGGTTTCAGCCTGGCCCCATCTTCAACAACATCATCCTGGCCGACGAGATCAATCGCGCTCCGGCGAAGGTACAGGCCGCGTTGCTCGAGGCCATGGAGGAGCGACAGGTCACGGTCGCTGGAACCACCCACACCATGGACCCGCTCTTCATGGTGATGGCCACCCAGAACCCGATCGAGCAGGAAGGGACCTATCCCTTGCCCGAGGCGCAGCTCGATCGCTTCTTGATGCACGTCTACATCGACTATCCAGACGAAGCGTCTGAGCTCGAGGTCGTTCGACTCGTTCGCGGCGAAGAGAAGGCGAACGATTCGGGAGGCGAGCGCGCTGCCACCATTCCGAGGGACGCCGTATTCGCTGCTCGAAAAGAGATCCAGGACACGGTCTCGATTGCCGAGAACGTCGAGAAGTACATCGTCGACCTCGTTTTCGCGACGCGATATCCGGAGCGCTACGGAGATAACCTCGAGAAGATGATCGAACTCGGCGCCAGCCCGAGAGGTTCGCTTGGGCTCGACAAGTGCGCGCGCGTTCGTGCGTGGCTCGAGGGCCGAGACTACGTGACGCCGGACGATGTCCGCGACGCCGCCTATCCAGTGCTACGGCATCGCATCGCGCTCAGTTACGAGGCCAACGCCGAAGGAAAGACGACCAACGATGCGATCTCCGAGGTGCTCAACGTGGTCGCGGTGGCGTGAGGAGCCGAGGTGGAGGCGGTTCCGAACGTTTACGTAGGCCTCCACGAGCTCGCGGCACTTAAACACGCGGGTCAAGGTTTCGCGTTCTTGCCGCGCCAACCCGTGACCAGCTTGTTGTCGGGCCGTCGTGCGTCCCGGCTTCGTGGACGGGGTCTTACGTTTGAAGAGATGCGGCTCTACCAGCCGGGCGACGATCCGCGAACCATCGATTGGAAGGCGACCGCCCGAACCAGAGAGACGCACGTGCGGGTCTACACCGAGGAACGTGAGCGACCTGCCCTCCTCGTCGTCGATCAACGACTTTCGATGTTCTTCGGCAGCCGCGGAGCGCTGAAATCAGTGGTTGCTGCCAGGGCCGCTGCACTCAGTGCTTGGCGCGTCGTCGGGGTAGGGGACCGAGTGGGTGCGATCGTTTTCGACGATGCGGATGTCGTTGACCACAGGCCCCAACGAAGCGACCGGAGTGTTTTGCGCATCTTGGCGACGTTGACCGAGTTCAACCACCGACTCAGTGCCGGCGTTGGCGCCTCGGACAACCCTCGGGCGCTCAACCAGGCACTCGAGCGCGCTCGACGTTTCGCTACGCACGACTACCTGGTCGTGATCATCAGCGATTTCGAGGGCGCCGACCCCACCACGCGCAAGCTGGTCACCGAACTCCGCCGTCACAACGATGTGATCGCGATTCGCGTATGGGATCGGCTCGAGGCAGAACTTCCCGACCTTGGTCGGGTCATCGTCAGCGACGGCGACAGGCAAATCGATGCCGATACGTCGGACGCGTCGCTCCGTTCCCGGTACCAGGGTCACCATCGGGGCGTCGTCGAGCGGATGGACCGCCTCGCGCTTCGATACGACGTTCCATCGATGACCCTTTGGACCGATCGCGACGTCCTCCTCCAGATTCGGGACCGGCTCGGACGAGCCCCAAGGACGAGACGAGGTTAGCGTGCCTCGACCCGACTTCCTCAGGGACGGTTTTGGCGCTTTGGGGCTCCCCGGCTGGGAGGAGATCTACGTTCCCGAACCCGTCCCGATGACGCCGCAAACGATCGGGTGGGTCCTACTCGGCATCGCGTTGGCGTCGCTTGTCGTGTGGGGCGCCGCGCGAGCCGTGCGGGTCTTTCGTCAGAACCGCTATCGCCGTGCTGCGCTTCGTGAGCTCGATGCAATACGGCTTCGTCCGCAGGTACACGCCACCCAGTTGCCGGCACTTCTCAAACGGACTGCACTCGTCGCTTTTCGCCGGGCGGAAGTCGCGTCACTGTCTGGCGCCGCTTGGGTGGCGTTTCTCGAGCGCACTTGCCCGAGTGCCGGATTCGATGGCGCCACCGGTGACGCTCTGATTCGACTGTCGTACCGAGGACAGGGTGGCATTCCGTCTTCGATGATACGGAGGCTGCTCGACGTCAGCGAGGCGTGGATTCGAGGTCATCGTGCTGGCGTTTGAACTGCCTTGGATGTTCCTCGCGCTGCCGCTCCCGTTCGTCGTCTGGTGGCTCCTGCCCCCGCATCATGAGCGTATCGAGGCTCTTCGGGCGCCGTTCTTCGACAAGCTCGTGTCGCTAACGGGAGCGTCCCCGTCGCGCGGGGCCGTCGTGCTGTCCCGGGGCTGGCTTCGATGGCTGGTCCTGGTGGTGATGTGGCTTGGCGCCGTCACGGCGCTTGCCAAGCCTGTTTGGCTGGGCGAGCCACAAACCATCACCAAGTCGGCGCGCGACCTCATGCTCGCGGTCGACCTTTCCGGTTCGATGGCGATCGAGGACTTCGTCGACGCCGAAGGGTCCAATCACGCACGGCTCGACGGTGTGAAATCCGTTCTCGACGGTTTCGTCGAACGGCGTGGCGGCGATCGCCTCGGGCTCATCGTGTTCGGTGCTGCGCCTTTTGTTCAGGTTCCGTTCACACTCGACACGGACGTCACGCGCCAACTGCTCGATGAAGCGCGCGTAGGGATGGCAGGCGACCAGACCGCGCTCGGGGATGCGATCGGTCTTTCCGTACGGGTCTTTTCGAACAGCCAGGCCTCGAACCGCGTGCTCGTCTTGCTGACCGACGGGAATGACACGGGGAGCCTGGTCGCGCCCCTTCAAGCCGCAGAGATCGCGGGCCAAGCCGGGATCACCGTGTACGTCGTCGGCGTCGGCGACCCGACCGCCGCCGGGGAGCAGCGGCTCAACGAAGAGGTGCTCGAAGGAATCGCGGCGCGCACAGGCGGACGCTACTTCTTCGCAGAGGACGAGGCTGCGCTTGAGGATATCTACGCGGAGCTCGACCGTCTCGAGCAGATCGAGTTCGAGTCGAAAACCATCGTTCCTAGACGCTCGCTGTTCCCGGTGCCGCTCGGTGTGGCGGTGATGGCCTTGCTTGTGTTCGCAGTGGTCGCTTGGTGGCGAGCGGCGCGTACGGTTTCAGCGAAGGAAAGGCTCCATGCTCGACCTGCTCGCTGACTTCCATTTTCTTCGACCCTTGTGGCTGCTCGGGATCGTCCCGTTCGTCGGGCTTTGGCTTGCGTTGCGAGATGCCGACCGGCTGCCGCCGAGCTGGCAGGCCGCTATCGATCCGGCGCTCCTCGAGCACCTCGTGACCGGCGGTAGCGGCGGGGGTGGGGCACGCCCGCTCCGATGGATCATTCCGCTCGGTGCTCTTGGGTGCCTCGCGATGTCGGGTCCGACTTGGCAGCTCGCCGACCGGCAAGAAGGTCCTGACCGCTCTGCGCTCATCATCGCCGTCGAGCTTTCCGATTCGATGGGCGGTCGCGATGTCGGGCCCACCCGTGCTCGCCGCGCGACCTACAAGCTCGCGGACCTCCTCGACGTGAGGGGTGGGGGTCAGACGGGATTGATTGTGTATGCTGGGACCGGTCATGTGGTGATGCCGCTGACCGACGACGACCGCGTCATTCGGCCGTACCTCGACTCGCTCAGTCCGGCGCTGATGCCCGTGCCTGGCGATGCGCTCACCACTGCGGTTCCTGCCATCGAAGGACTTCTGGCCTCATCGGACGCCCCTTCCACGGTCTTGCTCGTGACCGATGGCGTCGATCCGAAAGGCGCCGAAGCGCTCGCGGGCGCCGTCCGGGACACAGGCGCGGCGCTCGTTGTGTACGGCGTGGGTACATCGCGTGGAGACCCCTCGGCCGACGTGCCACCTATCGATGCGTCGAGCCTCGAACGGTTGTCGCGCGCCGCTGATGGCACCGTCGTCGACCTCGGGGTCGGCGACGGCGACCTTCGCCGAATCCTCCGTGTTCTCGATCGCCACCGCCGTGCGCAGGCTGCCCACGACGACGCCGACCTCTGGGAGGATGCTGGCTACTACTTGGTGTACCCCTTTGCGCTCCTCGTATTGCTGTGGTTCAGGCGGGGGTGGGCGCTTCGGCTACCCGCAGCGGCGATCTTGGTTTTCACAGTCTCTGGGTGCGGGGATAACGCGTTCGTCGATCTATGGCTCACCCCGGACCAACAGGGGCGGCTCCTCTTTGATCGCGGCGAGTTCGTGGAGGCGGCGCAGCGTTTCGACGACCCGATGTGGAAGGGCATTGCGTTTTACGCCGCTGAGGACTGGCCATCGGCCATCGGCGCGCTCTCGAACGTCGACAGCCCCGAAGGTCACTACAATCTAGGCAACGCCTACGCGCAGAACCGGCAGTGGATCACCGCGATCCAGCAGTACGATGCGGCGCTTTCCAAACGTCCGACGTTTCGAGAGGCGCGCGCGAATCGAGACCTGCTTCAGGGCATGCTCGACCGGATGCGAGAGGCCGATGACCCCGAAGAGAACGCCAAGGGGGTGCCGCCGCCGTCCGAGGAAGATGCGATCACGCTTCGCGAGGATCAGAAAGCGCCCTCCGACAACCCCGATCTCGATCGGGCAATGGAAATCGACCGCGAGGCCGCGGAGAGCGCGATCAGCGATGCGACCCTCGAGCTCTGGATGCGGCGTGTCGACACCAAGCCGGCGGACTTTCTTGCGCAGAAGTTCGCAACGCAAGCAGGGGAGGCACCATGAGGGTCCTTGCCGCGTTCATGGCTGCGCTACTGGGCTCGGCGATCGGCGCGCGAGCCCAACCCACCGCGGATGACGAACCGACGCAGTACGCAGACCCCCGGGCGACAGCGACGCTTCAGACCCCCCAACCGGTTTGGGTCAACCAGCTGACCGAGCTCGAAGTGGTGCTCTATCGTGATGACGCCGAACCGAACAAAGCGCCCCCGGACTTCGGAGAGGTGCGTGTCCAGGGAGCCATCGCGATTCGAACCGACTATGCGCCGCCTCCGGAGGTACGAATCCTCGATGGTGTGGCGTTCCTGATGCAGAAGCGACGGTACCTTCTGTTCCCTCAGCGCGTCGGCTCGATCGAGGTCCCGCCGATCGAAGTGTCTTGGGTGTCTCGAGAAGGACCCCGAGCGCGGGTCCGAGCGGAACCTGTATCGTTTGAAGCGAAGCTTCCCAATGGGGCGGGGTCTGCGCCGTACGTGGTCGCAACCGCGCTCTCCTTGGGCGAGACGATCGATGGCGACCCCGATCATCTCCGCGTTGGGGATTCATTGACCCGGACCGTGAGGGTCGAGGCCGCCGGTACCGACGGCATGATGCTGCCCGCCCTCGACCTCGGCGTCCCTTCGCACCTTGCGGGCTACCCTAGTCAGGCCGACGTCGGCACGACCGTCGTTCGCGGCCGCTATGATGCTCACCGCACCGACGCGACCACGTTCGTCGCCGAATCGTTTGGCTGGACCCGTCTTCCCGACGTGCGCGTTCGATGGCTCAACCCCGAGACCGGACACTGGCATACCGAGACGATCCCCGGTCGCTCTTTGCGGGTACGCGTCAATCCTTCGCTCGGTTGGACGGCGTTCGGGGGGACGGATTCGAACGCGCGTCGCTTGGGAACATTCGTGTTGCTGTTCCTCGTGGGTTGGTTGCTCTACGTCGGGTGGCGCCGACTGAGACTGAGGAGGCCGACGCGCGCCCTGGCTGGCCCGTCCGAACGAAGCCTTTTTCTTCGCGTGCTCCGGCAATCGTACCGGGGCGATGCCCTCGGTACGCTCAACGCCGCCTATCGCTGGATGGGTGCACGCGATCGTGCGCCTGCGGCCACACTGGAGGCGCTCTGCGAGCAAGCGCCCGAGGCGCAGCAGGAATCGGCAGCCCTCCAGCGCTTTCTCTTCGCGCGCCCGGCCGCGACTCGATCTTGGTCGGGCAGGGCGTTTGCATCCGCGATGCGCAAGCTCCGACGCTCCCGCGTGGCGACACACGAGCACCCAGACCTCCCGGTCCTCAACCCGCACCTGGCGCCCAAGGCCACGTCCCGCGATGGGAACGCGGCTGCGGGAGATGGCTAGAAGGCGGTGATGGGGGCGCGGCCCCTCGCCCTCAGGTAGAGAACGCACTCGTCGTGGGTGTCGCAGGAGACCTCATGTGGGGTCTCTCCCTCCGAGCTGAAGTAGCTGCCTGGTACGAGGGCAGTCCGGCTCGGGCCGAAGTTCGGCCGACCCTGGATCACGACCGCGCGGAAGGGTGACCCGTTCCCACCGATGGTTCCGGCAAACCCATTCGGGAGCTTCGCCAGGGTTCCGTTCAGCTCCCGCTCGGATGGAGACCCCCAAAGAAAGGCGACCTGGACCCCGTCCACTGGGACCCAGACGATGTTTGACGCGTCCACGTTCACCGGTCGACCAGGGGTTTGAAACGCTTCCTCCGGCGGAAGGACGAGGTAGGGGCCCTCGTCGATCTCGATGTAGGCGAGTGTGTCGGTGCCTTTGGCAGCCGTGATGTGCACGGCACCCTTCGGCTGCGTCCAAAACGAACCGGCCGGCATCCACAGTGCAGCCGCTTGGGGATCGTCGTTGTGAATGACCCCTCGGATCACCACCCCGCGGTACGAAATGTTGTGGATGTGGGGCGGCGACTCGAAGCCGTCCACTGGGCGAAGCAGAAACCCGGTCGGTTCCGAGCCGCGTCGATCTCCCCAGAGTGTCCCTGCCTTCGGGCTCATGTCGCCGCGCGCCGGGTTGAGTTGCTCCCACTCGACGTCCGAGGCCAACAGGACCCGCGCCGTGGGTTCGATCGCCGGCTTGCCTCGGCTTGGGATCCCGGGGTTGGCGCAGGCGGCGACGCCCAACACGAGGATGATCATGATCAGCGCCATCACCGCCTTCCTGAAGGCCAATCAAGCGTCGTTCAAGTGGCGACCCTGGTGCCAGCAAGTCCAAAAACGGCGAAGTCCGTCGTCCTCGACAATCGGTCCACGCCCACTTATGCCGCCAGTCCCACCCCCAAACGGGGCAAGAGGAGCCATGTCCGAGACCTGTGGCGAACCACTCTACGTTTCGCAGCGAAACGCCGGTTGTTTGCGTCGGTCTCGTATGCTTGAGTTACAGGCGTCGATCGCCGACGGTACCGAAGGAGTATGGTGATGAGGTATCTAGCACTTCCGACCGCGATGCTGCTCTCAGCGGCTATCGCTGGCTGTGGAGACAACGCCGCCGACACCGGTGGCGCCGGCGATTGCAGCTTCGAGAGCACCTTCGAAGCCATCCAAGTGACGATCTTCGATGCCCGAGGTTGCACCGTCAACGCGTGTCACGGCGATGGTTTCGCGGGCTCCGGCAACCTCGACCTTCGGAGCGACGCTTCGTTTGCCTCGCTCGTACGGCAGCCAAGCTCGATCGATCCTGAGATCGAGCGCGTCTTCCCCGGCGACCAAGACTTGTCTCTGCTCTACCTCAAGGTGTCCGAGTCCGCGGCGTCCCTCGCGAGCTCGGGTCTAGGGCAAGCGATGCCGATTAATGCCGAGCCGTTGACCGACGATCAACTGACGGCGCTCAGAGCGTGGATCCGCGGAGGCGCGCCCGAGGACGGGATCGTCGAAGGCACCCTTGGTCTCTTGGGGTGCGACGGGACCTTCGTTGCGGACCCGAACAAGATCAATCCCCTCCCTCCACCGGCGGCGGGCGAGGGGGTGCAGCTATATGCCGGTGGCTGGGATCTGCTTGGCGAAGCCGAGGACGAGGTTTGCTACGCGACCTATTACGACTTTACCGACGCTGTCCCGCCGGAGTACCGCGTGTCCTGCGACGAGTTTGGCGTTGGACGAGAGTGTTTTGCGTTCGGCAGGAATGAACTCGCCCAAGACGGCCAGTCCCACCACAGTATCATCGACGTCTATACGGCCCTGTCAGACCCCAACGGCGGTGACTGGGGCCCGTGGGCGTGCCTGGGCGGCGACCGCGCCGGCGAGCCGTGCGACCCGGTTGACCAAGGCGCGTGCGGCGAGCGATCGGCCTGCACGACGCCGGTCCGTACGAGCGTCGCCTGCATCGGCTATCCGTTCGCGCCGACCGATTTCTCGGTCGGGGCTGGCATTGGTGGCGGGGGTGAGTCGGTCTTGGTCTCGCTGGCCGGTGCGCAGGAGTCGACCTCGATCACCCAGCCGCCACAGGGGGTGTACTCCCGCCTGCCCCTTCAAGGTTTCATCTCCTGGAACAGTCATGGTTTCAACCTGACCACCAAAGACACCACCATCGAACAGTGGGTCAACCTCGATTTCGTTCCCGAAAGCGGTAGGGAATGGCTGCTACAACAGATCTTCGAGGCCGACGACATCTTCGCGATGTCGGACGTGGCGCCTTTCGAGAAACGAGAAATCTGCAGTACGTTCACGCTTCCCCAGTACAGCAGGCTGACGTCGCTCTCCTCCCACATGCACGAACGTGGCGAGCTCTTCAGGATCTGGTTGCCCCCGAACGAACCCTGTAGCAGTCCCGACGACTGTGAAGCGATCTCTCGCCAACCCGACTATGAGAGCCGGCTCTACGACGATCCGGTCTACACCTATTATGAGCCGCAACTGCCCTATGACAGCGAGAGCGAGGCCGATCGCACGTTCCTCGCTTGTGCGCGATACGACAACGGCGCTGACAACCCTGCAGAGGTGAAGCGCAACTCGCTCGCACCGAATACGCCGGTGTGCAACTCGGTACTGGCCAACTGCGGTTGCCCCGCGTCCGAGCGCGTTTGCGTCGAAGGCCCGAACCAAGGGATGCGCTGCAATGGCGACGATGCTCAGTGCGGCGGGTTTGAGTGCGACGCTTGCCCCGTCAGTGGCGGTGTGACCACCGTGGACGAGATGTTCATTCCACTCGGTTCGTACTACGTTCAGCCTCCTTCGCCCTAGCGTCTCGCCGTCCGGCTGAGCCGCAACGTTCGGCGCAGGCTCTACGATCGATAGACGAACCGTTCGACCGACGGGTAGTATGGCGAGCGTGACGAGTCCTGCGCCGGGGTCACCGCGATGAAGTATCGATTGCTCCCGTTGGTACTGATCAATGCCGTCTTTGTCGCGTGGCTTTTCTGGCCGGAGGACGACAGCTTCAAGAGTTACTTCGGCTTGCCCATCGGGGCGGGCGAATTCGACCGCTACGTTGAGGAGCAGATGGACGACAAGGGGGTGCCCGGCCTTTCGGTGGCGATCATCAACCATGGCGAGGTCGTCCATCATGCGACGTTCGGCTACGCCAACGCCGAAGAGGAGGTCCCGGTCGGGAACGACACCATCTTCGAGGCCGCGTCGATCTCCAAGCCGATGTTCGGGTTCTTCGTGATGCGGTTCGTCGACGAGGGGAAGATCGATCTCGATCGGCCCCTCCACGAGTACTATCCCCACCCCGACTTGGAGTCTGATCCTCGGCACAAGGCGATCACCGCTCGCATGGTGTTGAGTCACCAGTCGGGCCTCCCGAACTGGCGCGAGAACGAGAAGGGCCAGACACTCAACATTCAGTTCGATCCCGGCACCGACTACCTCTACTCGGGCGAGGGGTACCAATACTTGGCCATGGTGCTGCGCGAGATCGAAAACACAGACTGGGCCGGGCTCGAGGCCGCGTTCCAAAGCATGGTGGCCGAACCGCTGGGGATGGCGCACACGGTGTATGTCCAGACGCCGTTCACGCGAGCGCACAAGGCCGAGCCCTACGACTCTAAGGGTGAATGGATCGATTGGCCTGAGGGTGAGTGGTTCCTCAAGGAAGACGGCAACTTCTTCGCACCGTCCTCGATGCACACCGAGTCTCTCGATTTTGCTCGGTGGCTCAAGGCCCTGATGAACCGGGAGCTGCTTTCGGCCCAGAGCTACCGCGAGCTCTTCAAGCCGCATTCGTCAGCCACGGTCGGCGAGCTCGAGCTTTCGTATACGCTGGGCTTCTTCGAGCTTGGCCCCCCCTTCACCGACCTATACTTCCACACAGGCAACAACGTCGGGTTTGACTCCTGGTTCGCCGTCGACCTCGAGGACGATTGGGGCTTCGCGATGTTCGCGAACTCGGATCAGGGCGAGGCCCTGGGCGAATCGTTGTTCTTCTACCTCTTGGCGGGTCCTGACCCAGAACTCGCACTGGCCGTCGCGGCGTTGTCCTTGATGACGCTTCTTCTTCTTGTTGCTCGAGGGGTCAGACGGTTCGGGGCCGCTCGGCGCTCCAGGGTGACCTAACGGACCAACCCGGACTTCCCCCAACGATGACGCCGTCTGCACTCACCTTACTACTCACTACGAGTCTGCTCGTCGCACTCACCGTCCTGTCGGTTCTGCCTAGGGTCCGTGTCGTGCTTTGGGCGGCCACGTTCATCCTTGTCGGTTGGCAGATACTGAGCGAGCCAAGAACGATCAGCATGTTGTCGGTCTACCTTCTCGTGGCCGTCATGGCACTCGCCGCCCTGCTTGCGAAATTCCTCGGCTCGCGGACCGACCGCAAGCCCGCCAATCGACGATGGCCCCGCGTACTGCTGGCCCTTTTCGCCCTCCCGTTGCTTGCCGTGCCCGTTATTGAGGCGTTTGTCATTCCCTTCGACCCGGAGGACTACGGCCGCGACGGTTGGACCGAGGCCTATGACAAGCTGCACGCGACGTTGGAGCGTCGATACGCGTTCGGCCGATGGAAGGCGATCGACTGGGAACAGTTGCGGGCGCGCCACCGACCGAGCATCGTCGCGGCAGAGCAAGCGGGCGACGAAGCGGCACTCTATCTGGCCTTGCGAGCCTACGTGTATGACCTTCACGACGGTCACGTCAGCATCCGATCGGACCTCCACCAAAAGTTGCAGGACGCGAGTATCGGTGGAGGCGTCGGAATGGCGTTACTCCAGCTCGATGATGGCCGAGTCATCGTGCACATCCTCGAAGAGGACGGTCCGGCCGCTCGGGCTGGGGTTCGTTGGGGAGCCGAGGTTCTCGAGTGGAACCATCAGCCGATAGGGCAGGCGATCGCGGCTGTACCAACCCTTTGGACGTCTCGCCCGATCGCCACGACCGATAACCTTGCGCTCGCCCGGCAACGACTCCTGACGCGGTCGCCTGGCGGCACCGAGGTGCAGGTGACCTTTCGAAACCGCGGAGAGGACATGCCGAGGACGGTATCCCTCGTCGCGCGCGACGACGGCTACGACATCTATTGGCGATCGGTCGCTGCGGACCCTCGCGCTCCGGCCGAAGACCCGGTGAGCTTCGAGATGGTGGGCCCTGGAATCGGCTACATCCGAATCGCCAGCCTGGAGTCATCAGCCGCCGGGATGGACCCACCCGAAGCGATGGACGTCGCGATGCGGGAGCTCTTGGCTCAAGGCATGCGAGGCTTGATCCTCGACGTTCGAGGGAACCGGGGTGGAATGGACCGCTTCGTTCCCGAGATGATGGGGTACTTCACGCGTGCGCCGATCCACTATGAAGGGATCACGGCCTACAATCAGCTCCTCGGCCGTTTCACCGAGCTGACATCGTTGCAAATAGAGCCGAAGGCGGTTCAGTTTGGCGGGCCCGTCGTCGTATTGATCGATCACCGCACCAAGAGCTCAGGGGAGGGCTTTGCGCTCATCGCGAAATCGTCGCCCCAGGTCGATGTGATGGGTCTGCATCCAACGGATGGCTCATTCGGGATGGCGGAGGCCACGGTCTACATGCCTAGGGGGATCGAGGTGGGCTTCCCGTGGGGTCAGTCGGTCGACGCGTTTGGCGTCGTCCAAGTGGAGGGGAATCAGGCACTCGAGGGCGGGGTTGACCCCGATATCGACGTGCCGATGACGTACGACATCGCGACTGCCGCCTACGAGGCGGGTCACGATGTGGTGCTAGAGAGCGCGGTTTCGGAATTGCGGCGGACGATCAGCGAGTAGCAAGGCGCTCGACCTACGCCGCAAGCACTCAACTATGTGGTTGGCTCGGTCGGCTTCTCGCCGTCATTCGGGCAGAAGGTTGTCGGCTCGGAGGGCTTGTCTCCGGGACAAAAAGTGGTCGGCTCCGACGGCTTTTCGCCATCCCCGGGGCATGCGGCAGATGCCGTCCCAATGCTCGCGAATGAGGCGACCGCGACGATGGCGAGACCGCGAATGAGGGTTTGTGCAAACATAAAGGTTTCTTAGGGCCCTCGGCTCGGACCACAAGTACCCCTCTGGCCGAGAGGCACGATGGCAGGATAGCCCCCCGCGCGCGCCAGGCTACCCCGCGAGTTTTGCCCTCACGAAGTCGAGGCGGTCCTGGCCGAAATGCATCTCGTCCCCAACGAAAAACGTCGGGGCGCCGAAGACGCCGCGGGCGACTGCGTTCTCGGTGACCTCGCGGAGGCGGTCCTTCGTCGCCTGGTCCTGTGCGCGTTGCACGATGCTGTTGGGGTCCAGGCCGGTTTTGGCGACCGTGCTCCCGAGCACGTTGGGGTCATTGAGGTTCGCGCCGTCGACCCACATACCGCGAAATATGGCGTCGAGATACGGGTGAAAGTCGGCGGTGTCGACAAGGGCGGTCGCGCCACGCATGAGCAGCAAGGTGTTGATCGGGAAGTGCGGATTGAACGTCAGGGGGACTTCGTAGCGCGCGGCGAACCGAGTCAGGTCCTGGGCCATCCAACGGTTCTTTGCTGCGACCGTTGCGGGGCTGGTGTTGCCGGACGCTTTGTGCACGGCGCCGAGAAGGATGGGCACATACTTGGCTCGAACACCGTAGGCCTCTTCGATCTTGGGAACCTGGGTCCACGCTAGATAAGACGTTGGGCTTCCAAAATCGAACAGAAACTCGAAGTCGGACATGTCAGAACCTTTCCATGTAAGGACGCAAATCGAGCTCGTGCGTCCAGGCGTTCCTAGGTTGTTTGTGGAGGTGCCAGTAGTTGTCCGCGATCGCCTCCGGATCGAGCAAGCCATCGACGGCTTTGAGTTCTTCCGCGCCCGGAAGGTTCTCGAGAACCCACGCCGTGTCGATACCACCATCGATGATGACGTGTGCGACGTGAATGTTCTTCGGCCCCAACTCACGGGCCATCGACTGGGCAAGGGCGCGCAGTGCATGCTTTGCTCCGGCAAACGCCGAGTAACCGACCCCTCCCCGAACGCTTGCGGTCGCGCCGGTGAACAGAATCGTGCCGCGCCCACGCTTGACCATACGCTTGGCCGATTCGCGCCCGGTTAGGAACCCCGAGAACGTCGCCATCTCCCACACTTTGCGATAGACGCGAGCGGTGGTTTCGAGAATGGAGAAATTCACGTTGGCTCCGATGTTGAACACCGCGACTTCGATGGGGCCGACATCACGCTCGATTCGCTCGACCAGATCGACCACTTGTTCTTCGTCGCGCGCGTCGACCCCGAACGCGACCGCTCGGTGCCCCTGGGCCTCAATCTCGGAGACGAGCGGCGCGAGCTGGTCGCCATGGCGACGGACCACGCAGGCGATGAAGCCCTCCCGTGCGAAACGTTTCGCAATGGCCCCGCCCGTAAAATCACCCGCGCCAACGACGAGGCACACGGGGGTTTCGTCTGGAGGCATGGCCGTAGTATGAGATAGAACTGGCCACTGACCACCTCGAGACGCCGCGGCGAACCGTGCTAAGCCCCGGATCGTGCCGCTCGACCCCGAGATCGCTGCCCTCGTCGATGCCTGGTACGCGCTTGGCGTCCCGCGTATCGATACGATGTCGCCCGCGGACTGGCGAAGGCGCTACGCCGAACTCAGGCATGGCACCGTCGACCTTCCGGTGCGGAGCGAGGACCGCACGATCCCCGGTCCCGCCGTACCGGTGCCTGTTCGTATCTATCGCCCCGCGATCGAGGAAGGTTCTGGCCTGCTGGTGTACTTTCACGGCGGAGGTTGGGTCGTCGGCAGCGTTGCGAGTCACGACGAGCGTTGTCGGCGACTCTGCCACGGTGCCCGTTCCGTGGTCATGTCCGTCGACTACCGACTGGCGCCCGAGCATCCCTATCCAGCCGCCGTCGAGGATTGCTATGCGGCGACCATGTGGGCGACCCAGCATGCCACCGAGCTAGGGGTCGACGCGTCTCGCATCGCGGTGGGGGGTGATAGCGCCGGTGGGAACCTCGCCGCGGTCGTCGCGTTGATGGCGCGAGACAGGAACGAAGGCAATCTGTGCTTTCAGGTCTTGGTGTACCCAGCGGTCGATCGCGACTTCGACCGTCCTTCCTGTATCGACAACGCCGAGGGTTACATGTTCACGACCGCAGACATGCGTTGGTACGTTGAACAGTACGCGAGTGACCCCGCCACCCATCGTGACCCCTATTTCGCGCCGCTACGGGCCGATTCGCTCGAAGGGTTGCCGGCGGCTTTGGTCATCACCGCGGAGTTCGATCCGCTGCGCGACGAGGGCAACGAATACGCCGCGCGTCTCATCGCGGCCGGAGTGGAAACCCAACACATCTGCTACGAGGGCGCAGTCCACGGTTTTCTCGGATGGTCTCACGCTTCAGCGATCGCACGTTCGGCGATCGCTGAGATCTGCAAGGCGCTTCGCAGCCGGTTTGCCTAGCGCGTGCTGGCTATGGCTGCTGGTACACGCGCACGTAGTCGATCACGAACTCCTGCGGAAAGACCGTCGTTGCGTCCGGACTCCCCGGAAGGTTGCCACCGACAGCCAGGTTCAGCAGCAGGTGAAAGTCGACGTCGAAGGGTGCGGGGAAGGGGCCACCGGTCGAGAACCAGTCGTTTCGGACGCTGTAGAGCGCGCCGTCGAGGTACCAGCGAATCTCACCCTCTTGCCATTCGACGGCGTATTCGTGGAAGTCGCCTTCGGTTCCGGGTGGCAAGAACGTGCTCGTGCTCGAGAACAGATTGCCCGGGAACGTGTCGCCGTAGTGAATCGTCCCAAATACGCGATCGGGCTCGCTTCCGATCGACTCCATGATGTCGATCTCACCGCTCGCGGCCCAGACTCCGTAGATCGACGGGTCGCTCGACAACATCCAGAACGCTGGCCACAAGCCTTGCCCTTCCGGCAAGCGTGCCCGCATCTCGAAGCGGCCGTAGGTCCAGTCACCTCTTCCGAGGCTTCGAAGCCGGCTCGACGTGTATGCGTAGCCACCGACGGATTCCTCGCGAGCCTGGATCGTGAGAACGCCATTGGCCACGGTCGCATTGTCCTCGGTGTACCACTGAAGCTCGTTGTTTCCCCACCCTGGGATGCCGAGCTCCGTTCCGTCACCGGTCTGGAGTTCCCACTTCGACCTATCCACGGCGTTCCCATCAAACTCGTCGGCCCACACGAGTTCACAACCCGGGAGCGTGACGCACGGGCTCTGCTCTGCTTCGCAGGTCACGTCGAAGCTCTTCATTTTCTGGCAGTCGCCATCGCCGACGATGACAAAGAGCGTCTGCGCGCCCACGGCGTCGTCGCATGAGTAGGTGGTGGCCGATGACGAAGCGTCGGCAAAGCTTCCGCCCGTCGCCGCCAACTCGATGGTCAGCGGGTCTCCGTCTGGGTCGCTCGCAAGCACGGTGACTGAGCTTCCCGCTGCCGTCACTTCGTCCGGGACTGCGTTGAAGAAGAAGAGGTCCGGGCAGAGGTTGTCGATCACGGTCTCGAAGGTCGCGTCGATCTCGACGTTTCCGCTCTCGTCCACTGGGTCGCCCACGCACTTCAAGACCAAGCTGACCTTGACCGTATCGTCGGGTACGACCGTGAACTCTCCGGAACCCGTACACAGGGGCTCACCATTGTCGTCGGTCGCGGTGATCTCGATCATGCAGTCGCCGACGGGCAGGTCCATGATCACCCCCCAAACCGGGGGATCTTCTTCATCGTTGACGTTGAACTCGCCGCTTAGATCGGTGCCGGCGTCGCACGTCACGTGAAACGATACTGCTTTCACGTCGGTGTTTCCGACGACCAACTGGATGCTCACACCCCTGACGTTGCTCGAGTCTGGTCCGGTGTCGCTTGCGCATCCTGCGAGTGCGATCACGGAGACGGCTAGAGAAATGAGCGAAAGGTACTTCATCACATCAAGAGAACGGGAAAAGGGCGACAGTTTCGCGAGACCGATTAAGGTCGCGCCGGCACGCTGGCAAGAGTCCCGCTAACTCTGCCAGCGTGCCGCGCGTGGTGCGCGAGCGGCCGGTGCCTATGCCCTGGCAGCGACCGCGCGCGCACCATTACAGGGGTCTACTCGACGACAACTGTGACGTTGTCGAAGAAGACGTCGGCACCGCAGCCCTCGATGGGCCCGCATCCAACCTTCAACTGAAGGGTTACGCCGCCACTGACATCGGGTCCGAGCGTCGTGTTCCAGGTGAAGGACTGCCAATCCGGTGTCGGGAAGATCGGAGCGTTGTTGAAGAGCTCCGACTTGGAGGTGCCGCCACCGCTCAGCTCAGAGAAGAGCTCGGCAAAGACAACACCACCCGCACCTGAGAGCGAACCACGCATGTCCCAAGTGACGGTAACCGCCGCGCCGGGTGTAAGGCTCCCGGCTCCGAGGTTGGCGTTCTTGATTACGTTGTCGACCGCAGGGTCGCCCGGCACGCGGACTGGGATGATGAGATTGGCCGCGAACGTTCCTTCGGACGGGTTATCGGTCGTGATGACCTGGCTTCCGTCGCCCGGGAACTGCTGCCAGCTCGCGTTCTCGGTACCGTCGTTGAAGGCGCCGGTTTCGAAGCCACCGTTGATGGCCAGGTCTTCTCCGCCGCCGTTTGGCTCGCAGACGCCTGCATTGCAGGTGCCGGCGCCACCGTCACACGCGTTGGCGTTGTCCTGGGTCTCGCAGACGCCAGCGTTGCACACCGCATCGGTGCACTCGTTGCCTGTGTCGCCACAGTCTCCATCGCTTACGCACTCTGGCTCTGCGACGCAAACGCCGCCGCTGCACATGCCCGCTCCGCCGCCTTCGGACTCGACGACGACCGTGATGTTGTCGAAGAAGACGTCAGCGCCACAGCCCTCGATGGGCCCGCATCCAACCTTCAGCTGAAGGGTTACGCCACCGCTGACATCGGGTCCGAGTGTGGTCTCCCACGTGAAGGACTGCCAGTCTGCGGTCGGGAAGATCGGAGCGTTGTTGAAGAGCTCCGACTTGGAGGTGCCGCCACCGCTCAGCTCAGAGAAGAGCTCGGCAAAGACAACACCACCCGCACCTGAGAGCGAACCACGCATGTCCCAAGTGTCGGTCACCGCCTGGCCAGGGGTAAGGCTGCCGGCTCCGAGGTTGGCGTTCTTGATCACGTTGTCGACCGCAGGGTCGCCCGGCACGCGGACTGGGATGATGAGATTGGCCGCGAACGTTCCTTCAGACGGGTTGTCGGTCGTGATGACCTGACTTCCGTCGCCCGGGAACTGCTGCCAGCTCGCGTTCTCGGTACCGTCGTTGAAGGCACCTGTCTCGAAACCGCCGTTGATGGCCAGGTCGACGCTCCCGCCTCCAGCGGTGCACATCGCACCGTCGTCGTTGGTCTCTTCGCAGACGCCGGTGTCCGGGTTGCAGACGCCCACGGTGCACTCGTTGCCCGTGTCGTCGCAAGTCACATCTGCGCAGAGGTCGGCCTCCACACAGGTGCCGTTCTCACACTCGCCGTTGTCGCCGCAGTCGGTTCCGTCGTCGACGTTGGAGACCACGCAGCCTCCGGTTGCCTGGTCGCAAGCCGCCGCCGTGCACTCGTTGCCGGTGTCGTCGCAGGTCACACCGTCACACGGGTTGATTCCTGGGCAGGTGACGTCGAAGCTCTTGGCCTTGTCGCACTCGGGATTGCCGTCGCTCACGGAAACGAAAACCGTCTGTGCTCCGTTGGCGCCGTCGCATGTGTAGGTCGTCGATGCCGCGGAGTCGTCCGCGAAGCTTCCGCCCGTCGCGCTGAGCGTAATCGTCAGAGGGTCGCCGTCGGGGTCACTTGCCAACACTGTGGAAGCGGAACCTTCCGCTGGAACCTCGTCCGGAACCACGTTGAAGAAGTAGAGGTCAGGGCAGTTGTTGGCCACGACCGTCTCGAACGTTACGTCGACGTCGACGTTGCCGCGAGGCTCGTCGCCCGTGACGCCACAAGTCAACACGAGGTTGACCTTCGTCGTTTGATCCGCGATGACCGTGAAGTCGGCAGAGCCTGTGCAGAGCGGTTCGCCATTGTCGTCGGACGCGGTGATCGTGATGGTGCAATCGCCGACGGGCAGATCCATGATCGTGGCCCAGACCGGCGGGTCTTGTTCGTCGTTCACGTTGAACTCGCCGTCGAGGTCGACGCCGGAATCACACGTGACGTTGAACGCCACGGAAGTCACGTTGGTGTCTTCGATGACCAGGTTGACTTCTACGGCACCGACCCCGTCGGTACCGGTCGTATCGCTCGCGCATCCTACGAGGGCCGCGGCCAGTACCAAGGCCACGCCTACTTGGGCAGTTATGAACTTCATCATCTCGTCTCCATTCGTTGGGCTGATGGACAAAACGCACTCATCAGTGTTTCTTTGTTCGAAATGCGAATAAAGTGTCCGGGCAGACGCCCTGAATGCCGGAGTCCCACGGAAAGATCAACAGCGAAGATCCCGCTCCTTCATGAAGGACACACCCGCGAAAGCTCAATTGTTGCAGCACTTTGCGCTATGCTGCATCTGACGCGGCTCGACGGGGGAGAAGGAGGACCCGACGTCTCGACTCGGTGCGTTATGAAGCTATCGGCCGAATCTTGCTCATTAATTCACTGCTCGAACAAAGTTCTGTTTTGGCCTGTTTATCCTTGGTGACCAGGTGCTGCCGTCGCGTCCGCCACGATCGATCTCGAGCCCAACGAACCCGACTTCGACCGCTTCTCGAGCGAGATTTTTTCGTCGGGACCGTGATCGGGCCCCGCTCGGGGCGGGTGACTACGGGTTGCTGGCCCTCAGGCCGTGCGCTCTGCGTTTGTTGGGGCCAAGTTCCGGCGGTCGGTCAGAGGGAGGACGGCAGTCTTCGATCGGCTCCCCCGCGAGCTCGATGACCCCGCGCCCGGCGAACACCGGATCGACGAACATGGCCTTGGAGTCGGGCCCGCCCCAGGTTCCGCACCGGTGTGTCGCGTTTCCGATTCGCAATGCCTGGACCACGTTTCTTCCTTTGTAGTCCAAACGAACGGCGCCGTCGGCCAACCCTTCGGCCAAGCTGAGTGTTGCCGAACTCGCGATCGCGGGCTGCTGAAGTGTGATCGTCCCCGCGCGAACGGCGACCGCACCGGTGCCGAGACCTGTGGGCGACGCGACCACCAAGTCGGCAGAGTCCACCGTCACACCGCCGGAGAAGTCGTTCTGTCCATCGAGGACCAACCGGCCGCCTGAGATCCGAATCCCGCCCTTGCCAGTGAGATGCACCGGGGTGGCTCCGTAGGTCACCCCGTCAAAAACCGACGGCGCGCTGTCGAAGACTCGGACCAGTAGCGCCTCGCCGTCGTCGAGCACGGCGCCATCGAGCGCAATGTGTCCTCGCATGCGAGCTGCGCGGGCGAGTACTGGGCGAAATTTTTGTCTCGGCCCGAGCCTCCGCTGAAGCACACGCCCCTCCCCGTTTAACGCGAACCAGATCGTTCCGGTCCCGACCCCTCCGGGCCTCGCGCGAGGGTGGGGGGTGGTCTCGGGCATTGTGTAGCGCCCTTCGTTATCCTTCCTCGAGTCCGGGTCGAAGTGCACCGTCGCGCTCGAGTCGACGACCGGCACTGCGATCACCTTGGCGGCATCTGGGGACAGCGTGCCCCGCCCATCGTAGCCCTCCGTGTCGGGTGAGACGACCGTCGGCCGATCGACGACGACGAACACGTGTCCCGTGTCTCTTGGTTTCGGCCGCGTCTCGTCCGACGGTTTTGCGTATCGGCCCATCGCGTAAGCACCGATGTCGCCCGCTTGGAGGTCTTCGAAGTTGGGTACCGCGTCGAAGCCCGTCTCGTGCGAGTAGTCGGCCCGTAGGTACTGCGTCACCACGAATGCCCGTGGCCAGGGTCGCAGCCGCTCGCGCAGCGTGAAGTCCTCCGAGTACACGCGGTTGTGTTCATCGAGCCTGCGTTGTGACTGCAGCACAGCCTCATGGAGTGGCGACACCGTGTTGAGCACAAAGCTGAGCAAGCCCGAGCAGTCGGTCGAGGCCAGGGTGAGCTCCTCGTCCGAGAGCGCGAGTTCGACGCGTGGCTCGCCGAGCCTCTTGGTTCGGCCGAATACTCTTTGGTGGCTGTAGGTGTTGTTCGCGGCGGAGGAGTCCGCCCCCCCCTCCAACGCTTCCGCGATTGCGAGCGAGAACCGCACCACGTCCTGCGAGAGCTGATGAGACCAGTCGGGCGCGGCTTCGTACTGCCTTTGGGCCTCCTCGACCGTGGGGCCGTGGCGCACTGGTGCGCACGACACCAGCACAAGCATCGCAAGACGTGTTCCCCATCGCACGGCTCGCTCCATGTTCCCCATGATTGACCTGGTCAACCGCCCGCAGGTTCTGGGTGCGGCTTCACTGCGTACCCGCGGACCAGCGACCGAGGGCAACCTGCAACTTAACACAGGTCGCTGCGATGTCCCTGTCTTTGGGTAGAGACCGCCCCCTGGCGACCGAGTCGACCGGGTTTGTCAGGCTCCCGGCTTCGCCGCCACGATCCGCCAGTTCAAGTCCGCGATCTTGGCCTTCTCCGCGTCAGTCCAGGACTGCCCTCCGCTTTGAAGGAGTTCGAGAGACTCCTCGACCCACGTTGGCATGAGTCGAGCCGCTTCGAGCGCCCGAATCACCCTCCGACCACCGAGGATCAGATCCCGCTTCTGTTCGCAGATCGGCCACGCTGGCCCCTTCGAGGGCGCGGAGAGGATGATCTCCAAGCCGGCTCGCTGAAGCGCTGCGCACACGTCGGCAGGATACATCGACTGTGTTGCGGCGAGTGTCGGGAGGTACGACTTGTGAAGCCTCACATGCTCTTCGTCGTGCCAGTCGAAGTGCGGCGTGAGCAGGTACTCGGAGCACGCGTACCGAGCGCCAGGTTTCAGCACCCGGTACATCTCGCGAGCGTGGTCGTCGAGCTCCTCTTTTTTGAAGAACGGCCACACCGCTTGAAAGGAGAAGCATCCATCGAAGGTCTCGGATGGGTACTCGAGCGGCTCGTGGTGATTGCCGACCTTGAAATGTAGTCGATCGCTCATCCCGCATTCAGCCGCCCAGCCGACCGCGTTCTCGATCTGGTTCGGATCGATGTTGTACCCAGACACCTGGCCGCCCGTCAGTGTCGCGAAGTGGTGGGACACCCTGCCTCTGCCGCACCCCATATCGAGGAGATGCGACCCACGAGGATCCGACAGATCGAGATCCTCGAGTATGGCCTTCTCGACCAAGAGCTGATTTCCATAGAGCCCTTGAGACTCGTCGAGCTGCGGGGGGATGTAGAGCTTCTCGAGGTCGAAGACCGAGAGCATGTTGTTGAGGACTTTATAGTAGTCCGCGACCGCCCTCGTCTCATCCGACGTCTCCGTCGGCTCGCCGTCTTGCATGCTCTGGAGGAACTTGAAGGCGTCGATGCAAGCCTGCTTGTCCTCTTCGGTGAGCTCAGCCAGGCGCTTGAGCCCGATGAGCGCGGTCTTAACCCTATACCAATTCATCTCGTGAACTGATCATCATACACGGACCGAGGCTCTAGCTCGACGCGAAAACTCGATTCCCGGGCACTCGGCGCAGGCACCTCCAGGCGCCAAACGATACTCGGCCTAGAGCATCCGTTGGCAGAGAATCTTCGAGACGTTCAGGAGGAGGCGCGCTGCGACCTCGGGATCGTTGGCAATCGCTTTTCGTAGGGTTCCCTCGGAAAGCGCCAGGATGCGCCCGTTGGTCGCGGCAATCACGTCGGCAGACCGCGGCCTTTCGAGAAGAAACGCGATCTCGCCAAACACGTCGCCTGGCGACAACACACGTAGCAGTCGCTCGCCGTCCCGAACTTCAAACGTCCCTTCGAGGACGACGAACATGTTTCGCGTCACGCTCCCTTGAGCGACGACGCGGTCCCGCGGGGCACAGTCGATGATGTTGCTCTTGCCGAGCGTGCGTTCCGCCTCCTCGTCGGAAAGCCCTTCGAGGGCCGACAGACGATTCTCCGCAAGCTCTTCGAGGGCGCCGTAGATCTGGCCACGGTATTCGCCGGGTGCGCTCAACCGCTGACTCGTCACGCCGCTCGAGTCGACGAGCCATTGGACGCACTCGGGAATCCGTGCGTCCGGTCCCCAGTCGCGCGCAGTGGCGGCCGTCGGGGCCTCGATTCGTCGCAAGTACTCGACGTCTTCCACCACGGTTACGAGTGGAATCAGATAGCCCGACTCCGCGTTGATGTTCTTCTTGGCGAAGGTCCTACAACCTTGACTCAGGTAGAGGTTGAGCAAGTGGGGTTCGCACACCCCAAAGACCAGCTGCACTCGCTTCTCTGCAATGAAGATCCCCGTCGGAACCGTGAGCTGAAAGAACAACGAGCTTCCGCGAAGCCGAGGCAACACCATCAGTCGCTCCCCGACGGCCATCGCCTCCGGCGGAAGCTCTTCGAGGAACGGGCCCAGTTGGTACTCGTCGATGAGGCGTTCGCTGAAAGGTGCGTCACCCCCCCAGCTCATACGTTGGGTTCCAACGACCTCGCCGTGCTCGGCCGCATACCAGATGCGAGCGGTTTCGTCCTCGGGTTCGACCAGCCGACGGTTTTCGTGGTCGGCTACGTTCTTGAAGAAGCCCATCTCTTCGACGTAGACGTCGTAGCGAAACCGGTAGATCGCCTCGAGCTCTGCTTCCGACTGCGCGAGATGGACGCCGTCACGGACCATGGCGCGTACGATGCCTCTTCTTGATGGTCCTGCATAGATAGGGCCTCTGCGGGCCATGGCGGTCCACTCCGAGTGACGCGCGCGAGCCACAGGCGTGAGTTTTTCGGCCACGCGGCCGGTTTTGACGCGGTGAAAAAACCAATAGTTTCGAAGTTCTCGGACTGGCACGCGGCATGCACAACCGACTTCATGGAATATCAAACCTCTCGTCGCGCGGTCCTCGTCGGAGTCCTGTTGGCGCTGTACGGGCCTCTTCAGTCCGCGGTGTGCTTGGCTCAAGGAGTCGACGCCCCCGCACAGTCGGTCCATTCGGAAGCGATCACACCGACTGTGGGCCACCCTTACTCCCGTGAACCGCTCGCTGTCCCGGACGTCGCTCCCAAGGTCAGCCGAATGCGTATCGCAGGCTGGACGACCACCGCCGCCGGCTCGCTCGTCTTTGCCGGCGGGGTCATCGCGATGAGCACTTCGGGATGCCGATCCGATCCGTACTGCGACGACGATGATGTCCTTGGGCGCACCATCGTATCGACCATTCCGCTCGCGTTGGGGTTCGTGACTGCCACGACGGTCGGACTGCCGCTTCTGGTTCGCGCGCGCAGGCTCTCGAAACGCGTCGAACCCCGAAGCACGTTGGCACTGCGACCCACTTTGGGCGGAGCGGTGCTGTCGGGCACGTTCCAGTGATCGCACACCCGTGCGTACGTGGTATTCCCGCTTCGTGCTACAAGCGTCGTCGATCGAAGGGATGACACGTGAGTCGACGGTCGTGATTGCCGTTTGCTGCGTACTGGCGTCGTGTCATGCCCAGACACGAGGAGTTGGTTTGGTTTCCGAGGGCAATACCACGAACTACCGCTTGTCGAAAACAACGGAGGTCCTGCTGACCAGCGAAGCGGGAGACAAGGTCGCCCTGCAGGACAACATCTCGTTTGGTGAACGCGTGTCTTCGGGGACTCGGGTCGTGGTCCGTCCCAACGTGATCAAACAGACGATGTTGGGCATCGGGAGCTCGTTTACTGAGGCTTCGGCCTTCGTCTTGGCACACCTTCCAAAAGCGCGCCGACTCGACGTGATGCAACGGATCTACGGAGAGAACGGGGCCAATTTCGCCATGGCACGCACGACCATCGGCGCGACCGACTTCTCGGTTGAGGGCAAATACTCCTATGCGGACGTCGAGGGCGACGATGCGCTCGAGCATTTCAGCCTCGCTGTGGACGAGGATGGCTTCGATCCGGCCAAGTTCCCGGGCGTCCAGGATGCGACGTTCGACCTCCTTCCGATGATCCAAGAGGCCCTCGCGATCAAAGCCGGGCAGAAGGATGATGCCCTCCGCATCGTCGCGTCTGCATGGACGGCGCCGTCCTGGATGAAGGACATCGAGGATTGGTACGAGCCGATGGGCGCTCACAACGACTACCAAGGCCACGGCGGGACCTTGAAACCGGAGTACGTGCAGACTTACGCCGACTACTTGGTCAAGTACGTCGAGGCGTACAAAGCCGCAGGCGTGGACATTTGGAGCCTGACGCCCGTCAACGAACCCGAAGGCAACGGCGGCCAATGGGAGAGCATGCACTTCACTGCAGAGTCCCAGAGCGCGTTCATCAAAGAGCATCTCGGGCCGGCGTTGCGCGCCAGTGGCAACGGTGATGTGAAGGTTCTTGCCTACGATCACAATCGCGAACACCTCGAAGCCTGGGTCGACGTGATCTTCGCTGATCCGCAAACAGCGCCGTTCGTGTACGGCGCAGCGATTCATTGGTACGCAAGCACGTTCAAGGTGTTCGAAGACGTGTTGGACCGGGTCCACGCGAAATTCCCTGAGTTCGCCCTCATCCACACCGAAGGCACCATCGATGCCTTGGGCACGGATGCACCCGAGGGCGTGACCGATCCGGTTGGGTTCAAGGAGTCCGACTGGTTCGACAACGACGCGTTCTGGTGGAACGCGAACGCCACCGACTGGGCGTATACGGCGACTTGGGCTCCCAACTCTGAAGACCATCCGGTGTACACCCCGGTTCACCGCTACGCGCGGAACATCATCGTGAGCCTCAACCACTGGGTCGAGGGTTGGATCGACTGGAACGTAGTCTTGGACGCACAGGGCGGTCCAAATCACGTCTCGAACTTCTGCGGTGCGCCGATCATGATCGATCGCGACACGGGTCATGTCTATTACACGCCGATCTTCTACGTCCTCGCTCAGTTCAGCCGCACGATTCGGCCGGGCGACCGGGCGGTCGAGACCACCGCGTTCCTCGGCGGACTCGATGACGAGGACGCGCTGTATGCGAGCGCGACCTTGAACGACGACGATCTGCTGAGCGTCCAGGTCCTCAACACGACAAAGAGCCCGATCGCCTACCAACTGGAGATCGGCGCCCAGGCCGCGCAGGTCACCGTGCCAGCCAATTCGTTACAGACCGTCCGCGTGCAGCTCTAGCCGGCCGAGTCGCGTACCGCCCGGACGATCGGATTTCCGCGCTATCGTGGTAACCTTTAGACCACGTGGACTGGAACGACGTCCGATACTACCTGGCCCTCGCCCGACTTGGCTCAGTGCGGGCGGCAGGAGCGAAGCTGGGCGTAAGTCATTCGACGGTCGCGCGTCGCGTTGAAGCACTCGAAGAACGACTTGCTGCCCGACTGTTCGATAGGAATCGCGACGGGTACGCGCTAACCGACGCAGGGCGCCGAATGCTTCCTGGTGCCGAGCGGGTCGAAAGGGAAATGCTGGGCCTCGAACGAGACTTGGTCGGTCAGGACGAACGCCTCGCCGGCCCGGTCTGTATCACGTGTTGTGACGAGTATGTCTCCGAGATGATCGTCGACGAGTTGACGCCGCTTTGCGAGGCGTACCCCGACATCGAGCTCCACATCATGCCTGATAGCCGTTCGTTCGATCTCTCCAAGCGCGAGGCGGACATCGCAGTGCGAACGCTCGCCCTTGGGGCGCAGCCGCCCGAGCACCTCATCGGCCTCAGACTCGCGCCAGTGGTTTGCGCCAGCTACGTCGCGACGCGCCACGCTCCCCGACTCGATCCAGACCGAGAGGGCACGAGCCCACGGTGGGTGGCGTTCGACGAACGCAGTCAGGTGGAGGCGCTGATCGCCGACTCGAGCTATCCGAACGTTCCGCCGTGGGGCTCTTTCGCGTCGCTGGGGGCCATGGTGCAGGCCGCGCACGCGGGGCTCGGGCTCGTCATGCTCCCGTGCTACGTCGGCGATCCGGATCTGGCGCTCCGGCGGCTCGCGCAGCCGGATCTGCGTCATCTCGCCGAGCTATGGCTGGTGAGCCATCCCGACCTTCGGGATAACGCCCGTCTTCAAGAGGCGCGCGCGTGCGTGACCCGCGCCTTCAAACGGCGCGGCGCGCTGTTCCGCGGCGAGTTGTCTTCCTCCCCCGCCAATGAAGGCGATTCCGTGGTGCGCTGAGTCCGACGTCGCCCAGTCGCTACCCGTGGTCGAAACTTGTGCCCGTGCGTCCCGAATTCGAGCCGGTGCCTCCCGGCCAACGGACCCTAGACTGAAAACCGCGGCTCAGTGGACCGCGTGACAGGAGGAACGAGCATGACCACCGACACCCTGTTCTGGGACAATATCGCAGAACGTTACGCGGCCAAGCCCGTCGCCAATCAGGCGGCATACGAGCGGAAGCTGGAAGTCACCAACGCACGCCTGACCTCGTCCGACGTTGTGCTCGACATTGGCTGTGGCACGGGGTCGCTCGCCCTCGAGATTGCCCCGCAGGTGGAGCGCGTTCACGCCCTCGATTTCTCGCCCGAGATGATCCGAATCGGCAAGAGCAAAGCCGCGGCGCAGAAGGTGACGAACATTACCTTCCACGCGAACACGCTCGAAGGTGTGCAGGAGTTCGCGCCGGGTCAGTTCGACGGGATCTGTGCGTACAACATCCTGCACCTGGTCGAGGACCGTCAGGCGACGCTCGATCGCGTCTTCGAGCTCCTCAAGCCCGGAGGGTTCTTCATTTCGTCGAACCCTTGCCTTGGGGAGTCCATGGTTCCCTATCGCCCCGTCCTTGCGGTCATGCGCTGGTTCGGCAAGGCTCCGCCTGTCGCGCTGATGACCAGAGAAGGTTGCCTCGAGGAGATCCGCGACGCGGGCTTCGTCGACGTGGCAGCGACCGAAGTGGGTGCCGCGAAGACGGTCGCCTTCGTCGTTGCCACAAAGCCCCGCTAAGAGTCCGATTCTAGTAGCCACGCTCGGTCCGTCCCTTTGCCGGTGTCGCCGACAACCCCTAACGTCCGGCGATGGGCGATCGATTGCGGGTTCTTCTCACCGGGGGTGCCGGCTTCCTCGGCAAGCGCGTAGTGGCGGAGCTTCGCGAGCTGGGTGAGGCGGAAGGACAGCCGACGTTCGTGCGGAGCCTCGACCTCAAGCCGAGCGAGGACGCCGACGAGTCGATCGTCGGCGATATTGTCGACGCTGGCGTCGTCCGCCAGGCGGCGCGTGACACGGACATCATCGTGCATGCCGCCGCCATGATCGACTGGGGCAACACCCCGCGAAGTCGACTCTTCGATGTGAACCTAGAAGGCACGCGTCACGTGTTGTCGGCGGCGCGGCAGCACGGCGTACGCGGCGTCGTCTACACGGGCACCATGGACGCCGTGATGGACGGAGGCCCGCTGGTCGAGATCGACGAGGACCAACCGTATCCGCGTCGCTTCATGGATGCATACGCCGAGAGCAAGGCTCTCGCAGAGCAGGAAGTCGTCCAGGCCAACGGCGATGGGCTCCGAACCGTGGTCCTGCGTGCCTGCGGGATGTACGGTGAGGCGGACCCCTATCACATGGAGAACGTCCTCGATGCCGCCAGCGAAGGAAAGCTGACGTTTCGAGTTGGCGCTCCCGAGACGGTGTTCGAGCACGTGTACGTAGGGAACGTGGCGTACGCGCACGCGCTCGCGACCCTGGCGTTGGCGCGACAAGACGAGCCAGCGATCCTCGGCAAGAAGTACTTCGTCACCGATCAACCGGCCGACAACTTCTTCGAATTCATGCGCCGCTTCGTCGAGCCTCTCGGTTACGAGTTTCCGTCTCCATCTCGTTCCATCCCGGCCTGGGCCGCGATGCTTGCCGGTCGGATCAACGAGACTTTTGCGAGGGCCGTTCAACCGGTTTGGAAGCTGAGGCCCGTTCTCACGCGATCGAGTGTTTCGGTCTTGACCAACAGCATCTCGATTCGCAGCACACGTCTATTCGACGACCTCGGATACGCACCCCGCTACACCCCCGAAGAAGCGTTCGACCGGGTAATCGCGTACTACGCGCCTCGTGTCGGGAAGCCGACCGCGATCGAGTAGAGCGATCCGCGCGCGTTAGCCCCGAGCGCCGGCTGGAACCCAGCCCCGCCGGGCCTCACGCAAGGCACTCGTCGCGGACCGCGTCGAGTCCCTGCTGCAACCATCCCTTGAACAGCCACGCAATCGGGATAGCGAGCGGATACGCCAGTGGCGAGGTCAGGCCGAAGGTATACGTCCAGACCACACGCGTGCCCCCCTTCTCATCGGAGAACGACCAGTCCCCGGTGCCGCTCCGCACCAATAGCGAGAACGGAAACTTGGCCCCATCTTCCCAGCCGTAGCGATGGCGTCGGGGCGGATCGTACTCGAGGATCACTTCCTCGAGAACCGAATCGTCCGTCATCATGACTCGTCGCCGAGCGCCTGCCTCGTGTTTGTGGCCCTCGTGCAACTCGACTCGGGTAACCCCCGCGAAAGGGCCACGCGCGCGCAGGGTTCGTGCGGCGTTCGTGCTGTCGGTGGCGATCACGAACACCTCGTGCCGCGGGCGCGGGATGAAAACGGATGCGGACGTGGAATAGCTCGTCACGATGCACGAATGGTACCACGGCGGTCGACCCTCCTGGGGGCGGTCTTGGACCCACCAAACGGTGTCTATTGTCGTTTCGATGGCGCCGGCGGAAGTTGGGTAGGGGGTTCTCCCGCTGCTTGTGGTATCACCGAAAAACCATGATTCTGCTCAACCCAAAGAACCACCGCCGCCCCTATCCAGACGAGCGCTCACGACAAGTCATGCTCAAGACGATCGAGTTCTTCGAGCGCAAGGGCAAGGCTCGGATCAAGGACGACTATCACGCTCAGATCTGGTACGCCGACTTCCTCGACTTCGTGAAAGAAGAGAAGATCTTCGCCACGATGTGCACGCCGTCGGGCTACGGCGCTGCTGATTCACGTTGGGACACGTGGCGTGTCTGTGAGTTCGCCGAGATCCTGGGGTTCTACGGGCTTCAGTACTGGTACACGTGGCAAGTGAGTGTCCTCGGCCTCGGCCCGATCTGGATGAGCCCGAACCAAGCAATCAAGGAGCGCGCAGCGGCTGCTCTCGAGGCCGGCGGCATCTTCGCTTTCGGACTCTCCGAAAAGGAGCACGGCGCCGATGTGTACTCGACCGACATGGTGCTCACCCCAACCGGCGACGGCAACTACAAGGCGAGCGGCAACAAGTACTACATCGGGAACGGGAACGAAGCCGCCATCGTGTCCACCTTCGGAAAGCGATCTGACACCGGGGACTATGTGTTCTTCGGGGTCGATTCTCAGCACGACAATTACCGCCTCGTGAAGAACGTCGTTGCAAGTCAGAACTACGTGTCTGAGTACGCACTGGACGACTACCCCGTCACCGACGCGGACATCATTGCCGAGGGCGATCACGCTTGGAACAGCGCACTCAACACGGTGAACATCGGGAAGTACAACCTCGGATGGGCGTCGATCGGGATGTGCACGCACTCGCTCTATGAGGCGATCCATCACGCGGCGAATCGGCGACTGTACGGCATGCACGTCACCGACTTCCCTCACGTCAAACAGATGTTCACGGACGCGTATGCGAGGCTGGTGGCGATGAAGCTCTTCGCGCTTCGCGCGTCGGATTACATGCGCGTCGCGTCACCAGAAGACCGCAGGTATCTCCTCTACAACCCGATGGTCAAGATGAAGGTCACGACGCAGGGCGAAGACGTGATGAACCTTCTCTGGGACGTCATCGCCGCCAAGGGGTTCGAAAAAGACATGTTCTTCGAGCAGGCGGCGGTCGACATCCGCGCGCTCCCGAAGCTCGAGGGCACGGTCCACGTGAACATCGCGCTCATCGTGAAGTTCATGGCGAACTACTTCTTTGCGCCCGGTGACTTCACCGAAGTGCCCATGCAAGACCAAGCGGCCAACGATGACTTCCTGTTTGACCAAGGCCCCACCAAGGGGCTGAGCAAGATTCAGTTTCACGACTACAACATCGCCTATGGCAGCCGAGACACACCCAACATTGCAGTGTTCCGTGAGCAGATCGACGCTTTCAAGAAGATGCTCTTCACTGCGGCGCCAGACGAGAACCAGCGCAAAGACATCGACTTCTTGCTCGCAGGGGGTGAGATCTTCGCGCTGGTGGTCTACGGGCAGCTCATCCTCGAGAACGCAGCGCTCTACGACGTCTCCGACGACGTCGTCGATCAGATCTTCGACTTCATGGTTCGAGACTTCTCCCGACACGCCCTCAGTCTCTACTCGAAGCCTTCCGCGAGTCCGGCTCAGATGGAGTCGTGCCTCGCCATGATCCGCAAGCCGGCGTTCGACGACGCACGCTACGACCGCGTCTGGCAGCAGGTCTACGACCTGAGAGACGCGTACGAAATGAATCCGTGAGCCCTCGCGATCCTTTGTTCGGGAGTCGCCAACGTCGTCCTCGACGAGTGTCCTGAACTGGATTCACGAGATGGAAACAACGCGTCCACCCCCGCGAAACGTCCACGCTCTAAGGTCGTTCCTTCGACGGGCCCCTCGAGGGCAACCCCCGTCGTTCACCCAGAAAAGAGCGGCCATGAGTGGAAACGAAATTCGTCTGCAAGCGATCAACGAGGTTACCAATCGCGGTGAGGTCTCGAACGGAAGTAAACCTGGGCCGCTGAGCGAGATCTGGGGTGCCGACGTCTTCAACTTGGCGACCATGGAGGACGCGCTGTCGAAGAGCGCCTTCAAGGCGATGAAAAAGACGGTGCAAACGGGCGCACCGCTGGATCCTGCGACGGCTGACGTCGTTGCGGCAGCGATGAAGGATTGGGCGCTCGCCAAAGGCGTGAAGTTCTTCTCCCACATCTTCTATCCGATGACGAACATCACCGCCGAAAAGCACGATGGTTTCATCGTCACCAACTCGGACGGCAATGCCATTACCGAGTTCACTGGGAGCCTCCTCATCAAGGGCGAACCCGACGGATCGTCGTTTCCCAACGGTAGCCTTCGAATGACCGCTGCTGCGCGTGGGTACACTGCCTGGGATCCCACGAGCCCAGCGTACGTTATGAACACGCCAAACGGGGCGACCCTGATGATTCCAAGCGTGTTCATGTCTTGGACCGGTGAAGCGCTCGACAAGAAGATCCCGCTCCTTCGGTCCAACGCTGCCATGGACGCGGCCGCGCAGCGTGTTTTGCGCCTCATGGGGGAGACCGACATCGCGCCCCTCAACTCGAGTTGCGGCGCCGAGCAGGAGTACTTCTTGGTGGACGCCCATTTTGCCCACAGCCGTCCCGACCTACTTCTCGCCGGCCGTACGTTGTTCGGGGCACCGTCGCCCAAAGGTCAGGAGTTTGACGACCACTACTTCGGCGCGATTCCCGAACGCGTTCAAGTCTTCATGCAGGACTTCGAAGACAAACTCTTCCGGCTCGGGATTCCGGCGAAGACGCACCACAACGAAGTCGCTCCGGGGCAGTTCGAGCTTGCGCCGTACTTCGAGGCGGCGAACGTGGCCGCCGACCACCAACAGTTGATGATGACGACCATGAAGGCAACGGCCCTCGAGCATGGCTTTGTCTGCCTTCTTCACGAGAAACCCTTCGCGGGCATCAACGGCTCTGGCAAGCACGTCAACTGGTCCGTCGGGAACGCGACCCAGGGCAATCTGCTCGACCCCGGAACCAGCCCACACGAGAACCTTAATTTCCTGTTGTTCTGCGGTGCCGTCATTCGGGGCGTGCATCTCTTCGGTCCGCTTCTGAGGGCGGTGATCGCGACTGCCGGGAACGACCACCGATTGGGGGCGAACGAGGCTCCCCCCGCGATTCTTTCGGTGTATCTCGGAGACCAACTCGAGGGTGTGTTCAACAACATCAAGGAGGGCAAGGTCTCGATCTCGAGTGATGGGGGACTCATGGACCTTGGTCTCTCGCAGATTCTTCCGTTCAAGCGCGACCCGGGCGACCGCAACCGGACTTCTCCTTTTGCGTTCACCGGAAACCGCTTCGAGTTTCGTGCGGTCGGTTCGTCGCAATCGGTTTCTGGGCCCCTCGTCGCGATGAACACGATGCTTGCCGACTCGCTCAACTGGATCGCCGACAAGCTCGAGGCGGAGCTCGGCGCTGGGAAGGACGAACCCACCGCGGTCGCTGCGGTTCTTCAAGAACTGATGCAAGAGCACGGCAACGTCGTGTTCGGTGGAGACGGGTACGCGAGGGAGTGGCACGTCGCGGCCGTCGAAGAGCGAGGACTGAGGAACATTCCAACCACGGCAGATGCTCTTCCCGTCCTGCAGGAGCAGTCGGTCATCGAACTCTTCGAGCGGACGGGCGTGCTTTCCCCGGTCGAGCTGGAGAGCAGATACGAGGTCTACGCCGAGCAGTACATCCTATCGATCGGCGTTGAAGCCAAGCTGGTCGTCGAGCTAGCCAAGACCGTGCTCTATCCGGCAACGATGTCGTATGTGGCGAAGCTCGCGGGGACACTCAACAGCACTGCGGCGTTGGGAGTCGAGTTCGACAGCGAAGCAGTCAAGGCCATCGCGAAAGAGACCAACGCCATGATGGCCGCCGTCGCCGCCCTCGAAGCCGGCCTCGAGCAAGAGCATTTCGAGTCGACTGAGGCCCACATGCGTCACTGCGCCGGCGCGCTACGCGAGCAGATGGACGCCGTGCGACTTCACGCCGATGCGCTCGAAACGATGGTCGCAGACGAGTATTGGCCGCTGCCGAAGTACCGAGAGATGCTCTTCATCAAGTAGTTGGGCGTCAGTAGCTAGAACACCTCGGGAACGAACGTCTGATCGTCCATTGGGGGACGTACGTAGGAAATGTTGGCTTGCCGAGGTGGTAGCTCGACCTTCGCGGGGGTCAGGTCGTCGTAGGGGATCTCACTGAGCAAGTGCGAGATGCAGTTGAGACGGGCACGCTTCTTGTTGTCTGCGTCGACGACGTACCAAGGAGCCTGCTTGATGTCGGTATAGCTAAACATCTGGTCTTTGGCCTTGGAGTAGTCGACCCATCGTCCGCGCGACTCGAGGTCCATCGGGCTCAGTTTCCATCGGCGCGTCGGATCGTCGATGCGTGCCTGGAAGCGCCGCTCCTGTTCCTCGTTGCTCACGCTGAACCAGTACTTGATTAGCTTGACCCCGCTCCGCACGATCATGCGCTCGAACTCTGGGCAGCTCCTCAGAAACTCGCGATATTCATCTTCCGTGCAGAAGTCCATCACGCGTTCGACCCCGGCCCGGTTGTACCAGCTCCGGTCGAACAGAACCATCTCGCCTCCCGCCGGAAGGTGCGGGACGTAGCGCTGGAAGTACCACTGCGTCTTTTCCCGCTCGGTGGGGGTGCCAAGCGCGACGACGCGGCAGACGCGAGGGCTCAAGCACTCGGTGATGCGTTTGATTGTTCCGCCTTTCCCAGCCGCGTCGCGTCCCTCGAATATGACGACGACCTTGAGTTTCTCATGCCGTATCCACTCTTGCAGCTTGACGAGCTCGATGTGGAGGCGCGCAAGTTCCGCCTCGTACAGCTTCTTCGGAAGCCGGTTCTTTCGTTTGTCGCAGTGCGGAACCTCGGGTGACGTCCATACGCCGTGGCCGTTGGTACCTGCTTCCTCGTGCCCGTTACTCTGGCTGTCTGCCTTGGACTTCTTCTTGTTTTTCTTTCCCAACGGGCACCTTCTCTCTCTGCTCCCCGATCCTTTCAACCATGCACACCGCAAGGCGACGCGTAAAGGCCGAATACGCGCCGAGTTCGTCGCCACCGTCGTGTTTACGACGGCGAAACATTGAGCTCGCGGCAAGAGTGCCAGGCTCGTTCTCCATGCCGCCGCTTCTGCGGTAGGGTCCGCGGGTGGCCCCTGATTCTGACGCCCCGAGGACCCCGATCGCGATAGCCGCCGCGGTCGTCATGATCGCGCAGCAGGTCGGCGCCAAAGCAGCCAGGGACGCCCTCTTCCTCGGGAACTTTCCGTCGAGCGATCTGCCCAAGATCATGATCGCGGCGGCCGTTCTCGGAGGCGCGGCCGTGTTTGCGCTGGCGCGCGCGTACGAACGATGGTCGCCGGCGCGATTGGTCCCCTGGGCGTTCGGCCTCAACGCCTTGCTCTTCTTCTTGGAGTGGTCGCTCGGAGGCATGTTTCCGGCGGCAGTCGCCGTCGCCCTCTACCTACACGTGGCGATGCTGGGCGCAGCGGTCATCAGTGGGTTCTGGTCGGTCATCAACGAGCGATACGATCCCCATGCCGCGAAGAGGGCTGTCGCGAGGATCGCCGCTGGGGCGACGCTCGGTGGCGTCCTCGGTGCGGTGCTCACGGAACGCGTATCCGCGGTATTCGACGTCAACGCCGTCCTGTTCGCACTCGCCGTCCTCAACAGTTGCTGTGCCGTGTTGGTCCGGATCGTGGGTCGCGGCTCACACTTCTCGCGCAGCGAGGAAGGGGAGACCCGTCCGCCCGTCGAGACGCTTCAGCGCAACCCGTATCTGCAGCGGATCGCTTGGCTGGTCGTCGTCGTGTCATTCGTAGGGACGATGCTCGACTTCGCTTTCAAAGCCGAAGCCGGTGCTCGTCTCGGCACCGAAGCCGAGCTCGCATCGTTCTTTGCGGTCTTCTACACGGTCACCTCGCTGACTGGTTTCGTCTTGCAAGCGGCGGTGTCGTCGCGGGCGCTCGAGAGACTTGGGCTCGAGCGAACCTTGGCGGTGCTTCCGTGGTGCGTCATGGCGCTCAGCGTCCTCGGTGCGGGGTTCGCACGGTTGTGGACCCTTGCCCTCCTCCGAGGCGCCGAGTGGGCGCTCGAGGGCTCCCTCTTCCGCTCCGGGTACGAACTCCTGTACGTGCCGGTTCCAGCCATCGAGAAGCGGTCTACGAAAGTGATCATCGACGTCGGGTTCCGACGTGCTGGCGATTTGCTTGGTAGCGGAGCGGTGCTCTTCGTCGTTGCCATTCTACCGGAACAGGCGATCGGTTTCGTCGTGGTGGCAGCCGGTGTCCTGTCTCTCTTCGTCTTGCGTTCCATCCGAAGCGTTTATCGTGGCTACGTCGCTCAGCTCGCCGCCGGGCTTGCCGCGGGATCGATCAACCAAGCGAACGCTTCCCTCGACCCCACCACCCGACGGCTCGTGACCGAGACGCTCATGATCGACCGAGACGCCTTGCTGGCCCGCGTCGCGGAGATGAACCGACCGAACGATTCGCACGAACGAGCCCGCGTCCGCCGTGAGCTCGACGATGGGGCGGTCGATATCAAGCGGGTTCGGGAGTACATCGAACTCCTCGCGGATCCGGAGTTCACGGTGCTAGTGGTCGAAGCGCTTCGCACCGTTGCGCCCAAGGTTACTGGCCAACTTGTCGATACGCTGCTCAATCAGGAAGAGCCGCAAGTCATTCGCCAGCAGATCCCGTCGATCCTCACGGCGGGGGAGCGCAAACGCGCCGTCGAAGGCTTGGTTCAGGCGCTCGACGATCCAAGTTTTCGTATCCGCGTCGCCGCCGCCACTGCGCTCGAGGCGCTCGGTCGCGAGGGCCTGGATGTCGATCTCTCGGCCCCACGTGTGTTCGGCTTGATCGAGCGTGAGATCGACGCGGGCGTGCGTACTTGGGACACCAAGATCCGTGCGAGCGAACGTGTTCTCGTCCCACAGGATCAAGATCTGGTCATCGATCCGACACAACGAGGCCTCGATCACGTGTTTAACCTCCTAGGCTTCGTCGTTGATCGCGAAGTGCTTCACCGTGCCCGACGCGCACTCAAGGGAAGCGACCCGAGGCTCCGCGGAACGGCACTCGAGTACCTCGAGAACGTGCTGCCCGATACCGTGAGAACCAAGCTCTGGCCCTATGTCGGAGGGCCGATCAAACGGTCGCCCGGCGCCCGTTCGCGTGCCGAGTTAATCGAAGAGCTCGAGAAGCTGAGTTGAGATCCACCGAGGCGGCCGGGCTTTCCCGCCGGCGGACACGGGTTGCGAACCGCCCGTGGGCAGCGTCGTTCTCGCAACAGCGCCTCGCGTGTCCATGACTTTCGGTCTTGTGATCCCGCGTAGCGCGAAGTAGCTCTGTAGACCCACGAGTGGAGGAGAAGATGAACGAAGACGCTTTGATCGCTAGCCGGCGCGGGTTCTTGCGCTCGGTCGCCGCTACTGGAGGCATCCTGCTCCTTCCCTCGTGCACGAAGGACTCCGTTTCGGTCCCGGTTGGCGAAGAGCCCACAACCCCGGACCGCCCGGTCCTCCCAGACGGGCTTAACCCCAACAACTTCATCTTGCACGGGAGGTCACCGCTTGCGCTCGAGGTGCGGCGGTCAGACGTTGGAAGTGGGGTCGTCACACCTGTGTCGCGCTTCTTCGTGCGCAACAACCTTCCCATGCCTTCTCAAGAGATCATCTCGCGCGCCGACGCGTGGGAGCTCGAAGTCGACGGCGTCGCCAAGCCAGGCTCGATCAGTTTGCCGGAGCTCCGGGGGCTCGGTCTCGAGACCGAGGGCGCCGTCATTCAGTGCTCCGGCAACGGCCGGGCTTTCTTCGAGCACGGGCCTTCAGGGTCCGAGTGGGGGACGGGCGCGGCTGGTTGCGCCCTTTGGACCGGGGTGCGCGTACGCACCCTCCTCGATCATCTTGGCGGCGCCGTTGCTTCCGCGAAGTTCCTCACATCAACGGGTGGCGAAGTCTTGCCGAAGGAAATGGATAGGAACGAGATCGTCGTCGAACGTTCGGTTCCGATTCGCAAGGCTCTCGACGACGCGCTGCTTGCTTGGGAGATGAACGGAGCCCCCATTCCCCTGACGCACGGCGGCCCCCTACGGCTCATCGTGCCCGGCTACTACGGCTGCAACAACATCAAGTACGTGCGGCGGATCGCATGCACCGCGCAAGAATCACCGGCCAAGATCCACCAAACCGGTTACCGGTTTCGTCCCATTGGAGAGCATGGGAGCCCCAAGTACCCATCCATGTGGCGGATGCCCGTCAAGTCCTGGGTGAACGGTCCAGGTGCCGATGACACCGCCGTTCTGGCGGGTGAAGTCACGTTCTATGGGGTGGCTCTCTCCGGCGAGCGTGGCGTTCGATCGGTTCACGTGTCGCTTGACGAAGGAAAGCACTGGGAACGCGCTGAACTCGAAGGCCCAGACCTCGGTCCCAACGCGTGGCGCGTGTTCTCGTACACGACCACCTTGCCGCCAGGTTCACAAACGATCGTGTCGCGGGCGACCGACAACAAGGGCGCTACCCAGCCGCGCGATCGTGAGGAGAATGAACGCGGCTACGGCCACAACGGGTGGCTCGACGCCGCCCTCACAGTGAATCTGGTGGCGGTTCTTCCCGAACAGGCCGCCACCGTAGCGGACTCCTCGATCGCATCGACCGATCAAGCGGCGCCGCCGAAGGAGGTGGCCCTCTCGGAAGCTGGCCAAGCCGGGAAGCAGGTGTTCTCGCAGGAGGCGCAACCTCCCTGCGGGATCTGCCATACCATGGCGGATGCGGGCACCAACGGTGCGGTCGGCCCCAACCTCGACGACCTGAAGCCCGACGCCGCCACGGTGGAGGCCGCCGTTACGACCGGTGTGGGCGCGATGCCCGCCTATGGGACGACGCTTACCTCCGAACAGATCAACGAGCTGGCGACCTACGTCGTCGAAGCAACCAAGTAGGGCCCCGCCGCGCGCGACGACTCTCAGGGCGATCGTCGCCAATGGTGCTGGCTTCGTTCAAGCCTTCTTCGATGTCGCCATCCTCGAGGAGGTCCCGCGCACGGTTGGCATCGTGTGCCCAGATCCGTTGTCCAGGAAGCCGCTCTTACGGGGGGCTCGGCCAGGCGTTTTGCCGGAAGATCATCACTCCGCCGCACGCCGCGAACGTTGCCGCACAGGCTGTGATCGCCAGAACAGGTCGGTTCTCCGCGATCGGAGCGAGCGAGAAGGGAACTGCGAAACCGCCCACATAAGAGGCCGCAGAGGTAAAGCCTACGCTTCGCGCGGTCAGCTCGCCGCCCGTTCGCGGGTCGCTCGACACGATCGGAAAGAAGAGGACCAGCGCGCCAGAGAAGAACCCCATGGCCGTGATGATGGCCGCCGTCCATGCGTCGGAGCCTCGTTGTGCGAGTGACGGCACGAGGAGCACGAGCGCTGCCATGGCGGCCATGCAGCCCGCGTAGACCGCGCGTCGATGCCCGAGCCGGTCGGTTACCGAAGCCCACCAGAACGACCCCGCCATGAACCCGAGCGTCGAGAGCGCCAACACACCGTCGGCTTCAGTTCCGTCCCACCCCCACTCGCGGAGCTGATACGGCAGCAAACCGACGAGCCCAAGGTAGGCTCCGAGATAGGCCCCGTACGAGAACGCATACCTCGACGCCCTTTGCCACCAACCTGGTCCCGGGGGGGCGATTCTGGTGCGCGCGTCGGGTGCTAGCGTGGTCGCCAACGCGGGGACGAGCGAGACCGCCGAGAGTGCTGCCCACACCAGAGGTACGCTTCGCCAGCCGCCCAGACCGGCCGCGAGTGACTCAGCCGTCGCTAGTCCAGTGGCCGAGCCGATCGTGTACGCCCCGAAGAACGCGGCTTGTGCCATTCCGGCGGAGCCCGAGTCGAAGAGCCGGGTCACGCGATTCGCCAGCACCACAAACGCGGCGCCGCTCCCGATGCCGAAAACGAAGAGCGATGCGCCGAACGTCCAGGGCCCGGTGGCCCACCCACGCCATACCATTCCGAGGACGGCGACGAGTGCGGCGGCCGCGAGCACGCTTCGATCCGAACGCGTTTGAAGGAGAGCGCCGCTCACGAGCGCTGCAGCCCCCGACCCGAGGGGGAGGTACGCCCAAGCCTCCTGGAGCTGTTGGAGGGACCAACCTTCGGTCGCCGAGATGCGATCGAATAGTGGAGGGATGCTCAGGAAGGCCCCGCCGATGAGGACCGCATGCACCAGGCATGCGCCGAAGAGGGCGATCTTTCGTCCGTCCGAGTTCATACGTCGGTCTGCCCCAGGTTCTCCAGTGATCTTCGACTAGGTGACTCTCTTCCGCGGCCCGGACAGGTCGCGCGCACCCGGTGAGAGCCCCGCCTCGCGCGCGATCCGGGTGACCGTGGTCTCCGCGTAGCGGGCCCGTGCGATGACTCGCAGTGCGGAGTCCATCAGGCGTGCTCGGGTCGGCAGGGGTGGCTCGGGCGATTCACCGGTGCCGGTCGCTCGGGAGTCTTCTGCCACGTTCAGGTAGTCGCTTACCACAGGGAGTCCACAGCGTGGCATAGAACGCCCTCAGGCTGAGAAAGCTCATTGATTCTAAGTGCTTGACTCGGGGCGAAAGAAAATCGGGGGTGACTGTCACCAAAGACGTTCTTCGTGCGTTGATACGCAGTTCCATTCTATTTGGCGAAGGGATACAAAATGCACTCACCGGCGCCCGTCATCGGCGTTCCGGGTGACCCAGGGTTCGCGGCTGTTCTCGCGAGTCGTTGCGCTTGGGATCGATTGGTGGACCTAGACGAGCATTTGGCAGGTATCGCGAACCGGGACGAGCAGTCCTTTGCGCGCTGGATCACGCACGCCGAACCAACCTTGCGCGCAAGCCTCCGAGGCTTCGCGGCTCAAGTGGACACCGAAGCCGTGCTTCAGGAAGCCCTGCTGCGCGTCTGGCAGCGAGCCCCTGGCATCGAGCGCGACCGGAAACCGAACTCGCTTCTTCGTTTCTCTTTGCGGGTCGCTCGCAACCTCGCGATCAGCGAGGTGCGCCGCGCGAGGATGAAGCCGGTCGAGACCGACGCTGTGGAACGGAAGCTCAACGCGCTTGCCGGTGGTGAAGGGCCAGCGCCCCCCGACCCGATGTTGAGGCGCGTAATCGCGATGTGTCGCGAGAAGCTCCCCCCGAAACCCAAGCGCGCACTAGACGTGCGGCTTTCATCGGGCGGCGGTCAGTCGGATACTGAGCTCGCCGCAACTCTTCAGATGACCAAGAACACCTTTCTCCAGAACTTCACACGCGCCCGCAAGCTGCTGGGGCAGTGTCTCGCTGACAACGGTGTGGCGCTCCGAGGCAAAGGCTGATGGAACAAGAGGAGCGCGACGCACTGATCGAGGAGGTGGCGTCGGCGTGGCGACCCGAGTCCGCGAACCCAATCCAGATGCACCCCGCCTGGCAGAGACTCGACGAAGCTGGACGGATCGAGGCGTTCGAGCTGGCGCAGGACCTTCGGCAGATCGAAGCCGCGCTCGATCCAGAGGGGCAGTCGGCGACGGCCAAAGCGGTCCTTGCCCGCGTCGCCGCGCTCGAAACACGAAACGTTGCCGAACCAGCGGCATCGAAGGCCAAGGTGATTTCGTTTCCACGACGACTCTTCGAGTCCCAGCCGCTTGCCGTTGCGGCAGTGGCGATGCTTGCAGTCGGATTCGGTGTGTGGGCGAGTCGCGACGGGGTCGTGCACAGTCCGGGAGAACCCGACCTCCCGCCCGCGGTCGTCGCCGATCGACCGTCCGACGAGCTTCCGTTGGATGATGACCCCGCGCCCACGCCAAAGACCGCGCAGCCGCAACCTGGCCCTGCGCAAGACGTGCAGGAGCGACTCGCTGCCCGCGAGCCCGAAACGAAGAAACCGCGTCGGGAAAGGTCGAAGTCGCCCGCCGCAAAGCGAAGCGAGCGCCGCCCCCCGCCGAGTACGACTGAAGACAAGAAACTCGCCGAGATGGTGGACCCCTCTCCCCGACAACCGACGAAGGGCGACACCGCACCCGAAGAGCTTCCGAAACCTGCCCTCCGCCGAAACGCGGTACGCGCGCCAAACGACACCGCCAATGCGATGACGGGTTCGCAAACGACTGGCACCGCGACCGAGGAAGAGAAGCGGATCTGCCGCACACGCGTGACCGTCGTCGAGAAGATGCGACGCCAGATGGCGGACTACATGCCGTCGCCTGAGGAGCAGCTCGCGCTCGGCCGTTGCTACATCACCCTCGGCGACAAGGCGAAAGCAAGGGCATGGCTCGAGCGCGCCGCCACGGACCCAAAAACGAAGCCGTCAGCCGACAAAGCGCTCAAGGAGCTGGACCCATGAACACCATCGACAATACGCGTCGCAAACATGCAGGCGAAAGGTGGGGCGTTCGCCTCGGAGTCGCATTGTCGCTCTTCCTTGGAGTCACGTTTGGGCAAGGCATCGCGCACGCACAGCTCGGCAAGAAGCTTCTGCGAAAGGGGAACCTCGATGCCGCCACCAAGATGGGCAAGGCGATGACCCTGAGCGACAAGCAGGTCGCCGCGCTCGCACGGGACTCGGTGGCTTGGCAGGACGCCAACAACCCTGTCGCGACGACAGGTGACGCATACGGCGCGCGGCTCGTACGGTTGGTCACAGGGCTTGAGCGCGAAGACGGGCTCGACCTCAATTTCAAGGTGTACCTCGTGGCCGAGTACAACGCTTTCGCCGCACCCGATGGGAGCATTCGTGTGATGGCAGGTCTGATGGACCTCCTCACGGACGGCGAGCTCCGAGCCGTGATCGGGCACGAGATCGGTCACGTGAAGCTCAAACACAGCAAGAAGCAGTACCAGAAGGCCTACACCGTGTCGGCAGGGCGAGATGCCGCGGTCGCCAACAGCGGCCAACTAGGCGCGATACCTCAGGGCTCGATGGGTGGATTCGTCGAACAAGTGCTCAATGCCAAATTCTCTCGGAACGACGAATCCGAAGCGGACGCTTACGGGTTCAAGTTCCTGCTGAAACACGATTACGACTACCATGCGATGGAGACCGCGTTCCTGAAGATCTCGGTGATTGCGGGCGACAAGGCCGCGAGCTCGCTGAAATCCTCTCACCCCGATCCCGGGGATCGTTCGGTCAAGGCCAAAAAGTGGGCCGACGCAGAGGATGCGAGACGCCCAAGCGCGCCACCGACGAACGCCGAACCCTCCGGCGCTGAGGGCTCGGATGCAGACGCCGACGGAAGCCCCGACCCCGCGCCGACGCCTGAGGCACCATCGGGCGATCCCTCGAGCGCAGCCTTGCCGTAGGTCAGCCGAAATTCGTTCATTGAAGGTTCGCTCCCGCTTGGTTCAGACGGCGCAGGTTTGGTACTTTCGCCGGCATGGAGGTTCGGATCGGTTACAACAAGGTGATGGCGGCGGCCTTTCTCGCCATTGGCGCCATCAACGGGTTCGCTGCGGTGCTGAATCCGAAAGTCGTGCAGCTGGTGCTCGCGGTCGGCTTCGCCGTCGCTGGGTTTCTGTTTCTCCGCGGAGAGGCAGCGGTCGTCACCGAGCGAGAAGTTCGCGTCAAGAACTTCTTGGGGGGGACGGTCAAGCGGCACCCGTTCGATCATCTCACCGACGTCAGCGTCGAGGGCAAGAACATTCTCGTGAAAGGCGAGCGTGTGGTTCCGGGTGGAATGCTGCGCGGTGCGGACGTGCAGAAGTTGGCTGAGGAGATCGCCAGAGCGACCGAGGGCCAAGCCTAGGCAGACGTGTACCCACGCTCGACGTGGGCCCCGCGGCGGTCTCGCCTTCGAGGCTACCAGAGCTGCCAAGCGGCTGTCGGCCTGTTGCCAGAGCGGTGACGCGTTGGAGGTTCGAGCACCGAGAACGCGGGCCGAGAGAGGTTTCGGGTCGCGATCAGTGGACCCCACATGCCTTCCACTCCAAGCACACAAGCGCGGTCCTCGGGTCGGCAAAGGCTCCTCGCTCTCGAAACCAATGACACCCCGAGCGCCGAGTCATCGAGCTCGATGCGCGTTGCGCCTTCCTCGCTTGCCGAGAACGCGAGCACTGAAGTTCCAAGTGCCAACCGATCGCCGTCCTCGAACTCGACGATCACAGGCACACGGAGTCGTCTTCGTCGACCGTCCTCGGACTCGCTGTGTTGTCGAACCCAGGCCTCCAGGTCGCGGGTCGTGAGCGTCTCCGGCGCCAGCACCCAGACTCGGCATGGATCGAGAACCCGTGCGGCGCCCCAGTTTGACGCCGTTTCACTTGAACCCATGTCGCGAACCGGGCCTTCGGCGACCACGCGCCTTCCGTTGACTTGAGCCGGCCAGCTCTTGTGGTTCGCGCATAAGACCGTTCCGTCATCGACCAGAATCGACGCCCCCGCGTCCGTATCTCGGGCCCTTCCTACGAACGACATCGTGCCCTCGAATCGCGGCTGCTTGGACTTCGAGGGCCCTGTCGTGGTCGCGGTACCCGCGTCGACTGCGACGCAACCGTTCCCGATCACGAGCAGGAGAGCCAAACCGGTTGCGGGGGAGGTCGTGGGTCGAAACGGGTGCATCGGAGGAATACCACCGGTGGGTACCTTGCGAACCCTATCCGCCGCGGACCTTGCTCATGACGACACCCGATACCGCGCTCAGGCCGATGAGCACGATGCCCCAAAGGGAGAACCAAAACCGGATGGTGCCGACGATGCTCCCGCCAAACAGACCAAACAAGAGCCCGGTTACCATCCAAGAGCCAGCGCCGATCACCGCCCCTCGGACGGTCGGGGATGCGACGCGAGACGCGGTCACGATGGAAAGGCCGAACGCGACGAACCCGGTCGCGAGGAAGTCCTTCAGCATGGCGCCGAAATCAAACCAGAACTCGTAGTAGTCGGACAGCAGTGGTTGAAGCAAAGGGATGATGACGGCCGAAGCCCCCATCCAGATCGCAGCAAATAGGTGGCGGCCGGACGGGGCTCCCTCGCCATCCGTGGTGGACATCGGCGCGGCGCTTGGTTGTTCGTCGATGACGGGCATATCGAGGTTGCCCTCGGGCAGAGCTGTATCGACATCCAGCGTCGGTGCCTCGTCTCGCAGAGGTTTGCTCATCCCTTCGAGGTACTCAAGCGTCGCGTTCTTGCCGGTGTCGGGCCCGTACATCAAGCGCCCATCTTCAAGCGAGATGTCTCTCGGAAGCAGACGAAGGAGCGCGGCTCGGCGTTCGGGCGTGAGGTAAGCCTTGGCGGCTTGTGGGTCGGTGCACCGAACGAGCGCCTTCGAGTCGAAGTCACGATCGCCGGTCTCAACGTCGCTCGTCATGGCCTTGCCGAGCAGGCCGCGCTTCATGATACGAAGCCCGTCGGGGAGGGCCCCTTTGAGGTCGAGCCGAACAAAGAAAAGCGCCAGCGCCCGCTGCTTGCGGTCGACCCGTCCGCTGGCGTGCCTCGCTCGATCGTAGCCGATTGCAAAGTCTCGCCCGTCGATCTCGCCGCTCAGCACGGGCCAACGCCATCCTTGAGGATCGATGCTCAGCCCGTAGCGATGGGCGAACGATTCGAGCGCTGCTCTGCGTTTCTTCTTGATGCTGTTCGTGACCGCGAAGAGGATTCCGAAGAACGCCAAGAAGCCTAGGACGCCCAGCGTCAAGACTGCGTTTCCATCCATCGTGTGGATTAGGCCCAAGGCGATGTCGACTGTCAAGGGCGTCCCGAGTCGACCCTCGGGAGCGAACGGTCACATCACTGTGTCAACACGTTCCTGCGGCGTGCTCGCCGGGTGGCCAGCTCGATGCCGCCGATCGTCAACGCTTCTTGGGCATCTTGCCCGTCACCATCGCGTAAAGGCCGAGACCCAAGAAGGTGAGCGTGGCAGCGCTGACGAGTCCCGAGATGATCCCTTGATACGCGTACAGGTAGTACGCGATGCCAGCCCCGATGAGGCCGATCACGAACATCGCCGCGCCGGCCCCACGGGCGGTCTTCTTGGCGGTCGCACCCTCCGGGTTCGCGCTGATTTCCGCCTGCTGCGCCTTGGCGTCTTCGTAGGCGCTCCTGAGTTCATCTAGCCGAGACATCGAACGAAACTCTCACAGGAGCAGGGCGCGGACAACGCTTTTGTTCGAAACATTGTCACCGATCTCACGGACGCCGCGTTGGCACCGCATCAACACACTGAAGGAGATTTCGAGATGTTTTGGACTGCCAATCAGACGTTTGTGAACGACCGAATCCTAGCGGAGGCCTCGTCGTCGACCGTCGTCGACGCCACCCTTTGGGTCTACGGTTCCGTCACGGTCTTCGCCTTGGCGTCGTTGGCGCTGGCGTACCTGCTCCTCCGGCGACCGGCGACCGTACGGCGTCAGCGCCGTGCGGCTCGCGCCGCCCTCCTCGCCATGCTTGCGATGACCTTTGTGGCCGCCGGTTGCGGCGACGTCCGGCCCACCACGCCGACCCTTCAGGTTGACCCCTCGGTGACCCCGTCAGCCGTGGCGCTCCCGCCGATCGTGGACTCGGAGCCGCGTCCCCTCGCAGCTGTAGAAGACGAAGACGGCAATCGGGCTCAGTTCGTCAGCAATGAGCTTTGGGTATCGAGCGACGACGAGACATCGGTCGCGGCCCTCGTCGATCGATGGAATGGCGAGGTGCTGCTCACCTTCGATCCCGAGGTCGAAGGCTTCGAGGGCTCGGGCCTCTCGAAGCAGCACCTCGTTCGTATCGAGACCTCGCTCGCTGACACCACGGGTGTCGAACTCGACCTTCAAGCCATGGATGAGAACGCCTCAGGTACGCTTCGGATCTCGGGAGAAGAGGTCCGGGAGTTGCTCGCGGCGAGCGCGCAAGAGGCCCTCGAGGGCCTCGATGTCGGCCTCAACTGGGTCGGCGAGGGCGCGGGGGACTACCGCGACGAACAGATCTTCGATGCACCGTCTGGGTCGCGCTACTTCGATACCCCTTACAGCACCAACCCGCTCTGGTGGCCGAGTCACATGACCGGCAACGCCCAAGACATCGGTGTGGTCGAGGCGTGGCGTTTGCTGGCGGTCGCGGGCAAGCTCGACAATCGCATCAAGATCGCGATCCTCGACATGGGCTTCGATCCCGACGACGACTTCGCCGATGGGTGGAGCGCCGCTTCGAACGTTCCCTTCGTCGACGCGATCGGAACCGAGAACCTTCTGTTCTGTGGCGGTGGGTCCGATTGCCCATGGCATGGCCATAACGTTGCGAGTGCGGCGACGGCCTTGCCCGACAACGGATACGGAGCGGCCGGCCCCGCGGGTCCGATCGCAGACCCGCACCTGGTGTTCACCTCGTACGACTTCTTCACTGCGATCGGCGCTATTGCGAACGCGCGCTTGTCAGGAGCTCGAATCGCCAACATGAGCTTCGGCGCGCCAGTGCCGACCGCGCTCGCGTGGACCGTGGGGCCGTTCGACGCGGCGACCGCCGCGGCCCGTGCCTCCGGGATGCTGATCTTTGCGGCGGCCGGTAACGACGGGAAGAACGTGGATGCCACCAAGCGTGTGCTCTTCGCAAACGTAGAAACGACGTGGCACACCCCGTGCGAGAACAGCGGTGTCATCTGCGTGGGTGGGCTCTACGAGGACACCGTGACTCTCGACGCGAGCTCGAACTACGGCGGCGAGCACGTCGACCTCTACGCGCCCTACACGGTCTACGTCGGCCCCGACCCCGAGAACCCCGCCAACGTGGCGCGCGTGATCAACGGGACGAGTTTCTCCTCGCCCTTCGCCGCAGGTGTCGCCGCACTGATCTGGGCCGCTGACCCCGGCCTGAGTGCTGGCGAGGTCGAAGGCCTTCTGCTCGAGCACACGAAGGCGAGCTACGACGATCGCGTCAAGCGGGTCGTCAGCGCGCACCGGGCCGTGCGCGCGGCCCTCGGATCCTCGGCGCCGAACATTCGCTTCAACTACCCGATCGAGGACGGCTATCAAGTCCAGGTGGGCGCGCCCGCGCTCCTCGGCGCCCTGGTCGAAGACGTGGAGGACGGCCGGCCCTGCTGCGACCTTTCCTGGCGGTCGAACGTCGATGGGAGCCTCGGCCAGGGGTCCTCGATCCGTCCCGTCTTCACGACGACCGGAAGTCGCACCGTCGTGGTCACCGCGACCGATTCGGACGGAATGAGCGCGACAGCAAGTGTCGTCATCGAGGTGGTCAACACACCCCCAACGGTGCAAATCGCGCGTCCACTGGACGGCGAAACCACCCTCCGTGGGCAGCCCTTTCGACTTCAGGGTCAAGCGTTCGACCCGAACGAGGCCGACGGGGCGGTCGCATGCAATGCGCTCACATGGGAGAGCGATATCGCCACCGACTCGTTCCCCCTGATCGGCTGCGAGGTCGAAGTAACGTTCCACACCAGCGGTCCCCGAACGCTCACGCTGACCGCGGTCGACTCTGCAGGCATCGCGCGCACGGAGGCTGTGGAAATCGTGGTGCTCGACCCGCCGGTCAACCTTCCGCCGGTGGTCCGTGTCGACCCGGTGCCGTTCGTGCCCGGAACATCGTTCTACCCTTGGCGAGACCCGATCCGCCTTTCCGGAACCGCGACCGATCCCGAGGGCGACACCCAGCTTACGTACACTTGGACGATCACAGAGAGCAACATTGGCACGGTCACGATCGGGACGGGCCGGTCGATCAGCTGGACTCCCAAGGATGACATCCCTGGGACCTGCGATGAGGGTCACCGAACGACCGTGCGACTCACGGTGAGCGACAGCGGCGGCAGCACGGGTTCGGACTTCATCGTGCTGGACTGGTACTTCACCTGTTAGCCGCCTCGCGGCAGCGATCGCGCGGGGCTCGCCTTTCGAGGCGGGCCCCGTTTTTCGTTGGCACACTGCTCGTCCACTTTCGAGTTGTTCGACAGCCTGCCCCAGAGCAAGACCGCAGCCTCGCCGTGGACCGAGCACATGAGCACATCACGCCCCCGCGCGGCCCCAGCCTTCGCTTGCACTGCGTGCCACAGCCGTGACGTCAGGACTGCTCTCGCGCGAGTAACTCGCGTTTTCGTTCGAGGCCCCATCGGTATCCGGAAGGCTTCCCGTCTTTTCGGACGACCCGGTGGCACGGCACGACGACGGCGATGGGGTTGGCGGCGCACGCGCCCGCCACGGCTCGCGCCCCGTCCGGTGTTCCGAGCGCGGCTGCGACTTCCGCATACGTGCGGGTTTCCCCCAGCGGAATCCGGCGGAGCTCACGCCACACGCGTTCCTGAAACGCCGAGCCTCGAATATCGAGCGGGATGTTTGGCGTCGTCGGCATCTCGACCGCATCGATGACCGCTCGTGTCCAGTCGGTCTCGGCTGACTCTTCGAGGTCTGCGCCACTGAAGCGCGTCGTCAACTGCGACACGAGCGCGTCACGACAGTCGCCGAGTGCCACCTCGCACACACCCTGTTGTGTCCACGCTACCAGCACCCACCCTAGCGAGCACGTGGCGACGGCGTACTGGATCGACTGACCGTTACCTCGTAAGCGAGCCGCGGAGGGCTTCATGCCAAGCTCCCGACCGACACCCTCGTAGAAGCGACTACTCGAGGAGTACCCGGCGCGGTACACGGCCTCGGTCACGGTGTTGGTTTGCGAAAGCGTATCGCGCGCGCGCTGCGCCAGGATCCGCCGACGGTATTGTTGTGGGGTGATGCCGAGTTCTTTCTTGAAGGCGCGTTGAAAGTACGAGTTGCTGAGCCCCACCGCGCTCGCGACGTCTCGTGTCCTTGCGGAGGCGTCAGACGTCAGGAGGCGGCATGCTTCGACAATCGCGGTGGTTCGAGGGTCGGGCGACGATGCCGTTTCTGGGCGGCAGCGCTTGCACGGACGGTACCCTGCAAGTTGCGCCGATGCGGCCGTGTCGAAGAACTCGACGTTCTCCCGTCGCGGCCGTCGGGACGGACAGATGGGCCGGCAAAACACACCGGTCGTACGGACAGCGTAGAAGAAGGCACCATCGGTATCAGGCGCGCGCTCAGACACCGCGGTCCACCGAGCGGCGTCGTGATCGTGAAACTCTGATGGGGCGCTCATGGTTCCTCGCGTTCGGGGGGCGCGGGGAGACGATAGTCGAGGTGCTCGATGGTGCCACCAACCGTGGCGTGCACTTGCGCCAATGGCGCTTTCCGACTCTGAAAGGTTGGCGTGATCTCGCGAGACATGGCGTGCTCCCTGGGTTCGACCTTGGCTAGACCTTCGCGCAAACGGAGCCGAGCCGCCTCCCTGGGACTGACCTCGAACTCCGAAAGTGCCTCCTGTCTCGCTACGGGGACGAGGCGCGCTACTCCGTCGCAGCGGCGAGATGGGCCCCGCTGATCACGACTAGGTTTCCAACGTCGATCGCCGCCGGGTCGCTGCCGTTGCCGAGCATCTCGTTGGTCACGATGTCGTCTAGGCCGTCACCGTCGATGTCACCGCCGGCCGCGCTGTAGCAGATCATGTCGCCTTGGTCGCCGCCGACCGTGCCCTTGGCACCGTAGATCGTGACGATACGTACTTCTTCGACCTCTCCAGGACTCCGCAAGTCGATCACCGGAGGCCAACCGTCTGGACTGCCAAAGACCACGTCGATCGTTCCGGCGATCGTACGCCCCGCGGGGTTCGACTTTGGCGATCCGGTGGCGACGTCGCCGATTCCGTCGCCGTCGAAATCGCCGATGACCGACGTGTCCGACGAGAGAACCCCCGGAGCCGACCCTAGGATCGTGGTCACCACCAGGTCCTCTGGAAGGTTTCCCATGTCGAAGGTCCGTCCTCTCAGCGAGGACGCGTCGAAGAACAGGTGGCCCACTCCGCCTTGCGGACGGTTGTCGGGCGCGAGGTCGCCGACGAGGTCCCCGACGAACAAGTCCGCCGTACCATCGGCGTCGAAGTCGAGGCCGCCGTTGAGCTCCTCGCCGAACGAGCGATGCAACGATGACCCGCTGATCGTGCTGGTGTCGCCGGGCGCACTGTCGACACCGATCGTGAACCCATCGGGCCACGGGTTTGCGCTGAAGTTGTCGTCCCACAGGATGAACAAGGTTCCACGCTCGGTACCCCCCGATGCTTCTGCTGCGCCTGGTGCTCCAAAGGGGTCGACCGCGCCCCCGGACCTGTTGAACGCCGCCGACACCAAGACTTCGGCGCGGCCGTTCCCGTCGAGGTCCGCGCCGTCGCACGTAGCACCGAGGTGGTACCGGTCAGCCCCCTCGGGGGGGAGAATTCGTGCGAGGTCACCGGCGACGCTGGTCGTGCCGAAGTTCGCAAGATCGATCGTTTGGGTTTGGGCGAGATGGGGGCCACCGCGGATCACGTACACCGCGCCGGAGTTGGTCCCGCGTTCGTCTTCCTGGTCTGCGCCAACGATCACGTCGAGGATTCCGTCGCCCGTGACGTCCGCCGTTCGCACCCAAATGCCAAGCCGATCCAGAGCGTTCGCACCGACGAGTGTGGTGATTGTGAGGGCGGCTGGCGGTGACGCGAGGTCCACGTAGCTTAGCGACTCGGCCTGCTCCCGAAGCTCGGGCCCGCCCGCGATGATCGTCAATGCGCCGGCACCGAGCCGGGTGTCGTTGGGCTGGAAGTTCTGACGGCACACGAGCAGGTCAGCGATGCCATCACCCGTGACATCATCCATCCAAACTTCGTTGCCAAGTGTTTCCTGCGGACCGGCCCCTGCAATCTTCATCACGGCCGCAGACAGCCCTGCCGTGTCGACCTCGCCCGCGGTCGTGCCGTTGCCGAAAGCCAGATAGACTTCTCCCGCGCGGTCGCGGTCGAAGGGGGAGGCCAGAAACGACGCGAGTGCGAGGTCCGCGAACCCATCACCGTCTGCATCGCCGCCGCCCGCGGCGACCGGCGCACCAAGCCCGCCACTGCCCGTCGAACCGAGCACCCGAAAGATCCCTCCGGGCGTTGTGTCGAACTCGGCGACATCAAAGACCGCGCCCGGCACGCCGGGGTCAGGTGACCCTGTTGATCCGCCAGTTCCCCCGACGGTCGTCTGCGACCCGTCGTCGCATCCGACTCCGAATCCAGCGGACGCGATCACCCACATTAACAAAACTAAGAATCGAACCATGGTCAGACCCTCTAGCACTTGCGTTGGGATCGAACGAACCGGCGTGCCATCCGTTGATCGGGGCTAGAAGAACTGAAAGCCGAAGCCGGCCAGAAGGTCGAAACGTTGGTCGCCGACGGACTGGTCTTGGGGATACCAGACGAAGGTGAACTGCGTACGTATCCGCTCGATGAGGGCGATCGCCACGTACGTCTGGAACACCGGCTGGCTACAGTTGCGCGCGTCTTCTCGCGAGTTGTCGACCGTGCACGCTCTCGCCGTGAAGCGATCGGCGGTACCAAATTGATATCCGCCGCGTACCCCGAGCATCGGCTGGACGGCGAGGTTGCTCCACCAGAGCATCTCGAGCTCGGGTCCTGCGACCAAGCTGAACGTGATTGCCGCGGGTGTTGGGTCGGTGACGGTTCGAAGGCTGCCCATCTGAAAGGCGATGTTGAGGCGCAAGTAGCTGCGAAGAAGGCTCACGGGTAGCACGCTGCCACCCACCTCGATCCCGGTTCCAAGGGTGAAGTAGCCCCAGTGCTGGGGAGGTTCGTACGCGATGGTGTTGACGGCCACCCGGCCTGCGGTGAGCATGGCGGCCCGCTCGAATCGTGTCGGTTGGGCGTTTGAGAGCTTGGTTGCAACCGACAGAAGGTGGCGACGGATCTTGATTGTGGCGTACTTGGCCTCGTCGCGTTCGAGGCCTAGGTCGACGAAGTGAAATCGATAGGCGGCGAGGAGTCGCATGACGTAGTCGAACTCGGCCTCGCCTTCTCGCCGTGCGAACTCAGTCTCTCCGACTCGGTCGGCGACCTCTGGGGGAGACTCGCCAGCCGCAGCGCGAGAACAGTGGTGATGCTCGTGGCTTTGATGCGTGGTCGACATCGTCGCCCCTCGGCATATCGAGTACAGGCGGTCGAGCGACACCTGCAAGAGGATGCGGAAGTCTTGCATGTCGTCGCCGTTACAGGCCGCGCGGAAGCGATCGGCCGAGGGTTCGTACCAGCCGAGCATGCAGGCGAACGGCTTCCATCCATCGGGCAGGGCTTCGGGGTCGCCCGCCGCGAACGAAGGATCGAGCGCGTCCAGAAGCCCCAACAAAGTCGCCTCGTCCCCGGAATATTCGAGCCGGTGCCCCGCTTCGGCGTACGCGTCGTACATTCCGAGGAAGTAGTCGAACTCGCGAAACTCTCGTTCGAAGAAGCCGAGAAACGCACCGAGCAGCCCGCTCATCGTCGGGTAGTTGCGGTGCGTGACGAACAGTTGTCGAAGCAAGATGGGGTTCTCTTCGGCCAGCGTGTAGAGTTCTTTTGCGCGCGCCGTACTGACGAACTCGTCGAGGATCGAAAGGATGAAGCTCAACGTGCTCGCGCGGTCTTCCTCGGTCATGGCTTGCGGCTGCGGGTACGCGGTGGTGTCGGTGTCGAGATAAGCGTAGACCGCGGTTTCGTACACCGGCCGGAGGTCCGGGAAACCGTCTTTGGCAAGCTCGGACCATACGCCGCGACCCTCCGGCCCAGTCACGAGTCCGTACTCCATGATCTCGGCGGCCAGTCGGAGCGGGTTGTTGTCGAACACCCCGCCATCGATGAAAGGCTCTTCGACCGTGGGCGTCGGGCAGTCCCAGGTGGACGCGTCGAGAGGGTCGGTGAGGCAGTACTCCAGGGCCTGGGGCTTGAACGCCACCGGAAATGCAGAAGAAGCGAAGATAACGTCGCGGATCGAATCGAAATCTTCGGGTCGGCCGTCGCCGCCAAGTGGCAGGAGTGCCTCTGGGACACCGGAGTTCACGTTGACGTAGTTGCGGAAGGTGCCTGGGACGCCCGGACCTCTGCCTTGCATACGGACGACGAACTTCTCTTCCTGCCGGGGGAGCGACAAGGAGTCGTTCAGTTTGACGGGATAGCTCTCGAGGCGTGTCGCGGATATCCCGAGCACGACGTCGCAGTCGATCGGAAGGCCTTCGTCCCACACCCTGCGTACTTTCTCCACTCCTTCGAGGAGCGCGTCCCGGGTAAACACGTTGGTGGGGCCCACGCGCTTCTTGTCGTACAGCTGGTCGAAACCGAGATCGGTCCACAATGACCAGCCGAGGTCCTGGGTCGGATCCTTGTTGTCGGCTCTGCAGAAGTTGAGCGCAGCGATCAGCGAGTTCACACTCCCCGCGGATGCGCCGGTGACGAGTCGCAAGTTGTAGCGTCCCCGGGTATGCCGCATGGTTTGCGTCATCAGGTAGAGGTAGCCGGCTTGGTAGGCGCCGAGCGAAACACCGCCGCTGATCGTCAGCGCCAGTTCGTTGCCGCCGGGCCCGAGGTTCAAGCCTCCCTGGGCGCTCGACCGGGCGCCTCCCCCGACTCCGACCCAGGTCAGTCCGATGACCAGGACAGCGATCGCCAACTTTGGATCCGGCCGGCACATGTCGGTTCACGAACTACCACAGGCGCTGCAGCTCCGGGAGAACCGTTGGCGGATCCATGGCCGATCGTTTGCGATGGGGGCGTTCCTGGAATACGCCTATTGCTCGGAGGGAGTCCCCTTTGCTTAGTTCTCGACTTTGGTGTCGTGTGGCCCTCATCTGGATGTTGGCCGCTGGGTGCGGTGATGGTGGAACGAGTGTCGAGCCAACGCGTTGGCTCTTGGCGCCAAGCGATCCGCTTCCGTCTCGCCTGTCGGAAGTCGGTCTGTTTACCGACATGACCGCACGGGAGCCATACGACGACCTCGTTCCGTATTCGCCCAAGCACGTCCTTTACAGCAACGGGCTCGCAAAAGAGCGACAGCTGTACCTTCCGGATTCCGCATCGATCGACGTCGAGGACGACGACCAATGGGTTTTCCCCGAGGGCACGGTCCTCGTGAAGACGTTCGTGTTCGAAGGGGTGCCGATCGAGACTCGGCTGATCTTTCGAAACGACGAGGACTGGGATTACGCGATCTATCGTTGGTCAGAGGACGCTGGCGACGCGGATCGCCTCGAAGGCAACTGGGCGGAGGAGAGGGTTGCGGTCGGCGACGAAGGGCTGCCACACACGCTTCCCTCGCGGCTCGATTGCCGTACGTGCCACGAGACACACGAAGCGGTGACCGATTCCCCGGTGCTTGGGGTCGGTCGGTACCAGACCGACGATCGCTTGGTCGACGCCGGCGTCTTTGCCGGTGAACCTCAACAGGACGAAGTCGAGGGAAGGACCGACGAGGAGACCTCGGCGCTCAGCTACTTCATTGGCAACTGCACGAGCTGCCACAACGGAGGCGAAGCGCTGAACTCGTCCTTCAGCCTTTATCCGGATGACGCGGTTAACAACACGGTCGACCGGCCGACGTCGTCCGAGACCGGCCAAGGGATTCGAGTGGTTCCAGGCAACCCAGCTGGGAGCGTCCTTTTTGTGACCGTCGTCGAGGCCGGCGATCCGAGCTATCGCGGGCCCTTCAAAGTGATGCCGCCGATCGGCGTCGACACCACAGATGCTTCTGCGGAGGCGGTGCTGGGAGATTGGATTCAGAGCTTATGAGACGACCTGCTTGCGTTGCGTTATTGGTTCTTGCCGCGTGCGGCGACTCTCGACCCGCGGAGATCCCCCCAGCGGTGCTCCAGGTCGAGTTCGAAGAAGTCCCGTTTGAGACCAGCATCGAGTACGTGACCGACATGGCGTTCGTCCCCGATGGCTCTGGGGAGTTCGTGGCCATTGGGCTGTCCGGGGAGTTCGAGGTTGCTCGGATGTCGGCCGACCCGGAGGAGGGAGCCGCGCCGCTTCTTTCGGGTAGGTTTACCGATGTGTTCACCGAGTTCGATGCAGGCATGCTCGGGTTGGCGCTCCACCCCGACTTCGTCGACAACGACCTCTTCTACATCGCGACCAACATCGCGCGTGATCACGTGCAGGTTCGCCGCTACACGCTCGATCGAGGTAGCTTCGAACGAACGCGCAACAGCGAGGTCATCATCATCGACCTCCCGACGCCGGGCTCGCCGCGCTGGCACAACATCAGCTCGCTCGGGTTCGATGATGACGGCGTCATGTGGCTCCTCGTCGGCGATAGGGGGCTCTTCGATCCCGCGCAGGATCCTACTGGGATTCTTGGGTCGCTCATTCGTATCGTTCCCTCGACTGAAGAGGGTGTCGGCGGTTTCACGACTCCCGCCGATGCCCCGCTCTACGCGCCCGGGGCGGACCCGAGCGTGCACTCGATTGGCGTTCGTTCGCCGTGGAAGGGGCGGTACCACGAAGGACGTTGGTACTACGGTGATGTCGGCCTCGATACCTTCGAGGAGATCAACGTCATTGGCGCCCCAGGCACGAACCTCGGTTGGCCCGTCGTCGAAGGTCTCTGCGCGGACGACGTGTTCGATTCCAACCCAGATTGTGAACTCTACACCGACCCGGAAATCGCCTACGGACGCAGCACCAGCGAGCCGTTCGTGCGTGATGACTTCGACGCGAACCCGACCAACCTACGATCGGTATACGTGGGTTGGATCTACCAACCGGTCGCCGACGATCCGTATGCTGGACTTTGGAACGACGTGATGGTTTTCGGGGACGCCTTCCTTGGGTTCATACGGGCGGCTTCGCTCGACGACCTCGGCGCCAGCTGGCATCTCGGACACTTGGACTTGCCAACGGCTTGGGGACAAGGGCCCGACGGCTTCGTCTACGTGACCTCCTATATGCAAGCGCCTCCCGATCCGCTCGAGCCGAAGGGCGCGGAAGCGCAGGGGGAATCGGCGCTCTACCGGGTGGTGCTCGATACGGACCGAGACGACTCGGAGTAGGCAGTCGTAGGGGAGCGAACCCGCGATCCTGGCTCGTCGCCGCCTGTACCTGCAGATCTATGTCGTTCGATTGGGGTACGTTCTCTCCCAACCAGGAGGTTTCGCATGGGCACAGCGGCAAGCTATGAGCGCGATGGCACGGTCGGCATCATTCGAATTGACGATGGCAAGGCGAACGTGATGTCGGTCCCCACGATGTCCGCGATCAGCGCGGCCCTCGATCAGGCCGAAGCCGACGGTGTCGTGGTGGTGATCCAAGGGCGTGAGGGCCTGTTCTCCGCCGGGTTCGACCTGGGGGTGTTCAAGCAGGGGCCTGCGCCCGCCGGGGAGATGCTTCGTGCCGGAGGAGCGCTGGTTGCGAGGATTCTCTCGTTCCCGGCACCCGTGATCGCGGCATGTACGGGTCACGCGATTGCCATGGGCTCGTTTCTCCTCTTGTCTTCCGACCTGCGGATCGGCGCCAGTGGTGCGTTCCGGATCGGGATGAACGAAGTCGCCATCGGACTCGCCGTTCCGTACTTCGCGCTCGAGGTGGCGCGTCAGCGGGTGCCGGTTTCCGCCCTGAGCCGAGCCGCGTTGCTCGCTGAAATGGTCGGGCCTGAAGAGGCCGTTGGCATGGGTTTCCTCGACCGCGTCGTTCCGAGCGACCAGGTGGTTCCGACGGCCCTCGAGGTCGCGAGGGCGTTCTCGGAGCTCGATATGAGCGCGCATCGCGAAACCAAGGCGCGACTTCGTGGAGCGGCGGCGGAGGCGGTCAGAAAAGCCACGGCTGACGAGTTCGGCGCACTGGCCTGATGGCGCGTCACGTCCTCGGCGAGGCCCTGTCGCGCATGCGCGGTACTCGGGCGCGCCGCGGACTCGTATATTCTTCGGAACCTCGCGTCCGCGACCTTGGCTATGGGCCCTCGATCTGAACCGCACGCAGGCGTTGCGTGACGCGGAGTGTGGCCAATGCGATCGTTGCCCCGACTACGCCGGTCCAGGTCAGGTCGGTCTCCGCGATGACGCCGCCTCCGACGACGGCCCCGAGTCCTTGGCCCAGAAACACAACCGACCCATTGAGGGCGAACGCGACCGTTGCCGAGGGGCCTGCGATGGCCGCGAGGGTGGACTGCACGATCGGAGCGAGCGCGAAGAGGGCCGCTGACCCGGTCGCGATGGCGATTGCCGTGAATACGATCGAACCGGCCATCGAGAGGTCGACCAAGAGTCCGAGGGTGAACATGGCTTGTGCGACGACAACCAACATCATGAGAGGGCTGAGTGCGCGCAGGCCCATGCGCGGTGCGAGCTTCGCTCCCAGGGGGAGGCCCGCCAGGCTACCGATTCCAATAAATAGCTGCATGAGGCCGATGTCGGCGTCGACGAGCTCGGTGAGCGCGGTGATCAGCGGACCAATGAACGCGACACTGGTGAACGTGGCGAGGAAGGAGAGAAACGTCACCGCGAGAAGGCTCTTGGCCGGTGGGCGCAGGGCGGCCTGAAGGGCGCCTTCAGGGGGCGGCGGAAGTTCGCCGATGGTTGGAACCAACGCGATGATGGCGACCGCCGCCATTGCGGCGAGGCCGGTCGCCAACCAGAACGATGCGGGCCACCCGTATTCGGCCCCTACGAAGCTTCCTAGCGGGATGCCGATCAAGAAGGCGAACGACATTCCGGAGAAGACTGCGGCGAGGGCGGCTGCGCGTCGCTCGGGGCCGACGAGGGAGACGGCCACCGCGGAGGCGACGGGCAGCGTCAGGGCGCCGACCAAGCCGGCGATGATCCTGGCGACGACGAGTGTGGAGAACACGCCGGCCATCGCCGATGCCGCGTTCGCGACGGCGAGTCCCGTGAGGCTGAAGACCAACAAGCGCTTGCGCTCGTAGCGGTTGGTGAGGATGGCGAGCAGCGGGCCGCCGAGAGCGCTCGCGATCGCGAACGCGGATTGCAACTGGCCGACGACGGGGACCGATACGTCGAGGTCCAGCGCCATTGGTTCGAGCAAGCCCGCGAATACGTACGCACCCGTCCCAAACGCGAAAGGGGCGAGCATCAACGCGGCGAGGCGGAGGGCCATGAGCGATGCTTGTATATGCATACTTCCGGCGCACCAAGCTGAATTGCGGGACCAGGAGGGTTTCTCTCGAACGCCGCCGGACACCCCAACCACCGCCTCCCGACCCAACAAGACAGCCTCCCCGGGGTCACTCCAACCCCCCAAAACATCAACATCATCCAACACTTAGACACTGCACCGCGAAAACCCAAAACGCAGTTGGATTCACACCCGCCCCACGTCGGGGAGTCGCGCCGCCGGTGCTCGATTGCGAACCTCCTGCGCGGTCGGCGGCTTTTGATCGCTGGGTTTGTGGGGCCCGTCCGGGTTTTCGCGGTGTGGGGTGTAAGCGTTTGGAAGTACTTGGGTTTTGGGGGCTTGGAGTGACCCCGGGAAAGGGGGTAGGATGGCGTGACCCGGTCGAGGAGGCTTCAGATGGGTGTCGAGTCAGTGAAGGGCAAGGTCTCTTCGGAGGAGTGGCAGACCCGTGTCGACTTGGCGGCGGCCTATCGTTTGGTCGCGCTCTACGGGTGGGACGACATCGTCTTTACGCACATCACGGCGAAGGTGCCCTCTGCGGAAGGCGACGAGGAGACCTTTCTGATCAATCCCTACGGTCAGATGTTCGAGGAGATCTCCGCTTCGTCACTCGTGAAGATCAACATTCAAGGCGAGAAGGTGATGGACTCGCCGTTCCCGATCAATCCCGCCGGGTTTCTGATCCACAGCTGTGTGCATGAGGCCCGCGAAGACGCCAAGTGTGTGATGCATACGCACTCGATAAACGGCGTTGCGGTCTCCTGCCAAAAGGACGGCGTGCTGCCGATCTCACAACAATCGCTTTACGTGCTCGCATCGCTCGCATACCACGACTACGAGGGCGTCGCGTTGAACGACGCGGAGCGACCCCGGCTCGTCGCGGACTTGAGCGACAACATCTTTCTCATGCTTCGCAATCATGGCTTGCTCACTGTCGCGAGCTCTATCGCGGACGCCTTTCTCGCGATGTACATCTTCGAAGCCGCGTGCATGGTTCAGATTCGTGCGCTCGCCGGCGGCCGGGAGTTGGTCCCGATCCCGGACGAGATCCTCGCGGGGGCCGACCAAATGAAGGCGGCGGTGACCCACGGGCTCGGCGGCATGCTCGCATGGCCTGGGCTCCTTCGGAAGCTCGACCGTCGGCTGCCGGGCTACGAAGTCTAGCCGCAACGCGGCGCGGCACCCCGCTCAGCGCGGCGTCAGGATCACGACCGGAAGCTCACGCTTGGTCCTGGTCTGGTAGGTCTGCCACATCTGGTTCATCGCGGTCCCCACCTCCCAGAGCCGCTCTCGTTCGGCGCCCGTCGCGAGGGTCGCGTCCACCGCGAGCTTGCGGCGTCCGACTCGAATCTCCGCCCGCGGGTCGACTTTGAGGTTCTTCCACCACTGCGGGTCGCGCTTCGCCGCACCATCGGAGCCGACGACGACAAAACGTGCCCCGTCTTCGAAGTAAACCAAGGGCGTAGTACGCGTCAGTCCCGACTTTCGACCCGTCACCGAGAGTAGGAGCATCGGCAGCGGGAACGACGCGCCGAGTCGCCCGTCGCTCATTTCGTACATTGCTGCATGCGCTTTGAACACTGCTTTGAGCACCTTGGCGCGAAGACGTCGAGACCGTGAAGCCATCGCGCCTCCTTAGCACAGACGTCGCCGCCGCGATCGAGTAGGCTCCGGCGATGCGTTTCGTCCGTGGTGTTTTCTATTTCGAGGTCCTAAGCAACCTCGGTAGCGCGGGTTTTGCCTTGTTGGCGCCAGCCGCGTTTTTGGGGCAGTTCTCGAGCGAACCCCTCCCCGTTGCGGCCATCGAGTTTGGTCGTTGGTACGCCGTACTTCTCGTGGTCCTCTCCCTGGTCCTGTGGTCCGCCCTTCGCGAGGGCACCGATCGCTTCTTGCGCCCAGTCATCGGCGCGTACCTGTTCGGTGACGCTCTGCAAATCGCCGTGGCGGTTCGCCTCGGAATGGCGCTCGGCGTGTTCTCGTTCGCGGTCCATGCCGCCATCTGGACATCGGTGCTCTATGCCCTCGCTCGCATCTACTACCTACGAGCGACGTCCTAGGCCTCACCCGACTCCACGCCGGCGTGCCCCGAGCCGCGGTTGATCGCCGAGTCCTATCGTCCATGCTGCGCGCCATGGACGAGTCTTTTCCGATCGATCAGCGAAACCGCCTGCGACGGCGTTCCCAACGCGGTCGCTACGATCACGCGACCGTCAATGCCATCTTCGATGAGGCGCGGATCTGTCACGTGGCCTTTCAAGTTGACGGGCAGCCCATCGCGCTTCCGACGATTCACGCGCGAATCGGCTCACGCCTCTACATGCACGGCTCGATGGCGAACCGCATGCTTGGTGCCCTCGTAAGTGGAGGACCCGTTTCAGCGACCGCCACATTGGTCGACGGCCTGGTGCTGGCGCGATCCGCGTTTCACCACTCCATGAACTATCGCTCCGCGGTTGCTTTCGGTCGCGCGAGGAACGTCGACGATCCCGCCGAGAAGCTTCTCGCATTCGAAGCGCTCGTCGAACGACTGATGCCAGGACGATGGAACGATTCGCGGCCTCCCAACGTCGAGGAGATCGCCACCACCCGCGTGGTTTGTATGCCGATCGACCAAGCGTCCGCGAAAGTACGAACCGGGGATCCTGTCGACGACGCCTCAGATCACACGCTCGATCATTGGGCGGGCGTCGTTCCGCTCACGACCGTGCCGGGCTCGCCGGTGCCCGCCGAAGACCTTCGCCCTGGAATCGTGCCGCCTCCTTACCTTCCGTAGCGACGGCATCGAGCGTCGCCAGGCTACTCAGGCCAGGGCTGGAGAGGAAGGAGCTCGCTGACCGGTGTCCGGCCGGACTCGATGACCCCTTCCTGCGCATCGACGATCCGCCAGTCGAAGAATGGTCGGAAGATCGGTTGAGATTCGACGAAGATGCAGCGGAGCTCGCCCCGATCGTAGGCACACTCTAGTTGGACGGCGTCGAGCAAGTCCTGGTGGTGCAGATGACCGTCCCCCATGTTCCAGCCGAGCAACAACCCGGCGATGGCCTCGCCGTCGGCGTACTCGTAGTTGTCGATGTCGTCGACCGCTTTCGGAATCAGCGTGTGGAGGATACGACCCTGCACGTGCATCGCGCGGAAGACCGGCACCTTCGAGAGGATGCCTGTCACCGTGGTTTCATCGTAGACCTCCCGCAGCTGGGCACGCACCGTCTTGGCTGGCTTCTTGATGTGCGTGTCCATCTTCTCGATGGCGTTCCCCCGGAAAAGCCAGACGCTGTATGCCCAGTTGCCCGCGTAGTAGCGCATCGAGAGAAGAAACGAGACCTTCGAAGGGAAGACGTTGCCGACGAGCTGAAGCAAGAACACCGCCGCGATCAAATAGGCGATCAACAGTGGGCTCGCGATGCTGAATGCGCTGACGTCGGCATAGGAACCGAAGAGCACGAACCCGCCGTAGACCATCATGATGTTCCATTCGATCGGCACCCCGAGTGGGACGGCCGACGTGATGAAAAGGTGGAACGCGAGCATCGCCCCGAGGGCCACATGGGTGCTGGTGCCCCCGTCGCTCAGGATCAATGCCACCGCAAGGCTGAGCTCAACTGCCGTCCCGAGGTGCGCCATGACGCGTGCCAACGCCGAAGGATGCAGGTCGTTGGGGTAGTCTTTGAACATGGCGCGCCGCACCCACGGCAGATAGCCCGTCATGGGGCTCGTGCTTTGCATCACCGCGATCACGGAAGGGAAGTGCTTGTTGAGCTTCGATACCGCGGCCCAGAACCAAATGCCGGCCCAGACCCACTTGGTTCCGGGGATCCAATCGGCGGCGAACAGGAAGCACACCAACGCGGAGTAGTAGTGCTCCGAGCGCGCCGTTAGAAAGACTGTCGTGTCGGACAAGCCGAGCAGGGGGATCAGGATCGCGATCGGCAGCAGCATGTCGAGGTCGACGCTCGGAGCGACGAGGGCACGCACGAGCACGACCAGAAGTGCCAGGAACAGCACGGCATCGAGCGGCGTCCGAACGGTGCCACCGATGATTGGCGCGCCCTTGAAGAACGGCATCTTGAGGGTCCCCGGACGCAAGAAGTAGAAGATGCCGCCGAAGGGTGGGTTGTAGCGACCGGCCAGCGGACCGCTTGCACATCCGAGGCCGCACACTTCGAAGAGGAGGCTCCACAGCACCGCCTTCTGAAATGCGATTGGGGCGGCCCACCAAGTTGCGATGTCGGCGAGGCGGCCCATGCCCGGCGTGAACGAGCAGAACCACGTCCACATCCATACGTAAAAAGCGACCTTCACCAAGTAGAAGAGGTATACGAGCGGCGGTGTGCCGTAGCCCTGGATCACCCAGTCCTGGCACACCATCTTGAGGCGTTCCGGCCAAGGTTTGCGGGACCACTCTTCGATGTCGAAGTCCGGCAAGATCGGCTTCATGAGGCTCATCTCGCGAAGCGGTATGGCATGTCTCGGCGTTTCACGTCTAGCGGCAAAACGCGCGATGCGATAGGTGGTCACATGGCCCCGGCTCCGTACACCGTCATCACCGCCGACGCCCACGCGGGGGCGAGCATCGCGATGTACCGCGACTACTTGGATGCCAAGCACCAAGCCTTGTTCGACGAATGGCGCGGAACCTATCGAAACCCCCAGAAGAAGCACATCGGTTCAAAGAAGCAGAAGAACTGGGACGACGACGTACGCCTTGCCGATATGGACGCCGAAGGGGTCGCTGCGGAGGTGATCTTTCCGAACACGGTTCCGCCGTTCTTTCGAACCAGCGCCCTCATCGCCCCGAACCCCGCGCCTGACGAGTTTCTCCTCCGGCTTGAGGGCATGCGCGCCCACAACCGGTGGCTGCTCGATTTTCAGAACGCGCACCCCGAACGACGCGCTGGTATTGGGATGATCTACTTGAACGACATCGACGAAGCGATCGCGGACGTCGAGTGGATTGCGAAGCACGGGCTCAAAGGGGGGATCCTCTTGCCGCAGGTGCCGCCCGACGACACGGCGCACATTCTTCCGCTCTACGCACCAGAGTACGATCGGTTTTGGGCGGCCTGCCAGGATCACGATGTCGTGATCAACCAGCACGGCGGGACGGGCTCGCCCGGCTATGGCAACTATCCGATCGCCCTTGCGATTCGTGTGAAGGAGGTGATGTTCTTCTCAACGCGCAGCTACGGGCACCTCCTTCTGGCCGGCGTCTTCCATCGGTTCCCCAAATTGCGCTACATCATTACCGAGGCCGGCTGCGCGTGGGTCCCAGCGCGCCTTCGAGAACTCGATCGAGTCTGGGAGCGTGTCTCGGCGGGGGCACTCGGCGAGTTTCAGTTCGATCGCGATGCGGTCCCGCCTGAGCCCCCGAGTTTCTACGCCAAGCGAAACTGCTGGTACGGCGCCAGTGCGGCCTCACCGGCGGAGATCGCCGACCGCGACGCCGTGGGTGTAGACCGCATCTGTTGGGGCACGGACTACCCCCACTACGAGGGCACGTATCCTCACACGCGTAAGGCGCTTCGATACACGTTCCACGACATCGACCCGGGCGCGGTGCGACAAATGGTCGGGACGAACGCGGCCGACCTATATGGCTTCGACCTCGACGCGCTCCGGCCGCTCGTCGATACGATAGGACCGACGCCCGCCGACGTCGCGACCCCACTTGCGCCCGAGCAGGTCCCGCGTGACACGATGACGATGGCGTTTCGCTAGTGATCTCAGTCCTATGGGCTGCCCGCTGGCTAATGGCTTTGCACTACATGGTCGCACGATCCCGCACAGCGTCGGCTGAGCGATCGGCGCTTAACCCTGGAAGGCGACCCGGGATCAGCGTAGATCTGCCTGATGAGAAATTCAGGTAGATGACTCGCTTGTCCTTAGTATCGTGCTTGCTCGCAATTCTGTTCACGGCGTGTGGCGACTCTGAGGGCACAGGCGCCGGTGGCGCAGGCGGGGAGGGTGGCACCGCCGCGTCTGGTGGAGCCGGTGGAACCGGTGGCCTTGCTGGGATGGCAGGCGCTGGGGGTGACGGCGGCGCGGGTGGCGTCGGCGGTGTCGGCGGCGATCCGCGCGAGATCACCTCGTCGCTCGAGTGGAAGGCGTCCGAGTTGGTCTACCAGCTCGCGCTCTGCCAATGCCAGGGGGCGGATCCGGTGTCCGAGAGCGCGTGCCTCGCGAGTGGCACAAGCCTCGAGAGTGGTCCGAGCCTCCCGTTCTCAGATCGCCAAAACCAATGTTTTGACGACATCGTGATCAACGAGGAGCTGATGACTCTCGAGACCCGCCTCGAGTGCCTCGTTGCAGCGAACATCGACGGGGCCGCGTGTCTCGACGAGGTCGTGGACTGTTCCGAGCCAGGCATTGCTGCCTGCAAGACCACAGCGACGGAAACCAAACAGGCGTGTCCGAAGCCCTTCGCGGACTTGATCCCATTGACCGCGATGTGCTCGAGCACTGTTGTCGAGGACGGGGTCGACGCGTACCTCGATGCACGTGAGGCTCGATGTGATTGCCTCGGTTCGTGTGTGAACGCCGAACGCGAAGCGTCGACCGTGGACTGTATGGTTATGGCACTCGACGCGGAGGTTGGGACGCTCCGTGATGAGCTCGTGTGCTTCACCGAGTTTTGGCGGCAGAACGCCGTTTGCTTTGGCAACGAAACCGAGTGCGACGGTGCGGTCACTGCGTGTTCCGACCTCGAGCCGATGGACTGTGCGATCGACGAGGCCATCCTCGACGACTGCCTCGTGCCCTGAGGCCATGACTCACTGGGGCGGCAGAGCGTCGCGTTTCGACACCGGTACGTGAAGCCGGCGCACGCGATCAAAGACTTTCGGCGTCGTCTTCCAGCCTTGCGCGGGGATGGCGAGCATGGAGTCGACGAGCTCGGGCACGAACAGGATCGGGTCGGCGTGGACGTTGTATCCAAGCTGAAGCATCGAGTCTTCGTCGAACTTTCGGCACTTCTTTTCGCAGCAGTGAAACCCTTCGACCACCCGGTAGAACCCTTCGGGCGGCAACGGTTGCAGGGCTTCGATCAACGACAGGTCCTCGAGGACCTGGCCTCGTGGGTCGAACTCGGCGCGATTGTGCCGCCAGGTCTTCGGGAGATATACACCGGGACCAGGGTCACCGTGGTTGTGGAAGTAGACGAGGCGTCCGGCCGGGATCGAGCCGACGCTGGCGATGGTGCGGTATACGCCGCATGGCGGAAGCTCCATGAGAGGAGCCGTATCGCACGGCCTGGAGGACCGCAAACGCGCAAGCCGTGATTGCCAAGGGCTTGCCCCTCGGGTTATGCCCAGCCCATGAAACGACGAGACATCATCGTGGCGGGTGCTGCCGCTGCCGTCACACAGACCGTAGTCGCGGCTTCCGGCTGCAAGGCCGAAGGCGGCACAACCGCTGCCGCCCATGTCGGAGGTGATGATCTCGTCACCGCCTTGGGCGTTTGCGTGGAGCAAGGGGAGGCCTGCCTCACGCACTGCCTGCGCAGGCTCAGCACCGGGGATAGTTCACTCGGTGAGTGCGCGATGCAGGTTCGCGAGATGCTGGCGATCTGCCCCGCCGTGGAAACGCTGGCCCTCTCCGAGTCTAGCCACCTTCGCGCCGCCGCAGCACTCTGTGTCGACGTTTGCGAGTCATGCCGCGCCGAGTGCGCCAAGCACGAAGGCCACCATGCCGAGTGTCGTGCTTGTGCAGAGGCTTGTCGGGCCGTGATCGCGGCAGCGACCCCAATTGCCGCTGGCTGAGCGCTCGAAGGATGACCGTTTCCGGCGATCTCGGTGGATCGATCCGGACTGTGGGCGCATGTCGAGGCGTGTGTGATCGCGCTCACAGAAGGCGCACAAAGCGCATTGAGACTCGGAAAAGTGGGCCGGATCTGATTGATCGGAACCCCCGAGCCGAGGTACCGTCGTCGCCTTCCCGATGTGGACCAAGGGCCGGCCCGGGCCCGCTAAATTGCAATGCCCTCAACGCCATTCATTCGATTGGTTCTGCTGACGTGTGCCGCTGGGCTCGCGGCGTGCGGTGATGCCGGCTCGGACGGGTCGAAGAGCGATGGACCGGACGATCTCCCGACAGGCAACACGGAGGTCAATCTACTGATCGCCGATCCGAACTCCACCCCCGACGAGCTCGCGTTCAACGTGGATACCGTGGGCTACCGAATCGTTTGCCCGGAGAGCGGGAACGTTCCTTTCGACGACTCGGTCGACATCTCGGGCAACTTCGAGATCATCGACGGCACCGACCCTCCGATTTGGCAAATGGTCGCGGACCTTCCTGTCTCGTTCTGCTCGATGTCGATGTGGGTGTTCAACGATGACGAGATCGTCTGCTCGGGGACCGAAGCGCTCACCATCACCGAAGACGGCGACCCCACGACCGTCAATCAGTTCAACCTCGTGCTCGTATGCTCGCTGAGCGTGAACCCGCCAACTGGGGACATCGACGTCAATGGTGACTTCGACTTCGTCGTGGGCAACTCCTGTCCGCAGCTGATCTGGATGAACGCCGTGCCGAGCACCTTCGGACCGGGCGATCCCCCCGTCTCGGCAGTTGAGGTCTATTCCTTCGATCCAGACCTTACTTGCGGCAACAACTGCGACCCTCAGGTTTGCGACTTCTCGTCGAACCCGCCTGTGTGCACACCAGGTCCAGACCTTGGGCAAGTGACGACATTCTCAACTGCATCAGGAGAGGGTACGTTCGCCGATCCGAACGCGGCTTCGACCACGTACACCTGCGACCCGGCGTTTCCAGGGCCCACCGAGATCTGCGTGACGGCCACGGATGGCGACGTCGAATGTGATCAGGTTCGCTGCGCGACCATCGAGTGCCCCTAGTTCACGTTGGGCCCATCGAGCCGGCAGGCGGGATACCGGCGTTAGCGACCCCACTCGCGGAACGGCATTTGCACGAGGTTCGCGTTGAAGTAGCGAGGATCATCGGTGACCTCGTCTCCGAGCCACGCCGGTCGCTCGAACGGCTCGTCTTCGGTGGCCAACTCGATCTCCGCCACGACCAAACCGTCGTTTTCTCCCTCGAACACATCGATCTCCCAAGTGTGGGGACCTACGGCGGTGACGTAGCGTACTTTCTCGATCAACGGCCGCCGGCATAGGTTGTCCAGAAGGAATTCGGCGTCGTGCACCGGTATCTCGTATTCGAACTCCGAGCGTGTTGCGCCGACCGTTCTGCCTTTGATGGTCAGCGTCCCGACCGCGCCGGCGAGACGCACCCGGACCGTGCGCTCGGGTTCAGTCGAGAGGAAGCCCTGACGAAAGCGAGTTCCGGTCGCCCTCGCGCGCCATCCGTCGTCACAGATGAGAAACTTGCGTTCGATCTCCTGGCCCATCGCCGGAGTGTATCGCAATCTACCCTCGAGGCCGATCAGCATGAGAGCACTGAACTGGAACGCGGATGAGACGCGCGCCGTCCTGGGCGCGATGAAGACGGTGGCCACCATCGATGGTCAAAAGCCTTTCGACTCGGTTAGCCAAGAGATGCTGTTGGCGACTCGGGATCACGTGCTTCATCACGACGTCGACCTCGATGCCCTCGACAACGTCACGCCGGAAGACCTTGCGGACGCGCTCGAGGGAACCGAGATCCGCCGTCGGGCGGTTCAGTTCCTGGTGCTCACGTCGTACCTGCCGCTCGAAGTCGATCCGGACGAGGTGGGCGTAGTCGATGCGTTCTCGGGCGCTCTCGGAGTTTCGACGGACATGTTGCGAGACCTTCATCGGGTTCGAGATCACAGGCTCAAGCGGCTCGCTTTCGACTACGTGCGCCGCGGCCTCAAGGCCTTCCTGCCCAACGATACGACCTGGCAGCGCATCCGACGGATCGTGAGTGCCATGCACCAGTACGTGGGTGACGAGAAGATCGCGGCGCGCTACCAGGCGCTCGAACAGTGCGACGAAGGAACTTTGGGGCGTGCGTTCTTTCATTTTTACCGCGACCGAGCGTTTCCACTGCCAGGCGAGAAGGGCGGTTTCAGCGAACTGTTCGTGTCGCACGACATGACCCACGTCTTGAGCGGCTTCAATACCGACATGGATGGCGAGATGAATGTCGCGGCGTTTCAGGCCGGGATGAGCCGAACCGAGTATGGGTGGGAGATGCTGATGGAGATCATCCTGGACTACCATTTGGGCCTGAAGTTCACGACGGCGGGTCTGGTGGAACCCGGCGTCGGTCACTTCCACCCGGACGCTGCGCTTCGCGGGTACGAGCGAGGGCTTCGCTGCAACGTCGACCTCATCGCGGATTGGGACTACTGGGCCGTGGTCGACGTTCCTGTGAGCGAGTTGCGTGACCGCTACAGCATCGACGGCGTGGAAGGCGTTCGGATCCCGCCACCTCCATCCGGGCCCACTTCGGGAGAATCGTAAGTGTCGAAGCTGAGCTGCGAAACGAGCCAACTGAACGCCACGGCGTAGTCTCTCCGCTGCGTCGACCCGATGGCCGGCTTGACTCGCGCGCGGCGCACGCTACCTCCGGCTCCCTTGCGTCTCAACACACAGCAGCGCGTGGCCGTCGAGCACGAACGCGGGCCGCTTTTGGTGCTGGCGGGCGCTGGGAGCGGCAAGACGCGGGTCATCACGTCGAGGATCGCCCGTTTGCTCGGCGGGGGCGTCGATCCCGGCCGCGTGTTGGCCGTGACGTTTACCAACAAAGCGGCGCAGGAGATGCGCGAGCGCGTCAGCCGGAGTGTCGGTCGGCAGGCGGCCGACTCGATCTGGCTGTCGACGTTCCACAGCTTCGGTGTTCGGTTCGTGCGGCACGAGGCAAACGCCCTGGGCCTCGGCAAACGGTTCACCGTTTTTGATCAAGGAGATTCGCTCGGGGTCGTCAGGGAGCTCTTGAAGGCCGCGGACGGCGATCGTCGCCTCGATGCCCAAGCCGTGCTCTCACGGATTTCGCTGTGGAAGAACGCTCTCATGACTTCTCCACCGAGAGTCCCGAGGAGCGACGAGTACGCGCAAGCGGCGGCGGCGGTCTACGAGGGGTATGCGGCGAGGCTCGAAGCGATGCATGCGGTCGACTTCGACGACTTGGTGGTCAAGCCCGTGAAACTGTTGTCTGAGCGCCCCGCCATCCGGCAGCGGTGGGCGGAGCGGTTCGACCACATCCTGGTCGATGAGTTTCAAGATACCAATGAAGCGCAGCTGGCGTTGATTCGGCTGTTGGCGAATGCGGATCGCAACGTGTGCGTCGTCGGAGACGATGACCAGTCGATCTATGGCTGGCGCGGCGCGTGCGTCGACAACATCCTCGACTTCGAAACCCATTTCCCCGGTGCCACAGTGGCGAAGCTCGAGCACAACTACCGGTCACGCGCGCCGATCCTGAACGTTGCCAACGCGGCGATTGCGAAGGCGCCAATGCGACCCTACGCGAAGTCACTCAAGGCGAGTCGTACCGGTGGAGAGCGCGTTCGCCTGTGCTCGTTTCCCGAGCCCAACGAGGAGGCACAGTTCGTGGCTCGAGAGGTTCGCGCGCTTCAGCGAGGAGGGACTCCCCTGAGCGATATGGCGGTGCTCTATCGGTCCAACAATCAAGGGAAGCGGATCGAAGAGGAGTTGCGTGTTGCGAGCGTTCCGTACCGTGTTTTCGGCGGCACAAAGTTTTTTGACCGTAGGGTGATCAAAGACGCAATCGCGTATCTTCGAGCTGCCCTCAACCCACGCGATGAGCTTTCGCTTCGGCGAATCATCAATACCCCGTCGCGAGGGCTTGGAGCGCAGTCTGTCGCGCAGCTCGCCTCACATGGAGAAGCGGCGCGTCTCACGCTCTACCAGTCAATGCGCCAGGCAGCGGACGTCGGGTCGCTGTCGCCGCGGGCGCGCGCGTCGGCGATGCGCCTTGCGAGCCATCTCGACCGAGCGGGGGCGGCTTTTCGAACAGGGTCATTTCACGCGCCTGCTGAAGAGCTCTTTCGAGCGACGGGGCTGCTGACGGCTGACACGTCCGACGAAGCCAAGAAGCAACGCGCCAACATCGAGTTCTTGCTCGGGAGCATTCACCGCGTCGAGCAAAGAGGCTCTGCCGACCGGGAAGCGCTCCTACACCTGCTGCACCAGATGACCCTCGACTCGGGCGACGAAGACGGGGAGCAAGCGGGCGACGAAGTAACGCTGTCGTCGCTCCACTCGGCCAAGGGCCTCGAGTTCTCGGCGGTGTTCTTGATCGGTTGCGTCGAGGGGGTGCTGCCTCATTCGCGGGTCATGGACCCGAAGATCACCGACGTCTCGAGCGGCGACCTCGAGGAGGAACGACGGCTGTTCTATGTCGGCGTCACTCGAGCGCGGGACCTCTTGTACCTGACCCGTCCGCGCGAGCGTCTCCATCGTGGGCGGCTCATCAAGCTCACACCGAGTCGGTTCCTGCAGGGGCTCCCCGAGGAGGACACCACCGAGTATCAGAGTGAAGGCAGCCGGGAGCTTCAACGTCAGGAGGTGGCGGACATGGCCAAGGCCCTTCTCGAACGGCTCGCTTCGGGCGACTAGGGTCGGGCCGCTTTGGGTTTTCGCGGTGCGATCGCCAAGTGTCTGGGATTGTTGGTGATTTGGGGAGGCGGAGTGACCCCGGTTACCAGAGGGGGCGGGTGTGGATGGTGGCGCCTAGGGTTAGGAACCAGGTTTCGCCGACGTTGAAGGTGTCGCGGCCTGGGGGGGCGTTGGCGGTCATGAGGGGCATCCAGCCGAACTGGGTAAAAACGTCGACGAGGACTTTGCGCTGGATCGTGTAGCCGCCACCTAGGAAGAACGGGAGCTCGACGACGTTGTTGAAGCCGGCGCCGCCATTGATGTTGACCACACCGACACCCCCGCCGATCTCGACATAGCCATGATCGGTGATGTTGATCGCCGACGCGCCGCCGAAGGTGAAGTCGATCGTGTTATTCGAGGGGCCGTCGAACTTGTTTCCCGCGCGATAGATCAGGTTCAGGTTCATGTCGATTGTGAAGAGGCCGAACAGCTCAATCACGCGCATGGGGATGCCAGCCGTCAGTGTGAAGTCGGTCCGACTCGGAAGGACGAGGACGAGGTCGACCCCCGCCAAGAAGCCCTTGTCACCCTCGTAGAACTGGTAGCGGCCGTAGATCGGAATGTCTCCGTACTCGGCGTCGGGTGAGAACAGCACCGAGATGAGTCCGATTCCCCCAGGCGCTGGGACCGCACCTGTGAGTTCGGTGCTGAGCCCGATCTCGAGCCCCTCCAGCGGACTGACAGCGCCCCCGAGGTCGAGCGCGGAAAGCGTTCCAGGGCCGAAAGTACCCCCGATGGTGAGCCGTGCGTCCGCGCGGGTCATCCCCTTGTCGAGCACCAAAGGCCTGCGCGCGAATCGAGTCGGGTACTCGTGGAACGTCGCGATCGCCTTGTCGTCCTCGCTTACCGTATCGGGGTCCTCGGAACCAACAGCGTCGGCTTCGACCTCCTCGGCTTCTTTGACGACCTCCTCGTCGATCGTGGTGTCGCCCTGCGCCTCGGAAAGGGAGCTTGGCGCCCACAAACCCAAGACCGCGCACAAGAGCACTGTCCGTCGCATACTTCTCCCCGGTCGCATCCGGCGCGAGTCTACCCCGGTTCCCAGACATTCCCTGCCTTTTTTCCACCGTTTTCGAGCCTTACTGGGCTCGATCCGCGAACACCCGGAGTTCGCCGTCTTCGGTGCGGGCCACGACCAACCTCCAAGGCCTACAGCAGACCTCGCAGTCTTCGACGAGCTCGCCGCTCGTTTCCGGGTCCACGTACACTTCGAGCGACTCGAAGCAGTAAGGGCAGACCACGGTTGCCGTATCGGCCATCGTCACGATGCGTTCGCTCCTAGTCGCTTTCGCTTAGGGTGTATTCCCACTGGCAGGCGATGTCGTTGGAGTCGTGCCTCGGGGGCAGCTTGAGTGGTTTGCATCGGATCTTCGGGTTCAGGAGCTCGCCTGAGAGCGGCATCCCGGCGATGCAGATGTCGCAGCAGTGTTTGAGCCGAGTGTCGTCGAAGTGCTCGAATCGATCGAGGGCCGGGCACTTGTGGTGGGTCAGGACGCCACGGGTCGGCCCGTCAAGTTCGAACTCGACGTCGAGAATGCCGACCTCGCCGGGTGCAAACTGAAAGCCCCGAAGCAAAGCTTCGATGGTGCCGCCTTGAACACCCGTCGCATCGATCCCGATTTGCAAATCGTGCTCGGCGGCACCGCGGTCGAGCCATACCTCTTTTTCGAGCCGTTGCGCTTCGTGGTCGCCGCAGCGCTTTTGGACTTGGGTGTACCAACGATCGGTTCCGAGCATGTAAGCCAACGCGGCGTGGTTCCACAGGAGTGCCAGCTGTTTGGGCGAGAGGTCGTGTTCCATCTTCCGCTCGAACGCCTCGACCTCGAACGGGAGGGGTTTGTTGCCTTGAGACTTGTGCCACGCGGCGAGGAGTCCGGCGAATCCGAGCTGGAGTCCAACCCCGCGGAGTCTGCCCTTCACGCGGCCAGGGGAGCCGACCCAGGCTGGCGATGCGTCTCGGGTTTTGCGGGCGGTTGCGCGCTCGCTTCCCCCTGCGGCCCGCCCGCGCGACAACACGCCGAACCACGAGCGGCCCATCGAGAGCTCTTCGGGCAGCGTGGCCTGATCGCGGCGGGCGATCGTGAGCATGGCAGGCTGGAGTTCGGTGGCAGCCACGATGAAACGAAGGTCGTCGTAGAAGAGCACCCTGTCGTCGGCACCCGCGGCTGCGCGCGGCCATCCCCCCGCCGCTGCTTGCTCGGCGATCTCGGGCCCGTGCGCATCAGCCACCGCAGTGTGCCAAGTCCGACGAAGCGAGCCGTGTGCGGCGACGGTGCGTCGATATAAGTCGACCAGCGTGTCTCGCGGAAGTTCGTGCGCCTTCTTTCCGGGTCGGAACCGCTCAGGCATCTCGGGCGCATTGTCTCACTATCGACCGCGCCCGGCCAGACCCGATGGACGAAACCTTCGAGGGCGGTCTACGCTCTGCGCATGACCGACTTCAACGGGTTTGGTCCGGAGACGCGAAAGTTTCTTCGCGGCCTTGGACGCAATAACAACAAGCCGTGGTTCGACGCGCACCGTGCCGAGTACGATGCATACTACGCCGAGCCGGCCAAAGCCTTCATCGAGGCGGTTGGCCCCAAGGTCGAGAAGTTTGCACCCCGGATCGTGTGGGAACCGCGCGTCAACGGCTCGCTCTTTCGCGTCAACCGCGACATTCGGTTCGCGAAGGACAAGACCCCCTACAAAGACCACATCGACATTTGGCTTTGGGAAGGGCAGCGCAAGACCGCCCGCTCTGGTTTCTACGTCCGAGTCCGGCACGACAGGATCTACCTCGGCGCAGGCTCTCACGGGTTCTCGAAGGAGGCGCTTGCCCGGTACCGCAGGAGAATGAACGACGAGAAAGCGGCTCGGGGGCTGAAGGCATTGCTCAAACGGCTCGAGCGGGCTGGCTTCGAAGTGAACGGGAAGCACTACAAGAAGCCCCCCCGTGGGTACAACGGCAACGCAGCCGGTGCCGACCTGGTGCTTTACGCGGGGCTCTCCGCAAGTGTCGAACGAAAAGCCCCGGCGGAGCTCGGCGAGCGAAAGTTCGCAGCGTACTGCGCTCGTGAATGGAAGAAGCTTTCGCCCCTTCATCGATGGTTGATGGAAGAGGTTCGGTAGGCCTCGTTTCACCTTAGGCACCCGGTGGCGCGGCAGAACTGCTACAACACCGCCGCACTGGAGGACTCATGACGCTCTCGCTTCAAGAGATATCAGACCGATTCGAAATCCAAGACCCGGTCTTCAACTACTCCGCCATCGTGGATCAGAAACGTTTCGCCGACCTTCGCGACGTGTTCACGGAAGACGCACACATCGACTACAGCGCGTTCGGGGCGCCGGTTGGCGGACGCGACGCGATCATCGAGTTCCTCGACAAGGTCATGGTGATGTTCCCGAACCATCAGCATCTGAATACGAACGTGCAGATCCAAATCGATGGCGACACGGCGACCGGCCGCGTCATGTGCCTCAATCCTCAAGAGATGACCATGCCGGACAACACGACCCACATTTTCATGTGTGGGCTCTGGTACGTCGACGAGTGCCGACGGACCGACGCGGGTTGGCGGATCAGTCGTCGCGTGCAGCAAAAAAGCTACGTCTACAACATGCCCGGTTGACGCGACGGCAGATGGGCTTTGCGACGAGGGCCAAACGCGACTAGCGCTCGTTCGCGGGCGCGTAGTCCCGCTTGACCGCGCCGGTGTAGATCTGGCGAGGCCGCCCGATGCGCACGTCTGGGTCTTCCATCATCTCTTTCCAGTGCGCGATCCACCCGGGGATTCGGCCCAACGCGAACATCACCGTGAACATCTGCGTCGGGATGCCCATCGCGCGGTAGATGATCCCGCTGTAGAAGTCGACGTTCGGGTAGAGCCTCCGTTCGATGAAGAACGGATCGGACAGGGCGACTTCTTCGAGTTGCTGCGCGATGTCGAAGAGCGGGTCGGAGATATTGAGGTGCTTTAGCAGCCGGTCGGCGTACTTCTTGAGGATGAGTGCGCGCGGGTCGAAATTCTTGTAGACGCGGTGGCCAAAGCCCATCAACCGACGCGAGCGGTCCTTGACCTGATTCATGAAGAGTTTACAGTCGCCGCCCTCGTCCCGAATCTCTTTGAGCATTTCGATGACCGCTTGATTGGCGCCGCCGTGAAGCGGTCCCCAAAGCGCGCAGATCCCTGCGCTGATCGCAGCGTAAAGGCTGGCTTGACTGGATCCGACCAAGCGCACCGTCGAGGTCGAGCAGTTCTGCTCGTGATCGGCGTGAAGGATCAGAAGCACGTCCAGCGCTTTGACGAGCTCCGGATCCGGCTCGTACTTGGGCTCCGCCGGGTGCGAGAACATCATGTGCAGGAAGTTCGCGCAGTAGCTCAGCTCGTTTCGGGGGTAGGCGACAGGCCTCCCGAGTTGTTTCTGGTAGCTGAAGGCGGCGATCGTTCGCAGCTTCGAGACCAAACGCGCGATGTGTTCGTGGTTGTTGACGTCGGGCTCGAGGCTGTCCGGGTAGTACGCCGACAAGGAGCACACCATCGATGAGAGGATGGCCATCGGGTGTGCCCGCGAGGGGTAGCCGTCGAAGAAGTGACGCATGTCTTCGTGGAGCATGCTGTGATAGGTCAAAGACTTCGAGAAGGCCGCGAGCTCGGTTTCGTTGGGCAGCTCTCCGTAGATCAACAAATAGGCGGTTTCAGAGAAGGTCGAATGCTCGGCGAGCTGTTCGATCGGGTAGCCACGGTAGAGAAGCACGCCCTCTTCACCGTTGATGAAAGTGATGTCGCTCTTCGTCGCACCGGTGTTCATGTACCCGTTGTCGAGGGTGATCAGGCCGGTGTCTTTTCGAAGGCTTCGGATATCGATCCCGCGCTCCGCATACGAGCCCTCGACTATCGGCATCTCGTAACTGCTGTCGTCGTAGTTCAGCGTCGCTTTGTTACTCATGTCCTGAGGTTCTAGCCTGTGGGGTCGGGTGGGGCAATGGCGCACGGCGCTCGGGTTTCCGTTGCGTTTCTGGTTCAAGATGCCCCTCGAGCGAAATCATTTCGCTCGCTCCGCCGGATGCCCACGCGCCCATGACCCGCTCGCGCTTACCCATTCCGCAAAAGAGGGACGCGCCCTTGCCCCGGGTGGGCTCGGTTTCTAGTATCGCCTGCATGAAGTACCGCGCCTGCCTACGTTCCGCTCCTCTAATGATCGTGCTGGCTTTGTCCTTAGCCGGCTGCTCCGACGACAGCTCGGGAGCGACGGGGGGCACCGGCGGCGCCGGTGGGGGCGCCGGTGGGGGCGGCGGTTCTGGCGGCGCCGGCGCAACAGGCGGCGCCGGAGGGAGCGGTGGGGCCGGCGGCGGCGGAGAGATTCCGCTTCGCATTCTGGTCACCAACGATGACGGCTTCGATGCGGAGGGCATCAATGCCGTCGTCGAGGCGCTGATCACCAATCCCGCTAACGATGTCATCGTGTGCGCGCCTGACATCAACCGAAGCGGTTCTGGCGACATGACCGACTGTGGGTCACTGACTGCCTTCGAGGACGAAACCATCGATGGGTACCCCGCCACCGCAGTCGACGGGTGTCCAGCCGACGCCGTCAACTACGCCTTGGACAACTTGTACCCCGAGAACGACCCGCCTGACGTCGTCCTCTCCGGGATCAACGCAGGCCAGAACGTCGGCAACATCGGCGTCAACGGGTTTCTTTCGCAAATCTCGGGGACGATCGGCGCGGCCAAGGCGGCTGCCAGGCGCGACGTGCCTGCCCTCGCATCATCGCAAGGGGACGGCGCAGGGGAGACGTTCGATTTTCCCGCGGGGGTCGACGAAGTGTTGACCTGGCTGACCGACAACCGAGCGGCAATCGCCGCAGGCGATTTGCCACTGTCGACCGTGCCCAGTTTGAACATCCCGACGTGTACGAGCGGGTCGATCCGCAATCCGCTCGATCCGCTGCCGGTCCCACTTGCGACCGAGAATCCGAACTCGTTCCCGTTGAGCGGTACGCAGGACTGCAACGCCATGGGAATCGACCCGGATACCGACGTCAACGCGTTCTTCACGGGCTACGTGACGCTCTCAGACGTACCAACAGACTAGGTTTGTACCGATAACTCGATTGTCGTAGGATTCGCGCACCATGTGCGGAACTCGCCTGTTTCCCAGACTCGCGTTGGGTCTGTTGTTGCCGTTCGCCGCGGCATGCAGCGGCGACGCCGATGGCGCAGGTGGCATGTCCGAGGGTGCCGGCGGCGCGGGGGGCCTTCCGCCGACGGCCGAAGTCACCTCTGGGTTCGTGGCGGCTTCCTTCGGGTTCTTCTACCCAGAGTCGATCGACAGTCCCTTTGTGGGTTTCGACCTCGATGAGCGAGTGTCATCGGCCGAGTCGGCAGGCGATGGCGAGTGTCCGCACGACGACTTCGTGGGTCCCAACGGGCAAGAAGGGATCGACTACAATTTCCTTCGGATCATTTTCGACGACCGCATCAAGGAGAACGGCGAGTTCTTCTTTGGAGGCTTTCGCGAGGGTGAGATCGTCGATGGCGTGATCAACGGTGCCGTCAAGAACGGTTCGATGACCGTGCTTCTAGACGTCCAGGGGATCGATGACCCGCAAAACGACGACGACGTGACGGTTCAGGTCTTCGGGAGTGAGGACTCGCCGATGAAGGGTACCGACGATGAAGTGTTGGCGTTCGCGACGTTGAGCGTCCATCCGGACCCCGCGTACCACACCGAGCGCTTGCCGGGTCGCATCGTCGATGGGGTCCTGACGGCCGGCCCTTTCGACCTGGTCTTCCCGATCAACGTCCAGATTGTCAGCGACGAGTTCGTGATTCGAGAGGCTTGGCTCCAGGTCGAGCTTGGGGACGATACGTTCCAAGGGTTCATCTCCGGGTTGTGGGACGTGAACAACATCCGCGACATCATCGGCAAGCCAACCACCGACAACGGCAACGCCGCGAACTTTACGATCGAGGAGTTCGAGGAGGCCATGCTCACCCACGCCGATGCCGCCTACGACTCGGGAAGCGGCGTTTGCACCGCCTTCACAACCATGTTCAGGTTCGGAGGAGTGCAAGCGTTCATTGCGCGCGCTGGGGGCAGCGACCCTGGGGTGGGTGGGGAAGGTGGCTCGATGGGGCCCATGAGCACGCCCACCGATCAGTGCCTCGGCCCCGAGGACCAAGCCGCTCTCGACTCGGTTGGCGGCGCGGGCGCGATAGGGGTATTCGCAGCCGAATGTCCAGCTTCGTCTTGTGGCACCGAGCTAACCGACGTGCTGACGAGCGGTGGCTCGGATACCGCGCGGGTGAACCTTGGTGACTGCATCGCGCAGTGCATCTCGGATGGTAGCGGGCTGTCGCGCGCGTGCACCGATTGCTACGGCTCGATCGCCGCGTGCTCGACGTCGTTCTGCTTACAGCCTTGCGCGGCTGATCCGGGTTCTGCCGAGTGTGCCCAATGCGCGATCGACAACTGTCCGAACCTCGACGACTGCACAGGGCTCTGAACACGCATGTCGCTGCTCTCGCACTTCAAAGGAAACGGCCCTAGCGGATACGGCTACGGGACCACCGCCGAAAAGGTGACCGAGGGGTTGGACCTGTCCGCGCAGACGATCCTCCTGACGGGTTGTAACTCTGGGATCGGCTTCGAGACCCTGCGCGTCCTTGCCACGCGCGGCGCCCACGTGGTCGCTGCGGCGCGTACCGTCGAGAAGGCTGATGCGGCGCGTGCACGCGCTGGAGGCGGGGGCACCGGAGTCGCCTGCGAGCTCTCCGAACCTGACTCGGTGCTTGCGTGCGTCGAGTCGGTGAAGGCTCTCGGGCGCCCACTCGATGCGATCATCTGCAACGCAGGGATCATGGCGCTGCCAAAGCTTCACCAGAAGCTTGGGTACGAGCTCCAGTTTTTCACGAATCACATCGGGCACTTCTTGCTGGTCACGTCCCTCCTCGATAGCCTCGCGCCCGAGGGGCGGGTCGTGATGGTCAGCAGTGAGGCCCATCACAGAGCGCCGCCCGAGGGTATCCAGTTCGACAACCTGTCGGGAGCGCACGGATACACCGCGTTTGGGAACTATGGCCAGGCGAAACTGGCCAACCTGCTCTTCGCCAATCAGCTCGCCAAGAACCTCGAGGGCACGGGCAAGACCGCGAACAGCCTTCACCCCGGCGTGATCAAAACGGGCCTCACCCGGAGCATGAACCCGGTGGCCGACATCGCGATGGCCATCGCGTCCCCCCTGGTACTGAAGAGCATCGCTGAGGGCGCTGCGACGCAGTGCTACGCAGCGACCCATCCCGGCTTGGCCGGAGTCACCGGGAAGTACCTGGCCGACTGCAACGAGTCGCGCCCCGGACGCCATGGTCGGGACCCGCAGATGGCCGAAAGACTTTGGGAAGTGTCCGAACGGATCGTGTCCGAGGTCACAGCTTGACAATACGAGTCAGGCCCACACATGCTCCTAAAGGTAACGGCAAGCCCCAGGCCGTATATCGAACAGACGGAAGGTAGTTCCATGGCCCAGTCCACCGCCCAAATTCAGCCGCAGACCAACGGTTCTTCACACCTCTCCCCGGCACCCTCGCTGCTCTCGGAGACGAGTGCCGAGGAGATTCAGCGGATCTTCAAACTGCAGCAAGCCCATCAGTTCGCAGTCGGTAAGTCCACGGCTCGTCAACGCAAAGAGAAGCTGAAGAAGCTCCACAAGGCAGTGCTGGCGCGGAAGCAAGAGATTCGCGACGCGATGCATGCGGACTTCCAGAAGCACCCCGCAGAGGTCGACCTCACCGAGACCTACGTCGTCACCACCGAGATCAAGCATACGATTGCGCACCTCTCGAAGTGGATGCGGCCTCGGCGGGTCAAGACCCCGTTCGCGCTTCTCGGGACGAAGTCCCACATTCACTACGAGCCCAAGGGCGTGTGCCTGCTCATCTCGCCTTGGAACTACCCGATCAACTTGACGTTCGGCCCGTTGGTGTCCGCGATCGCGGCTGGGAACTGCGTCATCATCAAGCCGTCGGAGCACACGCCGCATAGCTCCGCCGTGATGAAGGCGATTGTCGACGAGGTCTTCGACGAGAACGAGATCGCCCTCCTCGAGGGAGGCGTAGCGACTTCTACGTCTCTGCTCGAGCTCCCCTTCAACCACATCTTCTTCACCGGAGCGCCCTCAATCGGGAAGGTCGTCATGAAGGCAGCATCCGAGCATCTGGCTTCAGTGACGCTCGAGCTCGGCGGCAAATCACCGACCATCGTCGACGAGACGGCCAACATCGACGTGGCTGCGCGCCGAATCGCCTGGGGCAAGTTCACCAACAACGGGCAAACCTGCATCGCTCCCGACTACCTCTACGTGCACGAGAGCAAGAAGGATGAGTTCCTCGAGCGGCTGAGCCATCACATTCGAGTTTACTACGGTGACGATGCGCAAAAGTCCGAGTCCTACGCCCGGATCGTGAACAACCGACATTTCCAGCGAATCAACAGCTATCTCGACGACGCGCGCAAGAACGGCGCGACGTTCGTTCACGGCGGAAAGACCGACGGGAGCGAGGATTACATCGAGCCGACGGTCTTAACGGACGTCGACCCAACATCGCCCTTGATGACGGACGAGATCTTCGGGCCGGTCCTCCCAGTGTACTCCTACAAGACGCTCGACGAGCCGATCTCGGTCATCAACTCGAAAGAGAAGCCGCTCGCGCTCTACATCTACAGCAAGAACAACGCGAACATGGAGCGAATCATCGCCAACACCCGCGCGGGGGGCACGGTGATCAACCACAACGCGATTCACTATTTCAACAGCAACCTTCCGTTCGGCGGCTCGAACAACAGCGGAATCGGCAAGGGGCATGGCTTCTTTGGGTTCGAGTCGTTCTCGAACCCCCGAGGCGTCCTAAAGATGGCCTCGCCCTTCCTGGCCCTTCGGCTGATGACTGCGCCGTTTACGCAGTTCAAGCAAAAGCTGATCGACCTCAGCATCAAGTACTTCTGATCAAGGCCCTCGACTACGTCCGGTCTCTACCCGTTGGTGGGTAGGGTTTGGGGTCGTCGTGGCTTCGTCGCGCTGGTAGTCTCCGTGGCCATGGCGACCAAGATCACCCTCGAAGAGCGAGAGATACCCGAACGTTGGTACAACATCGTCGCGGACATGCCGAATCGTCCGCTCCCGCCCCTCAACCCGGCGACCCAAGAACCGATCGGGCCTGAAGCGCTGGCCCCGCTCTTCCCGATGGCGCTGATCGAGCAGGAGGTCAGCGACGAGAGGTGGATCGACATCCCCGAGCAGGTCCGGGACATCTACGCCCGTTGGCGCCCTACGCCCCTCTATCGCGCTCACGGGCTCGAACGCGCACTCGATACACCCGCCCACATTTACTACAAGTACGAAGGCGTGAGCCCGGCAGGCTCGCACAAGCCAAACACGGCCGTCGCGCAGGCGTTCTACAATCAGCAAGAGGGCGTCAAACGAATCGCCACCGAAACGGGCGCGGGTCAGTGGGGAAGCGCGCTCAGCTTTGCCTGTCAGCTGTTCGGTGTGGGCTGCGAAGTCTACATGGTGAGGATCAGCTACGATCAGAAGCCCTACCGAAAGCTGATGATGAACACATGGGGCGCCGATGTCATCGCGTCTCCCAGTGATCGCACCGACGCCGGCCGCAAGATCCTGAAAGACGATCCCGATTCACCCGGGAGTCTTGGCATTGCGATCTCCGAGGCGGTCGAACGTGCGGCGAGCGACCCGGATACCAAGTACTCCCTCGGCAGCGTGCTCAACCACGTGTTGACCCATCAGACGGTCGTTGGTCAGGAGGCCGTTGCGCAGATGGAGAAGGCGGGGGAGCTCCCGGACGTGGTGATCGCGCCGTTCGGTGGTGGCTCGAACTTCGCCGGGCTGAGTTTTCCGTTCCTTCGGCTCAACTTGACCGAAGGCCAGAAGATCCGATGCGTGGCAAGCGAACCGACGTCTTGCCCGAAGCTGACGCGAGGCGTGTTCCGCTATGACTTCGGTGACACGATCGGGATGACACCTCTCCTTCCGATGTACACGCTCGGGCACGACTTCGTGCCCGCGAAGATCCACGCGGGCGGGCTTCGATACCACGGCGCAGGAGCGCTCGTGAGCCAGCTCTTGCGGGACAAACTGATCTCCGCTGAGGCCATCGATCAGATCGAGAGCTTCGAGGCTGGGGTGACCTTCGCCAGAGCTGAAGGCATCATCCCAGCGCCCGAGGCCAATCATGCCGTCGCGTCCGCGATCCGCGAAGCCAACCAAGCGAAAGAGGAGGGGCGCAAACGGGTCATCTTGTTCAACTTGTGCGGCCACGGGCACTTCGACATGTCCGCTTACGAGGCTTACTTCCGCGGAGATCTCGAGAAACACGAGCTCAGCCAGAACGAGGTCGACGCGGCGATCGCGCGCATCGACACGCCTGCGATCGCATGATCCCGTTAGCCTTCGGTGGGCTCGAACCCTTCTTGCAAGGCGATCTCCCCCTTGCTCGGCCAAGGATAGACAGCCGCTGAGGCGACCCCGGCGAACGCCCACCCCCCGAGAATGAGCCATGCCCCAAGTGGGCGCGAAGGCATGTCGAGGAGTACCGACAGGCCCGCCAAGCAGGCGAACGTCTTGTAGAACACCAGGTACTGGAAGAAGATCACGTAGCGGGCTGGCCAGACCGTCGCGAGGGCGAACATCACCCCCTCGCCCATGATCGCCCCGCCGTAGATCGCTTGGACGAATGGGTTGCCACCGACTCCGAGAAACTCCCAGAACGAGGCCGGGTCGATCATCATCCAAGACCCAAGCAGGAATGAACTCAGGGCGAAAGAGGCTGCGGTCACTCGGATGATCAGCACCCGTGTCGGGGAAAGGCTCGTACGCATGCGCCGAACATAGGGCGGGGGCCGAGGGTTTCGCAACCACGGGAAGATCCGGAAGTTCGGGCGACCTAGGCGCCGAGGAGCGAAGGCAGAACCTCGGTGATCCCTCGCTCTGCGTCTGTTGGGTCACGGCCCAATGAGATCACGTCGAATTTCCCGTGGTTCGCCAGCGGTCCGAGGTTGTAGAAGAGGAACCTGCCGCGACCCGTGAGCGTATCGAAGATCGCATTGCCGACAAGTCGCACGACGTCCGCGAACTCGGCGCCGACGAGTGCCGGGTACACCACGTCCTGGGCTTGGTACGCGGGTCGTGGCCCCGTCACCACGCGGTCGACCAGGCTCATGGGCATGCTCGTCCCGCCCCATCGGCCGTTGCACTCGGTGAAGACGATGCGGAACTCCCCTTCGGGGTCCCCCTCGAGTAGGTGGTCGAACGAACAACGCCCAACGTAACCGAGCTCCTGAAGCGCTGCCGCGATCAAGAGTGCTTGCTCCCCGAGTGCGCGATTCACGCGGTTCGGCAGAGTCGATGGGCGGCTTCCGACGAACACGCGTTCCTCGCCTGCAAGGATCTGCTCATAAACGCCGTCGAGTCGAGGCGGCCCCTCCGAGGATGGCGGCAACCACAACTGGGTCGACGGAGAGATCGCCGCATCGTGCCACACCACCGCGAGGACCTCTTCGCCTTCAGGCCATTCGGTGCGTTCGAGGAAGGCGTCAACCACGCCCCGCGCGCCATCGACCAATTCGCTGGCCGAGAAGACGGCGTTGCCCATCGCCGACGCGCATCGTGTCCGTTTGAGCCCAACCCGCGGGTTTCGCCCAGCCAGCGCTTCGAGGTTCCGGGCGATCTCGTGCTGGGTGCGAGCGGTCCGCGTCTCAACGAGGGCCTCGCGGCCGAGCACCCGTTCGACCAGGTTGTCGAACGCCGACTTGTCGTTGGCGATCCAAGTGACGGGCGGTGGCGGCGCGAGCACACTCACGGACACCCGTGCATCGATGGCGAGCTTCTCGGCCAAGAACCAGACGTCCTCGATGCCCATGTAGGGGTGCAGCACGAACCCGCCTGCCGATCGCGCGACTTCGACGAGCCTCGCATAGGTCGTGCCTGAAGCACACGCTCGCGCGACCGCGATGGGGGGGCCTGACGGAGTCGCGACGAGATGCTCGGGTGCGCCGAGTGCGAGGGTCTCCTGGCAGTAGGTCTCGTACCCTTCTGCAGGTGGGGTGACGGTCGCGTAGAGATCTCCGTCTCGCGCACGTAGCCGACCCCGGTGCTGGTACTCTTCGACACCCGCGACATCGACCAAGAAGGGAATCCCCGAGACGTCGTCGAGCTGGAGGGTCGGGCGCCCTCGGTGTGTCGTGTCCCATCGATGGGCCCGATACGGGGCAAGTTCGGTCGGAAGGTTCAGGTCGCGGCCCAGCGAGCGCGCGACTTCCCGCGCAACCGTATGCTTTGCCGAGGGCAATATGGGGGACTCTGCTACCACCCTATTTGCTCGGCGGGGGCGCGTACTCTTTGAGGAACCCTTTGACGGCAGCCCAGTAGACGTCGTTGTCGGCTGATCGCGCCCATAACGCGCGAGAACCATGCTGACCAGCGGATGCGGGCGTGAAGAGGATCTTTCGTTCGGAAGGTGACGCGTCGAAAATCGGTTTCACCCGCGCGCGCTCGGCTTTTGACGAGGTCACAAACAGCGGGACCGACACCGCCCTGGCATGGCCCTCAATGAACGCGTTCCCTCGCTTGCGAAAGTACTCACCAGGTGAGAATGAGAGCACGGCACCGACGGCTTCGCGATGCTCGGCCGCGAGTGGGAAAACCAACGAAGCTGAGTAAGAGCTTCCCCAAACGATGATGTCGCGCGCCTTCAGCTTCTCGACGGCAAACCTCAGCGCGGCCTCGAGGTCTGCGTAGGCGTCCAAGTAGTTGGTGGGTAGCTTTCGCTCGTTGGCTCGCTTGTGGGTTTCGTTGGGAACCCCGTTGATTCCTCGGCCCGACCGCTGGTCGACGGCGAGCACGCGATAGCCGAGCGTGACGAGTTTGGGGGCGATCTCACGGTACTCCCCGCGACTCCACCCGGCTTGATGGAACAGGATGATCAACGGCGCAGACGCCTTGTCCGAGGGGTACAGGTCGGCGTGCACCTCCAAGCCATCTCGTGTTGGGAAGTCGACTTCTCTCAGGCCTGGGGCCCCAAGTGCCGACCCCGCGAAGGCGAGCCACAAACCGAACAGGAGCAGACACTTCGGAGCCAAGCGCATCGATTGCCTCAACGGACCTCGAGGACGACTTTGCCGCGCGCCCGCTTCGTTTCCATGTACAAATGCGCTTCCTGAGCGTCGCTCAAGGCAAACGAACGATCCACGACGACGCGAAGGTTGCCTCCGTCGATCTGCTGGCGGAGCCATTCAAGCTGGGAGCGGCGCGAGCGAACGACGACGAGCTTCGCGCGCTGCCTTCGGATGGCGGTTAGTGGGACGTCCTTGAAGATACGGCCGCTCGGGATCGTCTGAATGTAAGTCGCGCGCGACCTCAAGAGGCGCCTTACCTTGTCGAAGTGGTAATTGCCAAAGACGTCGAAGAAGATGTCGAACTCTTCGCCCAGGTCGAGCAAGTCGGTTTCGGTGTAGTCGACGACCTCGTCGGCGCCGAGTTCCCGCACCAGGTCAACGTTCCTGTGGCTGCACACGGCCGTGACTCGGGCGCCCAGGATCTTCGCGATCTGGACGGCGAATACGCCAACGCCTCCGGACGCTCCGTTGATCAGCACGCGTTGTCCCGTGACCAGACGCGCGTCGTCTCGAAGCCCTTGAAGCGCCGTCTGTGCAGCGAGGGGAACGGCCGCGGCGACCTCGTTGGGAACCGATTCCGGTGCATGCGCGAGCTGGTCACACGCGACGGCGGCGTACTCCGCGTAGGCCCGACCCGCGAAGTCGTTGATCATCCCGTAGACCCGCTGGCCGACCTCTAGGTCCCCGCCCGGGGCTGCTTTCACGACTTCGCCGGCAATGTCATGGCCCACGATGAGGGGAAACTTGTTGCCGGTGGCGATCTTGAACTTGCCCTTGCGGACGATAATGTCTTTCGGGTTCACGCCGATGAACTCGGTGCGCACGAGAACCTGTCCCCGCTTCGGCACCGGCCGCGGAACCGAGACCTCGTGCAGGACCTCCGCGGGGCCGTAGCGATCGATCACCACCGCCCGCATCGTTCGCTTGGGATCGAGATGCCGGCCGTACTGGGGGAGCGCGCTCATCGTCTCAGGCTCTCGCGTAGCGGTAGAGGAAGAGGCCGGACAGGATCTTCGGTGCAAAGAACGTGCTCTTCTCCGGCATGACAATGTCCGAATCCTCTAGCCCGGCGTCTGCCACAGCCATGAGCTCGTCCAGGCTCACCGGATGGAGCGCGATCGCCAGGTCGTAGTCGCCACGGTCGACGACGGCCTTCATGTCGTCGAGCGCCGCCTCCGAGTAGTAGTCGAACCGCGAGAGGTCGGCGATCATGTCGTGGGTGAGCCCGAGCTTCGGGTAGAGCTCTCGTTCGAGAATCGCGCAGTCGAGCCGCCCGACGACGTCGGTCGGGATGGTCTCTGCGGCGAGCTCATACACCCCCTCCTTGGTGTAGATGCAGAAACGATGCTTGTCCGGCGTCGCGAACGCGTCGACCGGCTCGAGCGCGAGGTTGCTCTTGGCTTGAGCAAACGGCACGACCCCGTTGATCACACGGTTGTACGCCTGGATGACCGCGCCCTCGGTGATGTAGGTGAGGAAATGGGACTGCCCGTTCAGCAGGCTGGCGTGATAGCGGTGGTGCCCATCCGCGATGTAGAGCGGCGCCGTGTCGAGCGCCGCCTTGATCGAGGCGCCGTCCTCGCTGCTCTCGAGGACGCGCCACACGCGGTTGGTGATCCCTTCGAGCTCGCTCAGGCCTCCGAAGTTGCTGACGAAGTCGTAGAGCGGCGGCGTCTGCGTCACCGCGTGGAGCGCGTTTCCGATCGGCGCCCGCGTCAGTGTGAAGACCGGCCCGATGTGCAAGCCCGTCGCCTCGCGCATCGCAATGCGCCCCTTGACTTTGTCGTCGAAGGTCTTTTCGTGACGGATGACCTGCATCTCTTCGTAAGGGGTCACCGCGGCAGCTGCGAACACGCCCACCCGACTGTCGTTTCCCCAGATCTGTTCGTAGACGTAGTAGGCGGGCTCGTCGTCCTCGACGAGTGCCCCGTCGGCGACAAGGCGATTGGTCGCGCCCTTGGGGTCGTCGCCGAGGATGATGTGGAAGAGCGAGCTTGGTTCGTCGCGGAGCTTGGCTTCGAGTGGCGTGCCGGGTTTGATCACATCGTACGGAGGGGACGTGATTGTCGACGCGCGCGCTGGGTCTGGGCGAAGTCCGGTCAGTCCGATCGTAGCCACCATGATGTGCTCCTCGTCGCGCCTTGCGATCGCATATCAATTGCAGAAGTCAAGACGCAGGGTTGCAGTCACGGCATGCTCTGGTCGTCGAGCGAAAGGGTTCCTTCGTTCCCGTCCAGAACGACGACGTCCCCCGTTCGAAACTGCGTTGTCGCGGCGCGGAGGTTGACAACAGCGGGCAAACCGAACTCGCGTGCCACGACGGCTCCGTGAGAAACGGCGCTCCCAACGTCGGTCGCAAGCCCTGCGATCAAGTTGAAGTAGGGTGTCCAGCCAACGTCTGTGATTGGGGCGATCAAGATCTCCCCAGCCTCGAGGGCGGCGGCCTCGGCAAGCGTTCTGACGACCCGGGCCTTTCCTCGGACCACCCCGCGGCTAACCGGCCTGCCGGTGAGCGACCCCTCCGAGTCTGCCAGGTTCGACGCGGCTATCGGTTCCGGGCTGCCCGTGAAGACTTCGTCGAAACGAAGCGGCATCTGCAGGTCGATCGTTTGACGCCGACGGAGCATGGTCGTGGCAAGCTCGGCTTCGCCCGAGATCAATCGACCCAACTCCTCGTGCGTCCCGAAGAACACCGCGTCTTCATCGGGCAAGAGACCCTCGGTTACCATCTTCTGGCCGAGCGCCCGGTAGGCTCGCTTGAAGTGGGCGGTGACCGCGACCAACGCGGATTTCGTATGCTCTCGGCATCGCACCGCTTCGTGGGCCAGCGGCAGGAGCCGGTTCAGGAACGGGTGACGGGTCCCATCCTCGCTTGCTGTGCGCCGCTTCGGTCGGCTGGGTCCGCCGGTGGCGGCTCGCGCGCGCAAGCCGGATTGGAGCGACGCCACCACCGGGCTTGGGTCTTCGGCCCAACCGGGTTGCCGGAGCTCGAGCTCGCGAACCGCGCGGTGCCCGTGACGATCGAGGTAGCGCGCAAACTCAGAGCCGGCTAGGCCGGCAGCAGGGGACCGAATCCATGAGAGCGCCGACTCTGGGTTGGCCGTCGCGAAAGCCTCTTGCGCATCAGGGTGGACGAGAAGCGCCTCGACGATCCGTTCGGCGCCTTCGGCGATGTCGGCGCTTTCGACCCCCGTGGCGCCGGCAAGCATCTGCGCCACCTCGGCGTGGTGATCGCTCGTGGGTTCGCCACCCTTGGCCACGATCCCAAGAAGGATCGGACTGAGCGCCCCTGCCGCCGAGGAGGACATCAGGTGCAGTTCGTAAGCACGCCATACCGCTGGCAGGCTCTCGTCGACTGCGCGGTAGTAGCCTCGCGCGTCCTTGGCGTTGGGCAGGCGAAGTTCATCTTTCAGCGCGTCGAGTGCACGTCCGTGGCGCCGGACCGCAGTCAGCATCCGAAAGTACCGCGCGCCGTTGAGTCCGCGTTTCCAAGCGGATGCCGGCTCTGGCTCTGGGAGCTCGGCCACGTCGCGTCCGCACAGGGCGAGGCACATTTGCTTCTTGGTCGAACCGGCCACGTCCGCGGCCAACATCGCGAGGCTTCTCAGGTCGAGAAACAGATGCCCGAAGAACATCGCCACGTACCGAAGCCCGTCGTCCTCGGGGACGTGCGAACCGATCTGCCGGTACATCCGCTGCATCCCAGTGTCGATGCCACGCCCCGTCACGGAGAACGTGAGCGGCGTGACCGCGCCCGGCATCATTTCGCCAATGTTGGCCCAGGTGTAGACTGCCTGGTCGGGCGGCTCTGTATCGAGCTCGTTGGGGTCTCCGGGAAGGCTCGTCACGGGCCTCGCTTGAAGCCAGTGAATCGCGCCCGCCTGATCGACGGCCCACTCCATGTCGAGTGCCACTCCTTGGGCGGCCTCTGCGCGAAGTGCGCCCTCGACGAGCCGCTCCAACGTTGCGTCACCGAGGACGGGTTCGTGCCCCTGCAGATCCCGGTGGATGGTCAGTCCCGTTCGGTCGACGAGCCAGTGGTCCGGCGTCGCTTCGCCGCTGACCAGAGACTCCCCGAGGCCTGGGACGGCGTCGATCACCAGCCGGTCGCGACGCGCCGTCACCGGGTCGACCGTAAACAAGACCCCAGCCGCTTGCGCATCTACCATCGCCTGCACGACGACACACATGGTGGTGGCGACGTCACCAGCGCGTTCTTCACGATACGCCGTTGCGCGCGCGTTGTCGGCCGACTCGAAACATCGGACCACAGCCTTTTCGAGCGCGTCGATCCCCTCGACGTCGAGTACGGTCTCGTACTGACCCGCGAACGAAGCATCCGCGGAGTCTTCGCCGATCCCAGACGAGCGGACCGCGACCCGTCCCCCGCCGATCCGCGCGTAGTGCGTCTCGAGGTCCGGGGGAATCGATTCCGCCGACGCCCCCGCGATCACGAACCCTGGGGGGACTTCGAGCCCGTTTCGAATGAGCCGGACCAGGCCCTCAGCCTTGCCGCCGACCTGCTGGTCGGTGACCTCATCGAGCGGGATGCAAAGCGCGCGCTTCATCGATCGGCATCGTCTTGACGAATCGCTCCGATGATCGCGGCCGAGCATTCCGCGGGAATCGGAAACGGCGATGCGAACGCCAGCCTCGAAGCGAGGCTGCGATAGCGTTGGCCGATGATGGCAGCACACTCCTTCGGTGTTCCCACCACCGCGATCCGCTCGAGCAGGTCATCGTCGATCGCAGCCGCCATGTCACCCCACCGACCCTCCTTGGTCATCTGTCGGAGCGCAGGCTGCAGTTCACCCCGGTCCTCTGCCTCGAGCACTGACCGGTAGGCGGGTGTCGATGCGTAGAACGCGACTTGGTTCCGCGCCATCGCGAGCGCTCGTGCATGCTCTTCGTCGTTTCGACCGGTGACGATGATCACTTGCGCGCTGAGCACGAACTCGGCAAGGCTTCGACCGGAGCGGGTCAGCCCCCGTTCGACCGCGGGGACCGTCACCTCGGCGAGCGAGCGTACGGAATGAAAGGGGTGCAGCAGCAGTCCGTCGGCGACTTCGCCTGCCGCTTCGGTCATCTTCGGGCCGACACCGCCGAGGATGATCGGTGGTGGGCCCCCTCGCGCCGGCCCTGGGTTGAAAATCGGGGGCATGAGGGTGTGGGTGTAGTACTCGCCCCGAAAGTTCAGTTTCTCTCCGCGGTTCCAAGCGCCCCAAATCGCTCGCAGTGCACCGACGAACTCTTTCATTCGAGTGACGGGCTTTCCCCACGGCATGCTGTAGCGGGCTTCGATGTGAGGCTTGATCTGTGAACCGAGGCCCAACCAGAACCGGCCTTGGGACAGATGTTGCAGGTCGTGTGCGATGTTGGCGACCGTCATCGGGGTTCGGGCGAAGGCAACCGCCAGCCCCGTGCCGATCTCCAGGCCCGTATGCTCCGCCGCCAAGAGCAGGCTCATGAAGGGTTCGTGCGGGCCTTCGAACGTGAAGCAGCCGTCGAACCCGGCCTCTTCGAGCTCACGCGCGTTCTGGGTGACTTGCCCGATGTCGGCGGCGAGCAGTCCAGCATCGATCTTCATGGGCATACTCTCGAAACACAGGCTCCTCCCATGGAACGCAACCCACTGTCAAGCAGCGCCCCAAGCGTAGATGCAGGGGTTTCGCCCTTGTCCGCGGGCCCGGTTCGATCTACGCCACCTGACGGAGGTGTCCATGACGGAACGCACGGGTCTCATCGCTTTTTGGAAGAACTACGACCGTGAGCTCTACCTCAAGGCGGCCATCCTCGCCGACGAGCTCGGTTATGATTCCTTTTGGATCCCGGAGGCGTGGGGCTACGAGATTTTCTCGCTCCTCACCGAGATGGCGGTGCACACCAAGCAGATCAAGCTCGGCACGGGCATCGTCAATGTGTTCAGTCGCACACCGTCGCTCATCGCCATGAACGCCGCGACGGTCGACGAGATCAGCGAGGGCCGCATGATGCTCGGGATCGGCACGAGTGGAAAGCGCGTCATCGAGGGGTTCCACGGAAGGCCCTTCACCAAACCGCTGACTCAGGTCCGAGACGTCATCCGCGTCACTCGCGCGCTTCTCAGCGGGAAGAAGCTCACGGAGAGCGATGCCAAGCTGAACGACTACCGTCCGTTCGACCTCGCCATGAGTCCGGCTCGGGCCGACATTCCGATCTACGTCGCTGCCCTCAAGCAGAAGTCGATCACGTCGATCGGCGAGATGGCCGACGGCTGGATTCCCACCTTCTGGCCATACACCGAGCTCGAACGAGGCCACGCTTGGATCGCCGAAGGCGCGGCCAAAGCGGGTCGCGACCCGAGTGAGATCGCGACTGCGCCCTTCACCACGGTGATTCCGCTCGGCGATGCGGGCATTCAACAGGCTCGCCAGATCATCTCTTTTTACATCGGCGGGATGGGCGACTACTACAAAGAGCTCCTGAGCGGTTTCGGCTACGCCGACGAATGTAAGCGCGTCGAGGACCTCTACCGCGACAAGGCGACCCGGTCACAGGCCGCAGACGCTGTCTCGGAGCCCATGATCGAAGCCCTGACGATCGCCGGGGACCCACAGCACTGCATCGCGGAGATGCGGCGGCGTCGCGACTACGGCATCACGCTGCCGATCGTCAATCTGCCGACCAACATGCCGTGGAACATGCTCGAGATGTTCATTCGCACCATGGCGCCTTCGGCCTGAGACCCCGCCTGGCGCCCGCAGGTGCCACACATTCCCCTACCTCGGGTTTTTGCCCGCTCTCAGGCTTTGTTACGCTGAGACGGGGGAACATCGATGCGCTTTCTTACTTGGAATCGCTGCCTTGCGGGAGCCGTGTGGCTCATGGTGTCGAGTTGCAGCGTTTATGACCCACAGCTGATCGAACAGAGTACGGCTGGCGTCCCGCCACGACCCGCGGCAAGCACGTCCTCGAGCGACGATGCCCGCACGATGGTGTTTGGACTCAAGGACGTCTTCGTCGAGCAGACCCAAGACAACGCCACCGCCATCGGGCTCGACCTCGACGCGACGATGACGACGGGACAAGACGATGCCAGCTGTCGACCAAGACAGGTCGGCGGTGAGCCCGTCGGACCGTCGGTCGTCGACGGCGACAAGGGAGTCGACAACTCCCTCGGGGCGACGCTCCTCCCCGCGGCCGGCGCGGTGCTTCCCTGTCTTCAGGACAACCTGGCGCTCACGATGGGTCGCGGCGTCGGGACCATCATCATCTACGTCCGAGACTGGAACGGCGAGTCGAACGATGCCAGCGTGACCGCGACCTTGACGACCTCGGTCGACGGCACGAGCGCAGACCCGGCGCTTGTGGGCTTCGCGTCCGACAACGACGTCGAGTTGGTCTACATGACCGACCTCACGACCTTGGCGCCGAACCCCGGCTGGGACCATCAGGACTCGTGGTTCGTCGATCCGGTCGACTTCCTCTTGGGAGACGACGGAGAGATCGACTTGGCACGGCCGACCGTCGTGCACGACGCGTACGTGGCCTATGGGCGCCTGGTCATGCCGCTCGAGACTGGGACGGGCTTCACCCTGATCGCCGGGGACGGCTCGCTTCCGAGCGACGGCACGATGTCGGTGTTCGTCAACGGGGGCTTCATGATGGGCGACATCGCCGAAGACGGGGGACGGCTCGACAACGGGCTCTTCACGGGCCGAATGACTCTGAAGACGTTGGCCGGCGCCACCTCGGACATCGGCATTTGCGCTCTCAACGCGACCGTCATCGAGACGCTCTTTGGCCAGTACGCTGATGTTCCGGCGGATCCAGCAGACGACGGCCTCGACGCTGAATGCGACGCCTTTAGCCTTGGAGTGACGTTCACCGGAGTCTCGGGCCAGATCGCAGGCGCCGCGCCTCGATCGCGCCCTACGCTCGCGCCCTGTGCGGACTCGCAAGACGTACCGCCGACCGATCGTTGTTGCCCGAGTCAGTGGCTGGCGGGCAATGCGCGGGAGCAAACGTGCGCGAGCCCCGAGAAGACCGCCAAAGCCGCCGCCTTCGATGCGCTTCCGGAGACTATCCTCCTCCCGGTGCCTCCGCCGCCTGCCCTCGAGTGACAGGTGGGCACCCGCCTCTCGGCTAGGCCCCGGCGGTACGGCGCTCGCGTACTGAAGAGGCGAACTCCTCGATGACCGGCAACGTGGCGTCCCAGCTCATGCACGCGTCGGTGATGCTCTGCCCGTAGGCGAGGGGTTCGTCGTCCTTCTTGTCTTGACGGCCCCCGACGATGAAGCTCTCGAGCATCACTCCGAACACCTGTGTGCTCCCCGCCGCGATTTGCTTGGCCACCTCGCTGGCGACACCGGCTTGGCGTTCGTGGTCTTTGCCGCTGTTCGCGTGGCTGCAGTCGACCATCAGGCGTGGTGCGAGGGAGGCGCTCTCGAGCATGGCGGTCGTCTCGGCGATCGACTCGGGTTGGTAGTTTGGCTTTCCCGTGCCTCCGCGGAGGATTACGTGGCAATCGAGGTTGCCTTTGGTCGCGACGATTGCGCTCAAACCCTGCTTCGTGACCGAGAGAAAGTGGTGCGGGTTTCGCGACGCCCGGACGGCCTCGACGGCGATCTTGATGGTGCCACGCGTCCCGTTTTTGAAGCCGACGGGCATCGAGAGGCCGCTCGCAAGTTCGCGATGAACTTGGCTTTCGGTCGTGCGGGCACCGATGGCGCCCCACGAAACCAGATCCGCAACGAACTGGGGTGAGATGGGGTCGAGGAACTCGGTGCCGGCCGGGAGGTCGAGTTCCGCGAGGCTACTCAGCAAGCCACGAGCGACGCGGAGGCCGTGGTTGATGTCGAAGCTGTCGTCGAGATAAGGGTCGTTGATCAGGCCCTTCCATCCAACCGTGGTACGCGGCTTCTCGAAGTAGGTTCGCATCACGATGAGCAAGTCGTCGCGAAACTGGTCGGCGAGGGGTTTGAGTCGGTTCGCGTAGTCGAGCGCCGCTTGCGGATCGTGGATCGAGCAGGGGCCCACGACGACCACGATCCGGTCGTCCTTTCCATGGACGACGTCGCTGATCTGTCGTCGAGCCTCCGAGATGCGCGCGATCGCATCGTCTCCCGGGTGGATCTCTTCCATCAGGATTGCAGGCGGAATCAGCGGCCGAAGGCCGTCGATCCTGACATCGTCTGTCGTCGGGCGGAACATCTGCGCCGCCATTGTTAGCACGGATGCAGTATGGCGTCCCGCTTGCAGCGACGCCTGTGCTACATGGCGCCTCGTGGCCGCCTTCGTTCGCCTGTTTCCCGTCTGGGTCGCGCTTGCTGGAGCGGCTGCCCTGATCCACCCGCCATTGTTCACATGGGTCCTCGACTTCGACCTCATCACGCCCGGCTTGCAGATCATCATGCTCGGCATGGGGCTGACACTCGAGTTCGCCGACTTCGGACGTGTCGCGAAAACGCCGGCACCCATCGTTTGGGGAGTGGTTCTGCAGTACACGGTGATGCCGCTCGTCGGTTGGGGGGCGGGTATCGTCTTCTCTCTTCCGACCCCATTCGCGGTTGGGTTGATCTTGGTGTGCAGTTGTCCCGGCGGAACCGCGTCAAATGTGATCGCGTACTTGGCGAAGGCGGACGTCGCCCTCTCGGTTTCGATGACCGCGTTCTCCACGATGCTCGCCGCCGCGCTCACCCCTTTGCTGACGACCTGGTTGGTAGGGAGTCGCGTTCATGTCGACGCGCTCGGGCTTCTGGCGAGCACCTCCAAAGTGGTTCTGCTTCCGGTGGTCATTGGGTTGGTGATGCGCCGGTTCCTCCCCGGACTGACCCGGCGACTCCTGCCTGCGGCGCCGGTGGCGGCCGTGGTGATGATCGTACTCATCGTTGGCGCGATCTTGGGTGCCCAGCGAGGGGCCGTACTCGACAGCGGCCTTCGCTTGCTGGCTGCCATCGTGACCGCGCACGCCGCGGGTTTCGCCCTCGGGTTCCTGCTCGGAGGGCTTGCCGGCGGCTTCGGAAACGTCGCGCGCACGATTTCGATCGAGGTGGGGATGCAGAACTCGGGCTTGGGGGCGGTTCTCGCGCACGCGCATTTCGCGAACCCGCTCACCGCGATCCCCGCCGCGCTCTCTGCCATTACCCACTGCATTCTCGGGAGCGCCGCGGCGAGCTGGTGGTCGCGCCACCCGGCCATCGATGCGCCCGCGCCCGAAGCGTCCTAAGCCCGCGTCGGCTTGGAGGCGGGACCCATCGCCTGGTCGATGCGTCATTGCGTCGTTCCTCGCGGGAAGTTGCCACGAGTTTCACGACCTGAAACGCCCTGGACACGAACACCGATCACGTTCGAACCATGGCATTGGCAACACTCTTCCATCGAGCCGCTCACCGACTGCTCGACGTCATCGAACTCCTAGTCACAGAGGGGGTCACTCCGCCCCCCGACAACCCCTTTTGATCCGCGCGGTTGCAGCCCGCACCGCGAAAACCCAAAAACCGCTACTCGACTTCGAACGACTCGCCGCAGCCACAATCGCCGGTCGCGTTGGGGTTCCGCCATTTGAAACCGTAGCTCATCAGGCTCTGCTCCCAGTCGAGCACCGCCCCTTTGAGGAACTTGATGCTTCGGTTGTCGACGATCACCCGGAGGCCATCGAAGTCGAACACCAGGTCTTTGTTGGGCCTGACCTTCTTGGCGAAGTCGTACACGTAGTAGTAGCCGGAGCATCCGCCACCTTTGACCCCGAGGCGCAACCCTTCGACGGGCTCCCCGGCGTCGGCGAGTTTCTGCTTGGCCATCTCTACGGCGCGTGGCGTGAGGTCGATGCTCTGGGCTTCGCTCATGCTCCCTGTTTAATGCCGGGTCGGGGGTTCCGCCAGGCTGCCCACCAATTCGTCTACCAATCGACGGGTTTTCCGGCCGTACGGCGCTTCCAAGCCGCCGACCTTGACCGCATTGCGGCGACGGCCTCGACGACGACATCGCCGGCCCGTGCGACATCGGCCTCGGTCGTCGACCGCCCGAGGCCAAAACGGATCGAAGCGGCGGCTTCGTCCACAGGGACCCCCATCGCTTCAAGCACATAGCTCGGGCCTGGGGTCGCACTGCTACACGCGGCGCCGCTCGACACCGCCACATGTTCGCTGACGGCCAGCAGGAGGGCTGGCCCGTCCACATACCGAAAGGACATGTTGAGGTTGCCTGGATGTCGCGGGGCCCGTGCGCCGTTGAGTCGGGTTTCGTCGATCTCGTTCGAGATGCGGCGCTCGAGCGAGTCGCGAAGCACGGCCAGCCTGTCGGCTTCTTCGCGACCTTCCTGCACCAGGATCTCGGCAGCGACACCGAAGCCCACGATAGCTGGGACGTTGAGTGTCCCCGAGCGAAGCCCAAACTCGTGGCCGCCACCATGGACCAGTGGCGCCGGCACACCCCGAGCCTGCGCCGACCGCCTCACGAAGAGCGCGCCGATTCCCTTCGGCCCGTACATCTTGTGCGCGGAGAGGCTCACCAGATCGACCGGCACATCTTGCGTCGAGAGAGGCACGTACCCAAGACCCTGAGCCGCGTCGCAATGAAAAAGCACGCCCCGATCACGCGCGACAGCACCGATCGCGCCGACGTCCTGAAGAACGCCGATCTCGTTGTTTGCCAACATCACGCTCACCAGAATGGTCTCCTCGGTGAGTGAATCGCGGACCGCCTCCGGCGTGACGCGCCCCTCCGCGTCGACATCGAGGTACGAGACCTTCCAGCCATCGCGCTCGAGTGCAGCACAGCAGTCGACGACCGCCTTATGCTCCGTCCGGACCGTCACGATGTGGTTGCCCTTGCTCTCAAGGGCGCGCGCGACCCCAGCGATGGCGAGGTTGTCGCTTTCGGTGGCGCCCGACGTGAAGACCAACTCGTCGGGCCGGCAATCGAGGAGAGCCGAGACCTGGGCGCGTCCCGTCTCCACGGCGTCTCGCGCGTCACGGCCGAAGGCGTGCGCGGTGCTCGCCGCGTTTCCAAAGCGATCTCCGAGGTACGGCAGCATGGCGGCGACGACCCGGGAATCGACGGGCGTTGTCGCGTGGTGGTCCATGTAGATCGGCGTCGAACCCATGCTGCACAAGCCTAGCGCCGACCATGTGCGCCTCCAACGCCTTGGTTTATGCTCTCCGTATGCCTGGAGCGAGCATTCTGTGTGCGACGGACCTGACGGACCATGGCGAACGCGTGGTCGACCTCGGGATCGCCGCGGCCAAAGCCTTCGGCGCGAGGCTCGACTTGGTGCACGTCATTGACGACGCCGACTCCTGGTGGCCCGAGTCACCGGATCTCGAGGCGGTTGACCAAGCGCGCCAACACGCCACCGCGTACGAGGCGGCTCTCGAAGAGCGCCTGGCACAAACCAGGGCGCGCTGCACCGATGCCGGCATCGAATGCGAGGCCCTCGTCGTTCGTGGCCGGCCTTGGCGCTTGATCCCGGAGGTTGCCCAGCAGCGTTCGAGCTTCCTGATCGTCATCGGCGCGTTTGGTGCGGGGGGGGCCCGTTCCGTCGAGCGCGCCGGGGTGAGTGAGCGCGTCCTTGGATCCACAGCCGAACGGGTCGTTCGCGCCGCCGATCGGCCCGTGTTCGTTGCGACCGGCGACCGCGAGATCAAGGATGCGTTGGCCGGCACCACCTGGCTCGTCGGCACCGACTTCTCCCAGTCATCCGACGCCGCGGTCTCCTGGGCCAAGCGCGCGGTGGCCCGAGTCGGCGGCGCGCTTCACGTCGCCAACGTGGTGATTCCCGCGGGCGGCGAGGAGAAGCCCGACGAAGAGCGCACGTGGCGCCAAGTCCTCCGGGACCAATCGAAGCTCGAGGCCGGAAAGAGGCTCCTCGACTACGTCGATCAGCACGCGCCGGGCGCCGAGCAGCACCAGATCGTGTCCGCCGACTATCCGTCCCACGCGCTTTCGGACGCCGCGGTCATGGTCGATGCCGACGTGCTCGTCGTCGGCACGCAGTACCAGAATGTGCTCGGCAGGTTGCTGATCGGCAGCACCGCTTCGCGCTGTCTCCGGATCGCCCCGATGCTCGTCTTGATGGTGCCAGCGCAGGCGCGCTGAGCGCCGCCTGCGCGGGCGCCGGCGGAGCGGCGGTGGGCCATCCTTGACACCCCCAGGGAGATACCCTAGATCCCGATATAGGACTCAATCAGTCCTCTATCTAAATACCTGGAAATGCTGCGTATTTCAAAAATGACAGACTACGCCGTGGTCCTCGCGACACATTTGGCCGCCGCGAAGCAGCCGCATGCGGCCCGCGACCTCGCGCTCCAGACGCAGATCCCAGAACCGACCGCCAGCAAGGTCCTCAAACAGCTCAGCCGGGCCGGGGTCGTTGCGTCGCAACGGGGCTCGAAGGGTGGGTACACCCTGTCGCGCCCGGCCCACTTGATCGGAATCCACGAGGTGATCGAGGCCATCGAGGGGCCCATCGCCGTCACCGAATGCTCCGACGAGACCACCGACTCGTCCTGTGAGTACGAAACCAATTGCGAAGTCCGCGCCAACTGGCAGCGGATCAATGTCGCCGTCCACCAGGCGTTGGCTCAGGTCACCCTGGCGGATATGTCGTTCCCCCTGTCGGACGCGCTGATCACCCTCACGCGTTCCGCCGAAGAAGCAGACCGCGCCAGGCATGGTGAATCTGCCGGCGATGTCCACTAACTCTGGAGTGATTCATGGCCACTGCGACCGAGCCGATCGATGAGATTCTGAGCAAGAGCTACGACGCCGGCTTTGTCACCGACATCGAGCAGGAGTACGCGCCTCCCGGGCTGAACGAAGACATCGTCGCGTTCATCTCGAACAAAAAGGAAGAGCCGCAGTGGCTTCTCGACTGGCGCCTCAAGGCGTACCGCCACTGGCTCAAGATGCGCGAGCCTCGTTGGGCCAAAGTCGACTATCCGGAGATCGACTATCAAGACATCTGCTACTACGCCGCGCCAAAATCCAAGGACGACGCCCCCAAGAGCCTCGATGAAGTCGACCCGGAGCTCCTCGCGACCTACGAGAAGCTTGGCATCCCGCTCCACGAGCGTGAGGTGCTCGCTGGTGTGGCGGTCGACGCCGTGTTCGACAGTGTGTCGGTGGCGACCACGTTCCGTGACAAGCTCTCAGAGGTCGGCGTCATCTTCATGTCGTTCTCGGAGGCGGTTCAGGAGCACCCAGAGCTCATCCGCAAGTACCTAGGTTCGGTCGTTCCGGTCGCCGACAACTTCTTTTCGGCGCTCAACAGCGCGGTTTTCAGCGACGGCTCCGTCGTCTACATCCCCAAGGGCGTGCGATGCCCGATGGAACTCTCCACGTACTTCCGCATCAACGCGGCCAATACAGGCCAGTTCGAGCGCACGCTCATCGTCGCGGACGAAGGCAGCTACGTCAGCTATCTCGAAGGCTGCACCGCGCCTATGCGCGATGAGAACCAACTCCACGCTGCCGTCGTTGAGCTGGTCGCCCATAAAGACGCCCAGATCAAGTACTCGACCGTGCAGAACTGGTACCCCGGTGACGAGAACGGCAAGGGCGGCATCTACAACTTCGTGACCAAGCGCGGGCTCTGCGAGGGCGAACGGTCGAAGATCAGCTGGACCCAGGTTGAGACCGGTTCGGCCATCACCTGGAAGTACCCAAGCTGCATTCTCAAGGGCGACGATTCGGTTGGCGAGTTCTACTCGGTTGCGCTGAGTAACCATCGGCAGCAAGCCGATACTGGGACCAAGATGATCCACCTCGGCAAGAACACGAGGTCCACCATCATCTCAAAGGGGATCAGCGCCGGTCACGGTCAGCAAACCTATCGCGGTGGCGTGAAGATCTCCCGCGGGGCCGCGCACGCGCGTAACTACACACAATGCGACTCCCTGCTGATTGGCGATAAGTGTGGCGCGCATACGGTGCCCTACGTCGACGTTCGCAACAGCACCGCGCAGCTCGAGCATGAGGCGACCACCTCGCGCATCGGCGAAGACCAGCTCTTCTATTGCCGGCAGCGCGGCCTGTCCGAAGAAGACGCGGTGAGCCTGATCGTCAACGGCTTCGCCAAACAGGTGTTGAAGGAACTCCCGATGGAGTTCGCGGTCGAAGCGCAGAAGCTACTCGGGGTGAGCCTAGAAGGGGCGGTCGGTTGATGTTGAAGATCGAGAACCTGCACGTCGAGGTCGAAGGGAAACCCATCCTTCGAGGGATAGACCTCGAGATCAATGCCGGTGAAGTCCACGCCATCATGGGACCCAACGGTTCCGGCAAGAGCACGCTCGCGTACGTGCTGGCCGGCCGGGAAGGTTACGAAGTCACCGAGGGCCAGGTCCTCTACAAGGGCCAAGATTTAATCGAGCTAGCGCCTGAGGCTCGCGCGGCCGAGGGTGTGTTCCTTGGCTTCCAGTATCCGGTCGCGATTCCGGGTGTGAGCAACATCTACTTCCTCAAGGCGGCCCTCAACGCGATCCGCAAGCACCGCGGGCAAGACCCCCTCGACGCGATCGACTTCATGAAGCTCTCGAAGGAGAAGGCCGCGCTCGTTCAGCTCTCGGACGACCTCACCAAGCGATCCGTCAACGACGGCTTCAGTGGAGGCGAGAAGAAGCGAAACGAGATCTTTCAGATGGCCATGCTCGAGCCGTCGCTCGCAGTCTTGGACGAGACCGACTCGGGCCTCGACATCGACGCGCTCAAGGTCGTTGCCGAAGGGGTCAACGCGCTTCGAGGCCCTGAGCGTGCGATGCTCGTCATCACCCACTACCAGCGTCTACTCGATCACATTGTTCCCGACGTCGTTCACGTCCTGATCGACGGCCGGATCGTTCGTACTGGCAACAAGGACCTCGCGAGGCAGCTCGAAGCCGACGGGTACGCCGAGGTTCGCGGCGGGATGCAGCCGTGACAGAGACTGGGCCCCGATTGTTGACCAGCCTTCCCGAAGCCTTCGACGAAGGGCCGGCGTGGTTTCGAACGCTTCGCGAACGTGCCGCCGGTTCGCTTCGCGATCACGGCCTGCCGACCAAGAAGACCGAGGCTTGGCGGTTCACCCCCGTCAGGTCCATCGTCGATGGCTCATTCGACCGTGAAGATGACGGACTGCCCCGCGTCACTTCGCCGCTCCCCGATGGGGTGACCGTTCGCAGTCTTCGCGACGTGCTCGCAGAAGAACCTTCGCTCCTCGAAGACCGGTTGGGCCGAACGCCCGTGGATCACTTCGGCGCCCTCAACACCAGCCTATTCACCGACGGGTTGTGGATTCACGTTGCTGCAAGCGTCGCGGCGGGCTCGGTGATCGAGCTTGACCACGGATTCGCCGGGTCGGCACCCTCGTCACCCACTGTGCGGTATCCGCGTGTCTTGGTCACCCTCGAGCCAGGCAGCCAGGCGACGTTGATCGAAACCTACGGGGGGGACCGCCCCGGTTCGCTGACGAACAGCGTCATGGAAGTCGACCTGGGGTCGAACGCGTTGCTCCACCACGTGCGGATTCATGAACAAAACGGCCTCCAAGTCGGTTACGTGGACGTGCGGCAGGATCGCGACAGTCGTTACCACTCGGTGGTGGCCACGTTGGGCGGGGCACTCCTTCGCTTCGACGTACGTGTTCATCTCGAGGCGCCAGGCGCCCAATGCCAGCTTGACGGCGCGTACTTCGTCGACGGCAGCGATCACGTCGATCACCACACCTTGGTCGAGCACAAGGCGCCGCACTGCCGAAGTGCGCAAACCTATCGAGGTATCGCGTCAGGCCGTGGCACCGCGGTCTTCGACGGGATTGTCGTAGTTCACCGCGACGCGCAAAAGACCGAAGCGCACCAGGAGAACCGCAACCTGTTGCTCTCCGAGACGGCCACAGTCCACACGAAGCCGCACCTCGAAATCGATGCGGATGATGTCGTGTGCAGCCATGGGGCGACCGTTGGGTCGCTCGACCACGACCAGTTGTTCTATCTTCGTGCTCGCGGCATTCCCGAAGACATGGCCCGCGCGATCCTCACCTACGCGTTCATCGAGGCTGTGGTCGACCGCGTCTCCGACCCGGCCACCCGTGAGCGCCTTCGCGAGGCGGTTTTGGCGCGAATCCCCGAGGGCGAAGCCATTCGAGGGGTCACATGAGCCAGATGTCTACGGCCGTGAAGAAGGACTTAGGGTTCGACGTGAAGCGCGCTCGGGCCGACTTCCCCTCGGCGCATCAGGACGTGCACGGCAAGCCACTCTCGTACCTCGATAGCGCCGCCAGTACGTTGAAGCCGCGAGTCGTCATCGACGAAGTCGCAGACGTATACTCGCGCGACAGTGCGAACATTCATCGTGCTGTGCATCTGCTGTCGCAGCGCGCGACCATGCGGTTCGAGGAGGCCCGTGAGAAGGCCCGCGCCTTCTTGAACGCGCGTAACACCGCCGAGATCATCTTCACGCGCGGCACCACCGAGTCCGTGAATCTCGTCGCTCAGAGTTGGGCGAGGACTTTCCTGCACCAAGGCGACGAGGTGGTCGTTACCGAGCTCGAGCATCACTCGAACATCGTTCCGTGGCAGATCGTTTGCCAGCAGGTCGGCGCAGAGCTGGTCGTGGTCCCCATGACCGACCGCGGCGAGATCACTACCGAGGCGTTCACGTCTTGTCTCACCTCGCGGACCCGCCTGGTCGCCATGGCCCATGTGTCGAACGCGCTTGGGACCGTGCTTCCGGTCGAACAACTGACCGCCCTTGCGCACGAGCGCGGCGCCGTCGTGTTGCTAGACGGCGCCCAAGCGGTGGCCCACGTCCCGGTCGACGTCCAGGCGCTCGACTGTGATTTCTATGCCTTCAGCGCCCACAAGCTCTACGGACCAACGGGCGTGGGCGTACTCTACGGGCGCGAGCGATTGCTCGAAGGGATGCCCCCGTATCAGGGTGGCGGCGACATGATTCGCTCGGTGACCTTCGAAGAGACGCTCTACAACGACTTGCCGTACAAGTTCGAGGCAGGCACTCCCAACATCGCTGGCGCCATTGGCCTTGGAGCCGCCATCGACTACTTCACATCCTGGGATCTTCCCGCGGTGCACGCACACGAGGCCGAACTTCTTCAGTACGGTACCGAAGCGCTCACCTCCATTGACGGGCTCCGCCTGGTCGGTACGGCGCCCGACAAGGTGTCGGTGCTGTCGTTCGTGATGGACCAAGCACACCCTCATGACGTTGGGACGATCGTGGACGCTGAGGGGGTGGCGATTCGTACCGGGCATCATTGCGCCCAGCCGGTCATGGCGCACTACGGCGTTGCCGCCACGTCGCGCGCGTCGATTGGGATCTACAACACCACCGATGACATCGACGCGCTCGTTCGCGCCCTTGGGCGGGTCAAGGAGATGTTTGGCTGATGGATCTTCGCGAGCTCTACCAAGAAGTGATCCTCGACCACGGCAAGAACCCCAGGAATCATCGGTTCCCCGAGCCGCACAATCGTGAGGGCAAGGGGTACAACCCCCTGTGCGGCGACCGCATCACCCTGCGACTGCAACTCGACGGCGACCGCATTGCGGACGTGGGCTTCATCGGGCAGGGGTGCGCGATCAGCCAAGCGTCTGCGTCGACCATGACCGAAGCCGTGAAGGGCAAGACCATGGCGGAGGCCGCCGATCTCTTCTCCAAATTTCATGCGATGGTGATGGGGGAGGGCGGTTCCGACGAAGACATCGACACCATGGGCAAGCTTGCGGTCTTCGCCGGCGTTCGCGAGTTTCCCATGCGGGTCAAGTGTGCGACGTTGGGTTGGCATACACTGAACCATGCCCTCGGCGACGAAGGCACCGAAGCGACCACGGAGTAAGACTTGAGCGACGACATCGAACATCTCAAGGTTCACAAGATCGCGCCGCGGTCGACGGCCGATCAGGTGTTCTTGCCGCAAGTAGGCGCGCCCCCGGCACCGCAGCCATCGGTCAACGAGGCCTACGCCGGGAGCGGCATCGAGCCTACTTCACCGGTCGATCCGGCCACCGTCGGCGAGGCGATCGTCGAGGCGCTCAAGACGATCTACGACCCGGAGATCCCGGTGAACATCTATGAGCTCGGCCTGATCTACGACGTTGACGTGAGCGAGCAGGGCCGCGCCGAGATCCGAATGACGCTCACTGCGCCGGCTTGCCCCGTCGCCGGGATGCTCGTCGAAGAAGTCGCGGAGAAGTCGGGCCGCGTCGACGGTGTGAGCAAGGCCCACGTCGAACTGGTCTGGGACCCACCCTGGACGCCCGATCGAATGACTGACGCCGCCAAGCTCGAACTCGGCATGCTTTAGCCGCAACTCTCCCGTAGACTGCCCGCCCGATGGCTCGAGATCTCGCCGGGCGCTGCGGAACATGCGGGTGGTACATCCCGAAGAGGGAGGAATCCGACGGCTCTTGGGTTGGAAACTGCCGGCTCGAGCAAGGACATTGGCCGCTCAAGGACATGGCTACTTGCTCGAGCCACAAGTCCAAAGACACGCCGTGGGGCGACGCGCTCAAGCGCAAACCAGCGGCGGGTGCGCCGCGACGCTACCGAGAGGCGCCGAGTCCGGCCCCGAGAGCGTACATCCCTTCGGAGATAGGAATCGACATGGATCAGGAAACCTTTCGAAACGTCCTTCGCGAGGTCTTACTCGACGAGCTCGGTGTCCGCGAGACCGACATGGGGGATCGTTGGACTGGCGGCGAGTTGGTCCTCGTTCCCGGCCGCGAAGGTACCCAAGAGAAACGGGTGCCGCTCGACGTGTTCTTCAAGAAGATCGTGATGGTCCGGGACAAGCTCCGCGTGCTCGAACAAAAGATCAACGGGCACAAGGGGCTGTCCGAAGACGAGAAGGTGCAGCTCCAGCAATACATCACCGGTTGCTACGGTTCGCTCACCACGTTCAACGTGCTGTTCCGAAGCAAAGACGAACAGTTCAGCGGCCAGAAGAAGTGACGGCGACCTCCGGTGAACTCTACTTCGGTTACGGCTCGAACCTCGACGCCGACAACTGGGGCGCGTGGTGCCACAACAAGGGCTACGACCCCGCCTCCCTCGAACCGATCGGAAGAGCTTGGCTCCCTGACTACGAACCGGTGTTCCACTACCAGTCGCGCCTTCGCAAAGGCGGTGCGCTCGACGTCCGACCGCGATTCGGCACCGCGACCCCGGGCGCCCTCTTTCGGGTGCACGACTGGGCAGGGCTCGACGCCAAGGAAGGGGTGAAAGGCTCGTTTTACCGGCCCATTGCGGTGACCGCCCTGACCGCCGATGGTCGAGCACATGCGGCAACGACGTACACGGTCTGCGATCATCGTCTTCACGATTTTGTTCCGCCGGGGGCGGACTACCGAAGGTACGTCGTTCGCGGCCTCTGTCGGTTCGGCCACCCGACGGACCAGTTTCTCGATGTCGCCGATGGCAAGACCCCAGCGCCGCTTCTGCAATCGTTCTTCGCCTACGGGACGCTGATGACGGGTCAGCGCTCTCACCATTTGGTCGAGCGGCACCTCGATGGTGACCGAAGGCCTGCGAAGGTGACCGGGGCGTCGCTCGTGCGGATCGATTGGTACCCGGGGTTGGTACTCACGTCCGAGGGCACCGTTCACGGCGAGCTGCTTGACCTCCGCGACACGCCTCGGGTACTCGGCGAGCTCGACCCCTACGAAGATTTCGCGGGTTACGGTGTGCAAGACTCGCTCTACCGAAGATCGCTTGTGAGCGCGCTCACAAGCGAGGGCTCCAAGTTGGCTTGGACCTACGTCTTCACCGGGCGAACCGATGCCCATCCGTCGATCGCGTCGGGCCGGTGGACCGCCCCTTGACCCCGCGGGCGCGTGGCTTTACTCTCTTTGAACTGATGAACAACCACCGCGATAACCTGCGCTTTTTCTACTTTTGGTTCACCGACTGAGGTGGCCTGCGCGCATCTTGTCGCTCCAAGGCCGCCTCCAGAGGCGGCCTTTTTGGTTTCTGGAACTGGCCGCCAATGGAGGGGCAAGGGAGCCTTCCCATGGCCCAAGACGAACGAACACACGCAACAACCCAACTCACGAGTCCGACGCGAACCCCCGCGCGTACTGCCACGGTGGTTCACGACGGCTCGGCGTTTCAGCTTTCAGCCGACCTTCGACAACTGGGCTTCGAGGTCACGGAGGGCCCCCTGCTCTCCTTTTCAGCGCGCTACGCGGAGCCGCCTCGGCTAGCGATTCTCGCAACCAAGCCCGGCGCGGCCAGGGCTGAACGTCTTCACGCGTGGACGCGCGAGCTCTGCGCACACGGCACAACCGTCGTGGCCGTCGGCGCCTCGATGGGCCCGCTTGCCGAGTTTTTCGGGTCGCGCCTCGGTCCTGCCCGCGAGCCGACCGAGACTGGACGTCTCGCTGACGTAGCCGCCGAGCATGCGGGTCTTTTTGTGGGCGCGCCTCTTGCGTTTCGCCTGGCGCTGGCGCCGGCCGTGCGCATCGAATGCCAGGAGCTCAGCTCGGAGTTCGCCGTGACGGCACGGTGCCGCGACGGTGAGCTCGTCGGTGCGTCTCACGTGTTTCGGCCTATTCACCTCGTGCACGGCTCCGTGCTCGAAAGTAGCGAGCTTCGTCCGCTGGTCCTCGGGAACCTGTTGCGACTCGTTCGCGATCGCGGCGGGCGCGCCTTCTGAAGCACCAGTCTCTCACTTACTGCGTCTTCAAACGCCGATGCGCTAGGGTTTCCTCTCGATGGAGGACCGAGGGGAGGGCACGCGCGGAGACGGGTGGATCGCGATGGTCCTTGGGGTGGTCTACCTCGGCCTCTATGGCCTGACCCTCTGTCCGATCGTCTATTGGTACGACAGCGCTGAGTTCGTGACTGCGGCCTTCACGCTTGGGATTCCGCATCCACCCGGCTATCCGCTCTACACGTTGATCGGCCACGTCTTCACTTGGCTTCCGATCGATCCTGCCTTGGCGATCAACTGGATGAGCGCGGTATTCGCATCGGTGACCGTCGGGCTCACGTTTCTCATCTGCCGCCGCCTCGGGCTTTACCGAGCGCCGGCGCTCGTAGGGGCCGCCACGCTCGGTGGTGGCAAGCTCTTCTGGGCCAACGCCGTCGTGGCCGAGGTCTATTGTCCCGGTCTCGCGTTTACCGCACTGGTATTCTACCTCCTGCTCGAAGCTCGCGATCGGTCTCGTCTGGGGCTCACACTCTTGGCCGCTTGGGTCGCCGGTTTGGGGTTGGGCGTCCATATGTCGATCGCCACCTTGGGGTTGGGTTTCGCGCTCCTTGTATGGGCGCACGACACCCCTGTCGCCGCGCCCGGGGACTTGCGACGGCTCCTTCGCCGCGACGGGGTCGCGCGCCGTCTCGGGCGCTCCTTGTCGGCGCTTGGCTTGACAGCGCTTGGCAGTTTGATCTTCCTCTACCTTCCTTTTCGCGCCGCTCAGTCACCGCCGCTCAACTTCGGCAACCCGTCGAGTTGGGATCGCTTCAAGTGGGTGGTGAGCGGGGGAACGTACAAAGGGTGGTTCGTCAACGACCTCGGGACCGCCACCCGCCTCGGTGCACTCTTCGAGGCGTTCCGGGAGCAGTTGCTGCTCCTGGGAGTTGTTTTGGCGTTAGTCGGTGTGCTCTGGTTGTGGCGCCGGCGTCCCCTCGAATGCCTCGCGATGCTACTGATGTCGGTCGGGAACGTGGGCTTCTTTTTTCGATACGAGGTTCACGATCTGGCGGTCTTCTTCCTCCCGACGACGATGCTCACATGCTGCTTCGTCGCGGCCGGTGCACAGGCCCTCGTGTTCGGGATCGGCCGAGTCGTCACTACTGGACGTGCCCTCGCGATGCGGAGGCTGGTCAGCGCAGCGCTGCTCGCCTTCGCCGTGGTCTTGGCGGTGGGCAACTATCGCTCGGTCGACATGAGCGACTTCTCCGAGACCGAGCAATACATCGACTCGATGGTGAGCGAACTGCCCGAAGGTGCGATCGTGCTCAATTTCACGACGCCCTCCGAGTGGAAGCTCGATGCTGTGTTCGGCATGTACACCCAGAAGGTGCTCGGCGCGCGTGCCGACGTCGAAGTTGTGAACGTCATCGCCCGAGGCCCTGGGGTCGTTGGCGCAGCCTTCGCGTCGGGTCGGCCGGTGTTCGCGTATGTCCCGGTGCAGGTTCTCGCTCAGCGGTTCGTGCTCGAACCCGAGGGCCCCGCGTTTCGCGTCCTGCCACGGTCGGTTTCGAAGCCCTGACCAGGCTGCTCAGTTTTCTGACCCCAGGAGGCCCGTTCGGTATCGTAGGCGCGCTCCATGCGACTCAGCGTTATCATTCCTGTCTACAACGAAGAAGAGAGCATTCCCGAGCTCTACGACGAGCTCCGCGAAGTGTTCGACGGTGCGCGGTGGGAGAGCGAGATCATCATGGTCGACGACGGAAGCACCGATCGAAGCGCAGCCTGCATCGCCGACATCTCCGACCATGATCCGCGAGTTCGCCTCGTCCGGTTCTCGAGGAACTTCGGTCAGACCGCCGCGATCCTCGCCGGAATAGAACACGCCACCGGAGATGTGATCGTCCCGATGGACGCGGATCTCCAAAACGACCCCCACGACATCCCCCGACTGATCGAGAAAGTTGAAGAGGGATACGATGTGGTGAGCGGCTGGAGAAAGAACCGCCAAGATCGACTCTGGAGTAGGCGGGTTCCGTCCGTGCTGGCCAACAAGCTGATCAGCCGGTGGACGGGTGTCTCGCTCAACGACTACGGGTGTACGCTCAAAGCGTACCGCGCGACGGCCCTGAAGGGACAGCAGCTCTACGGCGAGATGCATCGCTTCATTCCCATCTATGCTTCGTGGCGCGGCGGCCGCATCACGGAGATGGTGGTGAACCACAGAGCGCGTCGTTTTGGGACGAGCAAGTACGGGATCGGGCGAACGTTCAAAGTACTGCTCGACCTAATCACCGTGAAGTTCCTTGGGGGTTACACCACCAAGCCTGCCTACCTCTTCGGAGGGCTTGGCTTCTCGCTCATGGGGATCGGCGTCGTCTTGGCGACCATCTCCGTGGTCGAATGGCTGACGACCAATGTCTGGCCTCACAAGATGACGGCGCTAATGCTTGCCGCCTTCTTCATGACCAATGGGGTACTGTTGCTTTGCATTGGCCTACTCGCCGAGCTGGTCGTGCGCATCTATCACGGGCAGGGCCATCGCAAGACCTATGTATTGGCTGCCGATGTCCGGCCGGAGGGTGTGCCGAGTATTCGCCCACCGGCAGGGCCTTGACGGCATGTGCGGGCTGACCGGTATCGTATCCCCTTCGGCGGGAACCCATGAAGCGGCGCAGTTGGCCCCCTCGACGATCCGCGCGATGACGGCGGCCATTCGGCACAGGGGTCCCGATGCCGAAGGCTTCTTCGAGGCGCCGGGGATCGCGCTCGGGCACCGAAGGCTCGAGGTGATCGACCTGAGCGGCGGTGCTCAGCCCATGTCCAATCGAGATGAGACGGTGTGGGTGGTCTACAACGGCGAGATCTACAACCACGACGCGCTCCGCCAGGCACTCATCGGCGCCGGGCACTCGTTTCGGTCGCACTGTGACACCGAGGTGCTGGTTCATGGCTACCGTGAGTGGGGTCCAGCGGGGCTTCTCGAGCGGATCGATGGCATGTTTGCCTTCGCGATCTGGGACGCGGTCGAGCGACGGGTGGTGCTTTCTCGCGACCGGATGGGACAAAAGCCGCTCTACTATCACGTGGCTTCCGACGGCACCTTGGTGTTCGCGTCGGAAGTCAAGGCGCTCCTCGCCAACCCGTCGTTGGCGCCTGCGGTCGATGGCGCCGCCTTTGCTGCATACCTCACCTTCGAGTACTTGCCTGGACCGCTTTCTATTCTCGATGGCGTGCACAAGGTCTTGCCTGGCACCTGGATCGACGCGCGCGGCGGAGAGCTTCGTGAACACCGTTACTGGGAGATTCCGTTTGTCGACGAGCCTGCGCCCGAGGATGCGACCGAGCGTTTCACCGAGCTATTCGATGCTGCCGTCGCTCGCAGATTGATGGCCGACGTACCGCTCGGGGTGTTCCTATCAGGCGGCATCGACTCGAGCTCGGTCGCCGCGTCGGTTGTGCGCCAGCGAACCGCGTCGAGTGTCAAGACGTTCTCGATCGGCTTCGAGGAAGAGAGCTACGACGAGTCGTCGATGGCGAGGCAAGTGGCGCAGCACCTCGGCACCGACCACCACGAACGCATCTTCACCGCAGATGCGATGCGGGATGTCTTGCCTCAGGTTGTTTCAGTTCTGGACGAACCATTCGGGGATGCGAGCCTACTCCCGACCTACCTATTGAGCGCATTCGCCCGCGAGCAGGTGACCGTGGCACTCGGAGGTGACGGCGCGGACGAGCTCCTGTTGGGCTACCCGACCTTCTTTGCCGAGACGTTTGCGGGTGCGTTCGCACGACTGCCCTCGGTCGCCCGCCGAGGGCTTCGGCGCATCGGACGGGGCTTGCCGGTCAGCACGAAGAACTTCAGCCTCGACTTCAAAGTCAACTCGTTCCTTCGCGCAGCGGACGCGCCGGCCGCCTGGCGTCACCCGCTGTGGCTCGGTAGCGTCATCCCAGGGGGCGTCGACGATCCTCTTCACCCCGAACTCCGCATCCAACACCCCGCCAACGATGTCTTGGCGTTCGTCGCAGGACTCTACGATGCGCCCGCATCGAAGGCCCACCTTCAACGCCTTTCGTATCAATATTGTCGTTCGTACCTCGCGGAGGACATCCTTCACAAGGTCGACCGCGCGAGCATGGCGGCATCGCTCGAAGCACGTTCCCCATTCTTGGACCGGGCCCTCGTGGAGTTCTCGGCCCGGCTCCCCCCGAAACTCAAACTCGCCGGTCGAAGCGATGGCAAGGCGATTCTCAAGACGGCGATGCGCGATCGACTCCCCTCCGAGGTCATTGATCGGCCCAAGAAAGGCTTTGGGATCCCCGTTGCGGCTTGGCTCAAGGGCTCGCTCGCCCCGATGCTCGATGAACTCCTCGGCGAGAAGCGGACCGCGGAGGCGGGCTATCTCGATTCGCGTACGGTCCGCCGATTGATTGACGAACACCGCCGTGATGTACGAAACCATCGAAAAGTCCTCTGGACACTGCTCAACTTCGAGCTCTGGCGCGATGCGCGAGGGGTCCCGGGGCGCAGCTAGGCGGCACGTACCATGTATACCTACGACGAGAAGTTCTTCGCCTACACCAACGCCGTCTCGGCACGATCTGCCGATGTCATCGTCCCCCTGCTCTACGGGACTCTAGCGCCCAAGAGCGTACTCGACTTGGGTTGTGGCTGCGGGATCTGGCTCGCTCGTTGGATTCAGGGCGGCGCAGCCGACGCCACCGGGATCGATGGCGATTACGTCGATCCTTCCTCGCTTGCGATTCCATCCGACCGGTTCGTCGCAGGTGATCTCGGTGCGCCGGTGAACCTTGGCCGCAAGTTCGACCTCGCGCAGAGCCTCGAGGTCGCCGAGCATCTTCCGCCGGAACGGGCGTCGGGATTCGTGGCCGACCTCTGCGAGCACGCCGACATCGTGTTCTTCGGCGCGGCCCCCCCGGGGCAGGGCGGCGAGAACCACATCAACGAGCAGCCCTACGATTACTGGCGTGCGCTCTTCGCCCAACGAGGGTACGACGCGTACGACTTCGTCAGGCCGCGCGTGATCGACAACGACGAGGTGGCGCCCTGGCACCGCTACAACCCGCTCCTCTACGTACGCCAGTCGCGGGCCGCGTCGCTCCCCCGCGAGATCCTCGACGCGCGGGTCCCAGACGACGTGAACGTCCCCGACCTGTCGCCAGCGCACTACCGTGTCCGAAAAGCACTCGTGCGGCAGCTGCCCGGCTGGGCTACCGATGCGCTTGCGAATGTTCGGAAGCGAATGAGCGGCTAGGCTCTGTTCGGGACGGGTCTAATGCCGGCCGAAGAGCTGCCATGCGCCCGCACGACCGAGAAGCTTCACCGGCGCGCCGCTCCGCACCATCAGCGCGGATGGTTGCTTGCCAAAGTCCCTGGCGACGAAGTAGTCGTAGCTCTGCGCGTTGAACGCCTCCCAATCGAGCGAGCCCGTGTTCCAGACAAACGTGTGAGGGACGTTCGGTTCGGTCTCGTTCCGGTACCGAAAAAGCAGGGGAAAGTTGATCGCGAACGAGAAGTCGACGACGCCTCCCCGCTCCGCCGCGTACCAGGCCGGCGTGTGCAAGAAGACGGGCGTTCGCACGAAGCGGCTGTTGCGTCTGACGGGGACGGAGAGCACGCGGGCGTTCTCGGGAATCTGCTGGATGACCTCTCTGAGGCCCGCCACCTCTTGGGCGTAGCCGCGAAACTGCGCGAAGGTCGCCATCGTACACGCCACCGCGAGCGCGGGGCCTAGAGCAAGCTTCCAACGTGCGGGCTGCGTCGCCTCCTTCGGGTCCATCGCATAGAGCCAAGTCGGGATCGCGAACACTGCGTACCGTGAGTAGAGGTACGCCGTTCCTAGAAACTCGTGCGGCACCAACAGGAACAAGCCTAACGTGGTGGCGAACGGCACCCAGCGAGCGGGCGATCGCGACGGCCTGCCGCCAAGGAGCAACGGGAGCGCGAACCCTGCGACGCCCGCAAAGAGCGTCCATGAAGAGAGCGCATCCCCAGCGCTCTCCGCGAATAGGCGCAGCAACCTCGGGCTTTGCCACGGGACCTCCCAGATGGTCTCCCAGTGGGTCATCGCCTCGTTGCTTCGAGCCACGTAGAGCCAGAGGATCACCACCGGGCAGACGGCGATGGCCGGCACCAGCGCGAGCAACCCGGATTTCCAGTCTTCGTTCTTGGTGAGCATCGTGACTCCCAAGATGAGTCCGACGTAACCGAACAGCAGCACATGTACGAAGAAGAGGCCGAGGAGGAGGGCTGCCAGCCCCAACCCGCGTCGAAGCGTCGGTTCGTTTGCGTAGCGGAGGACGACGACCAAGGACGCGAGCGCGATCGGAATACCCACCAGGAAGTTGAAGAAGCCCCAATCGAACGAGAACCCGTAGACGCCGGGGAAGACGGCGAACACCCACCAGCGGTTGGCGCCCACTTCGCGCAGTAGGAATCGCGTCGCCACCGGGACGCCAATGACGGCGGCGCTGATCACGGTCGTGAGTGCCGCGTTGATCGACAGTACGGCCGTGAGCGCGTAGGCGATCAGGTACCCGAACAGGTATGGGGTGAACCAGTTGCGGGTGTAGAGCTCTTGGTACCCGAACGCCGGGTCCGACCAGCGCGTCCAGATGCCGATCTGAGCCGCGTGTTGCGGCAGGTCGACCATGGGCAGGTAGTCGACGCTCCAAAGTGGCACCAGGAGCAGCGCGCAACAGCCCCAGAAGCTGATTGAGAACCAGCGGTCGCTCCCCATGTTGCGGATCGTATCTCGTTGCTGTGAACGCCGGCAACTATGGCGCGCCCCCTACCAGCCACGAATTCGGTCGGTCTTGCGGGGACAGGTAGACTCCGGCGCCAGGCTTCCGTGATCGTTATCCACGTCCTCATCTGCGTCGCGGCGTACCTGCTCACCTGGCAGCATCTGTTCTACCGGGCCTGTTTTCTTCCGCGCGCTGCCTACGAATCCGGGTCCACGGTTCTCGGGATGCTGACGCATACGCCGACCGCCGTGATGCTCCTCGTGGGCATCTTGCCGCTCTTCATCTTTCGCAAACGCATCACGTGGACCGAGGTCGACGACTCCCTGAAGATGCGAACTTTCGTATGGATCGTCGCGGCCGTCATGGGCGTGACTTTCGTACTGTCCGACTACAATTATTACTACGACCACGCGTTTTTGATGGACCGCGTCGTTTTGCTCGCCCTGCTCATCGCGGTTTGGTTTCATCCGGGGTTTCTGTTCCCCTTCGTCCTCGTGATGATGACGTTCGCGCTTCAGATTCACTATCCCCTTCCCGAGGGCATGTGGAACTGGCCCGACAAGCGGATGCCGACGCACATGCTTTTCGCGTTCGTGTGGTTCGTGTACCTGCGCATCTTCGTCAAGACCGACAAGCGCCTCCCGTTGGTGCTCGCCCTGTTCATGGCAGGCGCGGGCTACGCGCACGCGGGCTTCTCCAAGGTAGCGATCGGTCCTGAGGTCACAACCTGGCTCCTCGAGAACCCAACGGCCAACATCTTCGTCTCGGCCTACCAGCAGGGGAGGTGGCTCGGGCACCTCGACGAGGCTCAAGTCATTTCGATGGCCAGCGTGCTCGAGCGGGTCGGGGTCGTCAACAACGCGTTCACCCTGTTTGCCGAGATCGGTGCGGGCCTCCTTTTGCTCGACAAGCGTGTTTCACGCTTCTTTTTGACGGCATGCATTCTCTTGCACCTCGGGATCCTCTCGACGACGGGCATCTTCTTTTGGAAATGGATCATCGTCGACGTGTCGATGATCGTGTTCGCGGGTACCCTCTGGCAGTGGAATCTACCGGACCCCGCGGTGACCAAACGGGCGATCGTCATGCTGACGGCGAGTACGATGATCGTCGGCGCGGCGCATACGAGGGTGACCGGAATCCTGTTTGCGTGGTGGGATACCCGCCATTCGCAGTTCTTCAGCTACGAAGTCGAGACCGAGTCGGGCAAGACCTACGAGCTCGACCCGCGTTACTTCGTCCCCTACGACATTGTGTTCGTGCAGAGCCGATTCTACTATGCGGCACCGAAGCGCATCTTGCCCGGTACGTTTGGAGTCTCGCATCGGTATCCCGTGTTCCGCGCGCTCCAAGACGCCAAAGTCGACGACTTGCCCGCCATCACCGAGGAGTACGGGCAGTGGCTCTTCAACGAGAGCATTCGGTACGACTACGGTCGGTTCATCCAGCGGTACGTGCGCGCCGTCATGCGTGGCGATGACAAAGCGTTCCTTCCGGGATGGCTATCGGTCCCCTATCACTTCCAGACGACGTTCCCGCCGAACCACTACACCGGACAGTCGAAGGCCACGACTGTGCGCGTCTTCTTCGAGGAACACTTCTACGACGGCGAGAAGATCCACAACCTTTCGCGGACCGAAGTGATGGCGATCCCCATCGTGGAAGACCCCTCGCCAGTCCCGACGCGTGTCCCCGCATCGCCCCCTCGCCCAACCCCCGTTCTACCCGCGCCGTGAGGCACCCCGAGCCGTCGTTCCGCCACCGGCGCGGCCCCGACACAAAATGACAATTGCCCCGACCGGGCCGCGACCCCCGAATCGTGCCCTACGAGCGACCGATGACGCTACCGGTGAGGCGTCTTTGTGCATGATTTGAGTGGCTTTTTCGGCGCGATGGGTGCTTTCCGGTACAGGGCTGGATGCATTCGATTTGGGAGATCGGAGGCCGCCAAGCCCCGCATCATGTTTGACGGGATCACCGCAAACCGCTAACCCAACGACGGAAGCGGGGCATGTGGGTGTATGGGTGACGTCCCCGCCGCCGACGGGAGAGAATCATCATGACCAAGAACATGTGGCGATTGGGTCTGGTCCTCGCGATTTGCGGGGCCCTCACGGCATGCAAGAAGACCGCAGACGACGCAGCGGCGATGGCTGAAGAGGCCGCAGAAGAAGCGGCCGAAGGCGCCGTCGAGGCGGCTGAGGCGGCCGAAGTGGCGGTCGAAGAGGCGGGTGAAGCTGCCGAGGCGGCTGGCGAGGCGGCCGAGGCTGCAGCCGAGGCAGCGGGCGAAGCGGCGCAGGAGGCCGCCGATGCCGCGGCAGATGCAGCCGATACGGCGGCAGATAAGGCTGGGGACATGGCGGATGCCGTCGGAGACAAAGCCGCCGAATAGCCGGCGAGCAGAGGCGTACATCTCTCTTGGAGGAAACATGATCAGGAACATGATGCGACTGGGGCTCGTCCTCGCGTTTTTGGGCGCGATGCTGGGCTGTAAGAAGGCAGAAGACACGGCGGCCGAGGCAGCCGATCACGCGGACCACGCGATGGAGGCAGGCTCTGATACCGCTGCAGACGCGGCAGACGGTGCAGCCGACGCGGCCGGAGATGCGGCGGACGCCGCCGGAGATGCGGCTGACTCTGCCGCCGACACGGCCAACGAGATGGCCGAGGACGCCAAGGATGCGGCCATGGACGCCAAGGATGCCGCCAAGGACGCCGCTGACGACGCCAAGGCTGCCGCGGAGGACGCTGCGCAAGACGTCAAAGACGCAGCGGACGATGCCGAAGGGAAAGTCAAGGTGGGCGCCGACGCCGCCAAGAAGAAGTACTGAGCGCAAGGCACCTTCAATCGGATGAAGCCGGCCCTCGGGTCGGCTTTCTTCGTTGTTGGGCTGAAAGATCGGGCCGCCGCACCCGGCCGGCTTGCATCCTGGCCAGTCCAAAGTAGAACACGTTTCACCTCGGCATCCTGGCCGAGCGAGTGCCATGTACTTCGACTACACCCCCGAACAAAAAGCCCTGCGCGACGAGCTCCGAGGCTATTTCGATGGCTTGATCACCGACGCGCTCGTCGACGAGCTCAATGAAGTCGAAGGCGGCGGCCCGCTCTACCACCAAGCCATGCAGCAACTCGGCGCGGACGGGTGGCTCGGAATCGGCTGGCCGAAGGAGCACGGAGGCCAGGGACGCGGGCCGATCGAACAGTTCATCTTTTTCGACGAGGTCCAGCGCGCGGGCTTTCCCGTTCCGATCCTCACCCTCAACACGGTTGGCCCAACCCTGCTCAAATTCGGGACCGAAGCGCAAAAGGCGAAGTACCCGCCGAAGATCCTCGAGGGACGCTGCCATTTCTCGATCGGCTACACCGAGCCAGGGTCGGGGACCGATCTCGCATCGCTCAAAACGACTGCGGTCCGCGAAGGCGATGAATACGTGATTCACGGGCAGAAGATTTGGACGAGCCTCGCAGATCACGCGGACTACATGTGGCTCGCCTGCCGAACCGATCCCGATGCGCCAGCGCACAAGGGCATTTCGATCATCATCGTCCCCGTGGACGCGGAGGGCGTGCAAATCACCCCGATGCATGCACTCGGCGAAAACAACGTGCACGCCGTTTACTACGACAACGTACGCGTTCCTGCATCAAACCTCGTCGGTGGGGAGAACAACGGGTGGCATCTGATCACCACGCAGCTCAACCATGAGCGGGTCGCACTCTGCTCCGTCGGCCCCCTTGCCCGGATCTTCCAGGAAACGGTGGAATGGGCGAGGACCGCACCGAGCGGAGACGGGCGCAAAGTCATTGATCTGCCGTGGGTCCGCACCAACCTGGCTCGTGTGTACGCCAAGCTCGATGTCCTCAAGTTGTTGAATTGGCAGCAGGCTTGGAGCATCGCGCAGGACAAGCTGTCACCCGCCGATGCATCCACCATCAAGGTTTACGGCTCCGAGTTCTACGTCGAGGGATCGCGGCTCTTGATGGAAGTGCACGGCGCTGCGGGCACCCTCCACCACAGCTCCGAGGCGGCACTGCTTCGCGGTCGTCTCGAGAAGTACTACCGGATGTCCTTGGTGTTGACGTTCGGTGGAGGCACCAATGAGGTTCAGCGCGACATCATCTGCCAGGCGGGGCTTCGAATGCCTCGGCTCGGGCGACGCTGAGGGCACGACCATGGATTTTTCCTTTACCGAAGACCAAGAGAGCATTCGCGGACTGATCAAGCAGGTCCTCGGCGACCTCGTGTCGGACGATGCGCTCAAGGCACTCGCCAAGGAAGGCCGCTGGTTCCACGAGCGCGCGTGGGCTCAACTCGCCGAGTCTGACATGCTCGGCCTCGCGGTCCCGCAAGAGCACGGGGGCGCCGGCCTGGGGCTCACCGAGCTCTGCCTGCTGCTTCAGCAAGTGGGGCGAACGGTGGCTCCGATCCCAGCGCTCAGCACGCTCGTGATTGGTGGGCTCACCCTTGCCGAGTTTGGGACGCCCGAACAACAGCGCCGGTTCTTGCCTGGCATCGCCCAAGGCACGATGATCCTCGCCGCGGCGTTGGTCGACCTTGGTAGCCGAGACCCCATGCGTCCCTCGGCCGTGGCGACGCCCCACAGCGACGGGTACAAGGTGACGGGCCGGTTCAGCAACGTGGCATTCGCCGATCGCGCTGCGAGGGTTGTGGTCCCCGCCGCGGTCGATGGCGCCCGAGTGGTCCTCTTGGTGGACCCAAAGGCCTCCGGGGTCCGGCTCGGGGACCAGCAAGGCACCAACGGCCAACCTCTGTGGTACCTCGAGCTCGATGATGCCGTCGTTCCGGGGGGCGACGTCCTTGGCGGCCCAGATACCGGCGACGTGGTCCTCCGTTTCCTGATCGACCGCGCGGTGCTGGGGATCTGCGCGCTGGAGCTCGGCATTGCAGAGCAGGCCCTATTCATGACGGCCAAGTACTCCGGCGAGCGTCGCCAATTCGGGGTCCCCATCGGGACGTTTCAGGGCGTGACCCAACGCGTGGGCGATGCCTACATCGACGTCCAGGCCATGAAGTCCACGATGTGGCAAGCCTGCTGGCGGCTCGACCATTGTGTGGAAGCGAGCCGCGAGCTGGCGGTGGCGAAATTCTGGGCGTCAGAGGCAGGCGCGAGGGTCGTGGCGGCTGCACAGCATGTGCATGGCGGCATGGGGTTTGACCGCGATTACCCGCTCTACCGCTACTTCATGACGTCGAAGCTGCTCGAGTTCACGCTCGGCGGCACCCATGAGAGCCTGAGCCGACTGTCCGACCTGATCATCGACCACTGACGCTCGCGCGCGTTCTGCAGCGGTTTGCCTCGGACAAAAAAAGTCCCTACCTGTTATCGCCCGTCGGGTGACATCGGACAACAGGTAGGGGGATGAAATGAAGGAGAGGTTGTTGTTCACGCTTACGACGCTCCTCCTCCTTTGTTACGCCTGTGATCAAGAAGACCTGCCGACGGGCATTTCCGATGTGGAAGCCGCCGCAGGAAACGCAGTGGTTTCCACGGCGCGCCTGGATCAACTCGTCGCGAACCCACGTGACGTCGACCAGATCGTGTCCCTCACGCGGATCTATACCGACCTCACGACGTTTGCGAACGCCGGTGGACAACTCGGTGCGTTCGCTGCTGTCTCCAAGGGAACCGACGACGACCTCGGCGACTGCGTCACCGAGACGCCGTCGCTCATCACTTACGACCGTTGTCTGGTGAGCAACGGGCAGATCGACGGCACGATCGCGGTCGACCGGGACACCCTCACCTTGGACCTAGAGGTCTCCTTGGTGGGCGGCCAAGGAACCGGAAGCCTCGAAGTAGCGATGGCGGGGACGGTCACCATCGCGCCGGCATCGCTCGGGGGCCGCCTGACTTTCGTGACCGCCCTCTTCGGCCTTGATGAGTTTCCAGACGGCCTTCGCCTCATACTCGTGGCCGACTATCTCGACATCGGCCTCGACGAGATCCAGTGCCCCCTCGAGGGCATCCTGCGCGTCGAGCAAGAGGGGCCCGACGCCGATACGGGGCCACAGCGCGCTCTTTTTGGCCCAATTTGTGGGGAAGTTCAGATCCTCGACTGAATTTCGCACGGGCCCGCGGCGCGGTTGTGCGTTGGCGAGAGGGGCCCCGGCCTCTACCCTCCCCAGGAGATGGCGATCGCAACGTTCCTCAACGCCGAGTTCCTGGCGACTCGAACCTCGGCCAACGTCACCCGAAACCTCTGGGACCGGCTTAGCCCGTTGCCCGGCGGCAGCCGAATCTTCAGCCGCATCATCGGGCGGATGGCGCCCTACACCGGCAGCATCAAGGCCCACATCACTGAGCTCCGTCCGGGGTTCTCGCGGGTCAGCATCGCGGACCGCCCTTCGGTGCGCAACCATCTCGCTTCGGTTCACGCCGTTGCCCTCGCCAACCTCGTCGAGCTGACCGGCAACATCGCGGTTGCGTACACGTTGCCCGACGACGCGCGTTTCATCGTGGCCGGAATGAGCCTAAACTACGTCAAGAAGTCTCGCGGGACGATCACCGGCGAGTGCCACTGCCCGCTGATCACTACAAGTACGAAGCAGGAGTACGACGTTCGCGTCCTTTTGCGGGACGACTCGGGAGACGTGGTCGTCGAGGGGACCTTGCGCACCCTCGTTGGCCCAAAGGCCGACTAGTTCTCGGGTTACCGCATGGCGAGCGACCATGTCGCCTCACGTACCCGCCCCTCGAAGAAGCTGCTGGGCGGCGTCGCGCGCTTGCTGGGTGACTTCGACGCCCCCGAGCATGCGCGCGATCTCTTCGAGGCGTTCGTCGTTCGAGAGAAGCCGTATGTCGCTCTTCGTTCGGTCGTCGACGACTTCTTTGTGAACTCGGTAGTGCGCGTCCGCGTACGCCGAGATCTGTGGCAGGTGCGTGATGCACAACACCTGGCTGTGGCGTGCCACGTCGCGGATCTTCCGACCGATGACTTCGGCGACCGCCCCTCCGACGCCAGCGTCCACCTCATCGAAGACGTAGAGGCTCGCGGGCCCCAACCCGGCGAGCACGCGCTTGATGGCAAGCATCGACCGCGAGAGCTCGCCTCCACTGGCGATCTTCCGGAGCGGCTTGGCCTCCTCGCCGCGGTTCGGGGCGATGAGGAGCTCTGCGCGGTCGATCCCACTTGGTGAGAGACGGGCGCCGTCGACCTGGAGCTCGCTTGGTCCGCCTTCGAGTGAGGCCAGCTCGACCATGACTTTGGCTTCGCCCATCCCGAGGGAGGCGAGCTCTTCGCTGATGGCCTTGCTGAGGCGCGTTGCCGCGACCGTTCGCCGTTCGCGAAGCGCGACCGCTAGGGTTCGGGCTCGGTCGAGCGCGTCGTCGTACGCCCGTTGACACTGGTCCATTCGTTCTTCGTAGCCAGTGAGCGCGTCGAGCTCCTCCCGGGCTTCGGCGCGGTATGCTTCGACCGTCGCGTGGCCGCCGCCGTACTTCCGCTTGATGCGTAGCAAGCTGTCGAGCTGCTCGTCGAGTTGCGCCAGGCGGCCAGGATCCACCGAGAGCGTCCGCGCATACCGACCGAGCTCGGCGGCAGCATCCTCAAGTTGCACACGGGCCTCGCCGATCTGCTGGGCGGTTGGCCGGAGACCCCCGTCGACCTTGGCGGCGTCTTCGACCGCGCCTTCGATCTTCGAGAGCGCTTCGCAGATTGCAGCGTCATCGGCGTACAGTTCGGCTTCGGCCCGAGCGGCTGTCCCGGCGAGGGTCTCGGCGTGGCGGAGCCGCTCGCGTTCGTCAATCAACGTTTCTTCGTGCGCGAGAGCGTCGGCCACGGCGTCGATCTCGCTGAGCTGAAAGCGGAGCAAGTCTTCCCGGTCGGTGCGCCCGCGTTCTTCGGACACGACCGCTTCGAGCCGGGAGGCCGCCTCCAGCAGAGACGTGTGCGCGCTCGCAACGTCGTCGACCATCGCTCCATGCCCAGCGAACGCATCGAGGTAGCCGAGGTGCTGCCGAGGGTCCGCGAGCGAATGAAACTCGTGCTGGGACGAGATGTCGGCGAGACCCTTGGTAACCTCGCGTAGCTGGCCCAGCGTGGCGAGCCGACCATTGATGTACGCCCGCGTCCTTCCCGAAGCCGTGACCACGCGCCGGACCACCAGATCGCCCTCGGTCTCGACATCGCTTTTGGCGAGCCGTTCGCGGGCGGCCGGGTCGTCGTGAAGGTCGAAAAGTGCCTCGACTTCGGCGGCGCCGGCGTCGGTCCGGACGACTTCAGGTCGACCACGCGCGCCAAGCACCAGCTGCAATGCGTCGACGAGGATCGACTTCCCCGCGCCCGTCTCACCGGTGACGATGTTGAGCCCCGTGTCGAGGTCGACTTCGAGTTCCTCGATGATCGCGAAGTTCCGGACCCGCAGGCACGTCAGCACGGTGGACGCCGTAGCACAGGCGTTGCGTGGGCGCTGCACAAGCGCTAGCAATCGGGCCCATGGCTTCGTCGTCCGAAATCCGCGAATCGTTCCTGCGGTTCTTTGAGGACCGCACCCACACCCGCGTCCCCTCGGGGCCGCTGGTGCCCCCGAACGACCCGACGCTGATGTTCGCGAACGCCGGGATGGTGCAGTTCAAGGACGTGTTCACGGGCAAAGAACAGCGTGCGTACAATCGCGCGACGTCGTCGCAGAAGTGCATTCGGATCAGCGGCAAGCACAACGACCTCGAGAACGTCGGTGTGACGGCCCGCCACCACACGTTCTTCGAGATGCTGGGGAACTTCTCGTTTGGCGACTACTTCAAGCGGGAGGCGATCGAGTTTGCATGGGAGTACTTCACCAAGACCCTGTCGCTCGACCCTGAAAGGCTGGTGGTCACTGTCTTTGGGGGCGAAGAGGGGCTAGCCCCGGCCGACGACGAGGCCGCGGCGATCTGGTCCGACGTCACAGGATTCGGCGACGATCGGATCATTCGCTGCGGCGCCAAGGACAACTTCTGGCAGATGGGCGACACCGGCCCCTGCGGGCCATGCTCGGAGATCCACTACTGCCTTGGACTCGAGGACGTCGACCCGAGGACCTTCGGGCAAGAGCCTGACGCCGACGGGCGTGGTTGGTTCGAGCTCTGGAACCTGGTGTTCATGCAGTTCGAGCGACACGAAGGCGGGGACATGGTTTCGCTTCCCGCGCCTTCGATCGACACCGGGGCCGGTCTCGAACGAATCGCGGTCGTGTCGCAGGGCGTCGTGAGCAACTACGACACCGATCTCCTTCGCCCATTGGTCGATCTCTCGGCCGAGATCGCCGGCAAGCGTTACCAAGCCAGCCAGTCGGAAGACGACATCAGCATGCGCGTCATCGCAGATCACGCTCGCACCACGGCATTCTTGATCTCCGAAGGGATCTTCCCGGACCGGGACGGTCGCGCGTACGTTCTTCGTCGCGTGATGCGGAGGGCGATCCGTCACGGGCACCGGCTCGGGATTGGAGAGCCGTTCCTTCACCACTGTGCGCTCCGTGTGGTCGACAACATGTCGAGCATGTACCCGCAGCTCTCCGAGCGGCGCGCTTTGATCGAAGAGATCACCCTTCAAGAAGAGGAGCGCTTTCGCCGCACACTCGATCGTGGCCTCGCCCTCATCGATGACAACGACGAATGGGTTGCAGGTGATCATGGGCGTTCGCTCCCCGGTCACGTCGCCTTCCGGTTGTACGACACGTACGGATTTCCAGTCGATCTCCAAGAGGTGGTCGGTCGGGAACAAGGCTTCGAGGTAGATCACGCGGGCTTCGAGGCCGAGCTCAACAAGGCTCGGCTCGAAAGTCAGGGTTCCAAGGTCGGAAGCGCCGCGGTGGCCGATGTGTATCCCGAGTTGGCGTCCACCGTTGGGACGATCGAGTTTCGCGGCTACGAAGCGGAGGGCGAGTCGAGCGAAGTGGTCGCGTTGGTGGCAGATGGCGTCTCTGTCGCATCTCTCGCCGACGGCCAGGCCGGCGAAGTGATCGTCCGTAGCACGCCCTTCTACCCTGAGCAGGGGGGTCAAGTTGGTGACCGTGGGACCATCGAAGTCGAGGGCGGGCGTTTCGAAGTCGAAGACACGCACAAACCCGTCGAAGGCTTGATCGTCCATCGGGGGCGGGTCACCGAAGGCGCGCTCCGAACCGGTGGGCGCGCAGCGCTCGTGGTCGATCACGAACGACGGAGCGCCACACGGCGAAACCATAGCGCGACCCACCTCTTGCACTGGGCGCTTCGGAAAGTCGTCGGGCCGACGGCCGCACAGAAGGGCTCGCTCGTCGGGCCAGACCGGCTCCGTTTCGACTACAGTGGAACCAAGCCGCTCGCGAAAGCCGACATCGCCGCGATCGAAGACCTCGTGAATCGTGAAGTCCTCGCCAACGCCGAGATCACCACCGAAGTATTGCCGATGGACGAGGCCAAGGCGCGCGGCGCCATCGGGATCTTCGAGGAGAAGTACGGCGACGTGGTTCGCATGCTGCGCATCGGGCCTTCACTCGAGCTCTGCGGGGGCACCCATGCCGCCCGCACCGGCGATATCGGGCTCTTCAAGGTTCTCTCGGAGACGGGCCTTGCCGCCGGAGTTCGGCGCATCGAGGCGACCACGGGCCTGAACGCGCTGGGCCACGTTCGCGCGATGGAGGGGGAGCTCGGTTCGGCGGCTGCGTTGCTCAAAGCGCCGGTGGACCAGCTCACCGATCGCGTGGGTCGCCTGTTGGAAGGGCACAAAGAAGCCCGGCGCGAGATCGATCGTCTCAACAAGTCGCTCATGGCCGGCGGAAGCGGGGACCTCTCTGCGGCCGCTCGTTCGGTGGATGGGGCGCAGGTGCTCGGGGCGACGGTCGAGATCGGCGATGCGGGCACGCTTCGCGAGATGGCCGACCAGCTGAGGGACAAACTCGCGCCGGCCGTCGTCTTGCTGGGCGCCCCAAGCAAGGACGGCAAGAAGGCCTTGCTCGTCTGCAGCGTGTCGAAGGCGCTGACCAAGCGTTTTCGGGCAGGAGATATCGTGAAGGCCGCTGCAGCTGTAGTCGGTGGAAGCGGGGGTGGCCGGCCCGATTTCGCGCAGGCTGGAGGTTCGGACCCCGCCAAGCTCGAAGACGCCGTCGCCAAAGTCTACGAGCTCGTCGGCGGGGCCTGAGCGCGCCATCTTCGGCCGGGATGACGTGCGAATTGCGGAGACCGCGACGTCCTGGACCCCACGTAGGCCTCTTTTGGGCGTGAAAGACTTTACGAGGCTTGGATTTCCTGTGACATTGATCACGTGGGTGCATCGGACGAGAAGCTCTCGGAGCTGCAGGCGGCCTTAGATGATCTAGGGGTCGATGCGGGCGAGGTGTCTGCGGTTCTTCGCCGGTTCGAGGGCAAGCGCGAGGAACTGGCATCTGTCGATGCCGAGCTCGAGGCACTTTCGGCCGACATCGAGGTGACCCCGATTGGGGGCGTCGCCGTGGATCCTTCGGCTTTCGAAGCCCGGGTTCCCGAGGCCCCAGACCAGCCGGCGCCGAACGACGACGCGGCCGCCCAAGACTCGGGGTCGCCCGATGAAGCCTCCGCTGCGGACGAGTGGGAAAGCGACAAAACCGAAGTCGAGATCATCGACGCGGCCGACGACTTCGTGCTCCTGGTTGACGAGGGGGACCTCGAGGAGCTCGAGGCAGCTTCCGATGAAGTGCCGCGCGTAACCGCTCCGCCGCCGCTGCCCGACAGCGACGAGGACGACGCCGCTGACGAAGAGCCGGACGACGAAGACGACGGCTTCTTCAAGAAGCTGTTCGGATCGCGACGCAGCAGCAATCGTCCCTGAACCCAAGGGTCGCCAAGATTCGCCTCGTTAGAAGTAGAAGGTCGCGCCAAAGGTCGTGAGGGCACCCGCCGACGTGTCCGAGCTGCGCGTGCCGTCGAAGAACTCGGGACGCGGGTCACCGTCGATTCGTTGGCGAACGACGCCGCGGACATCGAGGTTGAGGGCGAAGCCGCGCGCGATCCGAAACTCGAGACCTAGCCCCGCCTGACCCCCCGCGTGGGTCATGTTGCGGATCTCGTCGAACGTTTCGCGGCGGCCGAACGACACGCCTCCGCCCACGAGGAAATAGACCTGCACCTTGTGCTGAGGATTGACGAAGAACAGCATGTTCGCGGTGACGGGCACTTCACTGCGGTATGCGCCAAGGGAATCGTTCCCGGCGAAGTAGCCCGAGCCCAAGTCTAGCGCGAAGTGCTGAACGGGACGGATTCGGAGCGCGCCCGTGAACCCTCCCATCGACAGGTCGCCCCCGAAGGCGCCACCGACATCGAAGTGAAGGCCCACCTTACGTTCCCGTTCGTCGACTTGCTTGGGCCTCGGCGGTGGCGGCGGCGGTGTGGTCGTTCGTCGGACGACCACGACGGAAGGTGGTGCGGTCTTGACCACAACCGACGTGGACCGTGTGCTCGGTCTGACGACGACGTCCGCGAGCGCTGTGCTCCCGGAGGACGCGACCGAAGTCGCAATGAGAAACAAGACAAAGACGAAGTGGCGCATGGAAACCTCTTTGGGGTCCGACGCCGTCGCCCTGAAGAGATTCATCGAGAGGCGGGAATTGATCCCGCGGGTGGCCTCCGGGGCAGGTTAGGGCGGTTACCGGACCGATCGGCGGTCTTCGAGCGCGCGCCCCAGCGTCACCTGGTCGGTGAACTCGAGTTCGCCACCATGAGGTACCCCAGCGGCGATCCGTGAGACTCGGACGGGTTTGTCCGAGAGAACGTCGGCGACGTAGAGCGCCGTGGCTTCCCCCTCGACGCTGAGTGGTGTCGCAACGATGACCTCTTGAATGCCCTGGTCCTCGATGCGTCGCTCGAGCGCATCGAGCGGAAGCTGGTCGGGGCCGACCCCGTCGAGCGGCGCGAGGAGGCCATGCAAGACGTGGTAACGACCCCGAAAGCTGCCGAGAGCCTCGAGCGCGATGAGGTCCGGTACCTTTGCGACCACGCAGACCAGCGTCTCGTCTCGACGTGGATCTTGGCAGATTCGGCAGTGCGCCTCGGCACCGTAGTTCCCGCAGATCTCGCACCGAACGACGCGCTCGTGAATCGTCGCCAATGCCTCGCCCAGTGCCTGCGCATACTGCGCATCGCCCTCGATGATGTGGAAGGCGAGCCGCGCCGCCGTGCGCTCGCCGACGCCAGGGAGCCGAGAGAGAAGGGCGATCAAGGTGGCGATCGGGTCGTTGGGCCCCATCGCTACCCGAGCCCGGGAATGCTCAAGCCGCCCGTAATCTTGTCGACTTCGGCTTCGATGTGATCCCTGGCCTTGGTGAGGGCGGCGTTGGAGGCGGCGACGACCAGGTCCTGGAGCATTTCGAGGCCCTCTTCGCCCACGAGTGATGGGTCGATCCGCACTTCGACGAGTTCCGGCGAGCCGTTTGCGACAGCGGTGACTTTGTCGTTGCCTGCGCTTGCTTCGAAAGTCTCTTCCTTGAGCTCTTCACGGCGCTTCTCGACTTTGCGTTGCATGCGGTTCGCTTGCCGCATCAGCTCTCCCATTCCGCCTCGAAAGTTCATCGGTCCCTCTCAGTCTGCCTCGATGTGCACGTTCAGCTTGCCCGCCGACTCCGGAAATACGTCCATCGCGTCGCGCACGCGCGGGTGGTTCAACGCTTCGCGCCGCTTGGCTTCGGCCTCGGCTTCTTTGCGCTGAGCCGCAACCGCCGCCACCGTGTTGGTGGGCTGCTCGGTGGGAGCGTCAAACCGGATCTCGACCTTCGGCGCTCCGCCAAGCCGTTCTTCAGCGACGCGTTGAATCGCCGCGATCGAGTCGGGCGACTCCGCCTGACGGCCATAGAACGAGCCATGCTGGAAGGAAAGGATGATCCGGTCGGGGCCGACCGCTTTGGGCACGCCGTGCTCGAGGACCGCGGCGAGCGCAGGCTGTTGTCGCTCGAGCGCGCCGACCAGTTCTTCCCACTCTTGAAGCGCGGCGCGCCTCACCGGTGCCAACACCTCGCCGCTGCTTGTTTGAAAGCCGCCTGACCGTCGAGTCGCTGGCTTGATCGGTTCATCTGGGGGGCTCTCGGCGGTGCCCCCTGCGCCGGCATCGTGGGCGGCAGCGTCCGTACGCCGGGCTTCCTCCGCAGGGCCGGGGCGCTCGGAGGTCGGATTGCTCGGTGGGTCCATGGGCTTCTTGGGCGGCTTCGCCTGGCTTGGCGTTCGGTCGCTGGGAGGCGTCGATGCGCGGGGTACAGGCTTCGACTCGGGTGAGCGTCCCGTGGCGGCCGGTGTCGCTTGGTGCTCGGGGCCCCCGGTCGTCGGGCGGCCCGGCGCCGTTGTCCTGGGTTTGCGCGCGCCACCGCCTTGACCCGAACCCCCTTGGACCGCATCGAGGCGCGCGAGCAACGCCGCGACCGATTCGAGCGGGGGCCGGGTGGCGACACGGACCAGGCCCATCTCGAGCATCAGCTTTGGGTCTTGGCTTTGCGCCATTTCGTCCATCACGAGCGAGGTCGCCCGAAAGACGCGTTGGAGCTCGAGGATGTCGACCGCCTTGACCAGTTGTTGTGCTGCGGTGCGCTCCTCGGGGACCCATTGATCAGGGTCGCCTGCTTCGAGCTTCAAGACGACCAAGTCGCGGACGAGCTGAAGGAGCTGCCGTGCGAAGTTCGGCATATCAACGCTCCGGTCGGCGAGGCCGTCGATGGCCGTGACCACCGCGGCGCCATCGCCCTCGATCACCGCCCGTGCGACCCCGTATAGGGCATCCCTTGCTGCGATCCCGAGGCTTTGGGTGACGGTTTCGGTCGTGATCGTGTCACCGGAGACCGCCACCAGTTGGTCGAGGATGGTGAGCGCGTCCCGCATCGACCCCGCGGCTTCTCGGGCGACGATCGAGATCGCTTCGTCGTCGGCCGAGAGCGCTTCTTGCGCGAGGATCTCGCGGATTCGGGACGCGATCAGGGCGTTGGGGATCAATCGAAAATCGTACTGCTGGCATCGAGAGCGGATGGTGATCGGCACCTTGTGACTCTCGGTCGTGGCGAAGATGAACTTGACGTGGTCGGGGGGCTCTTCGAGGGTCTTCAGGAAGGCGTTGAAGGCACCCGCCGACAGCATGTGCACTTCGTCGACGATGACGATCTTGAAGCGATCCCGTTGGGGGCGGTAAGGGAGCGATTCTTGGAGGCGTCGCACGTCTTCGACGCTGTTGTTGGATGCGCCGTCGATCTCTTGAACGTCGACGTCGACCCCCGCCGTGATGTCTAGGCAGGCGTCACATGTGTTGCATGGCGTAGCAGTGGGGCCCTTCTCGCAGTTGAGGGCCTTGGCGAGGAGTCGTGCGGTGGTGGTTTTCCCGACGCCGCGCACGCCGGTGAAAAGGAACGCGTGCGCGACGCGGTCGGATGCGATCGCGTTCTCGAGCGTGCGCGCGACGTGCTCTTGGCCGACCAGGTCCGAGAACGTTTGCGGGCGGTACTTTCTTGCAAGAACGGTGTACGCCATCGAGCACGCGAGCCTATCACGGGCATGCACCGGGCGCAGCCGGGATCCCGTCGCAGTGAACCGTCACGACATGGCGCCCAGGCCGCGATGCGCTGCGAGAGGGCTACTCGTTGCTGTTCTCGTCTTGGCCGTCGGCGTCGTCGTCCTTCTCCCACGGCGGGACGTATTCGCCGTCCTGGTTTTCGTCGTCGCCTTCGGCGTCGTCGTCTTGCTCCCATGGTGGGACGTATTCGTCGTCGTCAGAGTCGTCTTCATCGTCGCCGGCACCGAGGCCCTGCGCTTCACGCATCATCTCTTCCATCGTCGGCATGCCCGAGTCGACGGCGCCCTCGGCGTCCTCTTCATCGAGCGCTTGGACGGACGGGTCTTCGCCCATGATGGCGTTGCCGAGGCCGACCGAGACCTGTGGGTACCACGTGATGATCGCCAGGCCGACGAGCATCAGGGCCACGAAAGGCAGCACGGAGCGTATGATGTGCCCGACGCCGCGCTCCCACAGGGCGCTTGCGACGAACAAGTTGAGGCCGACTGGTGGTGTGAGGTAGCCGATTTCGAGGTTGACGATGAAGATGATCCCGAAGTGAATCGGGTCGACGCCCATCGAAGCCGCAATGGGTGCCAGAAGAGGCACGAACACGAACATCGCGCTCAGGATGTCCATCATCATGCCGACCGCGAGGAGCATCGCGTTGAGCAGCAAGAGGAACTGCCATTGCTCGAGATCCTTTGACTGGATCCACTCGACCATGAGGGCCGGGATCTCTTCGGTCTCCAGGAACTCGCCGAGCGCGAGCGCCATGACGAGGATCACCAGGAACGAACCGAGGAACACACCGACCTCGCCGAAGATGCCCGGGACGTCTTTGATCTTGAGCGCCCGGTGGAGCCAGACCTCGGCCACGATCGCGTAGCCGACGCTGACCGCTGCGGCTTCGACCGCGTTGAAGATGCCGCCGTAGATGCCACCAAGGATCAGGACCGGGAACATCAGCGCCCAGAAGCCGTCGCGCGTGGCCTCAACCAAGCGCTTGAACTTGAACGGTGCCGTCGGCACCTTGTCGACCAGGCCCTGGTAGAAGGAGTAGCCGATCAGGATGGACCCCATCACGAGCCCCGGGCCGAACCCAGCCGCGAAGAGCCGCTCGACCTCGATCGACGCGCTCTGATTGACGATCGGGTAGACAATCATCGGGATCGAAGGCGGGATCAGGATGCCGAGCGAGCCGGCAGACGTGAGCAACCCGTGAGAGAACCGCTCGCGGTAGCCCTCGGCGATGAGGGCAGGACCCATCATCGAGCCGATCGCGACGACCGTGGCCGGACTCGAACCGCTGATTGCGGCGAAGAGCATGCATGCGACCACGCCGCTCATCGCCATGCCGCCAGGCACCCAGCCGATGAACGCCTGCGAGAAGTCGACCAACCGGTGGCTGATCTGCCCCTTGCTCATGATGGCGCCGCTCATGATGAAGAACGGGATGGCGAGGAGGGTAGGACTGTCGGCGAGGCTTCGAATGCCCTCGATGATGATGGTGAACTGAACCGGATCGCGGAAACCACTCCAGAGGAAGAAACTCCCGAGTGTGGCGACGCCGATCAGAACGAACAGCGGCGACCCGAGCACCGCTGCCGCGAGAATGGCGGCTGCGAGCGTGCCTCCCTTGCCAAGGAAAGGAAGGCCGACGATGAGTGCCACGAAGATGATGAAGGGCAGCTTCCGCTGCTTGACGGCGGTCATCCTTCCGCCCCCTGTTCGTGCTGCTTTTGGGCAGCGACGACCGCCTCATCGATAGGCGGTGCGCCGTAGGTTCCACCGGTCACGCTGCTTACCGATGCGCCCAGGTACCGGAGTGCTGTCATGGCGAAGGCGGCGGGCACCGCGATCGTGGCCACCCAGTCGGGGATGTTGGTCTGCTCGAAGCGACCTTCGAGGGTCAGTGCTTCTTTGGCGTACATGTAGCCGAGCAGCGCCAAGAACGCGCAGAAGGCAGCCGTGGCGAGATATCCGAGTGCGTCGGTCCACCTTGACATCGACTCGGGCACCACCCGTTTCAGCGCGCCCATTTGGATGTGCTTGCCCTCGTGCGCACAAACGCTCGCCCCGAGGAAACCGACCCAAAGCAGCATGATGAGGGAGAGCTCCTTCGACCAGCTGTACCCGTCGGGGAAGTAGTTCTTGGCGATGATGACGAACAAGACGGTCGTGATGACGAAGGCGACGAGCTTTCGGAGACGATGTGCGTCGTCGCCTTTGAACAGCCGAACGAGCCAGGCCACCGAACAGATCGCGTAAAGGAGCCCGTAGAACCACCGGGACTCCACGTCCGGGCGAATCATGATCCACCCGAGCAACCCCAGCGCAAGCGCCGCCAAGACCGTGTTGATGATCGGCTTGGCGGTCGACTTCTGACCTTCACCGGCGGTGTGTTGCTCAGCGGTCCAGAACGCGAAGTACAGGAGTGCGACGCCCACGATGGCGCTCACGATTGGGCCCGCTGCATTGAACCGCTCGACGGCCGCCGGATCCTCGATCCCAAACAAGCGCACCATCAGCTCGCCGATCTTGCTGTCGGGCGCCGCGAGCCTTCGGTACATCACGTCGAGGAACACCATCAAGCAGGACACGCCGAGGAACGTCCAAAGGACTCCCATCTCGACGGCGAAGATCCAATCGTCGATCCGTCTCAGCCACCCAAACGGGCCCTGGTACGGATCTCGCTCACCCGGTTCAGCCATAGCGCCCGACGGTACGGGTGATCGCGCTGACGATCAAGACTTGATGCGGTACGGTGTGACCGGGTCATGCGTACAGTCATCCACTTCGACATGGACGCGTTCTTCGCGT
>JBCCHE010000006.1:0-152504 GCA_039028875.1 Myxococcota bacterium | reverse complement strand
TCTGCTCTGCCCCTCTTCTCTACCCTTTTCAGCATCTGGACAGTGGAGAGACCCGGTGAACAAAGGTTTGGTGCGTGTGAAACACGCTGGAGTGGAGGTAGTGATGACTAAGGTTCTTTCGATAGCGGTGGCGTGCGGACTTGCATTTCCCGCAATGGCCCTCGCGCAGGACGTGATGGTCGAGGAGGATGTGGAGACGGTCGTTGTCGATACAGTCGAGACGACGGATCCGCCCCCGACGCCAGCCATCGAGGAGGTGCCGCCACCCAAGGTGGCCGCTGACGACATGACGGAAGAGTACGCAGGAGACGAGCCCGCAGAGGAGAGCTCGCTCATCGACGGACTCTCCTGGCAGGTCATGGCCAGCGCGTTCTACAACTTCAACGGGTACCGTCGTTCGGGTACGTACAACAATCTCGGCTACCCCTACACGAACTACATGGGCTTCGGCCTCAACTTCGTCGGCGGTATGGTTGCATACACCGGCGAGAAGTGGGGAGTCGTCGTCGACCTCCGATGGGGTACTGGCGCACCGCTCTTGACCCCATTGAACCCCGTCAAGCAGGGCTACGCGAGTTGGCTGCCAACCGAGAAGCTCTCGATCGACGTGGGTTTCTTCGACACGATCTACGGTGCTGAGGTCGCGGACGAATGGGAGAACGCGAACTACTCTCGCGGCGCTCTCTACTTCCTGCGCCAACCGTTTAACCACATGGGTGTCAGAATGGGCACGGAGTTCTCGGACGCTGTCGGGTTCACCTTCATGGTGACCAACGGTGGTGTCCTCGGCGGAACCCCGGTCGATCTCGACAACCAGGTTCCAGCTCTTGGCTGGCAGTTCTCGTTCGCCCCTGGCGACGTGTTCGGCCTCTACATCGGCGGCAACCACGCTCCGAGCAGCTCGAACGAGAACAAGGACTGGGAGCACTTCTTCGACGTTGTGTTGAGCGTGTCGGTCGACTGGTTCACGCTCCTCTTCAACGGCGACTACCAGATCAATCCGTTCGTCAGCAACGGGCTGCTGCCTCCGGAGAACGTGACCGCGTTCGCCTTTGGACACAGCCTCGCGCTCATCTTCGACGTCAGCGACAAGGTCTCGATCGGCCTTCGCGGCGAGAACCTGAGCGGCAACGACAACCAGCGGAACCTGGTCGACAGCTTCGGTGGTCTCACAACCGGCACCATCACCCTGCGTTACAAGCCAGCCGAGTACCTCGTGCTGAGCTTGGAGGGGCGTGGCGAGTGGACGACACGCAACACCTACTTCTCTCGAAACGCGCCGATCGACACCGATGCAGACGGGGTTGAGACGATCATCGCCGACCGAGACAAGTACTACGCAATCATCCTGGGTATCTCTGGGCACATTGGGAACTAGTTAGAGACCAGAACACACGAAACGGGCAGCAAGGGCCGGCTCCTCTCGGGGAGCCGGCCTTTGCATTTTCTGTCCCCCGACCCGAGCGATGCAGGGGTGAGTCACCTCGGAGTGACCGGCGCGGGCTTGGCTCGAGGCTCCGGGTCGCGACTGGACGACCGGGGGGGTTACGGGTAGCTGTCAGGCGTGGTTGATCTCGAAGACGTCATCCCTCGCACCGAGGGCCTCACACTATGGCTCACCGGAGCAGGGATCTCCGCCGAGAGCGGGATACCGACCTTTCGCGGCGAAGAGGGGTACTGGCGTGTCGGATCACGCAACTATCAGCCTGAGCAGATGGCGACCCGGGCGATGTTTCGAGAGATGCCCGGCGAGGTGTGGGCGTGGTACCTCTACCGACGCGGGATTTGCCGCCTGGCGGAGCCAAACCAGGCCCATCGAGCGCTCGCTTCACTCGAGGATCAAAGCCGCGACGACTTTCTCCTGGTGACCCAAAACGTCGACGGGCTTCACCTCCGTGCCGGCAACACCGTCGATCGCACCTATCAAATTCACGGCAATATCGATTTCATGCGTTGCCTGGACGGGTGCCTCGGCGGGCCGATTGCGCTGCCCGATGCGATCGACGTGTTTTGGGAAAGAGGCCGGCCCCTGAGCGACGACGAAAGAGACGCGCTCCGATGCCCGTCCTGCGGGTCGCCGACGCGACCTCACGTTTTGTGGTTTGACGAGAGCTACGACGAGGAGAACTTCCGCTTCCAGAGTTCCCTCGACGCGGCGGAACGCGCGACCGCGGTGATTGTCGTAGGAACGACCGGCGCGACCTCGCTTCCAGTTCACATCGGACGTGTCGCGGCGACGCGGGGTACGCCGCTGCTCGTCGTGAACCCTGAGCCCAACCCGTTTAGTGATGAGGTGGCCCGATCCGGCGTGGGGCACTTCTTCGAAGGAACGGCCGGGGAATGGGTCCCGAAGATCGCGAATCAGCTCGCGAAGGGCTGAACCAAGCGAACACCGAGGTCGCCGAGCCTGAGCCCCCTTGCTCGATACGGCCTTCGGCGATACCTACGGCACTATGCGCTCGTTGCTCATCCTCATCCTCTCGGCGGGTCTGATCAGCGCCTGTGCGAAGGACAGTGAACCCGCCAGGTATCCCGACCGCCCGGGCGGCGAATGCAGCCGGAGCCCTGGGGACACATGCCAGGACGGCTCGCTTTGCCACTACACGCCTGCCGCAGCGTGTGGGGATACCGGAGCGAAGGGCGCCTGCTTTCCGATCCCGATCACCTGCACCAAAGACTACAGCCCCGTCTGCGGGTGCGATGGGCGAACCTATCTGAACATCTGCGTGGCACATTCGCACGGGGTCTCGCCCCGCGATCAAGGGGTGTGCCCCGATGCCGTCCCGGCAGGCCCAGTCGCGTGCGGACCAGGCACTGACGTTTCCGAATGCGGGGCGGACGCGTTCTGCCGTTACACCGAGGGTCAGTACTGCGGCGAGGTCGGCCAGGCCGGTGAGTGCAGTGAGCCGCCAACGGAGTGCACGAAGGAGTGGGCCCCCGTTTGCGGGTGCGACGGGCGCAACTACAGCAACGACTGCGTCGCGCACTCACACGGTTCTTCGATTCGCCATCGCGGACTGTGCCAAGACACGCCACCGGCGGCTGCCGGAGAAGCAGGAGACGCCTGTGGCGCGTCCAAGGGATGCGCGACCGGTCTCTACTGCAGCTATACGCTCGCGGCGACCTGCGGAGACAAAGGCAAGGCGGGCAAGTGCCGACCACGCCCGCAGGCCTGCACACGCGACTACAAACCGGTCTGCGGATGCGATGGGAACACGTACTCGAACGGATGCTCGGCGAGCGCGGCAGGTGTCTCCGTTCGTAAGAAGGGCGGTTGCCAAGCTCCCTGAGCGCCGCCCATGCCTGTCCAACCGCTCGATGACTCGCTCCGGGCGCGGATCTCCGCCAACCTCGCCGCACATGATCGGAATGCGATCGTCGACGCGTCGTTGACTGCGGCCGCGGTGGCGATTGCCCTCGTCACCGACGACGTCGGCGAAGCTTCGTTCGTCATCACGCGAAGGTCTGCGTCATTGCGCAAACACAGTGGGCAGTGGGCGCTTCCTGGAGGACGACTCGACCCCGGGGAAACCGAGGCGGTGGCCGCGCTACGCGAGCTCCACGAGGAGGTCGGGCTCGAGCGAGGACACGACCAGGTTCTCGGAATGCTCGACGACTACCCCACGCGTTCGGGATTCGCGATCACACCCGTCATCGTCTGGGGCGGACTCACCTCGGACATTAGACCGAACCCGGCTGAGGTCGCCGAGGCACATCGGGTTCCGATCACGGCGCTCGACGAACCCGGCGTGCCGCGCATCTTCGACATTCCCGAGAGCAACCGCCCGGTCATCTCCGTTCCGCTCCTCAATGACTTCATTTTCGCGCCTACCGCTGCGGTCTTGTACCAACTGCGCGAGGTGGCGATCCATGGCCGAGACACCCGGGTCGCCCACTACGACCAACCCGTGTTCGCCTGGCGCTAGGCGGGCGCTCCCCGCTTTACGGCCGCGAAGACAGCGCTACAAAGACGGTTCAAGTGACTCCGAGTTTCGACAACAGCTTCGTACGTGACCTCCCTGCCGACCCGGATCATTCAAATCGGCGGCGACAGGTCCACAACGCCTGCTTCTCGCGGGTATCGCCGACGCCAGTCAGCGGCCCGAAGCTGGTCGCGCATAGTCGCGAGGTCGCAGAGATGCTCGGGCTCTCGGTGGACGCGATCAGAGAGCCACGTTTCGCCGAGGTGTTCGCCGGCAACGAGTCCTGGGACGGCATGAGTCACTACGCGGCGTGCTACGGAGGCCACCAGTTCGGCAACTGGGCCGGCCAGCTCGGGGACGGGCGCGCCATCGGGCTCGGGGAAATCCTCAACAACGACGGTGCACGCTGGGAGCTGCAGCTGAAGGGCGCAGGCCCAACCCCGTACTCGCGAACCGCAGACGGCCGGGCGGTTCTTCGATCTTCGGTCCGCGAGTTTCTGTGCAGCGAGGCCATGCACCACCTCGGGGTTCCGACGACTCGCGCGCTGAGCCTGGTCACCACCGGTGACCAAGTCGTGCGCGACATGTTCTACGACGGGAACCCGAAGCCCGAACCAGGAGCCATCGTTTGTAGAGTGGCGCCGACATTCATCCGTTTCGGCAATTTCGAGATCTTCGCCGCGCGCGAAGAGACTGACGTTCTCGAGACACTTGCCGATTACACCATCCGCACGCATTTCCCGGAACTCGGCGACCCTTCGAAAGACACGTACCTCGCGTGGCTCGCCGAGGTCGCGAGGCGCACCGCGGTGATGATCGCACACTGGATGCGGGTCGGATTCGTCCACGGCGTGATGAACACCGACAACATGTCGATCTTGGGTCTGACGATCGACTACGGCCCTTACGGTTGGCTCGACGATTTTGACCCAAACTGGACCCCCAACACCACCGACGCCGCGGGCCGCCGCTACCGCTACGGGCACCAACCGAACATCGCCATGTGGAACCTCGTGCGGCTCGCCAATGCCATCTACCCGTTGGTCGGTGAGGCAGATCCGATAGAAGCCGCGCTCCGTTCGTATCCCGAGACATTCGAGGCCGAGTATCGAAAGGCGATGACGGCAAAACTCGGCCTCGCCTCCTTCCGTCCAGACGAAGACGACGCACTCATCGCCGATCTGTTTGGCGTGCTGCAGGCCGCCGAAACCGATATGACGATCTTCTACCGACGCCTCGCAACACTCGATCCGACGCGGGTGGGCGACCTCGATCCCGAGGCACGCATCGCCCCGCTGCGCGATGCCTACTATCGCCCCGAACAACTCGCTGGTGACGCGGTTTCGAAGATCAGTGCGTGGCTTGGGCGGTATGCCAGGCGTGTCTCTCACGACGCACTCGATCCTCGCGAGCGCGCCGCCAGCATGAATCAGGCCAACCCCAAGTACGTGCTTCGCAACTACCTCGCACAGTTGGCGATCGACAAGGCCGAGGCCGGAGACCCATCGATGACTCGAGAGCTTCTCGAAGTGATGCGTCGCCCGTATGACGAACAGCCCGAGTACGACACGTACGCCCAAAAGCGCCCCGACTGGGCCAGGACGCGTCCGGGGTGCTCCGCCCTTTCGTGTAGTAGCTAGCCCTGGTATGGTCCCGCGCTGTGAGCAGCGCAATCACAGCTCTGATCGTCTTCATCGCCCTGTTTCACGTGTGGGCGCTGATCCTCGAGATGTTCTTGTGGACCAAGCCGCTCGGCCGAAAGACATTCGGGATCAGCAAAGCGGATGCAGAAACATCGAAGAGCCTCGCGATGAACCAAGGGCTTTACAACGGCTTCTTGGTGGCAGGGCTCATCTTGAGCCTCATCGTCTCGAACCCGGACACCGCGTTCACCTTAAAGGTGTTGTTCCTTTCGTGCGTGGCCGTCGCCGGTATTTTCGGTGGCATGACGGTCAACATGCGGATTTTCTTCCTACAGGGACTACCGGCCATCATCACGCTCGGCCTGGTCCTGTTCGCAAGCTGATCCCTGTCTAGCGCTCGGAGGGTCCGATTTAGGCTCCTCTGGAATTGGCCAGAAGGCTGCGTTATTCTCGCCGGCCCACCGCGGAGGAGACACCACCATGACAGAAGAACAGGGACTCGGGACGCTCGCGTTGCACGCGGGCCAGGAAGCCGATCCAGCGACCAACGCGCGAGCCGTGCCGATCTACGCAACGACCTCGTACGTCTTCAACGACACCGACCATGCGGCGGCGCTGTTCGGTTTGGCAGAGTTCGGCAACATCTACTCCCGCATCATGAACCCGACGGTCGACGTCCTCGAGAAGCGGCTCGCGGCCATGGATGGCGGTGTGATGGGGCTTTGTTTTGCATCGGGTCAGTCGGCGATCAACGCGGCGATCCTCAGCCTCTGCCATTCCGGCCAGAATTTGGTCTCGGCAACGAGTCTCTATGGAGGCACGTGGACCTTGTTCACCCAGACCTTCAAGAACCTCGGGATCGAAGTTCGGTTTTTCGACCCCGCGCATCCCGAGCAGATCCACGGGCTCGTCGATGAGAACACGCGCCTCGTGTACATGGAGTCGATTGGAAACCCGAAGAACGACGTCCCGGACATTCGAGCGATCGCTGACGCGGCACACAGTGCCCCGCATGGGGCTCTTCCCCTGATCTGCGACAACACGGTGACCACGCCAGCGCTGCTCAAAACCTTCGATCACGGCGTCGACATCAACGTGTACTCGACGACGAAGTTCATCGGCGGCCACGGTGCACACATCGGTGGTGCGATCGTCGATTCGGGGAACTTCAAGTGGACAGACCAGCGTGACAAGTGGCCGGAGCTTTGCGGTCCCTCCCCGAACTACCACGGCCTCGTCTTGGCGGACGCGCTCGAACCGATGGGGAACGTCTCCTACCTCTTGTACGTGAGAACACACTGGCTTCGGGATACGGGCGCAGCGATGAGCCCCTTCGCAGCGTTCTTGTTTCTGCAAGGAATCGAGACGCTCCACCTCCGGATGCCGCGCCACTGCGAGAATGCGCTGGCGGTGGCTCAGTTCCTCGAGGGCCACGATGGCGTCGAATGGGTGAACTACCCCGGACTTACGTCCCACCCCGATCACGAAAAGGCCAACCACTACCTACCCCACGGCAAGGGCGCGATTCTCGGTTTTGGCATCAAGGGCGGCATGGAAGCCGGCAAGAAGTTCATCAACGCGTGCAAGCTTTGCTCCCATCTGGCCAACATCGGCGACGCCAAGACACTCGTGATTCACCCGGCGTCAACCACACACCAGCAGCTCTCACCCGAAGACCAACAAGCCACCGGTGTGGTTCCGGAGTACGTGCGGGTCTCCGTGGGCATAGAAGACGCCGCAGACATCATCGCGGATCTCGACCAAGCGTTGGCCGCGGCCACCGGCTAGCCGGCCGGACCACCGAATGAGCCTCGACTTCGACAGCACGGACTCGGTTCGCACCGGCCGCCCGCTGCCGTATGTACAGACCACGGTGTTCCCGTCCCCGCTCGAGCTTCGGCTCGGCGGGGTGCTGCCCGGCTTCGAAGTCGCGTACGAAACCTACGGCACCCTAAACGCCGACCGCAGCAATGCGATCTTGATCTGCCACGCGATTTCAGGCGACTCGCACGTCGCGCGGCACGGCCCAGACGACGACCCGGGGTGGTGGGACACGCTCGTCGGCCCGGGCCGGCCCGTCGACACCGACCAGTTCTTCGTGATCTGTTCGAACGTGCTCGGCGGTTGTAGAGGCACGACGGGCCCGAGCACCGTCAACCCTGCAACCGGTGCCCCATACGGTCCAGACTTCCCGCTGGTGACGGTGGAGGACATGGTCGATGTCCAGGCTCGACTCGTCGACGTCCTCGGGATCAAGCGCCTCCGAGGCGTCATCGGCGGATCGCTCGGCGGCCACCAAGCACTTTGTTGGGCAACGCGATACCCAGACCGCGTGGAGACGAGCGTCGTCTTGGCGTCCTCGTCGAGATTGACCGCGCAGGCACTCGCTTTCGACGTGGTCGGCCGAAACGCCATTCAGACCGACCCTAGGTTTCACGATGGCCAGTACTACTCGACGGGTCAGTTTCCGCACATGGGCCTCGCCCTCGCACGGATGCTGGGACACATCACGTACCTTTCTTCGGAGTCGATGACCAAGCGCTTTGACGTGAATCGACACGAGCCGCGCGACATCGCAACCGAGTTCGAGAAGAGATTCTCGGTAGGTTCGTACCTCGCATACCAGGGGGACCAATTCGTCGGCCGTTTCGATGCCAACTCGTACGTCACGATCACATTGGCGATGGACCACTTCGACATGGGGAGCACGCTCGAAGAACGGAAGCGCGCATTGGCCAGCGCCAGCTGCAACTGGCTCGTCGTGTCGTTCTCGAGCGATTGGCTGTTCCCGCCGTTCCAGTCACGCGACCTCGTAGCCGCGATGACCTCACTCGATCAACCCGTGTCGTACTGTGAGATCCAGACCGATGGTGGCCACGATGGATTCCTGCTTCCGGGTGATATCGAGGGCTACGGGCCGCTCTTGCGCGCTAAACTCGGAGACCGAACGCCGAGCAAGCCCGAAACCCGCGTCGCGGACGACCGCATCCTCGAGCTCATTCCACCTCGAAGCTCGGTCTTGGACCTCGGGTGTGGCCAAGGGGACCTTCTTGGGCGGTTGCGCGAGCGCGGCGACGCGCGGCTCGTCGGCGTCGACGTCAGCACCCCGCTCATCGCAGCAACGATCCAGCACGGCGTAGACGCGATCGACTGCGACCTGAATCTCGGCCTGCCTGAGTTCCACGACGGGACGTTCGACTATGTGGTCATCTCGTCGACGCTCCAAGTCGTCCCCAACGTCGAAAAGCTCCTGTCGGACTCCCTGCGTGTCGGCAAACGCGCAATCCTGAGTTTCGCCAACTTTGGGTACGAAAGCCTTCGAAACATGTTCAGCGAGGAGGGGCGTGTTCCCAAGGGACCAGGACCCTACGCGTTCGAGTGGTACGACACCCCCAATCGTCGCTTCCCGTCCATCCGAGATGTCCTCGAGTTGTGCGAGAAGATCGGAGCGGTGGTCGAGGACGCCCGGTACTACGACGACCAGAAGGAGATCCGCATCGACGAGGACGACGATCCCAATCTCAAGGCCGACAACGCGGTCGTGATCCTCGGCAAGAAATCCGGCTGACGAAGATGGAACGAGCACCTGCGGCCGGAGATTTCATCCGAAACGGGCCGGCTGAATCCGGGGTATGCCTCGTCCTCGCCCACGGCGCAGGCGCGCCAATGGACTCCGACTTCATGAATGCGATGGCCTCGACAATCGGCGAAGCCGGCATCTCGGTGGTTCGCTTCGAGTTCGAGTACATGGCCAAACGCCGTGAGGACGGAAAACGCCGAGGGCCGGACCGTGCGCCGAAACTGATGGCGCACTACCGTCGTGTCATCGAAGCACTGGGACCGTCCGAGCGCCTCGTGATCGGCGGCAAGAGCATGGGCGGCCGAATCGCGTCGATGATCGCAGACGAAACCGACGTGCGTGGGCTCGTCTGCCTCGGGTACCCGTTTCATCCGCCCGGCAGGCCGGAAAGGCTTCGGACCGCGCATTTGGAAGACCTCCGCTGTTCGACCCTGATCGTCCAAGGAGAGCGAGATCGCCTGGGCAGCGAAGAGGAGGTCATCCGGTACTCGCTGTCCGAGTCAATCGAATTGGTCTGGCTGCCCGACGGCGACCACTCCTTCAAACCCCGAAAAAGGAGCGGTCACACCGAAAGCGAGAACCTGCGTGCCGCCGCGGCGAACGTCGTCCGTTTCGTCAGGCAGTTAGGCTGACACCCTCTGCCCCTGTGCGAGTGCCGTGTAATCGTCGAAGGCGCCGCTTGCAGGATCGGTACTGACGTAGTGGTACTGCTCGACGCGTCCTGGCCGCACAGCTGCCAAGGTCGCAGAAACGGTGCCGTACACAGGTGTGCGAACGCAGAGGGCCTGGAGGTGTCGGGCCAGCTCTTGGTCGAAGAGGGCGTTGTCTGGGATGGGCGGGACTTCACTTGGGTCGGGAAGTGTTTCGTCGCTCAGTATCTCGGCAAGCTCGTTCTTCAGCACGCCCCAAGGCTCGGGGCCGATCGACAGAACGCGTTCGCGTGCCGTGACGGCCTTGGGAAATTCGGGGGACCCAAGCCGATCGTTGCAAAGGACGTGCACCCCCGGATCGAGTGGCTGCACTTCGACGCGATCCTCCGAACGTCGGCCGTAGGCCACCGCAAGCGACGTGCCGTCACCAAAGACTAGGTTGAACTCGTTGTATAGGCGCGGATCGGTGCGCTCGAGAAAAGCGATTATGCCTCGGTGTGAGCCCGTCTCGAGTGCGCGAAGCACAAGCTCGCCTCGGGACTTGAGCGAACCGTCCGGCCACCCGAAGTTACGCTGGTTGGTGAGACCGACGAAGACGCCCTGGTCAGTCACCCCGAACCAAGTGCCGCCCTTGCTGTCATCGCGCCCGCCGACGACGCGCGGATCTTCCGAAAGCACCGTCGGTGATGTCGCCTCGCGGTCATAGAACTCGTCGCGGTTGGCCGCGACCAGCGTGGTGCACCAGTTGTCGATCCCGTGTCGGACGATGATCGTACACATGGCTCAGCCACCCCGGACGGCCTTGGCGAAGCGCTCTCCGAAGAAGCTCCGCGAAGGATTGGCTCGGGTGTCGGTGAATTGCTGCCAGCCTCGAGGTCCTTCGTCGTACTCGACCCGCCAGTCGGGCGCGAGCTCGCGTTCGAGCTCATCGGGCGTGAGCGTCGCTCCAAGCGGTTCGCCACCGATCGAGAAGGCCAAGGGAATGGCAACCTCGCCAAGGCGTCCGAATGGGAGCGTGTTTGGGATGCGATACGTCATCAGCAGAGCACTGCCACGAGCCGAAAGGCTCGTCATCTGCGCGAGGCTGTCGGCGACGGCGTCGCGCCGCAGATACATGGCCACGCCCTCCCAGATCCAAGCGGTCGGGCGCGCTCGATCGAAACCCGCTCGGTGAAGGGCATCCGAGAACCGCTCCCGACCGAAGTCGACTGGCACGTAATGGACCTCCCCCGGCGGTGGGTGGTCCTCCGTCCGAGAGCGCTTGAACCTTTGGGTCGCGGGGTGGTCCACCTCGTAGACCTTCGCGTCTCGGAGTGCGGGCAGTCGCCACGCACGGGCGTCGAGCCCCGCACCCAAGATGACCACTTGGTCGATCCCGGTATCGAGGGAATCGATCAGCTTCGCGTCGATGACTTCGGTCCGCAGGACCAAGTGGTCGATCATGCCCAGTGAGGTGAACCGCGCAGCGCGTCGATAGAGCTGCGCGCCCGGGCCGAGATGTCGCGGTGCCTCAACCAAGCGGCCCATCCACCACGGGAGCCACTTGCCCGCCCAAGGGTCGATCGGACGGTTGCCGACCCCCAGGCCACGCGCGAAGGAGACAAAAAACGATGTTCCGCTGGGGACACCTTCTCTCATGCTACGCCCATAGCTCGCGCCATGCTCCGGCGCGATCGTCCGCTAGGCGTCGAATGCTGGTCGCGTCAGCAGCGGTACCCCGCTCGGTCTCGATGCGGTGCTTCAACACGACCGCATCGTCCCCGTACAGGCCGACTTGCTCGGTGCGTACCAACACGGCTTCGCCCGGGAGAACCGAGTCCTTGAAGGTGACCTGCTCGGCAACAGCGCGCAGCCGCGAGGGCTCGACCCCACGCTCGCGAAGGTAGCGACTGGTGCCTTCATCACACCAGTCGATGTAGTCGGGGTGGTTCGCGTGGCCGAGCGGGTCCGCCCACGACTCCCACATCCGAAACTCAAAAGAGGTGGACGCGCCGGCGCGCTTCTCGAAGGAAGGCAGCACGGCTGAGGGCTCCACGTCGACCGGAGGAAAGGCGGCTGCGGTCGACCGCTCCGCACGCTTTGGTTTGCGGGTGTCCGCATCGACATGCACCCACTCCTGAGTCGCCGCCGCCACCAGGGTCCCCTCCGAGCGAAGTCGGACTTCGCGAGTCGAGAGCATGTCCCTTCGGAGGCGCGAAACCCATGTGGTGGCATCGAGCGCATCGCCAAAGGCAGGCTCGAGCTCGTGAACGACCACCATGCGATACACGATGAAGAATACGCCCTCGCGCCGGAAGCGGCTCGGCGGCCAGCCCGACGCGATCGACGCCAACGTCGCGGTGTCTTGGCACACGCGCCAGACGCCACCGGCCCGCGCGGTCTCTCGATCGGTGTACGCGTCGCGCGGCAACCGGACGGAAAACTCCCAAACAAAGTCACTCACGCCCGTGCCATAGCACCCCGCGGACCCGGCACCACTCGCTCCACGACCCCACGTAGAGGCGCACACCTTGCAGACCCGCGGCTTCCATCCCGAGGATCAAGTGGCATGCGGTGACACCAGAGCCGCAATAGCAGACCAGCTGTTCCGGGGGGACATCGCCGCGAAGCAGGTCGTACTGGTCGCGACGATCGTTCGCCGAAACGAATCGCCCCCCCGGCTCCGTGAGTGACGCCCATGGCAGGTTATGCGCCCCTGGAATGTGGCCTGCGACCGGATCGATGGGTTCGACCTCGCCTTCGTAGCGCTCGGCGGCGCGCGCATCGATCAGTCGCCAGTCGGGGTTGCCGGCGATGTTGGTGACGCCGGCGATACCGAAGTCTGGCCAAGCGCGAAGGTCCGTTTGGTAGGCAGGCAACGCGTCGTGCGCCGGCACGTGCGGTTCGAGTCGGTGCCCGTCGTTCACGAGCGCGGCGAGGCCGCCATCGACAACGGCAACCTTCGTGTGACCCACAGCCCGAAGCATCCACCAGGCCCTCGACGCGGCCATCGCACTAGTCGCCGCATCGTAGACGACGACGGGCGTCTGTTTCCCGATGCCCCAATCGCCGAGTTTGGAGAGCCAGACGGAAAGTGGTGGAAGCGGGTGGCGACCGCCGCGGTTGGGATCGTCGGGATGGGAGAGGTCACGCTCGAGGTCGACGTGAATCGCGCGAGACAGATGGCCCGCGCCGTAGTCATGACGCGCCGTCGGGCCGGCACGCGCGTCGAGAAAGACCACGTCGTCCGGAAGGTCTGGCACGGCTTTCGCTTCGATGAGAGGTCCGAAAGGCATTGAATTTGTTACAGTATAGCCTGTTCAAAGGTAAAGTGTTTAGTCACACTTGACACTTTACACTTGCTCCGTCATCCTTGGGTATATGAAGGGCAAGCCTCATCGACGGCCAGGTACGCTCGACGCAGCGGCAGCGCTCGCAGCCAGGGCGCTTCCAAAGCGGTGGGGTGGACGCGTCGACCAGGCCCGCCTCGATGCCCGAATGATCCTCGATCGGGCCCGCGGTCGGACGGCGTCCCCACTCATCGACGACCTCGCCGCGCCAGCTTCCCTTGAGGACGTCCAGCTGCTCGAGCTCTTTCCGAGGTCAGTCGCCAAACGGATGCGCACTACGGGGCGCGACCTCGCCATGCTTCGAGACCGAATCGTCCTCGGAAAGACTCCCTCGCCCCTCATCGATCGACCCCGGGCGGCACCAGGGGATGTCGTCTCGCTTCCCCGCGAAGCTCCGACCATGGCACGCACCGTCAAGGTCGTCGATGTTGTCCGAGAAACCGACGACGCCGTCTCGGTGTACCTCACCGAAGACGACGGTTCGGCCATCGGGTTCAAGCCTGGGCAGTTCCTGAGCGTCGATGTCGAAGTCGACGGCGAGACACACCGGCGTGCGTACTCGATCGCAAGCCCTTGCGTCGCTGGAGCGCCAGTGCACGTCACGATCAAAAGGATCGTCGACGGACGTGTCAGCAACCACTTGAACGACACCCTGCGCGCGGGCGACACGCTGTCGGTGCTCGGCCCTTCGGGCAACTTCACGGTGAAGCCGCACGCCCTCAACGAACGACACTTGGTCATGATGGCAGGCGGAAGCGGAATCACGCCGATCATGTGCCTGCTCGAGACGGTCCTTCGGGAAGAGCCTCGCAGCCGGGTTACACTGATCTACGGCAACCGCGGGTGGCACGACATCATCTTCCGTGATCGTCTCTCGGCACTCTCGGAGGAAGTCGGAGAGCGCCTTGTCGTCGATCACGTGCTCGATCGGCCTGAAGCGGAGTGGACCGGAGGATCCGGCTTGCTGACGGCGGAGGTAATCGCCTCGCGCGTTGCAAAGCTCGGCATCGAGGACGGCGCCATGGTTCGCTACTTCGTGTGCGGGCCTACGCCGATGATGGACGCCGCGCACGAGGTGCTTCGCGCGCGCGGCGTCGACGACAATCGCGTTTTCGAGGAACGCTTCACGCGGCCCGAAGACCGTCACGCAGAAACCGGCAGTGCCAAGACAGAGCTTGTGGTCGTGTCCCAAGGCGGGAGCGACCACGGAGTTCAGGTCTCTCCTGGGCAAACCATCCTCGAGGCCGCGCTGGCAGCCGGTCTCGACATGCCGTTTTCGTGCGCGATGGGCGGCTGCGGAGCCTGTCGCGTGAAGCGGCGTAACGGCGACGTACGCATGGAGGAGCCGAACTGCCTGAGTACCGCCGAACGCGAACAAGGATACGTGCTGACGTGCGTGGGTCGTCCGATGACCCAGAGCCGAATCGAGGTAGAAAACGGATGAGTGCTACTGCAAAAGTCGTTGATCTGGATCGGGACCGGTGGCGTTACCGCATGAAGGACCTCTGCGACGCAACCGGGCTTCCACGCCAGGCGATCCACTTCTACATCCAACAGGGCCTACTGCCGGCCGGCCACAAGACGGGCCGCAACATGGCTTGGTACTCGGAGGAACACATCGAGCGGCTTCGCCTGATCAAGAAGCTGCAACACGAGCGATTCTTGCCACTCAAGGCGATCAAGGCCCTCTTCGACGGTGAGCAAGACGTCTTCTCCCCTCGCCAGCACGCATTCCTCGAGGGCGTCAAGAGTCGCCTCGATACGTCACTCAAGACGACCGAAGACCGAAGCCCCACCTTGAGCCCGGAAGAGGTAGCCGACCAAACCGGCGTCGACGCAGAGGATGTCGAGAGGGCGTTCGAGCTTGGTCTCATCGGCGGCGAGCAAACCGACGAGGGAATCCGAGTGGCCGCGGCCGACGTATGGTCGTTCGAGGTGATGGGCAAGATCAGGGCGATGGGCTTCACGAAGGAGCTTGGATTCTCTGTCGAGGACATGGCGTTCTACGAGGACCTCATAGCCAAACTCCTCCAGGAAGAGGTGCATCTCATCTCTTCGCGCCTGTCCGGGCTTCCTCCCGAACAGGTTGCTACCATGATCGAGGAGGTTCTCCCCGTGCTCGATCGATTCATCATGCGGCTTCACGCCAACAAGATTCGCGATTTCTTCGCCAACGTGCTGTAGGAAGGACAACCCATGCTCAGCGACAAAGTTCTCGACAACCTCCCCACTTCCGTTCGACGGCGGGTCGAACCTTACGTCGAAGCCGTTCAACTGCTGACCGAAACCAATAATCCGAAGGTCCTGCGAGCCATGGCACCGTCCGGCGTCCGCGGGCTGATCCTTCAACGCGGCAAACAGGGCGTGCCGGTGCGAATGCCTTCCCACCACGAGGTGCACTTCGACTGGACCTACCCCCACGATCAGCCTGAGATGCGCGACCTATACGACCGAGCCAAGGTCGGGCAGTGGAACGGGGACGACCTTCCCTGGGACATCGATGTCGACCCGGAGAACCCCGAGGTTCCGATCATCCCCCCCGAGTTCATGAGCTTCGACGATCTCCGATCGATGGGGATCAAGCTCAACGCGCTCGAGAAGCGCCGCCTCAACGCAAGCGTCGCGGCGTGGATGCTGAGTCAGTTCCTCCACGGCGAACAAGGGGCGCTGTTCGCTGCAGCTCAGGTAACGGAGGCTGTGCAGTTCTTCGACGGCAAGCTCTACGGGGCGACGCAGGTCGTCGACGAAGGGCGTCACGTCGAGGTCTTCCACCGATACCTCGATACCAAGCTCAACAAGCTCTACCAGATCAACGACAACCTCTTCGTGATCATCGATGCCCTGATCCAGGATTCACGCTGGGACATCAAGTTCCTCGGGATGCAGATCATGGTCGAAGGTCTTGCGTTGGGCGCCTTCGGAACGCTCTACCAGATGACGACCGAACCGTTGCTCAAGCAGCTCCTCAAGAACGTCATCCAAGACGAGGCCCGCCACGTTCATTACGGGGTCGTCGCGCTGCGTGAACACTTCCAAAATGCGCTCAGCGAGAGCGAACAACGAGAGCGTGAAGACTGGGCCTTCGAAGTTGCGCTTCTCATGCGCAACCGTTTCCTGTCGATGGAAGTCTACGAGGAATGGTTCGAGCACAAGATCACCCGCAAGCAGTGGGCGGAGATGGTCACCAACTCGCCCGGCTTCGACCTCTTCCGGCAGGTGATGTTCCAACGCTTGGTTCCGAATCTTCGCGAAATCGGACTCATGAGCGACCGGATCAAGCCGCACTACGAGCGCGTGGGGCTGATGAAGTACTTCAACGGCCGCTCCGCAGACGCCCTGAGCGGCGACCAGCTCATCGCGGAACTCGACGCAGCCTAAGACCCATCCCATCGAGGTCATATTTCGCAGCGAAGCCCGTAGGGGATAAGCCCCGATCGGCCGGTCGCGCCTCTTCCTCTTGCCAAGTTCCTGAGGCGGTGAGGAGGGGTCGAGCGGCGAGCGCCCCCGCAGAGGCGTCGTGAGGAATACGGAAGTATTTCGCAGCGAAGCCCCGAGGAGGTAAGCCGCCGATCGGCCCCGCCTCACCCCCGCAGGCGGCTAGTCAGCGACGACGACCAACACCGCATCAGCATCCACCTGGTCCCCAGCGTGCACGCTCACCTGTTCGACGGTGCCGTTCGTCGGCGCGGTCACCGAGTGCTCCATCTTCATGGCTTCCATGATCAGCAGGACCTGGCCGGATTCGACCGAGTCGCCCGCCGAGACGCGAACCTCGATGATCTTGCCAGGCATGGGGGCGATGCAGGCGCCTTCCGGCAGCGCGGCGCCCTTGTCAGGAAAACGTGGGAGCGGACGGAGCGCGACGTCTAGATCGGCGTTGTGCACATAGAGTTCCGCGTCGTCACCCGTCACCCGCGCAGTCGTCCGGTGGCCGTCGATCTCGACGGTGAGCATCGGCGCTTCGTACGATACGATGCGTGCCTGCGATCGATCCTCGCCGCACGTGACATCGAACAGGCCATCACCGAGGTGCTGATACTCGACCCGATGGACACGATCGTCGACCCCGTACTCGTCCCATTGGGGGGTGTGAAAGTTGTTTCGCCAGCCTGAGGGGATGGTAGGCAGGATCTCGCGCTCTCGTTCGCGTCGCTGTTGACTCGCAAGCGCCGCAAGAACCGCGGCCCGACGCTCACTCGCCTCGTCGGCCCCCTGTGCGAGCGCGTCCTGCATGTGGGTGTCGATGAAGTGTGTGTCGAAGTTGCCCGCGATGAACTCCGGGTGGTCGAGCACTTGGAGTAAGAACTCTCGGTTGGTCACGACCCCCTGCACGCTGAGCGACCGAAGGGCCGCGCGCATCCGCTGCAAGGCGACCGAACGATTGTCTGCGGAGGTGATAATCTTCGCGAGCATCGGGTCGTAGTAAATGCCTACCTCGCTTCCAGCCTCGACACCGCTGTCGACTCGAAGTCCGTCCGCGGAAGGCAGATGCCAATCGATCACGGGCCCGCTCTGCGGGAGAAAGCCCGTCGCCGGATCTTCGGCATAGAGGCGAACTTCGACGGCCGCACCGTCAAAGCGAACCTCTTCTTGCGAGAAGCGCAGGGGCTCTCCCTGAGCCACGAGGATCTGCTCCTCGACAAGGTCAAGCCCGGTCACGCACTCGGTGATCGGGTGCTCCACCTGAAGCCGAGTATTCACTTCGAGGAAGTAGAACTGTCGGTCGGGCGCAAGGATGAACTCGACCGTACCGGCATTCTGGTAGCCGATCGCCTGGCCGCACAGCACCGCGGCCTCGCCCATCGCACGCCGGAGCGCTGGATCCAGGGCTGGGGATGGGGTTTCCTCGATGATCTTTTGGTGCCGCCTTTGGATCGAGCATTCGCGTTCGTTCAGATGGACGAGGTGACCGTGCGCGTCGCCGAGGATCTGAATCTCGACGTGTCGCGGGTTGTCGATGTACTTCTCGACGAGAAGGGTCGCATCACCAAAAGCGCTCTGCCCCTCTCGGGCGGCGGATGCGATGGCATCGGCAAGCCCCGCTTCCTCGCGGACGAGTTTCATCCCTTTGCCACCTCCGCCCGCGCTTGCCTTCAAGAGGACCGGGAAGCCAACGTCGATGGCGCGCTCGGCGAGTACTGCCGGATCTTGGTCGGCGCCGTCGTACCCGGGGATGACAGGGACGCCTGCTTTACCGACCAGCGCCTTGGCTTCGCGCTTCGAGCCCATTGCGCGAATCGCGTCCGCCGTTGGACCGATGAAGACGACCCCGGCACTGTGACAGGCGTCCGCGAACTCGGCGTTCTCAGCCAAGAAACCATAGCCCGGGTGGACGGCGTCAGCGCCTGATCGCTTCGCGGCGTCGAGGATCTTGTCGATCCGAAGGTAACTCTCGGTGCTCGGCGGTGGCCCGAGCAAGAATCCCTCGTCTGCCTCTTGGACGAAAGGCATGTCGCGATCGGCTTCGGAGTAGACCGCCACGGTCGCGATACCCATCTTTCGGCATGTTCGCATGATGCGCCGTGCGATCTCGCCGCGATTGGCGATCAGAATCTTTTGGATCGTTCGGGTCACTCGAACCTGCTCCTCAGTGCCGGAAGACACCCCACGAGGTCGTGCCCTCGAAGGGTGCGTTGTAGGCGGCAGAAAGACATATCGCCAGCACGTTGCGTGTCTGCCTCGGGTCAATGATGCCGTCGTCCCAAACACGGGCAGTCGCGTAGAGGGCGGTGGATTGGTCGTCGATCTGCTTTTCGGTCATCATCTTGGCGACGCCCAGCATTTTTTCATCCACTTCAACGCCCTTCTTTGCCGCCGCTTGGCGCTGGATGATGTCGAGCACGCCAGCAAGCTGCTTCCCGCCCATGACGGCGATCTTGTGATTGGGCCAAGTGAAGAGGAACCGGGGCTTGTAGGCGCGGCCGCTCATGCCGTAGTTCCCCGCACCGTAGCTCGAGCCGGTCATGATGGTGATCGCCGGCACGGTGCTGTTGGAAACCGCATTGATCAGCTTTGCGCCGTTCTTGATGATTCCCTCTTGCTCGTACTTCTTGCCGACCATGAACCCAGTGGTGTTCTGGAGGAACACCAGGGGTACGTCGCTGCTGTTGCAGAGCTGGATGAACTGCGCGCCCTTGTTGGCGCTTTCGCTGAAGATCGTCCCGTTGTTCGCGAGGATCCCCACCGGAAACCCATGGATGTGCGCCCAACCGCAGAGCATGGTCTTGCCGTACGAAGGCTTGAACTCACTGAATCGAGAGCCGTCGACGATACGGGCGATGACCTCGCGCTGGTCGAAAGGCACCCGGACGTCGGGCGACGCGATTCCGAGTAGCTCTTCAGGGTCGTAGATCGGCGCTTCGACCGGTCGCGGCTTGGGCGTTGCGCCCTTCTTCCATTCGAGGTGCGACACGATCTCGCGACCGAGACGAATGGCGTCCATCTCGTCTTCGGCCAGATAGTCCGAGACGCCGCTCAAGGTCGAATGCATTTCCGCGCCGCCGAGTTCCTCGTGCCCGGTTTCCTCGCCGGTCGCCATCTTCACAAGAGGCGGCCCCGCCAAATACACCTGCGCTTGTTCTTTGACCATCACCACGTAGTCGCTCATGCCCGGTAGGTAGGCTCCGCCCGCCGTCGAGCTGCCGAAGACGATGCAGATCGTGGGAATCTTGTGTTCGGACCTGCGCGTCAGGTGTCGAAAGCCCTCCCCGCCATGAACGAAGATCTTGTCTTGGTTCGGAAGGTCGGCACCTGCAGACTCGATGAGGCTCAGCCCAACCAAACGGTTCTGTTCGCAGACCTCCGCCAACCGACCGCTACGAAGCATGCTGGTTGGCGTGATGGCGCCACCTTTGACGGTGGCCTCACTCGCCACCAGGCAGCATTCGACACCGCTCACGAGACCGATGCCGCCTACCACCGACGTCCCCGCGACCTCCCCTTTCATCGCGTGACCGGCGAGTGGCGCGATCTCGAGAAAGAAACTGTCGCGATCGAGCATCATCTCGATGCGCTGCCGAGGAAGGATCCGGCCGCGCGCGATGTGGCGGTCGTTGTATTTCTGCCCGCCTCCGAGGTTGGCCTTGGCCTGGGCCTCGAGGACCTCGGCCAAGAGCTGGACGTTGCCCTCCCGGTTCTGGGCAAAGGTTTCCGAGTTGGGGTCGACCTTGGAGCGGAGGACGGGATAGCGCTGTTCGTGCATCATCTGGTGGATCCTGATGGGGGGTCTCGAAGCGGCGTCGCGAATTATGAATGAAGGCTCAGTCAGCGCAAGTGTGTCGTAATTACGAGATAATTGCCTCTATCCGTGGACGGAAGGGACCCGGTCGCGCCAGGGTCGCGCGCGCTCGAGCTGGGCTGCCAACCCAAACATGACCGGCTCATCTGCGGGGCGACCCGTGAACATCACGCCGATCGGAAGACCCGCTTCGTTCCAATACAGCGGAACCGACATCGACGGTTGACCTGTGAAGTTGGCGACCGGTGTAAAGGGCACGAATGAGAAGGTGCTTTGTGCCGCCCGATCGATCAACGAAGGATTCGATAGAGGCCTGTTCCAGCCGATCGAGGCGAGCACCTTCTGCGCGACGGCGTCCACCCCCACCGGATCGAGCTCACCGATCTTCACGGGCGGCGTCCCGAGCGTCGGGGTCAGCACCAGGTCGTAGGCCTCGTAGAGTTCCGCCAGCCTTCGTGACTCGGCTTGCAGCGTGCGGAGCGCCATCAAAAAGTCCCGGCCGCTCACCGCGCGACCGAGCATGCAACTGATCCAAGTCGTCAGTTGGAAGTCTCTTGAAGTCGCGCGGCGCCCCATGACGCGTTCTGCCTCGGCGACTTCGGCGGCGACGTTGGAGCCGAGGACGACCACCAGAGCACGGCCGAGGCTCTCCGGGTCGTGGCGTGGTGAGATCCGATCGACGTGGTGTCCGAGGTCTTCACACAAGCGAGCAGCGTCTTCGGCGGCATGGATGCAATCTTGGTGGACTGTCGCGGGAAGCGCGGGCTCGCAGTGAAACGCAATGCGAAGTGGTTTCGGATCACGACGAGTCGCGTCGAGAAACGATCCGTCGATCGGCTGAGCCGCATAGGGTGCCGTGAGGTCTGGGCCATGCGTCGCGTCGAGCATGGCCGCACTGTCACGCACGCTGATGCTGAGCACGTGCTCTGAGACGAAGCCCGACCAGTGCTCGGTCGCGGTCGGGCCGACCGGATTGCGTGCGCGAGAAGGCTTGTGCCCAAAGAGCCCGCCGCACGATGCCGGGATGCGGATCGAGCCCCCTCCGTCGCCGCCGGACGCAAAGGGAACCAGCCGCGCGGCCACCGCCGCACCTGAACCACCACTTGATCCCCCGGGCGTGCGTTCCGTGTCCCAAGGGTTGCGGGTCACCCCGCAGAGTTCCGTCTCGGTCACGGGCAGCAGTCCAAGCTCGGATGTGGCCGTCTTGCCGACCACCACTGCCCCGGCATCCTGCCAGCGGCGGAGCAGTTCGGTTTGAATGCGCGGCGTGAAGCCTTTGTAGAACCGCGCGCCGTTCTCCGTTGGGACGCCCGGAATGCTCTGGATGAGATCTTTGATGAGGAAGGGCACACCCGTGAACGGACCGTCGGGTCGGTCGGCGTCCGCTCCGCCGCGAGCGAGATCGTAGAGCGGCCTCACGACGGCATTGATGCTCGGGTTCACCCGTTCGATTCGCTCGATCGCCACTTCGAGGAGTTCGTCGCGGGACACTTCGCCCGCTCGGACCAGTTCGGCCAGGCCGAGGGCGTCGTGCGCGTCGTACGCATCGGAGATGGACATCGGACTGAGACCCCTACCCCATCCAGACCCCTGAAATCAATGGGTTTGCGGTTGGCCGGCCAAATGTGAGGCACATCACAGTGATGTCTCATTCACAGTAAAACTAAATTTTTTTGATCATATGGTTGCTAATTTTCCAACATGGTGGTACTCCAGGCGAAGAAACACCGGCACAGCACCTGGAGATCGAGTGATGAGCGAGACCAACAAAGCCAACGAAACCGCGGTGATGAACGAGGCCATCGAGGCCGTGAGAGCACGCGGATGGATCACCTATGATGAGGCGTCCGAGGTGGTGGCCGGCATCGGGGCAAGCCAGGGCACCGTCCGAAAGTTCTTGAGACGACTCGAGACCGCGGGCATCGAGGTCACCGTCAAGCCGGGGAAGAATCGGCGGTCTGATCGTCGGCGAAGCAACAAGCCCACCGAGAGTACCAACGTGCTCAGTGCAGAGCCCGTGCAGACCTACCTCGACTGGATGGGGGCCGTGAGCCTCTTGACGCGAGAGGGCGAGGTCGAGCTTGCACGACAGATCGAAAAAGGCCGGCAGCGGATCTACGACGCGGTCACAGCAGCCAAGCTTCACGAGGAAGAGCTCGTCGAGGTTCGCCGGCGCGTCGAAGAAGAAGGCCTCGCGGTGAGGGAAGCCGTTATCGAGCCGGCCTTCGAGTCGGTGCTATGCGCAATCGATTCGTACGTCGAGTCTCTCGACGAGGGTTCGGTGACTCGAAAGAAAATCGAAGAAGACGCCGGGATGTCGGTGAACAAGCTCCGCAAGCTGCAGGCTCTCGTCGATGAGTCGCTCACCGCAGTCGAGCGCGCCAAGTCGGAGATGGTCGAGGCGAACCTCCGGTTGGTGGTGGCCATCGCGAAGAAGTACCTCAAGCGCGGCCTGCCCTTCATGGACTTGATTCAGGAGGGGAACATGGGTCTCATGCGTGCGATCGACAAGTTCGACTACCGACGCGGCTACAAACTCTCGACCTATGCGTCCTGGTGGATCCGACAGTCCATGGCACGCGCGACGACCGACCAGGCACGAACGATTCGTATCCCGGTTCACGCTTGTGAGCTCCTCACCAAGGTGACCGGAATGACCCGCAAGCTCACCGGGGAGCTCGGCCGCGAGCCTTCTCCCGCCGAGATCGCACAACGCATGAAGTTGCCGACGGATCAGATCGCGAACCTGCTCATGATTTCCCGGGACACGGTGTCCCTCGAGATGCCGGTCGGCAACGACGGCAACAGTGAGCTTCGAGACCTGATCTCGGACGACGAGGGCGAGACGCCGATGGACTCGGTCATCGACGAAGACCTCTCGATGACGGTGATGAGGGCACTCGAGACCCTCAACCCACGCGAGCAGCGAATCATCCGAATGCGCTTCGGTATCGGCGAGAAGGAATCGCATACGCTCGCGGAGATCGGCCGCGAGTTCGGCCTCAGCCGCGAACGTATCCGACAGCTACAGGCGCTCGCGCTGAGGAAGCTCCGCAACGTGCACGGCGACGCCGCGCTCAAACAGTTCGTGAGCGCGTAGTTTCGTTCTAGCGCTCGAAGATGGCGGGTACGGACCGAGTCCGTACCTGCTTCTTGCATTTAAGGGGCGGACTACGCCCGGGGGGAGAGGCCCGCGGCCCGATAAATCGAGTCGATCACACGCATGTTCTTCACGGCGTCCGATGTCGTGGTGACGAACGGTTCTCCGGCCGTCACGGCCCGGGCGAAGGCCTCGAGTTGATAATCATAGGTGGGTCTGCGCGGGAACTTCTCTTTGACCCAGGGTGACCCACGATGCCGCCACTTCAATCGATGGAAGAACTGGGGGACGATCGGGTTAAGCGCCCGAATCTCGCCGCCTTCAAGCGTGGCGACCACGGCAATTTTGGCGACCTGCGACGACCACAGGGAACAATGGATCCGGCCCTCGGCACCGCTTTCGAATCGCAAATCGGCGACCATGGCGCGATCCACACCCTCAGTCGCGATCTTGGCATGTGCAGCCTCAACACGCGGCTCTTCGCCAGCCACGGTGCGGGCGAGGTGAACGGCATAGCAGCCCGTATCCATGGTGGCGCCGCCGGCGAGGTCTAGCCGATATCGAATGTCGTTGCGGAACGGAAGCGGAATGCACATCCAGGTTTCGACGAACCGAAGGGCTCCGAGTTCGCCTGACCCGACGAGGTCGCGCAAGCGCTGAGCAAGCGGGTGATAGCGGTAGTGAAACGCCTCCATCACCACCTTGTCACTGGCCTCTGCGGCTTGGTGCACCTCTTCGGCTTGCTCTGCATTGGACGTGAAAGGCTTCTCGCACAACACATGCTTACCTGCCGCGATCGCACGAAGCGTCCATTGCGCGTGGAGCCCGTTCGGAAGCGGATTGTAGATCGCATCCACGTCGGGGTCGGCGAGGAGCGACTCATAGCCCGTGTGAACCGTGGCGATCCGATGCTTCTCCGCGAACTTCTTCGCTCGTGCAGTGTCCCGGGCGGCCACCGCCGTCACCGAGACCCCCTCGATCTTGCGAGCGGGCCGAATCAGCGCCATCGGGGCAATTTTGGCAGCCCCCAACGTGCCGATTCGAAGCCCAGTCACTCGTCGAGCTCTCCGTTCTTGGCCTTCTCGACCCACTTGGTCATGGTCTGTTGGACCACGTCGAGCGCCTTGCTCTTGAACGGCCGAAGTAGCAAGGGCACCTTGTCCATCGCGACGACGATCTGGCCGGGCTGCATGTCGAGTTTGGCGGCCACGTCGACGCCTTTGACCCGAAAGCTAATCTCCGCTTGGTCTTCACCATGCCACGTGGTCTTGGCGTCGTACTTCGCCCACTTGTTCGTGTAGTACTCTGCGGCCTTCTGTGCGGCCTTGCGAGCGAGCTCTGGGCTGAGGTCGTGCTTGATCGTGTAGTCCATCGAGCACGAGGATTACACGATGTTCCGACTCAGCGCTACGGGACCCTCGCTACGGGACGCGCGGCCTCGATCCAGGCTCGAAGCGCAGTCGGATCGCCGAGTGGCCGAGCCGACTCGGGAAGCGCCCACACCGGTTCTGCGCGGCCTCTCTGAAACCCTTCGGTAGCCGCGCGTCGCTGGCCCTGATCCTCGAGCACCCAATCGATCGAGCGAACGAGCAAATCCTGCAGATCGGCGAGCTCGTCCGGGTAGGTGACGTCCCCTTGGGACACGCCCTCGGCCTCCGGAATGAACGCACGATTGATCGCGGCATGGCCGAGCGCAAAGCCTCGCGACTCGACCTCCCGGGCGACCGAGCGTGCGGCGGCGATTCCCGAGGCATCGGCAGATGACACGAGTACGAACTCCGTCGCGGACGAACGCATGATGTCACGCACCTCCGTAGCACGAAGGGCGAACCCCTCTCTCAGAAAAGCCATCTCGGAAAGAAAACCCGTGAGGGCGTCGACGAGGGATCGTCCAGTGATGGTGGTGAGAAGGCGACGGGTCAGCGCGCCTCCCCGAAGTCGCGCGTCTTGGCCGCCTTGCGCGCCTTGAAGAAACCAGCGTACGACCCGTTGATCGAGGAATCGCACGAGTCTTGCGGGTGCATCGAGAATCTCCATGGCGCTCTGCGCGGGCGGCGTGTCGACGATCACCAAGTCGTACCGGTCGTCGTGGATGGCTGCATGAACGCGCTCCATCGCCGCGTACGCGTGTGACCTTGCCAACGTGTTCGAGAAGGCCTGGTAGATCTTGTTATCAAGGACCCGTTGGGCGCGTTCCGGATCTGCGGAGGCGCGGCGAATGATCTCGTCTGCACTCGCTTTGGTTTCGAGCATCGCTGCGTGCAGTTGCCCCTCGCACTCCCCGGGCAGCGATACCACCGAGGCGGAGTCGACGAGCTGCCCGACACCAAGCGCGTCGGCAAGTCGTCGTGCCGGATCTGCGGTGAGAACGAGAACGGAACGTCCGGCGACGGCCTCCTTGAGTGCAAGCGACGCGGCGAACGTTGTCTTGCCGACACCACCCACACCGACACAGAACACCAGCCGACAGTCGGAACGAACCGCGATCATGCGACCCCCCCGCTATCGATTACATCGCAGAGGTCGGCGACGGTTTGCTCGGTCGGTGTGTGTCGCGCTGGAAGGCGCACGGTCGGCAGGGGGATGTCGTGTCGCAGCCCATCGATGCACCGTTGAGCGACCTCCCATCGGTCAATGAGGTGCTCCGCGAGCTGGAGCCTCGCGGCCGAAGGGTCGTCATCCCCCACGGTCTTGATCGCCTGCCGGATGCGAGCTCGGCTATCGTCGTCCAACCACATCGGAGGAACTCGGTTGATGAAGAGATGGCCGAGATGGACACCGTCTCGCGTGGATAGACCACGATGGAGATCGATCGTTTCTCGCACGATCAGTGGCTCGGGCACCGTGACGATGTGAACGACAGAGCGTTCGGCGTCCCCGAGTAGGCGCGTGGCCCCATCGACGACTTGCCGAAGCGGGCCATCCTCGAGGAACACGTCGAGAACCTTGGGGAGATCAAAGAACATCAAGGCGTTCCCCGTGGACTCGAGGTCGACGAGTACAGGTCCCCACGTCTGCGACGTCCCGAGTTGCGCCACCCGATGCATCGTGACGATCTCGTCGACCCCGGGCGCAGCGACGAACAAGCGTCGAAGCGAGGCGTTGCGAGACACGAGCTTGGCAATCGTGCGGAGCCGTAAGCGCGACGCGACGTAGTCGACGAGCGCGGGCTCGAACAAGACCCGTGTCGCATGGACGCCGGCCATGATCTCGGTGGGCTCGTACGCGATGGGCGTATCTCCGACGAGGTGTGCCGACGAAGTGTGCGCCCCCAGCTCGACGATGAGCGGACGTAGACCGCGCCGCGCCGCGCGCAGCGCCACCGCGGCGATCACGGTTGATTTGCCGACGCCGCCCTTGCCGGTGAAGAACTGAACGGGTCTGTCGAGCGCCTCCGGGCCGTCCGCCTGCACCGCAGAGCCCTAGCAGGAAAGAAACATGGTATCGAGGACCGTGACGCGAACGAAGCACTGGCTGCAAGCCGTTCGACCTCTCGCCCAACTCAACATCGCCGTGCCGCTCGTTCTAGGACAAGCAGTCGCGTGGCACGTCCACCAACGGTTCGACGTGGGCTGGCTGATCGCCGGGTTCGTTTGGGGTGTCTTCGACCACGCGTTCATCGTCTTGTCGAACGACTACGCCGACCGCGACGCCGACACGGGTGCGCGAACGTGGATCTCGGGCGGTTCGGGTGTGCTTCCAGAAGGAAAGCTCAGCCCGTCGCAAGTCGCACGTGCTGCACGGCTTGCAGCGATCGGTCTCGTCGCGTGTTCGCTCGGGCTGGCGGTCATGGACAGGCCTTGGACGCCGGCGTACGCGGCGATCGCGATGGCGCTCCTTTGGCTCTATAGCTTTGAACCCGCGCGCATGAGCTACCGGGGGGGCGGCGAACTGTTGCAAGGCCTCGGTATTGGCGCGGGACTCCCTTCCCTTGGGTACTACCTTCAATCCCAGGCGTATCTCGTGCCGTGGTGGGTGCTGGTTCCGGCGATCGTACTAGGCGTATGCGCGAACGCATTGAGCGCGCTCCCCGATGTCGACGACGACCGCAACGCGGGGAAGCGAACTTGGCCGGTACGCTTTGGAGTGCAGAGATCGTATCGCCTCGCGATCGGGGGCATCGTCCTGTGTGCCCTTGCCGTGTTCGGCTCTACGCCAGGCGTGTCGCCCGGGATCCGCGCTATCGTCGCGGTGACGCCGCTCGTTCCGGTCGCGCTGGCAATACGAGCGAGCGATATTTTTGCAAAGGCGTGGTGGGCAAGCGCCGCGGTGCAGCTCTTGCTCGTTCTATGGACGGTCGCTCTATTCGTGACGCCCTAGGCCGAGCGCGACCGCGCGATCGTTTCGGAGCTGATCGAAATCGCGGTCCCAAACAGGTGTCGCGTCGCGACGCCAAGCGGGCACCGGTATGAGGTCCCTCGTGGCGAGGTCTCGGTAGAGCGACAGCTCGTCGGCGGGTTCGCGAACGAAAGGGAACGGATTGCGGGCGGCCTTGGTGGTTAGGTTCGGGTATCGAGGGTCGTCTTGGTCGATGAGACGTAGAATGTCGCGCCCCCGGTCCTCCGACTGCATCAGGAAAGGCAAACCAAACGGCTCGGATCCGCGACGCGATGTGGGCGCGCGCCGAACCCATCTCGCCCAGTCGAACCCGTAGATGAAGTCGTGCACGTATCGGAACCGGATCTTCGAGTGTTGGCCGTAGAGGCGCATGAGGCTCACGGTCGTTGCGGAAGCGTCCCGAAGGCAGCTTTCGTAGTCGTGACCGCGACTCGCATGGGCATCGATCGTCGCGAGGTAGAAGTCGAAGTCCCAGAACAAGTTGTCCGGAAAGTTGTCGAGTTGTGCCTGGGCGACGACGACGGCGGCTTCGGTAAGCAGGTCCGCTCTCGAATCGGTGGGCTCAGCGATCAATGCGATGAGCTGCGCCAAAGGTGTGGCTTCCTCGCGCGACGGGTCGAGCGTAAGCCTGCCATGCTCGCAAGCGTCGATCTTGGCTTGGACGGCCGCGAGCGGAGGAGTCGCGTCTATGATGGCAGGAGCGTTCATGAAACGACCATGTCGAGCCACAACAAGAGCGCGGCTACTGCCGTACTATGCCAAATGGCGCTGTGAAGAAAGTGTTTGTAGCGGCGCTGAGCGTCGAAGGCGTTGGTGATCGCGTCCGAACTGAGCCTTCGCATGCCGACGAATCGCCAGGCCACGACTGCGATCGCCAGCGCGACCGCCCAGGGCGGAAAAGAAGCCGGCGCGAAGAACGCGCCTGACAACCAAGCGAGTGCACCGACGACGACGCACGCCTCAGTCACGCGGCGAGCCACCTTGTTGCCGAAAAGTGAGGCCAGGGTCCGCTTGCCGCCGCGCCGGTCACTTTCCTCGTCCGAAAGGCCGCTTGCCACGCCGCTGGCGAGACTGAGAAACGCGAAACCGACCACCCACATCGAAAGCGAAGAATCGAGGAACCCGGCTTGAAGGTAGGCGTTGTAGAGCGGGAGGGCGACGCCGACCCCAAACATCTCGAGGAACTCACCGCCCCCGCGATAGTTGAGCCGAAGTGGGGGCAGTGTGTAGGCGGCGAAGATCGCCATGCACGCAACGCCGGCTTCAAGGGCCCATCGACGGTGAAGGACCACTTCGCTGCCCCCGGCAACCAGCAGCGTGGCCAAACCGAGGGCGACGCCGACCGTCCCGACCGCCGCAGCACTGAGAATCCGGTCGGGGATCGTCTTTGGGGAGCCCGAAGGGAACATCTCGCGCTTGACGCTGTCGACCGCACGGTCGGCCCAGTCGTTCAACAGCACGATGAAGCCGAGCCCGAAGAGGGTGAACGCAAGTCCGCAAAGCGCGGCGGAGATCCGAAAGCTCCCGCTCGAGACGACGCCGAGCACCTGACCGAACAAGGTCGGGACGAGAAGCTTCGGCCAGCTCGCCGGCTTGAGTGCGTAGGTCCACCTCTCCCACAGGGAGGACGGAAGGTCGGCCCTCGTCGTCAAAGAGCTCACGGCTCCGAAGAGTCTCCGTTGACCTGAGACGGCGGCGACGAATCGCTCCCAACGTGCTTCGCCCGCGCTTGCCACTTCGCGCGCGCCATGGCCCTCATGTCCTGCACCGAATCCATTTCGTCGACGATCTCGAGGCCGATCAGGGTCTCGAGAACGTCCTCCATGGTGACGACACCGTCAACGCCGCCGTACTCGTCCACGACGATCGCAATGTGTTCACGACTGTCGAGGAGCCGTTCGAAGAGCGCTGGGACCGGCAATGTGTCCGGCACCATGAGCGCTTCCCGAAGCAGGCTCCGAACCGGTAGCTCGAGCTCGTTGCGTGCCGCGCGAATCAGTAGCTGGTCTTTGAGGATATAGCCCGTCACTTGGTCCGGCGTGCCCTTCCAGATCGGTATCCGAGAGAACACCATGGAGCCGCGATCCGAAACCGCATCCCTGACGGTCGTCTCTTCTTCGAGCGAGAACATCACCGTCCTCGGGGTCATGATGTCGCTCGTCCGGAGCGAACCGAAACGAAAGAGGTTTCGGAGGATACGCATCTCCGACTCGTCGAAGACGCCCTGTTCCTCGCCGAGGCGCGCCAGTGCCGCAAACTCCTCACGGGAGAGCCTGTCAGGACGCTGGCGGCGTTTGACCACGCGGGTGATCACCTCGGACAGCCAAACGAGAGGCCGGACGAGGAGGATCATCGCCGGCAGAAACGCCGCCATGAAGCCCATCAGTTTCCGCCAGTAGACGGCGCCAAGCGTCTTCGGGACGATCTCGGCGAGGAACAGAATCATGAGGGTCAGGATGGTCGACGCGATCGCCAACGCCTCAGATCCCCAAAGGCGCTGCGCCTGCGCCCCAACCCCGACCGCGCCCACTGTGTTGGCGATCGTATTGAGGCTGAGGATGGCGGCCAGCGGGCGGTCGATGTTGGCTTTGAGTCCGCGAACGCGGGCGCCCACTTTTGGCCGTTCCTGTTCGAATCTCGCCAAATACGATGGGGTGACGCTCAGTAGGCCGGCTTCGAGGATCGAGCACACAAACGAGACCCCCAATGCGAGCGCGAAGTACGCGACCAAGAGGGTCATCGAGGCGCTCTTGCTCGATGCGGAGTGCTCTGCTCCGGACGGTGGAACGGGCCATGCCGACGGAGATGCTCGATCTGCTCGCGAACAGAATCGGCCTCGCGGGGGAGGAAATCGGCGACGGCATCCGCCAGCACCGCGTGGCGTACCCAGTGCGCGCTGTGAATGGGAACGGGCATGAGGCCACGGCGAAGCTTGTGGGTCCCTTGCGCACCCGCCTCGAAGCGTTCCATTCGGTGGGCGATGGCGTAGTCGATGAGGCGATAGTAACAGAGCTCGAAGTGGAGCATGTCGTGTCGCTCGGAAGCCCCCCAATAGCGGCCGTATAAGTGCGCGCCCTTCTGGAAATTGACCGACGCCGCGACGATCCTGCCTTGGCTCTTGGCGGCGACGACCAAAGGAGAACGATCGAGCGCAGCGGGCGCCATGTCGAAGAAGTCGCGGGTCAAGTAGGGATACGAGCCTTTGCGGCTGCACGTGCTTCGATAGAGGCGTTCAAGCGTACGCCAGTCGTCGAGCCCGAGCTCGGTCGACGAAAGCACCTCGATGTCGACGTCCCCTTCGGTGGCGATTCGCCGTTCCTTGCGGAGCTTCTTGCGCATCGAGGAACGAAACCGCCCGACGAAATCGTCGAATGTGTCGTACCCTTCGTTGCTCCAATGGAACTGAAAAGACAGCCGGTCCATGAGGCGCCCGTCCTGCAGGACCCAGGCGCGTTCCTCGGGGTTGAGGAACATGAGATGCACGGACGATGACTTGGTGTCGTCCGCGAGATCGAGGCAGCCGTCGATGAGGCGCTTCACGATCGGCTCGGGCGCCTCGTCTTCGGCGTAGAGGACGCGCCTCCCGGTCACCGGCGTCACGGGGATCATCGAGACGAGCTTCGGATAGTACTGAACGCCGAGACGGGCGGCGGCATCGGCCCAACCCCAGTCGAAGATGTACTCGCCGTAGCTGTGGGTCTTGAGATAGAGCGGAAGAGCTCCGACGAGTCGGCCTTCGCGCCACGCGGTGACGTGCATCGGCTCCCAGCCCGAACCACGCCCGACCGAGCCACTCCGTTCGAGGAGCGACAGAAACGCGTGATCGACGAAAGGGTCGTCGTTCCCGGTCAGCGCGTTCCAGTCCTCGGCCTCGACGGAGTCGATCGACCACAACACACGTATCTCGATGGGCTGGCCCAAGGCTGGCTGAGAGTCTGACGGACCGCGCTCGTCAAATCCAGCCGAGGTACCGAGTGGGCCCCGATTTGCCCCGAAGCTGGTTGATCGCCCGTTTCGCGAACGCGTAGCCGCGAAAGAAGCTGGTCACTTGGAAGCGCTGAAACCGATTGAGCGGCGCCGGGGCGCAGATCCACTTGGGGTCGGGGAGGCCGGCATCGACGAAGTTGATGCGGCCTTGCTTGGTGGTGTTTGTCGCGGTTCCGAGGCGTAGCCGGCTGCCGAGAACGACGGCGTCCGCGGCATCGCCGTCCTCGGAGATCGTTCCAGGGATGTGACCGTAGTTGAAGGGACATGGCACTGGGTAGATGAAGTCGATCGAGCCGTCGTCCCCGCGCTTGATGAAGCTACCTCTGGGCACGTCGATGACGACGGTGACCGCCGCGCCCGTCATTCCGCCTCCAACACGCACGCGGTCGCAACCCAATCGCTGTCGGCGAGGTAGCGTCCACACAGCGCATCACCTGGCGCGAACTCACCGGCCGGCCTACGGAAGACCGCGCGAAACCTCCCGTCCGCGACCTCCAGCTCGACAGCGTGAAAGCCGAGGTACGCGCCGGTAATGGGGCGTTGGCACTTGTACACCGACTCCTTGGCGGAGAAGAAGACCTTGGCCATCTGATCGGGGTGCCGAGAGGCTTCGATCCGTCGTCGCTCATCCGTGGTGCACACGCGCTCGAGGACCGATGGGCGAACGGGGGCGACCGACTCGATGTCGATGCCGACCGCGCGAACATCGCTCGTTCGTGCGACCGCCGCCGCGCACCAGAAGTTCGCGTGTGTGATGCTGCCGACGAACCCGCTGGGCCATATCGGCCCACGGTCCTCTCCCTGCAGCAAGGGGTACTCTGTTGGGCCTTGAAGCTTCGACAACGCCTGCCGGGCGCACGCACGTCCGGCGGTGAACTCCGAGACGCGACGTGGTACGGCGTCCGCAACGATCGACGCTTCCTCAGGCAAGAGGGAACCAGCGTGGCTCCTGGGGTCAAGCTCTTCGACCGCCAATGGAGAGCCGAGCAGACGACCAAAAACGGCGTCGAGCGGCATGCTACCTGTTGAGCCGCTCGGCGACAGCAACGATGGCGGCGGCGTTCGCGAGCGAGATCAGGGGCGCCAATGCGTTGAGGACGTCGGCCGTCGATGCGTACCAAGCCTTGGTGACATATACGATGTCGCCGGGTGCAAGGACCACGTCGGTTGCTTTGCCGTTGACCAAGTCTTTGATGCTGGCGGTGTACATCCGGGGTTCGCGTAGCGGCCCCCGTACGATCCGGACGTCATTGCGATCCCCGCGATCGCTGATACCGCCCGTTCGGGCCAGCACCTCGGTGAGACGAATGCCCTGACGGTATGCGACAGGTTGCGGCGCATCGACCTCTCCGATGACCATGATGAGCATGTCGGTTCCCGGGGGCACGTAGAGTTGATCCCCGGAGCGCACTCGTACGTTGTGCCGAGGGTCTCCCTTGATCGCTTCGGCGACGTTGACGGGTACCGTTTCGCCGTCCCGCACCAGTCTTGCGAAGTCGAGGTTCCCAAGGAGCGTTTGCGCCTGCTCGCTGTCGGATCGCGAGGGCCCCCCTGCTTGAGCCAAGAGATCGGCGACGCGCATCCCAGGGGGCACGTTGACCCGACCTGGCGTGGCCACAGCCCCGAGGACCGAGGCCACATGACCGTTTGGTTCGGTGATGATAAGGTTCGCGCGCACGAATCGGTCGTACTTGCGTAGCCCGGTCTCGATGGCACGCTCCGCTTCGGTCAACGTCTTGCCACCGACCACGACATCCCCGGCGAGGGGCACGTGCAGTTGGCCAAGCGCATCGACGATGAGACCGGGATACTTGGTGGTTTGCGCAGAAACCGTGGTGAGCTCGATGATGTCGCCGGGCATCAAGCGAAGGGGCTCGGCGGGATCCTCGGCGAGGCCTTCCATGACGACTTCCTCGGGCGCCGCGAACGCCGGATCGTCCGACGGGACCGTAGGGGCTCCAGGATACCGATTGGCGGCACACGCACTGAGCGCCATACACACAAAGAGTGCCGCAAAACGGCCCATGTTCTTGGTTAACCTGCCCATTCGTCGCCCGCAAGGTTGAAGTGAGAAGCGGGGCCGTTATGCCTATACTGTTCAACAACGATTGATGCCGAGCAAGAAACCCACGGATTGGGGGCGCGGGACCGATGCCGAGCTGGCGCCAGTGATGCGCCTCGTCGACTTCGGGCTGATCTACCTGGCGCTCTGGCTACCCACCCTCGCACGAGACGAAGTATGGGATGAAAGGTCGTGGATCGCCGCGACAACCGCCGCGATCTTGTTCCTCCTACTCGCCCAGAGCATGAAGCTGTACGAGAGCGCACGAGCAGTCCGGCTCAAGCAGCTCGTCGTCCGCGCGTGGAGCGTCTGGTTTGGTGGCGTCGTACCCGTCGTGCTGTTCCTGGCGTTCATCACGAAGAGCTCAGACGTATTCTCGCGGGTGACGATCACGGCATGGTTCGTCTTGGCGCCGTTTCTGATCTCGATCTGGCGTACCGCGATTACCCTCACACTGCGCGAGGTTCGCAGTCGTGGGTACAACACAAGAGCGGCCGCAATCGTCGGCATGACCGAACTTGGCGACCAACTCGCCCGCCGAATCCACGACTCGCCGTCTTTGGGACTCAAGGTGTTCGGCTTCTTTGACGACCGAGGCGAAGAGCGCTGCTATCCGATCGAAGAATCGCTCGGGCGGCGCATTGGCGCCCTACGCGACGCCGTCGACGCGGCTCGCGCGGGTGAGATCGACCTGATCTACATCGCGTTTCCTCTCAGGGCCGAGCCTCGGATCAACGAGCTGCTTCGCGACCTCGCCGATACCACGGCCTCGGTCTACCTGGCGGCCGACTTCTTCGCGTTCGACCTCCTGCATGCACGCTGGGGCACCCTCGGTGACATCCCGACCGTGAGTTTGCGGGAAACCCCGTTCTATGGGGTCGACGGCTGGCTGAAGCGGTTTGAAGACGTGGTCCTCGGGACGGCCATCTTGTTGCTGATCTCGCTGCCGATGCTGGTCATCGCCATTGTCGTCAAGTTGACATCCCCCGGCCCCATCTTCTTCAGACAGCGCCGGTATGGACTCAAGGGCGAGGTGATCGACGTCATCAAGTTTCGGTCGATGACGGTCACCGAAGACGGGGGTGAGATCCGGCAAGCCACCAAAGGGGATGCTCGAATCACGCCGGTCGGAGCCGTGTTGCGAAGAACCAACCTTGACGAGCTACCCCAGTTTCTCAATGTCATTGGTGGAAGCATGAGCATCGTTGGACCCAGGCCTCACGCGGTCGCGCATAACGAGCTCTACCGAAAGAAGATCCAAGGATACATGTTGCGACACAAGGTCAAGCCAGGGATCACGGGCTGGGCTCAGGTGAACGGGTGGCGCGGCGAAACCGACACGCTCGAGAAGATGGAGCAGCGTGTCGAACATGACCTCGACTACATTCGCAATTGGAGCCTTCTGTGGGACCTTCAGATTATCTTCATGACCGTTTTCAGCTCGCGGGCTCGAAAGAACGCGTACTAATGCCAATGGGGTCGAAGGGAGGGGCGGGATGGCACGATCTGCGCCAAGAACGAATTGGGGGGGCTTGTGGCGAACGATGATCTAGCCGGCTCAGGGGGCAGCGGAAAGAAGTCTCGCCCGGGCTTCCCCGTCGACCCGTTTCGCGTTCAGCGCGCGATCTGGCGCACCAAGTGGTGGCTGATCGCGGCTGGATTCGTCGGCGTCGTGATCGGTTTCTCAATCGCCAAGTTTGGCCTCACCAGCTCGTACGAGTCGACGGCTGTGCTGAAGTTCGAGGGGTTTCGAGAGATCGCTGGGATCCAAAGTGACCGCGCGCTGGGACCGGCCGCGGCGGCACTCCATCGCCAGGCAGTGCTCCGAAAACTCGCAGAAGAAGTTGAGTTTCCGGGAAGCCTCACGACGCTGCGCGCGCTGGTCTCGTTCAACATCAACATGATGGGCCGGACGATGCAGATCCACGCCCCCGGGGGCACGCCCGAAGAAGCCGCCGATTTTGCCAAGACGGCGAGCGAGGTGTTCATTGCGTACCACGAACAGAGCCAGGCACGGCGAATCGAGACCGAGATCGCGCGAATCCAGAAGCGGATAAGCGCGGCCCAAGACGCCGCGGAGAGCGACCGACGACGTTACAACGATTTTCGCGAGAGAAACGGCATCGCCGACCTGTCGACAGAGCAAGAGTCGATGGTGGAATCGGCGGCGAAACTTCGGGCCGACGCCGAGCTCGCCGTATCCGAAGTGCGCGCGCTTGAAGCTCAGGTCGAGAGCCTCGAAACGCAGCTGGCGGCGACTCCCCAGACCGCCGTGGTCGGCAGCGGGACATCACCGGAGCGCGCCGCCTACAACGAACTGAGTCAGCAGTTGGCGACGGCAAGGGCAACCTTGTCAGAGAACCACCCTCAGGTGCAGTCGCTTCAGCAACAGGTCAATCAACTTCGTGCACAGCTCAAGGCGGGGGGCGGGACGGCATCAGGCGTTGTGGGCACGAACGCGACACACCAGGCGATCGACGGCCAGCTTCGAACGGCGCGTTCGAACCTGCGGGCCCTTCGCGAACGGCAAATCGGCCTCAAGGAGCTCGCCGACAAGGCCCAGCGACGCATCGAAGACTTCTCGGACATCGAAGGGGAAGCCTCGGGGCTGCTCGCCGAGGTGAAGGTCAGCGAGAACCTCGTGCAGGGGCTGAGAAAAACCGAAGCCGCTCTCGAAGACGCACTCCGGAATCCGTCAAGCGGGTTTGTGATCTTGGACTCGGGCTCAGTGCCGGAATACCCGCTACGAAACAAGATGAAGGTCATCATCTTTGGGGCGGTACCGATGGTCTTGGTGTCGCTCGCCCTGCTGTTCGCGTTCTACCGCGAGTTCTGGGGCTTCCGGGTGCAGACCGCGGCGGAAGTGGCTTTCTGGGGGTCCGGCCCCGTGGTGGGTACCACGCAGTGGCCCGATGACCCTCAGGGCCTCGATGAGCTCGTCGCTGGGCTCGACGACTTCGCGCCGGACGCGCGTGGCAGCATCCTCATCCTCGCAGCTTCGCCCGAAGAGGCGCCCCTCGCAGTGGATCTCGCCGACCGGATGAACAACGACTGGGTCATCGCCAGTGGCGCAAGCCAACCGCCCGCGCCCACGGCCGCCCCGACAGCCGTGACCACGCCACCACCCTCTGGCCCCTACCCGATCACCCGAACCCAACCGTCGACCGCTCTGGCGACCCGCCCCTCGGTGCGGCCAGTCGAGTTCGTACGCGCACAACCGGGCACCGAGCGCGTCCAGCTGGAGGCCTGGGACGGCCCGTTCGAGGGCCAAGCGCTTCGGCGTGCGGCTCGACTCGCCGACCGCGTCTTGGTGCTGGTCCACGCCGATCGCATCTCGGCTTTCGCCCTAAATCGCACTTCGCACAGGCTTGGCCGGGAAACCGGCATCGGCTATGTCGTGGTTGGCTTGCCGGACGAGTTGTTGCACCAGGCGGATCGCCACGGCGAGGTGGCTGACTTCTGGATGGCACGGAGCTAGCCCGACCCCACCCCTTCGGCGAAGAATAGGTGGCCTGTGCCCTTGTAGCGTCGCCACAACACGAGGTGTTGAGGGAGCCACACCAACGTCACGACAGCGAACACCAGAACGGCGTGCAGGAACAAATTGGTCCAGCCAATGGCGATCAGCCCCTGGACCGATACCCAACCGAGGAGCGCAGAGATCGCGACGAGTGAGGTGAGCTTGAGATCTTGCAGGCGCCCATCGAGCCCGAACCGAAGGACACCCGACATCGAAACGAGGTAGCGAACCACGTCGGAGACCGCCACCCCGAGCATGGCCCCGACGAAACCACCGAGATGCCACCCGAGCGGAATCAGCGCTGCCATGGCAATGAGCTTGGCGCCCGAAGCCATCGCCATCCATCGACTCTGACCGAGCGCCAGCAAGGCAACGCCATTGGTGCCGTCCATGACGACCCCGAACCACGGGCCAGCCGCGAGGACCTGGAGCATCCAGCCGGCTTCGATGTAGCGGGGGTCATAGAGAATCTCGATGATCGTGGGGCCCCCCGCGACGAGACCTGCGGTCGCCCATCCGCCTACGATGAGCACCGGTAAGCGTACACTCCGGAAGACCATCGGAAGTTCGGCGCGGTTCTGTTTGAAGCGACTGTAGATCGGAAAGATCACCGACATCGAGAGGCTCCCGAGTGCCATGGACGGGATCTGCGCGAGATTGACGGCGATGTTGTAGACGCCGAGCACCGCCATCGTGACGAGCTTTCCGAACACGAGCCGGTCGCCGTTTCGAACCGTGAACATCAGGAGCGTGCTGAGCACGATCCAACGGCCGAAATGGTACAGGCTGAGTGCGGCTTCGCGCTCGAAGTGAAAACGGTTACGACGACCCGGCAACCCTACCCAGCTCCACACGGTAGACGCGAGTGCCGCCGTGAGGCCCCCGGCCACCAGCGACCAGATCGTCGGCGAGATCAGCGCCCATACGACCATGACGACCGAGCCGGCGAGCTGGGATCCGATCTCAAGAAGGATCAGCTTCCGCATGTGAAGCTTGCGATTCTCGGTGAAGTAGTTCGTCGACCGAAACCCTTCGATCACGGCGCTGAAAGACGCCACCGAGATCAGACTGGTGAGGATGGGTTCGTCGTAGAAGCGGGCGGTCGGTCCAGCCAAGGCCAGCGTGACCAGCCACAAGAGGGTCGCGCGCCCGATCTCGATGGTCCACAGCGTGTCCGTGAACCCCCGGTCGTCGCGGTCGCTTTGAATGACGGCTTGGCTGACGCCGATGTCCGCGAAGAGCTGAATGCCAGTGACGACGACCGAGACGATCGCCATGAGCCCAAAGTACTCTTCGAACAGGAGCCGGGTGAGGATCAAGTTCGACCCGAGACGAACGAGCTGGCGACCACCGAAACCAATCGCAGTCCAAAGCGCGCCCGACGTCGCGCGTCCTTTGAAGGCCTCGACCTCTTCGGAGACGGGTTCCTGGGTAGACTCAGTCACGTGGCCAAGGCTCCCCTCGCCTCTTGGGCGGCTCGCGCACGTTCGGCGCGGCGACGGCGACGAGCGAGCGCCGCCTCACGGAGAAGCCCATCGAGTGAACCGTAGAGTGCGCCTGCCAGGAGCAACGAGATCGTGTTGAAGTTGCCGTTCGGTATGAGATCGAAGCACGACAACCCAACCATCAGCGCGAGTGCGGCGAGCAAACGCCGATTGGCGACCTTCGGAACCCGGGAGATGCGTCGCCACAGGACCCACACGGGAAAGACGAGAAGGCCGAAGTGCCCAATGAAGCCGATAATCCCAGTGTTGCCCAGGGTCGCGATCCACGCCCCGTCGCGAATCGAGATCAGCGCACCGCTCCAGGGGTCGTAGAAGCACGCACGGCAGAACCAACCCCAGCCGAACCAGAGCCGCTCAAGCGCCTTGTCGAGCATCTCGGCCTCGTTCTCGAACCGCACGGTCAGCGACCCCACCTTCTCGACGCCGTACTGGTCGAGAACGAATGCATTGATGTCGTCAACCGGGATGAGGCCAAGAGATCGTGCCGCGGGATAGGTGAGAAGCAGCGATCCAATGGCGAGTGCCACGAAGACCTGCCGACGCGGAGAGACGAAGAGCACGAGCGGAACGGCCACGAACGCGTACAGGAGTGCCGCGACACTTCGCGAGGTTGCGAGAATGGCGCCGAGGTAGCCTGCCGCCCACTTGGCGGGAACGTCGATCACTTTGGCGCCCACTTTGTGGAGCGCCGCCGCGGCAATCGTCGCCAGCGTCGTAAACATCGCAAGCGCCAAGCCGTGGCTCATGAACACCATCGGCCGAAAGCCGCCGCCACGCATCGTCTGCGCAAAGCTGTGTTGGTGGAAGCCGTACACCCAGCGATTGAGCTGTGGGCTGAGGACCATCTCTGCGATCTGCAAGATGGAGTAGAGCAACGCGGCAGCAACGAACGTCTGAAGCAGGACACGGAGCTCGGCGCCGCTGCGAAACATCGATAGCCCGAGCACGAAAGGCAGAATGATCATCAGTATCCGCTTGATGAGCAGGTGCACGATGTCGTAGGGACGATGCGCCGGAACATAGCTCGAGCCGTAGTTGAGCGGATCGGTGTTGAGAAGCACCGTGAACACCGCGCCGACGAGCAAGAAGCCGATACACCACTTGAGCTGCCAAGGGAACGAGACACTCGACAAACGCTCGCGGTGGAAGAACACCGCCCCGAGGAAGACCCAAAGCACGATGATCGTGGGTTTGTAGAAGTCGGGAATCCCAGGGACCGAGAACGTGACGAGTTCAGGCAGAATGAGGACGCCGACGAGAGACATCGCGGCCGTCGCACGCGCTGGCGGCCAGCGCTTCATGCCCCAAAGGCAAAAGGGCACCCATAGGAAGAACACCAGGCGGCTGAGAATGTTGGGTGCGCCCTCCACCGCTCAACTCGCCTTCAGGACCTCGGCAACTCGGGTTCTCCAGCCTTCAATCGGCCCAAGGCGCTGTTCCGTCTTGGAAAGATCGAGAACGCTGTAAGGCGGACGCGGCGCGGGGCGCGGAAACTCTTCGGACGTGCAAGGCTCGATCACGCACGTCGGGTCCACGAGATCGCGAACCTGCGATGCCAACTCGAACCACGTGCACTCACCACCGTCACTAACGTGAAACACCCCATGCTCTCCACGTTCGATGAGCGCCAGTGTCGCATCGGCGATGTGGTCACAAGAAGACGGCCTGCCGCGCTGATCATCGACCACCCGAAGCTTCGGGCGGCTTTTGGTCAAGTCGCGCATCGTGAGGACGAAGTTCTTGCCCCAGGGCGCGTACAGCCAGCTGCTTCGCACGAGCAGGTAGTCGACACCGGAGGCTTCGAGCAGCTCCTCTCCGAGCGCTTTGCTACGGCCGTACGCGTTGACCGGGTCGCGACGATGATCGACCGCGTAAGGTCGGTCCGCGCGCCCATCGAACACATAGTCGGTGCTGTAGTGCACGATCGCTGCGCCGACTTCTTTGCACCGGTTGGCCAACCGGCCAACGGCATGTCCATTGGCCTCACTGGCGGCGTCAAACTTGGCTTCGGCGCCATCGACGTCGGTCCAGGCTGCACAGTTGATAACCCACCTCGTCCCCTTGGTGACCAAACGCGCGACCGCATCGTCGTCGCTGATGTCGAGGAGCGACCGTGGCGCTGCGAGATGGCGTGCCCCCGACGCTTCAAGTCGGTGCGTCCAACTTCGCCCGAGCATCCCCCCAGCGCCAGTGACCACGAAATCATGCATAGCGCGGCAGCTTGTCCGCCACGATGTCACGCAGCTTGGGATTGGCGCGATCTTTGTCGGACAAGATGGGATTGTCGATCGGCCAATCGATGGCGACCTCGTCATCGTCCCAGGCAACGCCGAGTTCGTGTTCAGGCGCGTACTGTTCGGTGCACTTGTACGAGAAGAGGGCGCGGTCACTGACCACACAAAAACCATGCGCAAAGCCCGGCGGAATATAGAACTGTCGCTTGTTGGACGAGGAGAGCGTGACGCCATGCCAGCGCCCGAAGTGCGGGGAACCCACCCGTACATCGACGGCGACATCGAAGACTTCTCCGTCGAGCACGCTGCAAAGCTTGCCTTGCCCGCTCGGATGCTGAAGATGCAAGCCCCTCAGGATCCCCTTGCGCGACGAAGAGAGGTTGTCTTGTACGAATGGGCTGGAGACTCCCGCGGCTTCGTAGCGTTGACGCGAGTACGTTTCCATGAAGAAGCCGCGTTCGTCACCGTGAACGGTCGGGTCGATGATAATCAGGCCGGGGATCGTTCCCTCTTGGACCTTCATCAGACGTCGAGCCCTTCAGAGAGTTGGCGCAGATACTGCCCGTAGTCGGTCTTCTCGAGTGGCTTGGCAAGCGCGGCCAACTGCTCCGCGTCGATCCACCCCTTGCGAAACGAGATCTCTTCGGGACAGGAAGCGCGTAGCCCTTGGCGCACCTGGATCGTCTGGACGAAGTTGGCGGCCTGCAGGAGCGCTTCGGGCGTCCCCGTATCGAGCCACGCCACGCCACGCCCGAACTTCGTGAGCCTCAGCTTGCCATCGGCGAGGTAACGGCGATTGAGGTCCGTGATCTCCAGCTCTCCTCGCTTGGAGGGCTTGAGCGCCTTGGCGTGGGCGACCACGTCTTGATCGTAGAAGTAGAGCCCTGCCACTGCGTAGTTTGAACGTGGCTCGGCGGGCTTCTCTTCAAGACCGATCACCGTGCCTGACTCGTCGAACTCCGCTACGCCGTACGCGCGCGGGTTGCTGACGTAGTACCCGAACACCGTCGCACCGTCCTCTTGCTGCGCGCTCTGTGCAAGGAGCCCTTGCAAGCCATGGCCGTAGAAGATGTTGTCACCGAGCACGAGGGCGCACGCATCGCCGTCGATGAACGGCTCGCCGATCAAGAACGCTTGCGCCAACCCATCCGGACTCGGTTGGACGGCATACTCGAACCGAAGGCCCCAACTCTTCCCGTCGCCCAGAAGCGCCTGGAAGAGGTGCTGCTCGTGGGGCGTGGTGATGACGAGAATCTCTCGGATCCCTGCCAGCATGAGCGTCGACAACGGGTAGTAGATCATCGGCTTGTCGTAGATCGGCATGAGCTGCTTGCTGAGCCCCTTGGTGAGGGGATGCAGTCGCGTTCCCGTGCCGCCCGCCAGGATGATGCCCTTGTTGATCATGTCTTGCCTTACGTCGCGCGCTGGCCGTAGTTGAGGTCCATCCACTTGCGATACTCGCCCGAGCGGACGTCCTGCACCCAGTCTTCGTTCGAAAGATACCATTGGACCGTCTTGCGGATCCCGGTATCGAAGCTCTCGCGCGGCTTCCAGCCACACTCCTCCTGAACACGTGTCGCGTCGATCGCGTATCGAAGGTCGTGCCCAGGGCGGTCCTCGACGAACTTCTTGAGCCCGAGGAGTTCGTCGACATCGGAGTTGGTCTCCTCTGCGACGATCTTGCAGAGGGTGTCGACTACATCGATGTTCTTCATCTCGTTGCCGCCACCGATGTTGTAAGTGCGCCCGACCTGGCCGCGCTCGATTACCTGCCAGATCGCCTCGCAGTGATCCTCGACATAGAGCCAATCCCGAACGTTCACCCCCTGGCCGTAGATCGGCAGTGGCTTGCGCTCGAGGGCATTGAGAATCATGACCGGAATGAGCTTCTCGGGAAACTGCATCGGGCCGTAGTTGTTCGAACAGTTCGTGATCTTGACCGGGAGTCCGTAGGTGCGGTGGTAGGCGCGCACGATGTGGTCGCTGGCGGCTTTGGAGGCCGAGTAGGGGCTCGACGGATCATAGGCGGTGGTCTCTATGAAGAGGCCAGTCGCACCAAGAGAGCCATACACCTCGTCGGTGCTGACGTGGTGGAAAAGGCGAGACGCGCCAGAGGACCATCTTGCACGACACGCTTCGAGCAGGGTGAACGTCCCTTCGATGTTGGTTCGGATGAACTCCCGCGGCCCGAGAATACTGCGGTCGACGTGACTCTCGGCGGCGAAATGAACGACGACTTCGGGATCGAACTCGTCGAAGACCGCGCTCAGCGCCTCTTCGTCGGTGATGTCGACGCGGCGGAGGGCGTAGTTGTTTGAAGCCTCAATCGTGCGCAGGCTTCCGAGGTTCGCGGCGTAGGTTAGCTTGTCGACGTTGATGAACCGATGCTCGGGATATCGGGGCACCAGAAGATTGAGGAAATTGGCGCCTATGAACCCGGCGCCTCCGGTGACCAGAACGTTCATTCAACCCCTGACGAAGCGGGACTCAGCATAGCGGGTCGGTTCCCCACATGCACATCTGATCCGCCTTCCGACACTCACGAGGCGCTCGAACGCCGAAAATTCTCGGCCAGCGGCTCGACGGCGGTGGCAGCGTCGTGCCGCGCGAGCACGCGGGCGCGACCTTCCTTGCCAAGACGTGTCAGCTCTTCGAGCGGAGTGTGCAAGGCCTCGACCATCGTCGTCACGAGCGCGTCCACGGACCCAGCCGGAACCAACCAGCCGCACGCGCCCGGCTCGACGAGCTCTGGAATGCCCGCGATATACGTCGTGAGCGCCGGGCGGCCGAGCGCTAACGCCTCCATGATGACCACCGGAAGCCCTTCGGCGAAGCTCGGCAGAACCAAGGCGCGTGACTCGTCGATCGCCCGGTGGACCTCATCCCCGGAAGCCCAACCCGTGACGATCACGCGATCGCCGAGCCCTGCTTCTGCAATGGCTGCATCGACTTCTTCGCGCATCTCGCCGTCCCCTACCAGCACCAGTCGAAACTCCTCGCCGAGATCGCGGAGACGGGTGGCCGCCTCAACGAGGAGCAGCTGACCCTTCTGTTCGCACAGCCGGCCGACGCACACGAACTGATTCGTGTCAGTCAAGGGAACGGGATCGTTGTCGAGATAGGATCGATCGACGCCACAACGCGCGACGATGATCTTCGACCAGTGCTCGTGGCTGCACTGTCGATACAACTGACTACGGCCGAAGCTGCTGATCGCGGCAACGAAGGCCGCGCGTTCGATCTTGTCCGGAAGACTGATCGACCAGGGCTTGTCGAACTCTTCTGGGCCATGAACGGTGAAGCTATAGGGCGGCCCGCCAAGCACGCGACAAAGCATCGCAACCGCCGTGGGGTTCGTCCCGAAGTGAACGTGAATGTGCCGGCAGCCGCTTCGTTGCACCTCACGCAGCACCGAGCACGCAACCACCAAATAGGCAATGTTGTTGAGCAGACCGCGCTCCGAGCGACGGCCAAGGCGAGTCGCAAGCCCGAGCGCGCGGTTGAACCGAACAGGGCGCGAGACGGCAACACCAATGGCGGTAAGGATCAAACGGACGAACCCGCGATCGAGAAGGACGCGCGTTCGGTCGAGCTCGGCGATGTCGAGCGGGTCGACGAGCTGATCAGGCGTCGGACGTATCGAGAACCGTTCGACCTCGAAACCACGATCCTCGATGGCCGCGATCTCCCGTCGAATGAAGGTGTGACTGACCTTCGGGTACTGGTTCGTCAGGTAGGCGACCTTCATTGCCCCAAGCTGTTTAGCAGAGGTTGGGGGGCCGATGCCAAATCGGCCCTCACCGATACATGTGTTCGGTTTCCTTGCTCACCATCCTGATCGCAGCGCTGCGAGGGAGGATTCGGGCAAGCAGCGTCGACCCGAGCCGATTGCGACGACCCGAAACACCGGTCGGCTGCTTGCCGAGGTCGTCGAGCGCTTGGGCCGTCACCTCGTCGGGGAGCATTGGCCGCGCAAGCCAGCTGCTCGGTCTTCGATCCGTCGACCCGACGAAACTCGGAGTCAAGGTTGCACCCGCAACGCAGGCCAGGACATCGACACCATGTTCTCGGAGCTCGTACCAGAGCCCCTCGGCGAGAATCTTGTCGTACGACTTGGTCGCGGCGTAGTTGGCAACCATTGCGGTCCCCTGAAAGCCGCTCATCGACGACATCAGGATGAGCCCACCCTTCCCTCGCGCGGACAAGCGGCGGCCGAAGTAGTGCGACACCACGAGGGGGCCACGAACATTCACGTCGACCGCCCCGAGATGGTCCTCGAGTTCGACGTCGAGGAACCGACCGATGGGAGAGTACGCGGCGTTGTAGATCACGAGCCCCACGTCGAGGTCGTCGGTGGTGTCCCGCAAGCCTTCCAAGAGATTGGGAGCACCTACGTCGAGCGACTGAGTACGGACCTCGACGCCGTGTTGTTCGCGTAGCTCGGCACTCAAGGACTCGAGCGGACCTGTGCGCCGCGCCAGAAGAACCAAGTTGAGGCCTTGGCCTGCCAGACGGCGCGAGAACGAAGCACCAATGCCTTCGGAAGCACCGGCAACGACAGCCCATGGGCCGTACCGGTCTATGAATCGGGGAGGCACTAACGTGGCTCCGTGAACGGGGTGTCGGATGGCTCCATGGGCACCTTTCGTGGGCTCAGGCTCGCCCGAGGTTACTCGCGCGAATGAAAAAAGCTACGTCTAACCAGCTTCCATCAGTGTGTTCTGCGGCAAAAAGTCGAGCCCAACCATGAAGCGCGCCATCTGAATGAGGTACTCGCCGCGATCCATGTGAATGATGTGGCTGCCCGGGAACCAGTGCATGCGACAGCGATTCCAGTGGTCCCAAAGGAGACGCGAATGCTTGGGCGGCGCAAGTCGGTCACCGACACCGCCGACGATCATGAGCCGGTCCGACGGCAGTACCGGCGCGTAGGTCAAAGGACAACTCGCCGCGACGAGACGGCGTGCATCCGCAAGATCCAGCCGCATGGTGGCCAGCGCGGTACGAAGCATCCAGCCGATCGGCTGCCACTCGAGGACGAGGTCGGCAAGGCTGACGACCGGAACGTTCGGGATCGCAAACGCGAGTCGGTCCTCGACGCTGGCCAGCATGGCGGTCGTGAATCCGCCCAGGCTCAGCCCGGTGACGCCGACTTGCTCGACGCCACGATCGTTCTGGAGCCAGTCGAGCAAAATGCGGAAGTCGAACACCGACTGCGCCACTGCTTCGTTCATGCGGGAAGGCCCACCGGCGAAGTAGCCATGCCCCGAGAAAGGCGAAAACCTGGTTTGGCGCGGGCCGTGGAACGGCAGCGTAAAGAGGACGATATCGCAGCCCATGCGGTAGAACCACGGAAGCGCGAAGAACCACTCGTTGATCAGATACCAGTCGGCGGTGAAACCATGAATGGCGACGATGGTCGGTCGCGGGCCGTCCCGGTGGCGCAGCATCCGAACGCGCGCAGTCCGGTTGGCGCGGTGACGGAGGTAGCTCTTGCGTTGTCGGGGGTTCACGGGTTCGAACGGACTCTCGAACGAGATCGATTCACAAGTGCCATCGCTTGGCTCGAAGCGGGGAAGCCATCGGCCCTTCTCCGCGCGCACGGAAACTCCGGACGGAGGCCTTGCAAAGAACCGCGTTGGGTCGGCAGACTCGGCGATGCTTCCGTAGAAGTCTGAGTCTTGATGCGCGCTACGTAGTTGAAGGGGGTGATAGCCGACTGGGATCGCCATGCTGGAGATCATCGATGCGCCGGCGGTTCGCACGATGTGATCGAATGCAGCCGCCGCGCCGACCCGGACGCGGTCGGTCATCGCTAGGTTGAAACCCTCAGGGCGGTGTGCGAACTCCCGGTCCAGCTCCTCCCACCAATGGCCTTGGGCGAGGAGTGGCGGTGAACGAAGGCAGGACTCGTGCGCGATCCGGGACACCACCGAAGTTTCGGTCATCTCCCCGAGCATAGCGGATCGCGCACGAACCGCCTCAATTGCGAATTCAGCAGCCTCCGGAGACCTCGAACGGCATCGCTGCGACCAGCGAACCTGACTCCGACCGCACCTCGACTCGCCAAAGGCCCACCTCGTCGGCATGGTCGGTGAACGCCCACGTACGCCATCGGGGCTTGTTTGCCGGAACCGAAAGCGCGACACCACCTGTCGCCTTTCCGGACGGCGCGATGAAAAACACAGTTAGCTTCTTGTCGGTTTGGGATGCATTCTCGACGTCCAAGAACGCAAACACCCTCTCCTCGTGGACGAAATGGGAAGTCGGCGCCAATGGTTCGCGGGCTTCGATGCCGGGGGCGGTCATGAGTCGCCGAACGATCAAGCCGTCGTCCCGGTCCAGGAACGGTTCGGGCTTGAGATCGCTAGACTCCTCGTGGAAAGTTGGCGCGCTGTCCTCGACAGGCTCCGACGGAGTGTCTGTGAAAGACAAGTCGGTGTCTTTGCCGTCGGCCGTCTTGCGTTTGGGATCGTCCTTGGACGCGACGTCGATGGGTTTGTTCTGCGGGGTCGATGTGATCGGGTTGGGCTTGGTCGACGCAAGCGTCTTGGTCTCCTTCGAAGCGCGTGCGAGTGGACCCGGTTCGTTGGACGGCTCGTGACATCCGGACAACGCCAAGGTGGCGAGTGTGAGGGAGATGACAAAGGGGATGCAGGGTTTCATGGGGACCTCCTGCACATCGACGAAGCACAGTCCATGCCACCCGTGATCCGGCGCGAATCCGGGGTGTCGCAGCGGCGTCGCGTGTCAGGTCAGACGCGATCGTGGTTCATCCGCCACGACGCATGTCGCCCGTTGCGCCAGGGGGATTTCGAAAAGCAGGCGAGCTGGTGAGGCTACGGGCTTGTTGGAAGTGATCGATCGCCCAGTGGACGGAAGGGAACGCGAGCTCGGTCGCCGGCAGTTGATCGAACGGGAACAGCCCAACCTCTTGGCTTTCGGGGCCCGCGGCAACGTTGGGTGACAGAAGCCGGGCGCGAAAGAAGATCTGCAGCTGGCTGATGTGCTCGATGCTGTAGAGCGCCAGTAAATCGAGGATCTCGAGCTCCGCGCGCGCTTCTTCCCACGCCTCGCGGGCTGCACCGCGCTCCGGAGTCTCGCCCATCTCCATGAAGCCCGCTGGAAGCGTCCAGTAGCCCAAGCGCGGTTCTATCGCGCGCTTGCAGAGGAGGAGCTGGTCGTCCCACGTTGCAACGACACCGACCACCACCTTCGGGTTTTCGTAAGCGATGTACTTGCAGTCGGGGCAGACGAGGCGCTCGCGGTTATCGCCAGGGGGGATCTCGCGAACGCGGGGGCCTTGGTCTCGACGGTTCATCGGGGCGCGGTCGGTCGTACCACGCGGATCGCGGTGACCCAAGCGCGGCGCCCCGCTGGCGGCGCGGTCGACGCGTCTTAGACTTCGCCCGATGCCAAGGGACGCGCCCACCGACGGTGCTCAGATATTCGGGGTTTTTCGACAACTGAAGCAGGGTTTCGGCCTCGTTTGGACGACAAGCCGCGGGTTGAGCGTGACCCTGGGCGTCCTCAGCTTGATCGCAGGCGTCGTCCCCGCGGCCGCAGCCTGGGTTGGCAAGCTGATCGTCGACGCGGTGGTGCAGGCAGCGCAAACAGGCTCTGTCGCGGACCGCAACACGGCGCTGATGTGGGTCGCTGTCGAGCTTGGCTTCGTCGCGGTCTTGGCGGGTGCGCAGCGGGGACTCAACACGTGCCAACAGCTGTTGCGCGCCTTGCTCGGCCAGCGGGTCAACGAGATGATCCTCGAAAAGGCGCTGACCCTCGACCTTGCTGCGTTCGAGGACTCCGAACTCTACGACGCGATGACGCGCGCAAGGAGGGAGGCGTCGCAGCGCCCGTTGAGCTTGGTCATGCGGAGCTTTCAGCTCGTGCAGCATTCGTTTTCGCTGATAGCGTACAGCGGATTGCTCCTGCAACTGTCGGTGTGGGCCTTGGTGGCTTTGGCGCTCGCGGCCATTCCGTCGTTCTTCGTCGAGACTCGCTTCTCGGAGGTGGCGTTTCGTCTGTTCACCTGGCGGGCGCCGGAGACCCGGAAACAGAACTACCTCGAGGTCCTCCTAGCTCGGGAGGACTTCGCGAAGGAGGTGAAGCTGTTCGACCTCGGGCCAGTGTTTCTTGCGCGCTATCGAGAGATCTTTCGGAAGCTCTTCGCCGAAGACCGTACGCTAACCCTGCGACGAGGGGCGTGGGGGTTTGCACTTGGGCTGTTGAGCACGGTGGCGTTCTACGGTGCCTACGCTTGGATCGCGATCGAAACCATCGCCAAGCGGATCACGCTTGGTGACATGACCATGTACCTGCTGGTATTCAAACAAGGGCAGTCCGCGTTGGCGGCGATCCTCACGTCGATCGGCGGGATGTACGAAGACAGCTTGTACCTCTCGAACCTGTACGAGTACCTCGACTATGAGGCGCCGGGTGACGCGGGAAGCGCAACAGTCGGAACGCGGCCGGGGGATGGGATCCGCTTCGAGCATGTCAGTTTCACCTATCCCGGTGTCGTAGAGCCTGCGCTCGACGACGTGTCTCTCCACCTGACGCCCGGGTGCAAGTTGGCGCTGGTCGGAGAAAACGGAGCGGGCAAGACGACGTTGATCAAACTGCTAACGCGGTTGTATCGGCCGACCTCCGGGCGTGTGCTGCTAGACGGGCTCGAGCTCGACGCATGGGACCTCGACACGCTGCGCCGGCGGATCGGGGTGATCTTCCAAGACTTCGTCCGGTATCAACTGGCGGCGGGCGAGAACGTCGGGGTCGGCGACGTCGAGGCGTTCTCCGATCCGGACCGGTGGTCCTCTGCCGCCGAGAAGGGCATGGCACACGACTTCATCGAGCGGCTTCCTTCTGGATACGACACACAACTCGGCCGCTGGTTTGACGATGGCCACGAACTCTCTCTCGGCCAGTGGCAGAAGGTCGCATTGTCGCGTGCGTTCATGCGAGAGCGCGCCGACATCTTGGTCCTCGACGAACCCACCGCCTCGATGGACGCCGAAGCCGAAGCCACCGTCTTCGAACGCTTCGGACGACTGGCGAAAGACAAGATGGTGATCCTGATCTCCCATCGCTTCTCGACCGTCCGAATGGCCGATGAAATCGTGGTCCTCGAACGCGGCCGCATCACCGAGCGCGGCACCCACGAATCCCTGATGGCCCAAGACGGCCAATACGCCCGCCTCTTCACCCTCCAAGCCGCCGGCTACCGCTAGGGGTCACTCCGCACCCCCAAACCCCCAACCATTCCAACACCTTACGCACCGCACCGCGAAAACCCACCGCGCCGGCTCCGGCGCGGGGTCACTCCGCACCCCCAAAAATCCAATCATTCAAGGCACCTACACACCGCACCGCGAAAACCCTACCAGTGCGGATTTTCGCGGTGCGGTGTGTAACTATTTGAAATCGGAGAGGTTTTGAGGCGGCGGAGTGACCCCTAGTTGATGGGGAAGGAGATGAGGCCCGCGTCTTGGGTGGGGCAGACCACGTCGGCGGTGGCGGCGCAGGGGCCGACGGCGCAGTCGGAGCTGACGATGCAGCCCTCTCCGGACGCGCAGATGCCGCCGGCGCTTGCTCCGGCGCACTGGAGGGGCACGAAGAGTCCCATCTGGTTCATGCGGACCCCCACGGGCGCCGTGGGGTTGGCGAAGACGGCTTCGGGGAGGTCGTAGCAGCCATCTGGCATGAAGGGCTGTTGGCAGTCGGGGGCGGCAGCGGGACAGGTCACCAGGCCCGGGACTCCCTGGTCGGCCCAACCGAAGAGGACGTCGCCGGAGGCGTCTGGGGTGTAGATGGCGATCTGCGGAGCGAGGGGGATCGCAAGGTCACCCGTGATGCAGAAACCGTTGTTCCCGCACTGCGAGCCCGGCCCGGTCTTTCCGAGGCCATCGCACACGCCTCCCGGCGCGCAGTCGGTGCTGGTCGGGAAGTCGATCAGGAGCTGGGAGACGTTGCACATTCCGAAGCCACCTGCACAATCAAAATCGTTGGTGCATTGGACGCCTTGCGGGATGGTACAAGTCAACACCGAGCCTGGGGTGATCGCGCTGCCGTCGGGAACGAGGGGCACGTCCGGACCTGTGGCGCCCGATCGCACTTGGACAGTCGAGACGACCTCGACCAACTCGCCTTGTGTGACGCCTCCGGGCACCGCGCCCTGACCCGCATTCAAGAAGAACTCCGGATAAATCACGGTGCCGCTGAACTCGGCGGCGAAAGGCTCAGGAGACGGTCCGCCGAAGATGTCCGTTGCTCGGACCGTCAGATCGTTGGCAAAGACCGTCTGCGTGGTGGTGACGCTGTTGGTGCAGGCGACCGTCACCACTTGGGACTGTGTCGTGAATTCCCCGGCCGGAATGGCCTGACAGACGCCGGTCTGACAGCGGCCGTATCCCGAGTCGCAGAAGGTGTCGTCGGTGGAGGTCACGTGACTACACGTGATGCTCACCTCGTCGCAGATGTCGTCGGTGCAGTCTTCATCGTCGTCGCAGTCGGTGATGGCGCACTCCGAGGCGCAGGTGCCGTCGACGCAGGCTCCTGGCAGTCCTCCGAAGTTGCAAGAGCCACTAACGGAATCATTGTCGCAGAGGCCGGTCTGCGGATCACACGAGTCGGCCGTGCAGGCGTTGCCGTCGTCGCAGTTGACGCCGGCGCAAAGGTCAGCGTCCTCGCACTGCCCTGACACGCAGACGCCCGGCTGACCCGCGAAGTCACAGACGGTGCCGTCCGCCGCCGGGGTGTTGGTGCAGTTGCCCGTGGCAAGGTCGCACACGTCTCCCGTGCACTCGTTGCCGTCGTCGCAACCCACCACATCACAGATCGCCTGACAGGAGTCCTGAACGCAGATCCCCGCGGTCCCGCCAAGATCACAGTTCGCACCGTCGAGAATCGTGGTGTCACACAGGCCGTCGTTCGGGTCGCAAGACTCGGCGGTGCAGGGATTCCCGTCGTCGCAGTTGACGGTGTTGCACACGGGAACGCAGGTACCGACCTGGCAGGCGCCGGGTGACCCGCTGAGGTCACACAAAGACCCGTTGGGCAACATGGTGTTCTCGCACACACCGGCGGGGAGCGCGCAACTGTCGGTCGTACAGCTCAGACCATCGTTGCAGTCCGCGGCACCACATGGAATCGCTCCCCCGACAATCGGGAAGTAAGGCACGGCAGACGAGGGGATGCTCCCGATGGTGCAGAACACCTGTTGAACCGCCGGCTCCGTCAGGATGTAGGCAAACGTGTTGACGGCGTCTGCCCACGAGAAGGCCACGACACCGTCGGTGTCAGGGGTGTAGGTCGCGGATTGCACGCCCATCGGGATGCCGAGGCCGCCGCTAACGCAGAACCCGTTGTTCTCACACTGCGACCCAGCCCCGGTTTTCCCGAGCCCGTCGCAAACGCCGCCCGGCCCGCAATCCGAGCTGGTGGGAAGGTCGACCGTCGAGTACGGCAAGCACTCGAACGGCGCCATGCAGTCGGAGTTGTCGACGCAAGGCTCGTTGGTGATGTTGCAGAACGTGTTCGTCTCGACTTGAATCTGCGACTCGTCGATCTCGAGCACGATGTCCGGCCCCTCGGTCCCCGATCGGACCGAAACAAAGGTATTGAGCCGGGCGAGCTCGACCTCGGCAACGCCACCGACAACCAAGGTCTGTAGGGCGTCGAGGAACGACTCTGGGTACGGCACGACCGCACTAAACTCTGCGGTGAAGTCGCGGGGAGCGGCGCCTCCAATGACCGGCGTGGTCGCGACCGTGAGCTCGAAGTCCGCGGGCGACTGCGGTCCACCGACGGCAACCCCGCAGTTCAGGGTTGCTGTCGTAGTCTTGGAGGTGAATACGGGCGCAGCCGATTGGCAGGCACCGCTCAGGCATACGCCGAACCCCGCGTCGCACACCGAGCCATCGGCGCTCGCACCGTTGCCGCACGTGCCGGCGAAGGGGTCGCACAGATCGTCTGTGCAACTGTTACCGTCGTCGCAGTCGAGCAAGTCGCACGCGGACACGCAGGTATCGACCGAGCAAAGCCCTGGCAAACCGGAGAAGTCGCACGGCGTCTGCACGGTGACTCCGATGTTGTCGCACAAACCAGTTTGCGGATCGCACGTGTCGTCGGTGCAAACGTTGCCATCGTCACAGTCGACACCAGCGCAAAGCGCAGCATCCTCACAAACACCGGCCACACAGAGCCCAGGAAGGCCGCCAAAGTCACAAGGCGTTGAGTCGGGCGCCGTCACGTTGCTGCAGGAACCCAGAACCGGATCACACGTGTCGGTGGTGCAGTCGTCTCCGTCATCGCAATCGAGAAGGTCACATGCGCCGACGCACGTTCCGGAGGTGCAGAGCCCCGGATTACCGCCAAAGTCGCACCCACTGAGGTCTGCTAAGGGGGTGTTGATGCAACGGCTGTTCGCGGGATCGCAGGTGTCCGCTGTGCACCCTTGGCCGTCGTTGCAGCTCAGCACCCCGCAGACCGGGGCGCACACGCCCACCAAACACACACCAGGGTTTCCATTGCTAATGCATGGATCGCCGTTCGGAACCATGGAGTTGACGCAGACGTCGCCGGCGCCACAGCTATCGACCGTACATGGGTCGTTGTCGTTGCAGTTCGCACCGCCGCACGACACAGCACCGGGTTCGGTGATCGGAAGGTAAATCAGCGCCGCGTCCGGAGTCGGCATCACCACGTCTTCCACCGTCAAGTCACAAGGCGCCGAGCCCGGGCATTGTGACGCTGCAAGGCACCCGAGATTGGGCGCCGAGCTGCACACACCCCCGGGCTCTGCCATGGCGCACTGCAGAGGGATGAAGAGGCCGCTGCTATTGACCCGAATCCCGAGTGGAGCGGTCGGATCCGCGAAAACGGCGGGCGGCGTCTGGTAGGAACCGGCCACGTGGAACAATTGGTCGCACTCTTCAGGGTCGCCCGACGGGCAGGTGACGAGCCCGGGAACGCCTTGGTCGGCCCAACCGAAAAGGACCACACCGGACGAGTCGGGGGTGAAGCTCGCACTGCTGGGCGCCAACGGGATGACGAGGTCGCCGGTGATGCAGAAACCGTTGAGCGCGCACTGGGAGTTGGTGCCGGTCTTTCCGACCCCCTCGCAGACCCCTCCCGGCGCACAATCGGTGCTCGTGGGGTAGTCGATGAGCGTCGCAACCTGATTGCAGCTTCCAAATCCGCCAGCACAATCGTTGTCGACGCTGCAAGGGACGCCAGCTGGAATGTTGCAGAGCGTTGTCACACCGGGAGAGATGTTGGCCACGTCAGGTCCGAGCGGGACGTCGGGTCCCGCCGCGCCCCGCCGGGTTTGGACCGTGGCAACCAGCTCGACGAGTTCAGCCTGCATGATCCCGCCGGGCACCGCCCCCTGCCCCGCATCGAGGAAAAACTCTGGAAAGACGAAGTTGCCTTCGAACGTCGCATCGAAGTCCTGCGGCGACTGTCCCCCGACGATGGTTGGAGCGGCGACGGTAAGGTCTAGAAAGTACGTCGATTGCTGAGTTGTCACGCTGTTCGAGCACGCGATCGGAATCGACTTCGTCTGCGATTGCTGACACACGCCTTGGATGCACGCACCGGCGTCGCCGTCGAAATCACACGCCGTGAAGTCCTCCACGATCGGATGCGTGCAGATCCCATCTCCGGGATCACACATGTTGGCCGTGCATTCGTTGCCGTCATCGCAACCGGCGCACGGGTTCGTGCCACTAACCGCAACTTGGACCTGATCTTGGATGGCGGCGAACGCCTCGTACACTGTGCCGTCGCCGTCTTTGTCCGCCGCGATGCGGGGGCTATCGTCCTCGTCATCGGTCGTACCGTTTGGCGGTTCGCTCTTGTCGGTCGGCGTACAGACGTCGACCAAAGACAAGCTCGGCAGGATCGATGCGTCACTCAAGGTGACGTTGGTGAATCCGATGTTGAAGCTCTGCGCCGTCAGCCAGAAACTCATCGGCCCCGAACCGTCCGGCCACACGGTTTGCATGGGATAAACAAAGTCGAGCGTGACCTCAGGGCCCAGGTCACCCGCACAAGCCGCCCCGAAGTCCATCACCGCCGAGGGTGCTGCGGTGCCGACAGACACGGGCGGGTCAGGAAACTGAGAGGCGCCGATGTTGGTGGTCGCTGTCGATGCTACCGGATCGCCGCTCACGTAGCCGTCGGCGACGAGTGCGCAGAACACGTCTTGCGGGAGATCGATCGACACGTCGATATCGACGCGCAGACTCACGAGAGACTCGGCGAATCGATCCGGGTCAACGGACATGTCGATCGGCGCGAACACTTGGGTTCCGCCGATCACGCAGTCGAGTGCGATCGGGAAATCGGGGACCTGCGGGGGCGGGCTCGGTGGAGAGCAATCCACCGTTTGCCCGAGTGCGAAGGTCATCGAGAACAGCACCAAACAGGTCGCGCGCCCGAACCTTGGAATCCCGATCCTGCGGGGAGAGCGACGACAACTCACCGATTGCTCGTCCATGGCGGTCCTTCCGAAACGGCGGAGGGCCGGTTTCTGTGACCTTGGTAACACGGGTGTCCAGGACCGAATAGAGCGGTCGCGAGCCCCGAGACCGATTGTCACAGAGCGAAGTCGATGCGCGCCAAGCAGCTTGGGAAAGCCGACCTTCCGCATGGGAAAGGCTTTGAGATCGCTGGCTTCTTGCCGGCCGCGGCGAGCATCGGTGTGGGTTTTCGCGGTGCGGTGTGGAGGTGCCCGGAATTGGGGGGGTTTTGGGGGGGCGGAGTGACCCTCTAGGTGAGCAAGAGGTCGCTGGCTTTTTCGGCGACGGCGACGGTGGGGGCGTGGGTGTTTCCGGAGGGGAGCAGGGGGAACACGGAGGCGTCGACCACGCGGACGCCCGCGAGGCCGTGTACGCGGAGTTCGTGGTCGACCACGGCCGTGGGGTCGTCGGCCGCACCCATCTTCATGGAGCCGACGGGGTGGTACACGCTCATGCCGTCGGTTCTCCAGAAGTCGAGGATCTCGTCGTCGCTCTGGACTTGGTCTCCGGGTTTGATCTCTTGCGTGGCGTACGCTTGAAACACGTCCGAGTGATAGATCTTCCGCTGCAGCCGGAAGCCCTCGACCGCCAGATCGCGATCGTGATCGGTTGATAGGTAGTTGTGAATGATCGCCGGGAAGTCGCGGGGGTCGGTGCTGGTCGCGTGAATGCTCCCTCGTGACGTTGGCCGCACGACGCACACGGTAGAGTTCACACCTCGCTCGGGCGACGGAACCATGTTGCCTTGGTCGTCCATCCCACCCGCGCCGGGGGTGAAGTGGATCTGAAAGATCGGCCGCGCCGCACCCTCGTTTGGGACGAACCCACCGACGTTGCAGGCGGGCATCGCCAAGAGCCCCTTCTTGGTAAACATGTACTTGAGCACGTTCCAGGCGATCCGCGGGAACTTGCTATCTTCGACCATGCTCTTGGCGTTGACGCCGAACTGCACCCAGCACTGATAGTGGTCTTGCAGGTTCTCACCCACCCCGGGAAGAGCGTGCTTCACGTCAACCCCGAGCTTGCGAAGGACTTCGGGGTTGCCCACGCCAGAGTGCTCGAAGAGGGGTGGCGAGTTGTACGTGCCTGCCGAGATCACGACCTCGCGCGAGACGCTTGCCTCGTGCGTTTGCCCTTTGCGGTCGTCGTACTCGATGCCAATCACCCGGCGCCCCTCAAAGAGCAAGCGCTTGGCCACGGCGTTGAGTTCGATCTTCAAGTTGGGACGCTTGCGAACCTCTGGGCTCAGAAAGGCGTCGGCAGAGCTCCAGCGCTTGCCGTTCTTCATATTGACTTGGACGTAACCGATCCCTTCTTGGTCGGCGCCGTTAACGTCATCGTTGCGCGGAATCCCGACGCTCGCAGCCGCGTCCAGGTAGACATCCGTGATGTCGTACTTGGTGGCGACGTGGGCCACGTTAAGCTCGCCCCCCTTGCCGTGATACTCATCCTCGGGGCCGACCTCGTAGTGCTCGGAGCGCCTGAAGTAGGGGAGCATCGCTTCGTACGACCAACCGCTGCAGCCGGGAAGTGCCGCCCAGTCGTCGTAGTCTTGTCTTTGGCCGCGCATGTACACCATGCCGTTGATCGAGCTGCACCCACCGACGACGCGGCCGCGCACGACACTCACTTCACGCCCGCCGAGGTGGGGTTCGGGCAAGGTCTTGTAGAGGTTGGTGGTCTTCTCGTCGTACATCAGCTGCGTGAAGCCGATGGGCATCTTGATGAGCGGGTTCTTGTCGTTGCCACCTGCTTCGAGCAAGAGCACGCGGTGTGCGGGGTTGGCCGACAAGCGGTTGGCCACGCAACAACCGGCCGAACCAGCACCAACGACGATGAAATCGAAACCTTCTACGGACATTCTCAGAACCTCGGGCGAGCGATTTGATCTAGCACAAGCGCCCCCAAGTTTCGTAGGTTTTGTTGATGGCTGTGGCTCTGCACGCGAAGCCATGACAGGTTCGCTCGATGCCGACGTACGAAACCGAGATCATGATCGACGCCCCACCCCGCGACGTGTGGCGGCACCTTACCAACTTCGACGCGCACGAACAGTGGACGCAACATTTCGTGTTGCACGGATCGCCTGAAGTCGGCACGCCTGCACAGATCGAGTTTTCACTTCTAGGCCGCCGCAACCGCGTGCCCGTGCGCATCGAGCGGGTCGACGAAGCGCGCGAGCTTCGTTGGCGCGGCGGGCCCAAGGGGATCGTCGATGGAAGCCACTTCTTTAGGCTCGAGCCGCACGACGATGGCGCACGCACACGCTTCGTTCATGGTGAAGACTTCTCCGGGATCTTCGCGCCTTTGGTGTGGGCGCTCTTGAGAGCACAACTCGGCCCGTCGTACTCGGGTTTCAATGCCGACCTCAAGCGCCGGGTCGAAAGCGTTTAGCGCTGGCCAACGACCACCACTCAGGTCAGATGCTCTCGGCAGATGAGCTTGCTTTCGGCGGCCTTCAACGGCTCCTCGGTCAGCCCGCAGCGAAACCGGCCGCGACCCTCACTTAGGAAGTGCTGGCAGGTGTGGCATATGCCGAACGAGAGCCCGTCATTGGCCTGTTGAAGCGCGCCCAAGAGCCGCCGGAACGACTCGAGCGTACGCGACTGGTCAGATTCCGACAGCGAGGCGACTGCCTGTCGAAGGACCGGTGGGGGCACCGAACCCGCGACCGTGGCTTTCCCTTTCGCCGTCAATCGGAGGTGGACCACGCGGCCGTCGTGCGGGTCCGGTCGCTTGTCGACGAACCCCGCCTCGGTGAGCACCCGCAAGGTTTGGGACACCGTCCCCTTGGTGAGGCCAAGATAGTCCGCAACCGACACCGGTGTATCGCTGTATCGATTGCAGATCGAGAGGTAGTTCAGCACCTGAACTTGCACCGGCTGGAGCCCGGACTCGATTCGGGCCTCAGCGCGCAGCACGGCGCCGAGCTGCGTCAAGGCGCCGTAGATGTCCTTGGCTGACACGGTGAGAATGTAGCGAGTCGATATTAGATTGACAAGCAAAGTCAGACCACCATAGATGGTATCGAGTCGCTACTATCTTTAATTCATGAAAAGGACCGACCATGACTCAACGCCAAGCCCCACCGCTTCAAGTCGACACCTGGATCAACACGGACGAGGCGATCACGCTCGACCAGCTTGGTGGCCGCGTCGTCGTGATCCATGCCTTCCAGATGCTCTGCCCAGGGTGCGTTCTCAAGGGCATCCCCCAGGCGAAGCGCGTGGCCGAGGCTTTCCGCGACGCGCCGGTCGATGTGATCGGTCTACACACGGTGTTCGAGCACCACGAGGCCATGCAACTGCCGTCCCTTCGCGCCTTCCTCCACGAGTACGACGTGCGTTTTCCGGTAGGTGTCGATCGACCTGGCGACGGTGCGGACCCCATCCCCCAAACGATGCGGGCATACGAGATGCGCGGAACACCGACGACGATCTTGATCGACAAGGCAGGGCGCATCGCAAGCAAAGTATTCGGGGTCCACGACGATCTCACCCTCGGATCGGCGATCGAGCGATTGGTGCTCGACCCGAGCGCAGACCTACTGGAGACGGCCACTCAAACGCGCGACGACGAGGTCTCGGTATCGCAGACGTCCGCCGGTCAAAACTGCTCGGACGAGCATTGCGAAGTCTCATAAAGTGCCGCGGTCGGCCGAGGCCGGGTGCAACCGCGAAACTGCCTCGACTCCCCTGCCACAACCACTGGGCACTCGTCGAACGGGAGTGAGACCGCGGGCAAGCGTGTGATAACGTGTCGGAATCGCGACCGTGAACACCGCGCCCTCCCGAACCTCGAGCCCCGGTGAATCCGGTCCGCTGCCGCTCGCGATCCTGGGCGCGCTCGGCGTCGTCTATGGAGACATCGGCACAAGCCCGCTCTACGCGTTTCGCGCCTGCTTCTCGACTTTCGGGTTGTCTCCGACGGCAGACAATGTGCTCGGCATCCTGTCGCTCATGTTCTGGGCATTCACGATTCTGGTGTCGGTCAAGTACGTCATGTTGCTATTGCGCGCCGACCTTCGAGGCGAGGGGGGGGTCCTGGCGCTGATGACGCTCGCGACTCAGGGGCCGAGCAAGCGCAGATCGAGCTTCGTGATCGCGACCACGCTCGGCCTCCTCGGGGCCGGGCTCCTCTTCGGCGACGGTATGCTCACGCCAGCCGTGTCGGTTCTGTCATCAATCGAAGGCCTGGAAGTCGCATCGCCGAGGATGTCGCGGTTCATCGTTCCGATCACGATCGGGGTTCTTCTCGTCGTGTTTGGCGCCCAGCGCTTCGGAACCGCAAAGATCGGCCTAGCCTATGGGCCGATCATGTTCGTGTGGTTCGCATGCATCGCGGGGATGGGGGTCTACTGGATCCTGCGAGACCCCTCGATCCTACGCGCTGCCGACCCGCGGTACGCCTTGCGTTTCCTCGAAGCGGGCGGCCTCGGGGCTTTTCGCGCGATGGGCGGCGTGTTCCTCGTGCTCACCGGCGCCGAAGCACTCTACGCCGACATGGGACACTTCGGGCGCCGCCCGATTCGCGCGGGCTGGTTTGGGTTCGTCCTGCCGGCACTCCTCTTGAACTACTTCGGGCAAGGGGCCCTCGTCCTCGAGCGTGGCAAAGAGGTGGTACACCCGTTCTTCGACATGGGCCCCTCGTGGACGATCTACCCACTCGTCGGGCTCGCCACCCTGGCGACGGTTATCGCGTCACAGGCCGTGATCTCGGGAGTGTTCTCGTTGACCTACCAAGCCCAGCAGCTCGGCTTCCTGCCACACCTGGCAACCAAGCACTACGCAGCCGAGCGACGAGGCCAGGTGTACATCCCGTTCGTGAACTGGGCGCTCTTCGTCGCCACATCGTTCCTCGCGATTTCGTTTCGAAGCTCCCAGGCACTCGCGGGCGCCTACGGCATTGCCGTGTCGTGCACGATGGTCCTCACGAGCCTGCTCGCCTTCGTTTACGTTCGGCGGAACCTCGGTTGGAGCTTCGTTGTTGCGAGCGCCGTGGTGGTCGTCTTTCTTTCGATGGAGCTTCTTTTCTTTGGCGCAAACATGACGCGGTTCATCGACGGTGGCTGGATTCCCATCTTGGTCGGCTTGATCGTGTTCTTCGCCATGGCCACCTGGCGTCGCGGACGCGTGCTGCTCCACGAGAAGCGAAAGGCGGCCATGGTGGATGTCGATACCCTGGTACAACGGGTAAAAGAGCGACAACCGTATCGCCCCAAAGGCACCGCTGTCTTCGTCAGCAAAGACCCCACGGGAATCCCCGCCACCCTCATGCAGAACCTCGAGCGGAACAACGTCCTTCATCAACAGGTGATCCTCGCGACGATCGTCATCGAAGAGGTTCCGCGTGTGCCCTCGTCCGACCGACTGACGCTCGAAGAACTACCCCTCAACATCACGAGGGTGGTCGGGCACTACGGCTTCATTCAGACCCCCAACCTTCCGGTTCTGCTCGATGAAGCGCGACAGTCGGGCCGCGAGATGCAGCTCGAAGATGCGACCTACTTCATCTCCCGCGGCACGCTCGTCATCACGCCCGCCAAAGGAATGCCAGTCTGGCGCAAGCGCTTCTTCGAGTTCTTGTTCAGGAGCGAGCGCGACCCCACCCAGCGTTTCCAGCTCCCCACCAAACGCGTCATCGAACTAGGCGACCAGATCACCCTCTAACCGGGGTCACTCCGCCCCCCCAAAACCCCACTAATTCCATACTTCTACAGCCCGCACCGCGAAAACCCAACTCCGGTTGATACCCTCCCCAGCACTGCTAGCGTTGCGACGTGTCGGACCCGCTCGTCAGTGCCGTCATGGTAACTCGAGACCGCGTCGCGCTGGCTCGTCGGGCATTTCAATGCCTCCGCAACCAGTCGTGGCCCAACGTGGAGCTCGTCATCGTCGACGATGGCGACGAGTCGTACGAAGACCTGGTCGCCGAGTTCCAGGACGATTTTCCGATCCTGTACCACCGGATCGAACCCGACCCGGAGGTGAAGCTCGGTGGGCTTCGCAACCTCTCGCAAGACTTGGCCAAGGGCGAGTACCTCGTCCAGTGGGACGACGACGAGTGGTTCCATCCGGACCGCATCCGCTACCAGATGAGCGTCCTTCGGGAGAAGAACCTCGACGCGGTTGTCTTGCGTTCGACGCTGATGCACCTCGACTCGCCTCGGTTGGTCGACCACCCCTACCGGAGCGCGCTTCCGCACGGGATCCCCGGCACCATCCTCCACCGGCGCACCGAAGCGCGGTACCCCAATTGGCGCCGCCACGAAGACGCCGTGTTCCGCCGCCGGGTGAAACGCAAAGGGAAGCTCGGAATCGCGACTGGGGAGCACGCGCACCTTTTCATTCGATGCTTCCACGGCACGAACACGTGGGAAGAAGAACACTTCACCGAGCGCCTTCACTACCGGTGGCCCGACAAGTTCCGCTACCTCAAGGCCCGGTTCATCGACGGTGACGTCCTGAAGCACCCCGCGTTCAACCTGACGGCCGAAGAGCGGGCGTCAACCGAGCAGATGATCCAAGAAAGCCGAGAGCTGGGCGTGCTTCAGAACGGCGGCTGATGGCGTACGGGCAAGCGCTACTTCGCGGAACGCTCGTCAACGCGCTCGGCCTGCTCGCCAAGCTCCTTTACCCGCTTCTCATCTTCGTGCTGACGCGCCTTTTCGGTGCGGACTTGATGGGCCACTACTTCATTGGCCTGGCGATCATCGAGCTCGGCACCGGCGCGGTGACTGCTGGGTGGGCGACGGCGACCACGGTCCGCGTGAGCCCGCACGCCGAAGCCGCCGGGGGAAGCGCAGATGCCAACGCGGCAATGAACGCCACGCTCGGGAGGACGCTGACCTACAGCCTCGCCACGGCGATCGTGTTCGGATTGCTCGTCCAAGGCCTGGCGTCGTGGGTGATCCACAACTACTTCACCAAGCACACTGAATTGCTTCCTGGCATCTACTTCGTCGGGTGGGCGATGGTCCCGACGGCGTTTGCCAACATCATTGGCGCCGCCAGCAAGGCCCACCTCACGATGGTATGGGACGCGGCACTCGGTGGCGCGCGTCCGTTGCTCCTCCTCACCACCAGCGTCTTGGTCTACTTCCTCGGAGGTGGCCTCACCGGCCTCCTCGCAAGCTACTTCGTTTCGATGGTAGCGCTCGCGCTCTTGTCGCTCGTGCCGTTCGTCCGGTACTTCGACTGGAGAGAAGTCCTTCGTAACGTTCGCCCTGTTTGGGACCGTGATCTCATTCACTTCGCCGTCCCGCACGCGCTTACCCATACGCTGACGCTCTACATCACGCGCCTCGATACGATCATGCTCGGCGCGCTTGGCGTCGAACCGGCCAGCCTCGCCTGGTACGCCACTGCTTCGTACCTCACGAGCAACCTGCAACAGGTACGCATTGTGTTCAGCACGGCGCTTGCACCCGTGGTCGCCCGTCACCACCACCGTGGCGAACGCGAGGAGCTCACCGAGCTGCTGACGAGGACCACACGCTGGGTCAGCTCACTCCTACCACTCTTGGCGCTCACCCTCGTCATTTTGAGGCGAGACATTTTGGGCCTCGTCGATGAGAGCTACGCGAAGGACGGCGACCTCTTCATCTTGGTGCTCCTGATCCCGGCTAGCGTGAGCTGCGCCTTCGGTCTCGCCGGGAACTTCATCACGTACACCGGCCATACGCGCGTGAACCTGATGAACGGCCTCTTGATCGGCGCACTCAACACGGGGCTCAACCTGCTTTGGATCCCGAAGTACGGCCTGATCGGCGCAGCAAGCGCGACCGCCGTGTCCGCGGCCATCGTTGGCGTCCTCCAGCTGATCGAGCTCCGGTTCCTCGAGAAGGTGAGTATTCGAGCACGGGATGCCTGGATGCCGTATGCAGGAGCCGCCGTCGGCGCCGCAATCTTGGGCCTCTTATGGGACCCTGCCGCCCTCGGACACTTTGGCCTTCGCCTCGGACTCGCCGTGGCGGTCCTCTTGGCGTATGGAGTCGGACTATGGATCGCCGGGCATCCCGAAGTTCGCACCTGGGCCGCGCGCAAGGCAGCCGCCCCGGCCCTGCCGAGCCCAAGCGCCGGATTCGACGAACGGAATAGCCGCGATGACGATCGGTGACCGAAGAGGCCCGGAGGCCGAGGGCCTGCCACACTTCATTCTAATCGGCGCCCCAAAGTGTGGAACAACCTCGATGCACGCGATGCTCGCCGAGCACCCCGACGTGTTTATCCCCGACAACGAGGTGTTCTTCTTCGACGTCGACGACGTGTTGGCCCACCCCGACTTCTTCGTCCACCGAGACGGCTTGAGCTTTCACGACTACGACGCCCAGTTCGACGAGTATCTCACGTGGTACCGGTCACAGTTCGCTGGTGCGCAACCGGGCCAGCGTATAGGAGAAGACACCACCACGTACTTGCGTTCTCCGGACGCGTCCCGCCGCATTGCCGAGCTTCTTCCCGATGCACGACTCATCGCCCTTCTTCGTGACCCGGTCGACCGCGCGTACTCGCAGTACCTTCACAATGTGCGCGCCGGCCGGCATTCGCTGAGCTTTGAGCGCACCCTTCGGACCAACCCGATGGCCGTTCTCGCGCACGGCTTCTACACGGAGCAGCTTCGGCGCTACCAGGGGTTCATCGAAGCAGGGCAGTTGCGCGTGATCTTCTTCGAAGACCTCGTCCGCGACCCCATCGGCGAGCTCGGGCGCACGTGCGCGTTCTTGGGGCTCGAAGACCCGCCCGCCGTCGACCTGGGCGCCCAACACAGCAACGCCGCCCGCCCACCCCTCCATTTTCCATCTCGCCTGCTGGTCAACCACTGGCTTGGGCATCGGTTCTCTTTCCCACGGCCGAGGCCGAACCTCCCGAACTACCGCGGCCCGAATCCAGACGACGCCCAAGCGCGCGAGCTTCGCTGGTACGAAAAGGCACTCCTGCGGCTCGACGACAACCTTCCGAGACGGCGCCCGCCCCCGATGAAGCCCGATACCCGCACGCACCTACAGAAGGTGTACAACAAACGGAACGCCGGCCTTGGCGAGTTGGTGCAGGCCGACGTCAGCGCGCGATGGCCTTACATGTCGGCCTAGGCTGAAAAGGAAGTCCGTTGGCCCAAGACAAAGATGACCCCGCGCGCGACCGGCCCGTCCTCGCCGGTGTCTGGCGAACCGAACGCCGAATTCTCTCGCTGCTCCCAAGGCCGCTGAAGCGCGCGTATCTCGGAACGAACCATTTTCTCGCGACCCAGCTTCGTACTCAGAACCTACGCTTCCCCGTTTCGTCACCACGGTTCGGCACGATGCTCCTCAACCGAGTCGATACCGTCAACGCGTTCATCTACTTCCTCGACGTGTGGGAACCTCACATCACGGCGCTGCTCGACTCCCACCTCGACCAAGGCGACGTCTTCATCGATGTGGGCGCGAACATCGGGTACTACTCCCTTTGTGCGTCACGCTTGGTCGGGGACACAGGTCGCGTCTACGCGCTCGAGGCGTCTCCCACCATCTTCGCACGGCTCGAGCGACACATCCGGATCAACCGCCTGCAGAACGTCGTCGCGAAGCAGTGCGCGGTCTGGGACTCCGAGGGAGAGCTCGACATCTTCCTCGGACCCACCAAGAACGAAGGGAATACCTCGCTCCTCTCGTCACCGAAGCGCGCACACGAAGCGAAGGTGCGCGCCGCGCCCTTGCACGCGCTCATCGACGAACAGGACCTCGAGCGCGTCAAGATGGTGAAGATCGATGTCGAAGGTGCGGAGACACAAGTCATCCGAGGCATGGTGGATTGCCTCGACAGGATGTCCGACGACGTGATGGTGCTGATGGAGGTCACCAAGAGCCTGATCCAAGACCAGGGCGGCAGTGTCGGCCCGTCGCTCGCACCTTTCGAGGAACGTGGCTTTCGCTACTTTGCCGTTCCGAACGAGTACAACTTCGGGTTCTATCTCCGGTACGAGGAGTCAAAGGGCGAGATCCGTGAGCTTTCCTTCGACGAGTTGGTGCACGGGCCCGAGCCGCGCTTCGACCTCGTGATCACGCGGAAAAACCTGGTCGCGAACTCCGGGTCCTGACAAACCGAGCCGCGAGTGCGACCCTCCGGCGATGGTCGAGCCCCATCGCGCCGAAGAGTCCCCGACGATCCATTCACGGACCTCGAGTACGATTCCACTGCGCGGCCCATCGTTCGAACGCTCCGTCAAACGTCCGTTGCATCCAGCCCAGATGTTCGCACGCGTCGTCCCGCTCGCGGCGCGCAAGGAACAAGGTCGGCTCGCAGATGGCGTGATCCCCGGCCCGATGCGCGTTCAGCAGCCGAAGCTGCGACTCGAACGTTCCCGAATCGAAGCGTACCGGCGTGTCTGCGACTACGAAGCCCAGCCGAAGCTCGTCCCCCTTCCCTACCCGGAGATCCACTTCACCCCGCTCATGGCCGCAGCGATTCTGTCCGATCGGTTCCCGCTCAGCCCCCTCGGCCTCATCCACACGAAGCAAACGATCGCCGTACACGCGCCCTTGCGACCGGGCGACGTGGTGGATGCGACCGCCGAGCTCTCTGAGCTCCGGCGAAGCGATCGAGGGTACGAAGTCGACTTTGCCCTTCGTCTCGAGCGCGATGGCGCCGCGATTTGGACTGGCGTGACGACGGTGTTGTCGCGTTCGCCCGACGTTCGAACGAGACGCAAGGCTCCTCGATCACGGAGCGCCGTGGATGCCCAGCCCAGGCCGACAGCCACCCAGGAACTCACGGTGCCAAGCCGGACCGGGGTCGCGTTTGCTCGGGTCGCTGGGGACTGGAACCCCCACCACCTTTGGTGGTTCACGGCCAAGCCGCTCGGTTATCGCCGACCGATCGCCCATGGCATGTGGACCTTTGCGCGCGCGGTGACAGTGGCGCTGCGCGGTGTGGAAGCACAAGCGGCCTTGAACGCGTCGGCCGCGTTCAAGCGCCCGCTTCTCATGCCTGCCCGCGTCCGGATCCAAGCCTCCCCCCTTGGCCCTGATACCCCTGAGACCTCGATCGCCGTTCGCGACGCGGAGACGGGCGCGCCCCACGTCGTCGGGCAAGTTCGGGCATTGTGATCCCCTCACACACGGCTGACCGAGAGGGTGCGGGGCACTAGAACGCGTCGACGCCGATGCCGCCGAAGACCGAGATGAACGCTTCGTCGGCGAGCCAGTTGGTGGGAATCGCGTAACCGACGCGGGCGTAGAGGCTCACCGGCCCCCATCTGAGGTCCGTCATCACGGCGACACCGCCGATGCCGCCGAAGCTGTCGAGGTTCCCGGTGCGAAAAGGATCGTTCACGGTGCCGCCCGAGATCAAGACGCCAAGCTCTTGAGGTTTGTTCTTCTTGACTCGAAAGTGCGCGCTCGCCTGGCCGATCAAAAGGCGCTCGGACAGGATTCCTGCCCAGGGAACACCTGGCACTACGATCGAATACGGGTTCATACCGCCAACACGCTGCCGTGAGATGTCGTCCTGGTTCTCGCCCCAGTTGGCCGTCTCCTGCACTTCAAGCCGAAAGAACGGCTTGAACTGCCAACCGCCACGGTACCACTGGTTGACCGTCAAGATCGCTTTGGTGGGATCGTTGCGGCCATCATCGAGGCCCCACGTGTTGATGTCCGAGCGAACATCGATGCCAACTGTCAGGCCGAATGCGTTGCCCTCGAAGCGCGGAAACAACTTGTCAGCCGTCCACTCGCCGCCAGGAGAATCCACGTTCCAAAAGATGTACCCAATGCGTGGCTCGAAGACCCAGGTGTCATCGGGCAAGACGAAGTCAGGGCTGGTGTCGTCGTCGCCGAACCACCAATGCCGAACGTCGGCAATCACCTCGAAGGTATGCTTCGGTGCGAAGTGCCACTGAAGCTTGTTGCGCAAGATGATGTAGCTCGCGTTGAAGCCGAAGTTGGTATTGCGAATCCCGCCCACATAGTAGTAACGCAGCAGGCCTGAAAAGAACGCCTCACCCCGAAGCGCGATGAAAAGGTCGAGGTTCTTGGCCAACGGGATCCGATCAAGGCCAACCTCGACGGTGTCGGTGTTGTAGTAGAGGCGAAGGTCCCCACCCCCGACGATTCCTTGCCCGGTGGCCTGGAACAAAAAGAACCCGAAGCCTGCGAACTCGGGCTCGACCACGTAGTCGAGCCCGGCGGCCAACTGTCCGTGCCACGTTTTTTCTTCCGGCTCGGCGCTAGGCTCATCAGCGTTCGTGATTGCACCCCAACACAAGACACTGCCGACCAGCAGACCAAGCCATACGCGCATGCCGGGACCGTAGCAGAAAAGGACCCCGTCTCGGCGGACATCCGACCGGTACTGATGGGTACCCTAGCGACACGAAAGTGGCGTCGATCCGATCGGGCGCCGACGCGCGTGATCGGTGTGATGAGCCCCATTTTTGCACTGACTGCGCAACTTCCGTTCAGCATCTCGGTTTTGGCCCGAGGCAAGCCACGCCGTTGTCGTATAGTCGCGACGATGCGAATGGTGGTGATCGCGGTGGTCTTGTCGCTTTGCGGCCCGATGCGCGCGCGCGCTCAATCGGACAACTGGCTAGTGCTCCCGACGAGCGTCGACGAGGACACCGCCTGGATGGCGGGCACGTCGGAACAACTCGGCCGGGAGCTTCGTCGCCAGGGGATCGGCGTCTGGTCAAGCCGCTCCGCGGTGAAGGCCTTCGAGAGCCGAGACTCCTCCGCCGCCGTAACGGTCTCCGGCGAGGACTTTCAGGCGTGGTCCGGCGGTTCCCAAGCGGCCCTTCGGGCGCTCGCCATGGCGGACTACGAGAGAGCCCTGGCCGGCCTGCGCAAGTCCGACGCGTTCTCGTCCCGTACGCTCGAGACACTGAACCGCGACGGCGCCCACTCGCAGGCCGTCCTCGACACGTGCCTCTACCTCGTGCGGGCGCTCGAGCAGACAGGCGATTCGAGATCCGCGAAGCTGCAGGCGCAAGCATGCGTGCGCAAGGTGCCCGAGGGAGAGCCGAACCTTCAGATGCACCCGCCCGCGGTGGTCGAGCTCTACGAAACGGCGAAGCGCCCGGGCCCGTCGCACGCAAGCCGCCTACTCGTTGAAACCGAACCGCGAGGATGCGCACTCCGGCTCAACGGCATCAAAGTTGGAGAGACCCCGTACGAAGTGACCGACTTGTACCCGGGCCCCTACCGTGTGCAGGTCGAGTGCGAACCCGGCGTCGTCGGCCGTGTGCACAAAGTCGACGTGCCGAGCGGTGCGACCAGCCTCTTCGTGTTCGACCGCTTCGATCGGGCAGTACGAACCGAGCCAGTCTTGCATCTGCAGTACCCGTCGCCCCCCGACCTACCCCGACTTGCGCGTGACACGCGCCAGCTCGCAAGGGCGCTGCCCGCGGCTGCGGTCGTCGTCGCTTCCGTCACTGACAGTAACGATGCCTTGGAACTACGCGTCATCAGCGGCACCCAGGTCGACGCCTCCCTGGTGCGGGTCCCCACCACCCCCGAGGGCCTCGAACGTCAACGCGCGGCCGAAGCCACAACCGCACTCCTGGCCGGCGAGTGCAAAGACTTCACATCGGAACCGCCTGTGGCAATCGACTGTCGCACGGGGGAGGCCGCGACCACATCGATCAGCGTTGGAACGGGAAGCAATCTGCGCAAGAGCAGGCGTGTGCGCCCTCCGCGACCGCAGTTCATCGCAGGTGTCACTCTGGCGGCCAGTGGAACGACTTCTCTTCTCACAGGTTATGCCCTACTTGCGGCCAGGCGACCTGCAGGAAACGACTGGGCCTCCGGTGGCAACAACCTGAACGCGCAGGACAAGTGGTTGGGCATTGGAACGGGGTTGATCGTCACGGGGACGATCGGCGGCGGATTGCTCGTGGCGGCGATGCCAGTCTTACTGCCCTACGAACGCAAGACACCCTGGTGGGCGTGGATTCACGGGGCTCTCGGCATTGCGGCAGCGACCGGGGCTGTTGTATCCGGCGTCACAGCAGCACCGAAGCCTCCCGAGTCATGTACGACGGGTGGGCCCGACCCGCGCCTTTGCGTCGAGCGAGGTCGCGACACAGACCGAGCAGTCCTGCTGAGCGCGACGGCCGTCCCATTGCTCACGGTTCCCCTCGTGTACCTCCTTCGGCGCGGAGAAAAGCGTCGCGGGTCGGATGTAGTACCCAGTGTCCATACGGCTCGACGGGGCGGTGCTATAGTCTTCCACGGAAGTTTCTGACATGCGTGCTTCGCTTGGCATGGTGGCATCGCTGGCGCTCGCTTTGGCGCTCCCACTCGGGGGGTGCCGTACGTCGGCCTGCGGGGGCGGGTTCCTCGAGGTCGATCGACGATGCTTCGACCCGAAGGCCGACTGCGATGTGGTCTGTGGCGTCCACGAGGTTTGCGACATCACCACGACCCCGAACGAGTGCAACTGCGCGGCGGGGTTTGCGGGTGATCCGTGTGCATGGATTGGGGTCGTGGCCGATCCGGAGTTCCGAGGAACGCCTGACGCGGACGGGGGCGAGGCGTGGGTGGCACAAGGCGGGGAAGTGAATCCCGACGCGGATGCGAATCCGGGCGGCGGCCAAGGAGAGGCCGAGCTCTTCCAACCGGAAATCTGCGACGGCGGGTCCCTGATGCAGGAGATCCAAATGCCGGCCTATGCGGCCGGCGGGCCTCTTATCGCGGAAGTCGTCTACCGTGCAGCCTTCGTCGACGGTCTTGCTGTCGGCTTCGGCGACTCGTGGGTCCGACTCCCTGCGACGGGCCAAGACTTTGAAACGCGGCGCTTTTGCTTGGGCGAAGCCGCCTATTGGCGACCCCAAGCATCCGAGCCGACCCTTCCTGCACCGGTTGGAGGCCGGGTCGCGCTTCGCCTATCCGCCTCGGGCCGACTCAACAACGTATGTAGTCTCCCAGACGGGGAGCTCAGCGAGATTCGCATCGATGCGATCGACATTCGACCACCCGAAGCGGGCGAGGAATGCCCCGGCCCGGCCGACCCGCCCACTACCGGGGGCACTATCAACGGTGACGCCGAACCGAACGGAAGAGGCTGGCGATTCGAATGCTCTCCGGAACCGTGCGCCGCCGGGGAGTTCGTGACCGTCAACACCTTCAACGACGGGGTACGAACCGTCGCGCGGATCGCGCGCGATCAAGCTTCGAGCGGGGTGCAACGCTTGACCACGCGAGTGTCCGTCCCGCTGCCCACGGAGAGCCTCCAACCCGCGCTCGCCTTTTGGTGGACTGGCAGCCGTGACGAACTCTTCCGGGTCGAAATCGGAACATTCGACGGCTTTGGCGAGGACGGCGAGCCGAGACGCGCGCGACCCCTCGCGACGCTGATCGGCGGGGGCGGAGGCCAGAGCCCGGTCTACTGCTTGCCTCCGTGGACACACGGGTCGGTGATCGATCTCTCCTTCGAGCTCCCTTCGGAGGCACAAGACCCTGTCGAGCTGCTGATCGACGACTTGCAAGTGGTGCACGACGCAGACTGCGTGCCGGTCGGGGAGTCGACCGAAGGCTTCGAGGCGGCGCCTACCCAGTGGGCGGGTTCCTCCCTAGTCGCCGTCGACCAACGTGTGAACGCGCTGCCACTCCCCGCGCTGGCGTTCGAGGGCAACGGTGTGCTTGAGCTCTCGTACGACGCCAGCGCCGCCGACGGCGCGGTGGATCCCGGACTAGCGATACAAGCCTACGTGATGGCGCCCGAGCCCGATGAGAACGGCGGACCCGCCGTCGAGTTCTACGCAAACCCACAGCTCGAACCTGGAGCGCTGGCGCGGTGGAGCACCGGGACCAACTGCCTCACCCCAGCCGGCGGCCAATGCGCATGCCGCGGCGAAGTCGAAGACGAAGAAGCGAGTACTTTTGAGCGGACGGAGATCTGTTTGCCTAGCGCTTGGGCAGGGCGTTGGTATCGGCTCGACGTTCGCGTGGAACCGTCGGGTGAAGCGTTGGCACCCGGTGCACGCTCGCGGCTCTTCCTCGACAACATCCGAGTCACGACTTCGCCCAACTGCGCCTGCCCGTGAGCGCGCAGGTCCTGATCCCCTGGTTTAGGTACTACCCGTTCACCGTCGGGGTGGGACCCGTGGAGCTGAAGCTCTACCCTTTTCAGGTCGCGATGTGGATCGGAGTCGCGACGACTCTGGTCATTGCGTTCCAGTTCGCCAGGGCGCACCGTCGTCCACTCCGGGCAACTTTCGACTTCGGGATCCACATTCTCGTCTTTGCATTCCCAGTCTCGAAGATTTTCAACGGCCTCTTCTACGAGCCGGGAACGTTCGAACGGATCCTCCACGACCCGAGTTCGATCGGCGACGCATGGTACGGGTGGTCGATGGTCGGAGGTGTCCTTGGCGGAATCATCGGCGCATGGGTATGGAAGTGGCGGCGGGGGGGCTCGATTCTCGAGGTCGGCGACGCCTTTGCCTTTGGGGGGCCGTTCGGTTTCTGCATTGGCCGACTCGGGTGCTTTGCCGTGCACGACCACCCGGGCCGGGTCAGCGGTTTCTTTCTGGCGGTCGCCGACTACCAAGTCGGAAAGCCTCCATGGCCACCGAGACACGACCTCGGACTCTACGAAGCCATCGTGCTTGCGGTCATCGCGATCGCCTTTTCATGGGTTGGACGCAAGCCGACCAAGCCGGGGCTGTTCTTCGGACTCCTTGGCGTCTCCTTCGCGCCGGCCCGGTTCTTTCTCGACTTCTTACGAGCACCGCTCTTGGAGGGCGGAGATGTCCGATACGCCGGCCTCACGCCGTCGCAGTACGTCTCGCTCGCCTTCTTCATTGGGGGCGTCATCGTCCTTCGTCGAGTGCGCGTCAGCTCCGTCGGCCCCACCTAGCGTACACGCCAAGAACGATGGTCATCAGCGCCAGCGACGCACAGGTCACCCACGCATTACCTTCGATGTAGTTGAACGTCTCCCCCTCGAGAAGGCGTCGTCCGTCGACGTAGTACGCGGCGTTGAACCGATAGATGTTCCACGCGTAGTGGAGTGCGAAGCCGTACCAGATGTGTCCGAACGCTACGAACAGCGTGTTGGCAATGACGCCAAAGGCGAACAGAGTCAGCAATGCCGGCGTGTGAATGGCGACACCGCCAAGGCCGTAGAACAACGAATGGCCCAGCGCGAAAACGCCGGCAAGCAGAGGAATCACGGCTTTAGGCGCCGGCCACAACGAGAGCACCACTGTGATCAACGCCGCCCGCATCACCATCTCGTCGTTCAAGACCTGAAAGAACTGGTGAACGACGTTCAGGGCACTCAGCTCTGGGGAGAACTCGAGGTAGGTCGCGACATAGGTGGACAAGACAAAGTGGGCTCCCGCCATCGCCGCGGCTAGAAGTGCACCGCTCTGCAGCGAAGCGCGAAGGCCGAGCCTCAGGCCGAAAAACGAAGGGGCCGAACGCCCTAGAACGATCGCGCCACAAAGCAGGATCGCAACGGTGCTAGGAACGAACCGCCACCAAGCCGAAGGTTGGAAGAACGGCAGCACATAGAGGCACACACAGGCGCCTAGAAAGACTGCGTACCGGAAACTACGGGGATCGCTAGGCTTCGTCGTTCGAGCCTAGTTCGGGATGCAGGTGAGAATCGCATTCGCGCCAGATGGCGTGCAAGTCCCGGGAGTCGGCGGAGTCGAGCAGCCGTTGTCGATCTCGCAAGGATCCTCGGCCGAGAGACCATCGCAGGCGTTCTGTGCATGCTTGGTGCAGGGTCGCGTTCCCATCAGCAGCAACGCAAGCAGGACGAGCAGCCAGGTGACCATCGGTGCATTCATCGCTTCACCCTTCCTTCGCACGAGGCGTTCGTGCCATCAGGCGCTCAGAGAACCACCGATCTGGCTCCGTGTCCATACGTATTTGTTGTCTGGCGATCCAGACCTAGTTGCAGACGATGTAGTAGCCTGCCGCAAGCGAGGTCGCGTTCGTCGAGCAGTCGATCGCGCTCGTTTCGCCGTTCCAAACGCAAGCCTCGAGGGGATCCTGGAAGAGTGCCGCCGCTGACGGGAGGCCCTCCACCGTGCAGTTTGGTGCCCCCGGCGGAGTCAACCCCTCTGCCAGCAGGGGCCAATACTGGCTCTCGTCGGTTCGCAGTCCTTTGCCGATCGAGGCAGTAGCCAACGCGTAGTTGTCATTGTTGCGGGCAGCCAGATCGCGATGACCACAGTCGTCGTTGAGCAGACAGCTACCGCAGCCTTGGCACGAAGAACCCGGGGACGAGCCACCCCACGGCCCACATTCTTCGTCGTAGGTCGGATAGACGGCGAGATGTCGGGCTCGACATGGACCGTAGCTGTTGACGTTTCCGAAGCGCTCGGAGCATTGGAAGCCATGTTTGTGGGTGTGGAAATCGTCGATACGCCGCCATCGCAACCCGAAAGGTACCCAGTTGTAGTGCAGCGCCTCGTGCGTCATGGTCGACGGCCTTTCGAGGTCCTCCGAGAGCCCCGCGAAACTGGGAAAGCAGATCCTTAAATCCCCCCTGTAGCGGTGGCTCGCCCGCCATCCCGGCGGGCACCCAGTGCAGGTCATACTCCACCTCGCTTCGGAAAGGCTCCACAGGCCGGGATCCCTCATCCTTTGCCTCAGTTTACGAAACACCTGGAGGATCCCTTCGAATCGGTACTCGGTGTAGTCGCCGAACCAAAAACCAAGCGAAGTCTCCGCGACCGCGTCGCCCTCTTCGTCGCCCCAAGTCTGGTTCCACAGGAGAACGCGCTCTGCCTGGGGCTGCGTGAACATGTGCTCAAGCATCCCGAGCACGATCCCGACGTCCCAGTACGCGCGCACCCAGCTCGAGCAGACCATCGTCGTCTGGTCATCGTTGCAGTTGCGAACTTTGACGGGGGGCACCACCACAGCCAACCCCGTTAGATCCAAGCCGCTCGCAGCGGCCTCTGCAGGACAATCGACGCCGTTCCCCGGGGTCGCGAGTTGTTCATTGGTGATCAAGGGGCCTGACCCTTCGTTCCCAAGCTCGAACACGGATACGACCTGCTCCGCAAGCTGAGGCTCGGCGGCCGTGAGGTCCTGCGTGAACGTCCTGACGACGACGAACAATGCCAGTCCGCGGTCATCCTCGCCAGGAATCGCGAGTATAGGTCGGCGTGAAGGATTGGCGATCGGCCCCCCCGGCGCCCCGCGGCGTTTCACGACACGGACCATGCGCCCACCGAGATCGATGTCGGCGTACTCGGTATTCCCGTCGCTCTGTATGCTCTCCTCGGGAATCGGGACACGGACGTGCACGGTTCGAACTTCCGGTCGCGGCTTCCCCACGTGGAAGACTTGGGCACCGGCCTCTGCGACCGCATCAAAGAACGCCTGTACGCCGGGATCGGGTTCGGGCGGAACCGGTGCTTCGGATGGCGGGCTCGTCGGCGGGCTTCTCCACACGTCCAGAGGCGCGGCAGGTGGCGGCGCGCGCAGTTGCCTTACGACCGAATACAGGACAACCGCGAGAACCGCCACGGCGAGGAGCGGAATGATGCGGCGAAACACGTCGAGCGATGATACTCGGACCTGTCGCGCTCTGTCTACAGGGCCTTGGCGGCTTGTGATCCCGGGCAGTTCGGGGGAGACTTACTTCGTGCGTGCAGCACTCGCCATTGTGCTCGCTCTCTTTGCTTGGAGTTGCGGTTCCGACGGGGAAGATTCGAGCGATGCTCCTTCCTGCTCGCTTAACTGCGGCCTCCACGAAATCTGCGAGAACACGGCGTGCGTCTGTGCTCCCGGGTACACGGGGAACCCGTGCGAATGGGGCACCGTACCTGGGGATCCCGAGTTCATGCGCGACGACGTTTGGTCCGACGAGTCTCCAGGCGTGACGATTCGTCCTTCGCGATCGGGCTTGAATTCGGGTGTCGTCGAGTTCACCGAAACGGCGGTGTGCAACGGCGGAGTAGTTGCCCAGACTGTCCAGATGCCCACGATTGAATCGGCCCAACCGTTAGTGCTGGAGATGACCTATCGAGGCAAACTGCTGTATGGGGTCGACGTGTACACAGGTCGCTCCCTTCGCACGCTACAAGGCGGGACGGTGGACTGGTTTGCGGGTCGATGGTGTTTAGGGGCTGGTGCATACGGCTCCCCGGCGAATAAGGCCGGCAGCGACGTAGAGTTTCGAGTGGCCGCAGCCGAGCGGGACAACTCCTGCGAATCGGACCCGGGCGACCTGGGGCTCGAGATCGATCGATTTCAGATCGTTCCCGCGCAACCCGGGGAATGCCCTGAACCAGGAACGGCCCTAAACGGAGGGGCTGAGCCGACGCAAGGCGGCTGGTCGTTCGATCTCGTGGGCGTCGACCGCGACCTCGGGGGCGCCGCCCTCGAGCCAGGAGTGGGACGTGGCGAATCGGGGGGTGCACGACTTTTCCTTAGGGAGGGCGGCACGGGGGTCCCGATCATGGGCACGACAGTCTCGGTGCCGATGGCATCTGAGGCTGGGGGACCCGAACTGACCTTCGCGTGGAAGTCGAGCGAGGGCTTCTTCTTCCAGTCGCAGTTCGGTCCACTTGCGGGTACGGCCGTCTTCAACCCGATCGCGCCTCGAGACGGGGACGGGGAGTGGCACACGGAAACCTATTGCCTGCCGCCATGGACACACGGGTCAGTCGTCGAACTCTGGTTCAACCCCCTGTCCGTGGGCAACCTCGGGGAACTGGTGGTGGACGATGTAGCGGTCTCCGTCTCGGCTCGTTGTGGCAGTTCGACGGAGCTTCTCGATCCTGTTTTCGACTCGGGGCCGGGCTCTTGGGCGGGGGTGATCGCTAGGGCGCCGGGCCTCGAAGACCCGATTCGGATCATCGATCCCGCAGACGACGGCAGCCCATCCGGTGGGGGGGCGCTATCGATGCGCTACGCTAGCTCGGACTCGCGTCTCACGCTCCATCACTGGGTCTGGGTCCCGCCAAGCGAGGGCGACGAAGGACCGGAGGTGGCGTTCTGGGCCAAGCAGCCGACGGCCAACGCGCGAGAGTCGCTGTTGCCGGTGTACGGAATCGTGAGTCGCAGTCTCTTGGTCGTAGAACTCGATCAGTTGCAGCCAACCGTGGGTTGGGAGCGCGTGGGGTTCTGCCTACCGCCCGAGCTCTCGAATCGTTGGGCACGTTTTCGGGTGGAGATCTTCGGCGGCCCCGCGGATCCATCCGGCCCGCGAACGTTCGACCCGCCGAAGGAACTCCTCCTCGATGACTTCGAAGTCACCACCTCACCTGGCTGCCGCGCCCAGTGACCCCAGCAGTCGAGCGGTGTGTGAGCCAAGCCACCGACGGGTTCACCTATAGGCCGAGCGGCGTAGATCCACGCCGCGCCACCTGGTCAACGCTACTCGATTCACGGTAGAATAGCCGACCCTCGGCACTCGACGGATGGTGGACGAACCCGAGGGGCTAGAATCCATGGCGAACGCGAACTCCAGTATCTGGAACGATGATCCAGCAGGCCGGAACTTCGGCCCCTACACCATCGTTCGGCGACTGGGCGCCGGTGGGATGGCTGAGACGTTCGAAGCGACGCGCGGAGGCCCAGGTGGATTCTCGCAACGGGTCTGTCTCAAGCTCGTTCTGCCGTTCTACCGGGGGCGCGAAGACTTCCTCGCAGCGTTCGAGCGCGAAGCCAGGCTGGCCGCGAAACTACGGCACAGCAACATCGTTGGGGTGATCGACTTTGGCCAGATCGACGGGGTGAGTTACATGGCGCTCGAGCTCGTGGACGGCGTCGACCTCGCGGCGTTGCTCGACGCGCAGCCGAACAAACGACTTTCGCATGAGATGGTGGCGCTCCTCGGGTACGAGCTCGCCGCCGGCCTCGAGCACGCGCACGACCCACACCGAGATGGGCTTCCCGATGCGCCCGCCGACACGGTGATCATTCACCGAGATGTGTCTCCCTCGAATGTGCTCATCAGTCATCGGGGCGAGGTGATGCTCACCGACTTCGGGGTCGCCAAGGCGATCACGGCGACCGCGCGCGAACAGAGCGCCGTGAAGGGCAAGGTCCCGTACATGTCGCCCGAGCACTTGCGTGCGGCGGAGATCGACGGCCGGGCCGATTTGTTTTCGCTCGGTGTGGTGCTGTACGAAGCTCTCGCGGGGCGGCGTCCTTTTCAGGGAGGCAACGACCCGGCAACCATCCTGGCGATTCTCGCCGGTCAGCGACCCGCACTGCACACCCTGGCATCGGACGCGCCGCCCGAGCTCTGCGAAGTCATCGAAGCCTTACTCGAGCCCGACGCCAACAAGCGACTTGGCAACGCGTCCGAGGTTCGCGATCGACTCCATGCGTTCCTCCCCCCACCGAGCAAGCGACGAGAACTCGGTCAGATGGCCTCGATCACCCGCGTGTCCCTGCCGCCGTTCACACCGGCTCGCGCGGGAAGCGGCGTCAACATCACCGGCGCGACCTCCGACCCGTCCGGTCCAGGCGCCCCGACGGAGGCGCAACGCAAGGGCGCCGTGCGCCGAACACCGAGCCAACCCACTGACGACGCGCCGCGTTCACGCCGAGCGGGACTTTGGGCTCTGGGGATCGCAATTGCGATCGCCGCCGCGGGGGTTTGGTTCGTCGGCCAGCGGCAGGCCGGCGTCGATGACGACGCGACACGAAGCGAGGGCACCAGTGCCGCGGTGGAGGCCGCCGAAGTCGCGCCCACTGGCGAAGCGATCGACCCGCCCGACGGTCGCGCCAACCCAACAGCCGCTGTGCCATCGGTCGCGGAAGTCGACGCCGCGGCTGCGCCGGAAGAAGCGAGCGAACGTGTCGCCGATAACCCGGACGCCAAACCGAAACCCGCCGCCGCCGCGCCCGCACGCCTCTCGGTCTACGTCTTTCCGTGGGGCCAAGTCTGGATCGACGGAAAGGTTCGCGGCTCAGCGCCTCTCGAGGGCATCTCGCTCAAGCCGGGGCGTCACAAAGTCAGCGCCGGGCGCGGCAAGCCTTCGAAGACTCAAACCGTTCGGCTTCGTGCGGGCCAGCGGAAGAGCCTGACGTTCGACCTCACCGAAAACGGGAAGTCGAACGATTAACGGCGCAACGGCGAGCGAAGGCAGGCCGGTCACAGCCCCTACGGAAACGACACGCCGAAGTCGTCGCAGATCACCGACGCCGCGTTCCTGCCCGGGCCCATGCTCACGCCAGGACCGGGGTGGGAACCCGACCCGCATAGGTACACGTTGGGGACGGGCGTTCGGTATTGGCCCATTTCGGGGATCGGGCGGGCCGCGCCCATCTGACCAGGCCCACAACCCACGTGGCAGATGTCGCCTCGAAGCACATCGGCCCGCTCCAGTGACATGGTGACCGGGTCTTGAACGACGCGTTTCAAGATCTGTTGTTCGATGCGCGGTGCGACTCGAGCTGCAAGGCCGATGGCGTAGTCCGCATAGGGTTCGCGCGCTTCGTCCCAGTTGCGGTGGGGGATCTGTCCCGTGGCGTCACCCTTGATGTCGTAGGGGAGAGGCAGCACGAGGATACGTTGTGTGTATCGGCCGTCCGACGCTCGGGTCGGGTCGACGCTCGCCTCATTGACGATTTGGAGCAGAGGCTCGCGCGGAAGGAGGCCCTGGCGGACTTCGTCGCGCATTTGAGCGAGCGAGTCGAGCGAGGGCTGGCACGCGTGCACGTATAGGCTTTGGTGGGCGAAGTCGCCTCCCGCGTACTCGAGGGGCCCATCGAGCGCGAGGAAGATTGTCATCTGAGCGGGACCCGCCTCGAGGTTTCGCATCTTGGCGGCGATGTCGGGGCCCACGACGTCCTCACCAAGGAACTCGAGTGCCGTGAGGAGCGGGTTCGCGTTGGAGGCCACGAGTTTCGACGCGCGCCGCTCGGTTCCGTCGGCGAGCCGGACTCCGGTCGCCCGGCCGCCTTCGACGAGGATCTTCTCGACCTCTGCGCCCGTCTCGATCTCGCCACCGTTATCCCGCAGAAAACTCGCGAGTGCGTCGCTCAAGCGTTGCATCCCGCCTTTCACGGGGTTGTTTCCGGTGTCCTGAATGATCGTGCTGAAGCCGAGGCCAGAGATGCTGCCTTCGTCATCAGGACCGAGGCCGACGTGCAAGGCCCAGGCCGCAAACGCCGCACGGACTTCTTCGGAGTCGAAGGTCTGCTCGAGAAACGGCCGGAACGCAGCGAACTGCGCGGGGTCCAGCGGCCCGGGCGGCTGCGGGCTGAAGATCCCCGCGACCATGGCTTCTTTGTTCTCGTCATAGTCGGCCATCAGGGCACGCCAGGCCTCCGCATCCTTTTCGGAGAAACGCGCCAACTCCGCACAGGTCTCATCGAGGTCACGTCCGAACGAAATCGATCGGCCGTCCGGGAAGGCTTGGACATAGCTCAGGGGTGGGTAGATGCGTTCGAAGCCCCGCTCTTCTAGCTCCAGCTCCGCGATGCTCGGCGAGAGATTGGCAAGTTGGATCCCCGCAGCGTGTATGTCGTGGCGCAACCCCGGAAGCGTGACTTCCCGCGTGCTGGTCAGGCCCCCAATCGTGTCGTCCCGCTCGAGCACGAGAACCCGAAACCCTGCTTTGGCAAGGTGACAGGCACAGGCCAAGCCGTTGTGCCCTGATCCGATCACGATGGCTTCGGGGGTTTCGTCGACGTTGCGGACTGCTGTGTTGGCCATGCTAGGCACCTCCCTGCTGCTCGCGCAGCGTCGCTTGAATGGTGCGCGAGACCAACCAGAGCCGGTCTTGGCCCCAGATCGAGAGCAGACTGGTTCCGTCGTCGTCGAGGAGACGGTAGCTCGGCACGCCCCAGAGGCCGTCGGCGTACATGGTGGTACGGTGGCTCTCGATGACCGCCTCCCATGCCGGGTCGTCGATGCGTTGTCGTGCGTCGGACCAATCGAGCCCGGCGGCCTCGACGACCCGACGAAGGCCCTTGAGTGTGTCGGTGTTGACGCCCTCTCGCCACGCCAACCGCATGAAATGGCCGACGAGTGCGGCGCCCTTCCCCTGCTCCTCCGCCCATGGGAACAAGGCGAAGGCGCGTCGCACGGGACGGCCGATCGGATCGTACGCGTGACCCCAGGGTAGACCGAGCGTTTCCGCTTCTCGGGCCGTGTCCGAGAAGATGTACTTGCCTTTGATGAACGTGACGGGCGCCCCTCGCATCACCATGGGAAGAACAGGTCGCGTGACCATCTTCACGCCTGCGTCTTCGGCGAGTTCGACCACCCTGTCGAAGATGATCGAGCTGTAGGGGCTTCGGATCGAAGGGAAAAATTCGAGAGTGAGCGAACCGTCATCGCGAAGCGGACCCGACTCGACAGGTGGACGCGGGACCAGCACTTGCTCGCTTCCGTCGCGGCGAAGCCCGAGCGCCATCAAGCGTTGCTCCAGATGATACAGCCGGTCGATCCCCCAATACCATTCACCCCCGTAATGAAACATCGCCCCCGAGTAGTGGCCGAGCTCAGCGCGGCGGGCGTTGCCATCGTTCAGCTGCTTCTCGGCATCACTGGCGCTCGAGGACCCGAGCTGAATCTCGAGGGCGTCGAGCTCTTGGTCACTGTTCGACCAAAGCGCGTCACCGACTTGGATTGCCCGCTCTCCAAACGTGCTGGAGGATGCACCCGCCAAGACGCGATTCGCGAGGTCGATCCGGTTTCGATTGGGTGGCTTGATCCCAGGCAGGAACCGAAGGCCGAAGTGCGACGCCACGAGCTCACAGTCGTGTTGAGAGTACGGAAGGAGCATCTCTGGCTCAGGGGCATTGGCGCCAGGGGGAGCGCCGACCATGTGGGGAACGAACTCCACGTCGTACGCGTCGGTGAAGCGGCCGAGCACCTGGGCCGAAAGGTGGCTGTAGGGGTCCTCGACCTGGTGGAAGTACTCGACCCGATGGGGCTCGCCCCGTCGCTGCCGTTGCTTCTCAAACCGGACCCTTTGTTTGTCACGCTGCGACAGGCTCGCGAAGCGGCGCATCAGCATCGAGGTCGCCCACCGGCGAAGCGCCGAAGGGTCACTGTTCGAGGCACCACCCATCTTCTTGAACGTTGGTTGGGTCATCGTTGGCTCGTAGAGGTGCCACAGCATGGCAGCATGCGCTACGGGTACTCGGAATTCCCGTTGTCGACCGCGGGCGATCGACAACGGCCTAGAGCCAGGTCGTTTCGGACGACGAACTGCGGCCCTTGCGCTAAGACTGCAAGCAATGGGTACTGCGCGTTATGATGTGGTCATCGTTGGGGCGGGCCCGGCGGGGGCCACCACGGCTTACTATCTCGCGAAGCAAGGCAAGCGGGTGGCGCTCCTCGACAAGGCGCGTTTCCCGCGAGACAAGCGTTGTGGCGACGCATGGTGCGAACCGGCGATCGACATCCTCGAAGAGATGGGGGTGCTGCCGCGCTTGATCGAAGCAGGGGCGGTGCAATGGGTCCAAGCCGGCGGTCTGGTCTCGCCGGCAGGCCTGAGTTTCGTGAGCCCGGACCGAGGCGAGCGGTTTGGTGCCCCAAGGGTCGCCGCGATTCGCCGGATGGTGTGCGACCAAGAGATCGCCAACATGGCAGCCGAAGCCGGCGCGGACCTCATCGAGGCCGCCGCCGCGACGGACACCGATCTTTGCGGCAGTGAATGGCAGGTGAAGTGCAAAGACGGGCGCGTGTTCCTCGGAAGCGTGCTGGTGGCCGCCGACGGCGCGAGCAGCAAGGTCGCTCGCTCGCTCGGTGTGGTGACCCGCCCGAGCAACAGCGCCGCCAGTCGCCAGTACATCAAAGGGGGCACGCACCGGTTCAAGAGCCATGGCGTGCTCCTTTATCCGCGATACGTACTTCCGGGATACGTCGCCTTCTTTCAGCATTCGAACGGTGACATCGACCTCGGTTGCTACGTCTTGCCGAACGGGCGTGTCCCGGTGACTGGACTCAAGGCGCTCTTGGAGCGGGAAGTGTCGGGCGACCCGTACGTGCGGGAAGTCCTTGGCGACCACGCCGAGCCGCTCGAACGACCCGGGATCTCTCCGCTGCGGCTTGGAGGTGAACGGCGTACGTCGGCGAACCGCTTGTTGGTCGTCGGCGACGCCGCGGGTCAGACCGACCCACTCACAGGCGAGGGCATCCATACCGCAATGGTCGCGGCCAAGCTTGCCGCGCGTGTTCTCGGCGAAGCGTTTGCGGAAGGCGATCTCTCGGCGCGGCGGCTCGAGGCGTACCATCGCGCTTGGATGTCTGCGTTCGGGCGCGACTTCGCGGTCTCGGCGGCTGCGGGCACGGCAATTCAGAGGTTTCCGATGCTCCTCGATACCGCCGCGATGGCCGCGCAACAGCACGGCGCCTCGTTCATGGACAACTTCGGGGCGGCGATGACCGGCGTGAAGTCGAAATCGTTGTTCCTCTCGCCGCGGATGTCGCTTCCGCTTGGCGCGGCGATGGCCCGGTTCCTGACGAGGCGTGTCCCACGCGCCTACGGCAGGGGGCCAGCGGGAGAGTCGCCTCACGACAACAGCTTTGCGGCGAACGCGCTTTCACCAAGGCCGCAGCGCGTCGCAATACCATTCAACTGACTGCCAGCTCACCGACTTCTTACGTAGACGAAACACAGGGCGCGGAGTCGGTGCTATGCACAGATCGATGGCGCATGCGAGATCCTCCTACCCACCCGCCGAGCTCGACAGGGCCCTTCGCGTGGACGTGCGGGTTCTCGGTGACCTGCTCGGCGAGGTCTTGCGAACCCAAGCCGCGCCTGGGGTGTACGACGCCGTCGAGCGCATCCGAAAAGAGGGAAAACATCTGCGCGAACCGCTGACGTCCGTGCAAGAGCCTGCGCTCGAAGAGCTGTACGAGATCGTGAGCGCGCTGTCGCCAGATTCTGTCGAAGAGATCGTTCGAGCATTCTCTCTCTTTTTGACACTGAGCAACATCGCCGAGCAGAGGCACCACGTCCGTCAACGACGAGAGGCGCAGATCCTCGCCGCGCGCGGACAGGCCACGGAGCCCCGCCTCGATTCGTGCCGGGACGCGTTCGGCCGAATGATCGCCACCGGGATCAGCAAGGCTCAAGTCTACGAGGCGGCGACGACGCAACAGGTCGAGTTCGTCCTGACAGCCCACCCGACCCAGGTCGTTCGGCGCACGCTTCTGCAGGGCTACAACCGCATTGCAGATTCGTTGCGAGACGGAGACCGTGAAGATCTCACGCCGGACGAACAGGACTCCGTCCGTATGCAACTGCGGCGCGAGATCTCGACCGTGTGGCACACCGATGAGCTTCGCAGGAGTCGGCCGACACCGTTGGACGAGGTTCGCGGGGGTCTCGCGGTGATGGAGCAGTCGCTTTGGCAGGCGCTGCCGAGGTTCCTACGACGGTTCGATCGGGCCCTTCAGGACCAGACCGGGCAGAGCCTGCCGATCGACGCCCGCCCGGTTCGGTTCGCCTCGTGGATGGGGGGCGACAGGGACGGAAACCCCAACGTGACGGCCGACGTCACGCGCGAGGCCATGCTCCTCAACCGGTGGACCGCAGCCAAACTCATCCACGACGAAGTCGATACGCTCTGCCAAGAACTCTCGATGGAAACCGCGACGGCGGAGCTTCTCGCCACCGCCGGCACTGAGCGTGAGCCGTATCGCGCGATCTTGCGAGTCGAGCGGACGCGACTCGCGGAAGTACTCGGAACCATCGAGCGGGAGCTCGACAACGGCACCGAAAGGTCGCCCGCCGCGAGCGTTGGGGAACCCAAGTTCGAGACCGCAGACGACCTTCTCGAGACGCTCATGCTGATTCGACGGTCGTTGGTCGAGACGCGGCAAGAGGTCATCGCCGAAGGCCGACTGCTCGACTTGATTCGGCGGCTCCACTGCTTTGGAATGCACATGGCACGGCTCGACATCCGCCAGGAAGCCACCAGGCACACCGCAGTGCTCGACGAGGTCACGCGCTATCTCGGGCTCGGATCGTACGCTGAGTGGGACGAGCCAACGCGACAGGCGTTCGTCGTGAAAGAGCTAGTGTCGAAACGTCCGCTCATCCCGACCGACCTACCCGCCTCCGAGCCTGTGGCCGAAGTACTCGCGACGTTTCGAATGCTCGCCACGCTCCCAAGCGATTCGTTGGGCGCCTACGTGATCTCGATGGCGTCGCATCCGAGCGACGTGCTGGCGGTCGAGCTCCTCCAGCGTGAAGCTGGCGTGGCGCGACCCCTGCGGGTTGTTCCCCTGTTCGAAACGATCTCAGACCTACGCGCTTCGCACGAGGTCATCGGTGCACTCCTCGGGCTCTACGACTACCGACGCCGAATCGATGGTCACCTCGAGGTCATGATCGGTTACTCCGACTCGGCCAAGGACGGGGGTCGCCTGGCAGCGGCTTGGGAACTCTATCAAGCGCAAGAACGGCTCGTGGCGTTGTGCCGCGCGGAGGGCGTTCGCCTAACCCTCTTCCACGGCCGTGGCGGGAGCATTGGGCGCGGGGGCGGCCCGACACACATCGCAATCCGTGCCCAACCCGCGGGATCGATCGATGGGACGCTACGGGTCACCGAGCAAGGGGAGATGATTCAGTGGAAGTTCGGGACACCCGACATCGCGGAGCGGAGCCTCGAGCTCTACTCCACCGCCACCCTCGAGGCGACACTGACGCCGCCTGCCGCACCGAGCGCCGCGTTTCGGGCCCGGATGGATTCGCTCGCGGTGCGGTCGATGCAAGCCTATCGCGAGGTCACGCGCGACGCCCGGTTCGTCCCGTATTTTCACGTCGCCACGCCGGGGATCGAGCTCGGGTCGCTCCAGATTGGCTCGCGGCCCGCGAGGCGAAAGGCGGGCGAAGGGCTCTCGGGCCTGCGCGCGATTCCATGGATCTTCGCCTGGTCGCAAACGCGCTTACTTCTACCGGCGTGGCTCGGCATCGAGGCGGCGCTCGACGAGGCCATCGAACAAGGCGCCCTTCCAGAGCTCCGCGCGATGGCTGCCGAATGGCCGTTCTTCCAGTCGACCCTCTCCCTGGTCGAGCTCGCGCTCGCCAAGGCCGACGAACGGATCGCAAGTCGCTACGACGCGTTGCTTACGCCGCCGGAACTCTCCGACATCGGCGCTAACCTCCGAGGTCGACTGACGGAGATGAGGGCGCTTCTTCTGAACGTACTCAATCGCGAAAGCTTGCTCGAGAACGCGCCGACGTTGCAGCGCTCGCTCCAGCTGCGCCGTGCGTACCTCGACCCGATCAACTTGATTCAAGCCGAGCTACTTCGCCGCGAACGAGTTGCCGACGACGCCCAGCTGCAAGACGCGCTCCTCGCGACGGTCAACGGGATCGCTGCAGGGCTGAAGAACACAGGATGACCCCTCAGCCGATCTCGAGCGATACGCCGATGATCAGCTGGTAGTCGTTTTTCTGTGGCACCGTGCCGTCTGATCGAGGGAGCGGCTGCTCGGTCCGAAAGAACAAAAACGAGACATCGAAGTTGAAGATGTCGCTGAACTCGATGCTGACTTTGGCGGTCCCCTGATGGCTGGTGTTGCCGATCGTGGTCACCACCAGGTACGTCTGCCACTCGAGCTCGAAGTTGAGGATCGATGTGAGGTCGAGGTCCCAGTCGCTTCGGAGGCCGATGAAGGCGTCGTTCTGCGGGTTGTCGATCCCCTCAACCGTGCCGATAATTCGCAGAAACTGATAGCCGAAGCCCACTTCGAGGTCCCACTCGACTTTGTCGGTGTCGAACAGATGCACGCCGCCCGCCGCCCCGGGGTTCGCACGCAATCTGATGTTGGCGAATCGATCGTTGAAGAACTCCGCAGTGAACGGGACGACGTAGAACCGATGCGAGAGGTACACCCGTACGTCAACGCCTCCGAGGTGACGATTGACGACCTCTTCGCGGTCCGCGTAGCCTACCGTCCCTTCGTAAGTGACCTTCGAAACGGTGCGGGTGTCGGCGCGGCCAAGTTCAAAGTTTGAGGTCAACGAGCTTTGGTTGGTGTTCCCGAGGCTCCCGGAGAAGCCGGCTCCCAATCGAACGTACCACCAATCGCGCTCTCGACGGCCTCCGTCGACGATCGCAAGAAGCTCACTGCGAGGGCGCGTGATCACCCCGTCGACGGTTTCAATCAAGACCTGGTCTTTCGTGACGACGGCTCTTCCGACGATGTCTGAATCATCGGTGAACGCGTAGGTGTGCACCCTCGGCGCGTGCAGCTGGTCGACCTTCTCCCACTCCTTCGTGATGATATCGAGGTCGTTGCTGTCGAACTCGAAGTCCTTGTCACGCATCCAACGGAACTCGCCCTTCAACCACTCGCCCGAAGTCAGACGCACCCAGTCGAAGGTGTCTCCGAACTCGATGGTGTACTCGTCGGGAAGACCTTCTTCGGACTCCTTGGTGACGACCTTCACCGCCTTCTCTACCTCTTCGAGGGCCTTGTCCGCATCGACGGGCGCGTCGGGGACGCCTTCGTCAGGGACGTCGGTAGGGTCGACTGTCGCGGCGTCAGCCCCCTCTTCAGCGAGCTCGGACGGGACCTCGGCACCCTCCTCCAGAACGTCGGCGGAGTCGGGGGGAGAGTCCTCAGCCCCCTGGTCCGACGCATCAGGTTGGCTCTCGGGCGAATCCTCCTTCGTTCCGTCTTCGGCGCCTTCTTGGCCTTCGCGGGGCTCGCCGTCTTGTCCCTGCTTCGCATCCTGCGCACCCACGAAAGACGGCTTCGCCGCGAACGCCAAGAAGGCGATCGTGAGGGCCAGTAGCCCAAACGCTGCTCTCCCCGACGCGTACCCCAAACCAACCTCGGGATACCGCTCGCGCCCGCACAGCCGCAAAAAAAAGGAGCACCCTGGACAGGGACACGGCGCACCTTCGATCCGGCGCGGGCGAGAGGTTCTTGATCTCGCGGTTCCGGCCTGGGATAAAAGCGCGGCATGCGGCTGTTCTTGCTGGCCACCCTTTGTTGGGCCCTGCCCTTGTCGACGACAGCCGCCCAGACGGAGGGGCGATGGCTGATCATTCCGGTCAACGCCCCCGATGATGGCGGCAGCGAGTGGGTCGAGCAGGCGGTCGCGCGAACCAGAGCAGCGCTTGTCGAGGAGGGCGCCGACGTGTGGTCGACCGAAGCGGCCGCGCGCGAGTTCGAGGCCACCGTCTCGGCACCCGCCGCAACGTTCGACGAAAGCGAGCTCGAACGCTGGATGTCCCTCTCGGACGCGGCGGTGGGCAGCTTGGCCGAAGGCCGATACGAAAAGGCCCTCGAGGAACTCGATGCGGCACAGGCCATGTCCCGAAACGCCATCGAAGAGTACAACCGCGACGCCGAGCGCGCGCGCCGAGTCTTCGACACTTGCCTCTACATGGTGCGCGCCGTGGTTGCGACCGAGGGCAAGTCGCGCGCACGGGCCCTCGCGCGGGAGTGCCGGCGGCTCGTCCCACGCGCCGAGCCAAGCCCCCTCATGCACCCCCCGGCCGTAACGACTCTCCTTGCCGAGATCGACGATCTGCGCGCCAAGCAGAGCGGCGAGCTTCGGGTCGACAGCACGCCACCGGGATGCGCGGCGCGCCTCAACGGCGTGCTGCTCGGGGAGACCCCGGTTTCGATCGACGGCGTGTTCCCAGGTGAGTACCTGGTTCAGGTCGAGTGTGACCGCAACGAGCGCGGTCGCGTTCACCGCGTCAACTTGGGCGCGGGCCGTTTCGAGCGGGAAGTGGACTTGCGTTTCGACGAAGCGATCGGAAGCCAGCCCGGGCTTTCTCTGACCTACGCGACACACGAAAGCGAAGCGGAACGAACCTCAGACGCGCGACGAATCGCTCGCGCGCTTGGAGCCACCAGCGTCGTACTGCTGTCCTTGCCGGATACGGATACGCTGGAACTCGAGCGCATTGACGTCGAAGCGCCGGCGAAGAACCCCCGGACGGGTCTGGCCCGGATCCCTTTTAGCGAACGCGGCCGAAGCCAGTCGAGTTTCGCTGAGGCCGCGCGCGCTTTAGTCGGCGAACGCTGCGTAGATTTCACGTCGAAAGAGCCGGTAGCGTTTCCTTGCACGGGGGGTTCGGCGCCCGCGGCGGCGACAACCGACGCGCGGCCGGCCGGCCGAAGGCCACGCGGACAGCTGATCTCGGGTCTGACCTTGGTCGGCGTCGGTGTCGCGAGCCTCGCCACCGGGTACGCCCTTCTGAACCCACGCAGCAACGCCGCGGAACGATGGATCGACGAAGTCGACGCCGGCGGACAAGACACTTCCGCACAGCAGAAATGGTTCGACCTCCGAAGCGGAATCCTCGCCACCGCCTCGATCGGCGGGGCCGCGCTCGTCGCGGCGATGCCTCTGGCCCTGCCCGAGCGGGGCAAGACCCCCTGGTGGGCTTGGATGTCGGGCGGCCTTGGGGTCGGACTCGCGGCTTTTTCGATCGCATGGGGTGTCACGGCCGAAGCCAAGCCTGTTGCGTCGTGCTCGGACCCGATGCTCAGCTCCGACGACGTTCGTAGTTGCGCCAAACGCGGCGATCAGACCGGAGTCGCCGTGCTCACCGGACTCACGGCAGCGCCCCTGATCACGATGCCCTTGGTGTACTTGCTACGGCCGCGCGAATCGCGAATCGCGCCGACCGTTGAGGTCGGCAGAACCGGCGCCAGCGTGAGCCTCCGGGGCCGGTTCTAGGCTGACGCCTGCGCGGGGGTTCGACCTATAGTGGCGAAGTGATCCGCAACGTGTAGGCCAGGGTCGCGTCTTCGGTGTCGAACGCCTGGACCTGAATGACGTAGAGCTCACCGGCGACGAGGTCAGCGATGATCGTTTCGGCATCGGTGCCGGGGTTGGTCGAGTTGGCGAGCTCCGCACCATCCGTGTTCGCGAGAAAAAGGTCCAAATCGCCCGCCGCGCTGGCCCAACTCAACTGAATGACATGCTCTCCGGTAAGCGTGGGCAGGATGCGCCATTGGTCGGCGGGATCCACCCCCGAACAGGTACTCTGGTCACACGCCCCAACGACCTGCCCAGTCGCGACGCCGAGACCCGTATCGACGGAATCGGTGGGCGGCTCTGCTGCGAAACTCGCAGGTTCGACGGCAAGGACCGGTTGGGGTAACAGCATGCCTTCATCAGCGCCACCGACGCCGCCCGTGCCGGACATGCCGCCCGCTCCGCCGGTGCCGGCCACCGGGTCTGAAATGTCAGTACATGCGGTTGCCACGATCAGGATCGCAGCGACCTTCACAAGGTCATGGATTCGCAAGATTGTCCTCAGGCGGTCAGGAAGGCCAAGTTCAGCACTCTCGGGATCAAAGCGGGACATCGGCGGGGAGTCAAGGGGCGACGCGCAGGAGCACGATTCGCGAACATCCATCTCGCTTCCGATCTTTGGCATGTCGTCCTCCGCGGCTATCCGTTTGGGAGTAAAGCGCGCCGCGGCCGGGGTCCATACGCAATTGTCCAAGCATGTCCAGACCCAGTGCCGGAGACTAACGGCGGCCGTGCTCGGTCCACCAACGCTGGGCATCTGCAGGCGACCATGCGGCGTCCGCGCACCGCTGCAAGGCTTCGGCGAGTTGGAGCGCGCTTTGCGGACGGTCGGCTGGGTCCTTGGCGAGGCAACGAAGCACCAACGCATCGAGATCGGGCGGCAAAGGCTTGCCGAGCCTTTGCGATGCGGGTTCGGGGTCGCTGTGAAGGTGGTGTGCGCACACCTCGACGATCGTCTGACCACCGAAGACGTGGGTGCCGGTCAGCAAGTAGTAGGCGACCGCACCGAGGGAGTAGATGTCTGCGCGGGCGTCGATCGTATCGGGCGATGCGATCGCCTCGGGGGGCATGTATTGAGGGGTTCCGAGAAGAGTGGCCTCGTTGGTGACATCGACCTGCTCTTCTCGTTGAACCTCTTTGACGAGGCCGAAGTCGAGCACCTTGACGCAATCACCGGCCCCGCCGTGATCGTGAAGGAGTTGGACCATGATGTTGCCGGGCTTGATGTCGCGATGCACGAGGCCGACGCCGTGCGCTTCGATCAGGGCCTCCGCGGATTGGCGCCACAGGTCAACCACGCGCCCCGGGTGTTGCGGGCCAGAACGCGCGACCAGCTCCGAGAGCGCCAAACCATCGACGTACTCCATCGCGTAGTAGAAAACCCCATCGGACGTGTGGCCGTAGTCGAAGATCGTAATCGTGTTGGGATGCCGGAGGTTGGCGGTGAGCTGCACCTCGCGTTCGAAACGTTGGAGCGTTTCGGCTCCAGCTCTGTTGGCAGGCACCAGTTTCACGGCGGTGGGCCTCCGTAAGAACGCGTGGTCGGCACGGTAGACCTCGCCCATGCCCCCCTCGCCGATCTTCTCTTTCAGACGATACTGCCCGAGCTGTTCGGCGTCCCTGGCCCGGCGACGGAGGCCGTAGAAGACCGCCGAGGTGGCCGCTGCCAGCGCCGTGGTAGTCGCCCACCATACGGACGCTTCGATCGTGATGAAAGCCGCAGCGCGTTGTGGAGTTTCGCCCGCAAGGGACGGAAATACCACCGACCAGCTCGCGATGTCGATCCGCAGCGAGCCCACGTAGATGCAACTGAGAATCACCACCCCGAGCACCGCACCGATGCCAAGGGTCCGCCGACCGGTAGACGGTACCAAGATCGCTCTTCCGAGAACCACGTACGAAAGCGCAAGCAGGACGACGAAGTCCGGGCGTCTTCCGAAGGGGATATAGAAGCCCATCATGCAGGTTGCGAACACGCCGACGATCAAGGCGGTCACCTCCGCCGTCCAGCTGAATCGGATGCTCCGTGGCGTGCCGCTCCGGCAGAGCCACCAAAGCGTCAGGAACGCAGCTGCCGCAACGAAGTGCCACAAGAACGACGGCGTGGTGAGCCGAGAGACCCCGTGGAACACGATGATCGACACCATCACGTAGATCCAGAACGCGAAGTAGCCGCCTCCGATCGCGAAGCCCAACATCGCCACGCGTTGTTGCAGAAACGCGCGATCCTCTTCGCTAGCCGACCGGGACGTGAAGCGAGCGGCTTCCATGGGTCATGCTCCGTGCGCTTGGTGGGTTTGGCATCGAAGCACGTCACCCACCTCCATCGCCACCACCAACAGCAGGAGGAGGGCTCCGAAGAACTTGCCCATGGCCCCGAGCGTACCACCGACGAGGGGTCACTTGGCGCGGAGGTCTTGCGGATTCGCTGAAAGTGAGGTTCACTCACTTTTGAGACCCGACCCATGGGCGCATGCTCAGACAGCAGCAGGATGCGGCCCCTCCCGATCCTGCGACGCGGACCTGTCCCTCGAATGCGTCGGGTCACCGAGGGCGTTTGCCTGCTCACCCTGATCCTGGCGGCCTGCGCGTGCGGAGAGGTCGAGGGTACGCCGGGACTGGATCCGGCGGGAGGGGGCGGTCAACCTGGCGCTGTCGCCCTGACACCATGGGAGATCGTCGAATTCCCTCCGCTTCCCGCAAGCATGCGCGACGTGCCCGAAGCACGGATCGAGCTTGGGCGACTTCTTTTTTCGGACCCACTCCTGTCGGCGGATGGCGAGACCGCTTGCCTCACGTGTCACAGCGAGGTTTGGGGCATGAGCGACGCGCTTCGAGTCGCGGTGGGCCAAGGGGCGGGCATCGGCGCGGGCCCCAATCGCGTGGGGCCAAACGTGTCTCGGCGTAACTCGATGGCGCTCTTCAATCTCGCGTTTCGAGAGACCCTCCTCTGGGACGGGCGGTCTGACTCGCTCGAAGAGCAAGCGGTATTGCCCCTGCTCGCCGAGGAAGAGCTCGCGATCGAACCTGACTCGGCGCTGTCACAGCTCGCGGGCATCCCGGAGTACGGAAGACTTTTCGCAGCCGCATTTCCGGAGGACCCCCGGGTCACCGTCGACAACTTTGGTTCTGCGCTCGCCGCGTTCCAGCGAACGTTCATCTCGGACCGCGCCCTATACGACGCCTACGTCGAAGGCAATGTCGAGGTGTTCGACGACGACCTTGTCGACGGGATGTTCCGGTTCGCGGAGATGGGCTGCAACAGCTGTCATACCCCGCCCTTGTTCGAGTCCGAGACCTTCGCGGATCGCCACGTGCCCAAGGATGTCGGCGTGATCGACTTTGGTCTCGCCGAAGTGACGCTGCGCGGAGAAGACATCGGCAAGTTTCGCACGCCCTCCCTTCGAAACATCTTCGTGACAGAGCCGTACTTCCACAACGGGTCGGCTCGATCGATACGCGACGCCGTGAAACACGAGCTCGCGGAGAGTGGTCTCCCTTTCGACGATGAGGACGTGCGGCTGATCGAAGGTTTCATCGACCGCGCACTTCGGGATACCAGTCGCGGCATCCAGCGGCCGAGTTCGGTCCCGAGCGGACTTCGCATCCCGATCGACGGCGAAGGGGTCGGGGCGATGGGCTCGCGGAACTAGGCCTAGACCTCGGAAACACCGCTCCTCGCCCCCCATGGTTGGCGTCGCATTGCGAACGGTCGTAGCGTCTCGTCTTCGAGGACCAGCCGGACGAGGAGATTCGACATGAAGGAACTTCGAGGGAAGAACGCCGTCATCACAGGGGCCGGGTCCGGCATCGGGCGTGCGCTCGCGATCGAGCTTGCGGGGCATGGTTGCGGCCTTGCCCTGAGTGACATCGACCCGAAGGGCCTCGAGCAAACGGAGGCCATGGTGGCGACCCGTGGCAAGACGCATACTTGGGTGGTCGACGTTGCAGATCGCGCAGCCATGCAGGAGTTCGCACGCGACTGCGTGGAAACGCTTGGCGACGTCGACATCGTCATCAACAACGCGGGCGTCACGGTTGACGGAGACTTCGAGCAAGCCACCTACGAAGACCTCGAATGGATCCTCGGAATCAACCTCTGGGGCGTGATGTACGGGTGCAAGGAGTTCTTGCCCCACCTGCGACGGCGCCCCGAAGCAAGCCTCGTCAACATCTCGAGTGTGTTCGGCTTGATCGGGTACCCCGGGCAGGCCGCCTACAACATCACGAAGTTTGGGGTGCGTGGGCTCTCTGAAGCGCTTCGACAAGAGCTCGAGGACACGGGGGTGACCGTCACAAGCGTTCACCCAGGAGGCATCAAGACCAACATCGCGCGTCGCGCGCGCATGCCGAACCGGACCGAAGAAGAACGCATCCAGATGGTGGAGCGGACGGAGGCACTCTTCCGGACGACGGCGAAGAGCGCAGCGCAAACGATCATCAAGGGGATCCAAGCGAAGAAGCCCAAGGTGCTAGTGGGGCCGGACGCGCACTTGATCGACTACCTCCAGCGCACGGCGCCGACCGCGTACGAGAAGATCATCTCGAAAGTTTTTCCCCACCCGGGGCGTTGAGTGCGATTGTTTCCTTTCGTGAACGTGGGGGGCGGGATGCGGTCGGTTTGGCGCGCGATGGTTGGTGCGGCACTGTTGGCCACGTCTACGGGCTGCGGATGGTGGCGCGGCGCCGAAGAGGGGTCGCCCGGACACGTGAGCCAGGCCAACGAAGCCTGCGCATCCCTGTTCTGCACCGCCGACGAGCAAGAGCGAACCGCCAGGCAGTGTGCTCCCTCGTGCATGTGTGGCGAGTACACTTTTTCGGAGGCTACCTACGATGAGCACGACATCCACGCGCTCCGCAGCTGGAGGCTCTTGAACCCGCCGAGCCTGCTTCCGATGGACCCCTACGAAGACCCCTCGTGGGGCGACTTGCTCGATTCAGAGGCGCCCGCGTTCTGCGCGGTGATCCCAGTTGACACGAGCCCCCAGTCACGAACCTATCGACTCGAGACATTCGCGAGCGAGCACGACGCGATGCAAGCGGGCGGGCAAGTGACGCACCGGGGAAAGTGCGGGGTCTGCTCGTCGTTTCAGGACCTAGCGGTGTACATCGAAGAGCGGGACCTCGGGAGCGCGGGCCGCGGCTGCGGCCTACTCGGTACATTCGGCGACCGGACGCAGATGAGCTGCCTGAAAGACCTCGGCTTCACCGATGCGTGCGCGCAGATATGGAGCTTCAACGTCGACAACACCCGGGACGAATGCTTGGGGCTTTGCACGGTGAACCTGCCCTCGAGCAACACGGTAGACAACGGGAGCCTCAACGCGTGCCTCGCTTGTGACGAAGAACACAGTGGGCCCGTTTTCAAAGCCGTGGCGGGAAGGACCCGGCGGCGGTCGGGGTTGTCGTCTGCGATCGCACGCCCATGCCTCGACGAGCGAGGCGAACCCGCCGTGTATCCTGTACACCACTACTACTTCGACGCCCGAACCTCGGGCGGCCCATCGGCGCGAAGCTCGATGCCCGAGCGCTAGCCGGATCACCCCTGGCCCTTGGCGGAACCTCCGTTTGACGACGCAGGGCGATCGATAGTAGCGTGAATGATTCGTGAGTTTTTCGGGATCAACGCGGACGCGAACCTGGCTCGTCGTCGGTGCTTGCTTGCTCTGGACGTTGGGCTTCAATGTCCTCCCGGCAGTTCACGTCGCGTTTCACCATCTGCTCGAAGCCCACGACCATGGGCACCACCACGGAGACGAGCACCGAGCGCATGACAGCTCGCCTGACGCGGAGCCGCACGGGCATGATGCTACGCAATCGGGCGACCCGAGCCACGAGAAGCCGCAGCACGATCCCCGTCATGGCGAAGGCAGCGTCGCCCATGGAGACCTCGCGGTGCTCACGCCGCCAACTTCGCTGCCGCCGGTACCCGTTTCGCGCCTCGCGCGCGACGTAGCAGACAGGTCCGAGAATTCGCAAGAACCGCTTCGCACGCCCCCCCTCGTCGTCCGAGCGCGTGCTCCGCCTGCTTGATTCCTGCATCCAACGACATCACTGCGGCGCCGACCTTAGCAGCATCCCGATCCGTGGATCGCGTGTGGCGTCTTGTCTTCGGCGCGCATCCAAATGCGCGCGATGGGAATCAACTTGCGTATTGTTACACCAGCCGTTGCATTCTTCGCGGCGTTCGTCGCCGTATCCGCACCGGTGCGCGCGGAGCACCCCGACGACGACGCGGCACCGGTTTTGACGCCGCCGGCAGTCGCACCTGGAGGACATGCGCACCCACCCTACCCGGTCGGAGCAGACGGTGGACCGGCCCGGGTACGCCTTCGGCTCACGATCGATAGGGAGGGTCAGGTCTCGAACGCCGTCGTCTTGTCGAACGATCGCGCAGGCGATGCCGGGCTTCCGTTCGAACGTGGCGCTGTCGACTACGTTCGCGGACTCAGGTTCGAGCCGGCAACGCGCGACGGCCAACCGGTAACCGCGCAGGTGACGTTCGAAGTGTTCTTCGACCCGGACGAGGGTTCGACGGACGAGGGTGAGGAGTCCTCTCCAACGCTCTCTACCACCCAAGCGTCAGAGACGTCCGACGCGCCGCCTACCCCGGGTTCTGCCGATCCGCCGGCGTCGTTTAGCGCAACCGCAGTCGTCCCGGTGTCCGACTTGTCCGCTTCGTCGATCGAGTTGACTGGACAAGAGTTGCGGCTCCGGCCGTACCTGTCGACAGGGGATCTCTTGAACGCGGTGCCCGGGGTGTACTCGATTCAACACGCGGGTGGCGGCAAGGCGAACCAGTACTTTCTTCGAGGTTTCGATGCCGATCACGGTACCGACATCGCGTTCTATGTCGATGGCATCCCAATCAACGCGGTAAGCCATGGGCACGGGCAGGGGTACACCGACCTCCACTTCGTGATCCCAGAACTGATCGATCGCATCGAGGTCAACAAAGGCCCGTACTTCGCGGAGTATGGGGATTTCTCGACCGCGGGGACGATCAACATGGTGCTCGATAGCGCGGAACCGACGAGCTCGTTTAGTTTTCTCGGTGGAACCTATCGCACGTATCGCGGGGTGGGTATCGTGAGCCCCGACACGGATCGAGTGCGGCCGTTGCTGGCAGTAGACGTGCTGTCGAGTGACGGTCCCTTTGACAACCCCGAGGACCAACTCCGGTTCAACCTGTTCGCTCGGACGACCCTCGAGCTCGGACGGAACGTGACCTTAGCCTTGACGGGCACCGCCTACGGCAACAGCTGGAACGCGTCGGGCCAAATCCCGCTGCGCGAAGTCGAAGCGGGGAGGCTCGACCGGTTTGGCAGTCTCGATACCAACGAAGGCGGCGAGAGCTACCGTTTGGCTGCGTACTTGAACCTCTCGGCCCCTGCGAGAGCTGGGCTCTTCGGGAGGCGCTCGGTCGCAAGTGAGGGCCTCCAGCTGGTCGGCTGGGTCGCACGTTCAAGCCTCGAGCTGTTCTCGAACTTCACCTTCTTCTCTCGAGATCGGGTCGATGGAGACATGATCCGGCAGGGCGATCTACGCACCACCTTTGGCACCAGAGCGGGTTACGGGTTCGCCCATCGCTTCAACGAAGTGGCGCTCAAGACGCGGTTCGGCACCAACCTCCGCGTCGACCTCATCGACAACAGCTTGGACGACGCACCTGCGCGGGAGATCCGTGAAGCACGTGTGGATACTACAATCAACCAGACCAGCGTGGGCCTCTATGTCGAAGAAGAGCTGAGTTGGCGATGGCTCCGCGCCGTCGGTTCCATTCGTGGAGACTTCTTCAACTTCGACGTCACCGATCGGCTTTCCCTAGGGCCGTCCCGAGACGCATCCCAGTCGATCTGGCTCCCGAAGGCGAGCCTCATTCTACGACCCGTCGAACAGGTTCAGCTCTTCTTCAACGTGGGGCGCGGGTTTCATTCGAACGACGCCCGTGGTGTCGTGCGCGCCATTGACCCAGCGACCCCATTGGCCGCGGCCTTTGGATGGGAAGTTGGCGCACGGGTCCTGGCCTGGGATCGCTTGGAGCTGTCGACTGTGTTCTTCTGGTTGGACCTCGAGAGCGAGGTCGTGTGGATCGGAGACGAGGGCACGACGGAAGAGTCGGGCTCGAGTCGGCGATTCGGCCTCGAGTTCCAAGTGCGGGCCGAACTTACGAAATGGCTTCTCGCTGATTTTGACGCTTCATGGGTAGACGCTCGTCTCCTCGATGCGCCCGCGGGCGAGAACGCCATCCCACTGGCGCCCGACCTGTTGATCAGCGGGGGACTCACTGCGTTCGACCCGAAGACGGGGATCTCGGGTCGGCTCGGCGCGTTCTACCTCGCGGATCGACCCGCGACGGAGGATCGGTTCTTGACGGCCGAGGGTTTCGTTCGTGTCGACCTCTCGGTCGGCTGGGAGAACGACCGTTTCGGTCTCAAGGCGCAGGTGTTGAACCTGTTGAATACACAATGGAGACAGGCTCAGTTCGCGACCACGGGTCGACTCCGAGAGGATGAGGGACCTGGCGACTGCCCGGCGGGAACGAGAGCAGTCGTCGAGGACGGCACGTTCGTCGGCTGCGAGGACATCCACTTCACGCCCGGGTGGCCGATCCACGTGCAGGTGATGGCGACAGTGAAGTTTTGATCGGGCTCGTCGTGAATAGACTCGTGTACAATCCGCGAACCCATGTTGACGAGTGATCTTCAGCCGGGCCAAGCGTATCCGCTCGGCGCGACCACCCATCGAGGCGGGGTGAACTTCAGCGTCTACTCGAAGCATGCGAACCGGCTCGAGCTGCTCCTATTCGACGGTCCGGACGACGAGCGTCCCGCTCGGACCATTGCGCTCGACGGAGGCCCAAAGCACCGGACCTTTCACTACTGGCACGTGTTCGTGCCGGGCCTCGAGGCGGGACAGATCTACGCATACCGCGCGCGAGGACCAAACCATCCCAGCGAAGGCCATCGATATGACGGCGACAAGACTCTGCTCGACCCGTACGGGCGGGGGGTCGCGGTGCCCCGCGGGTACGACCGCGAGGCGGCCAAGGTGCCAGGAGACAATGCCGCGACGGCGATGAAGAGTGTCGTCGCCGACTTGAGCACCTACGACTGGGAAGGCGACGTGGCGCCTGCGCACCCGTTCGTGCGAACCGTGATCTACGAGATGCACGTCGGTGGGTTCACGCGGCATCCGAGCTCTGGAGTCCCGGAGACCACACGCGGCACGTACCTTGGGCTGATCGAGAAGATCCCCCACCTCGTCGACTTGGGAGTAACCGCGGTCGAGCTGCTGCCGGTCTTCCAGTTCGACCCGCAAGAAGCACCGCCTGGGCTCACAAACTACTGGGGGTACAACCCGATTTCGTTCTTCGCACCCCATGCTGGATATGCGACAGGGACGGATCCGCTCGCGGTCCTCGATGAGTTTCGTGACATGGTCAAGGCGCTCCATCGGGCGGGCATCGAGGTGATCCTCGACGTCGTCTACAATCACACCGCCGAAAGCTACGAGACCGGCCCCACGCTTTGCTACCGAGGCCTCGACAACCGCGACTACTACATCCTCGACACGCACGACCGCGCGAAGTACGCGAACTTCAGCGGCACTGGGAACACCCTGAACGGGAACCACGCCGTCGTTCGTCGGTTGATACTCGACAGCCTGCGGTACTGGGTGCGGGAAATGCACATCGACGGGTTTCGATTCGACCTCGCGTCGATCTTATCGCGCAACGTCGAGGGCCAACCGGTTCCGCACCCGCCGGTGCTCTGGGACATCGAAACCGACCCGGTGCTGAGCGGCACCAAGCTCATCGCCGAGGCTTGGGACGCCACTGGCCTCTACCAGGTCGGGAGCTTCTTTGGGGATCATTGGAAAGAGTGGAACGGGCGGTTTCGAGACGACGTACGGTCGTTCTTGCGGGGCGACGATGGGTACGTCGAGGCGCTGGCGGCGCGCTTTCTTGCGAGCCCCGACATCTACAGCGAGCAGGGTAGAGAGCCCGAACAGAGCATCAACTTCGTAACCTGCCACGACGGTTTCACGTTGAACGACTTGGTTTCGTACAACGAGAAGCACAACGAGGCGAACTTGGAGCAGAGCCGCGACGGGCGCGACGACAACCGGAGTTGGAACTGCGGTGTTGAAGGCGCTTCGGATGACCCGGCAATCGAGAAGCTGCGCGTTCAGCAGATCAAGAACTTCTTCACGATCAACTTGCTGGCGCTCGGCGTGCCGATGATCAGCATGGGCGACGAGATGCGCCGAACCCAACTCGGAAACAACAATCCTTACTGCCACGACAGCGAGCTAACTTGGCTCGACTGGAGCCTCCTCGAGAAGCACCAGGGGATCCACCGGTTCGTGAAGAAGCTGATTCACTTTCGGTTGGGACTACCTCTTGAAGACGGCCTGAGCCTCTCCGAAGTTCTCAAAAGGATGCCCATCGAGTGGCACGGCGTGAAGCTCCACCAGCCGGATGCGGCGCCGCACTCGCACACCGTCGCCTTCACGGTCAAGGGGCTCGGGTACTCGTGGCACTTCATCATCAACGCGTACTCCGAGTCGTTGACGTTCGAGCTGCCAGCGGACCCGGGCGGCCGGGGTTCGGCGTGGCAGCAACTGATCGACACCTCAAGGGAATCTCCCAAAGACTTCTGCGACCCGACGGTGGCACCACGAGTCGAAGGCTCCCACTACGACGCGAAGGCGCACTCGACGGTCGTGCTGGTCGCACAGGGGAAGCCCGGTTGACCACACGGGCACGAGGCCGTTGCAGCGGCGTGCTCCTGCACGTCACGTCGCTCCCCGGCGGGCCGTCATCCGGCGACCTCGGGCGCTCGGCGTACGAGTTCGCAGATTTCCTTGTAAAGGCGGGGCAGACCCGTTGGCAAACGCTCCCGCTCAACCCGATCGGCGAGGGAAGCTCGCCGTACTCGAGCGCGTCGTCGTTTGCCGGCGAACCGTTGATGATCTCACCGGAGCGGTTGGTCGAGGAAGGGCTGCTCGAGGGCCGGGAGCTCGAGGGCGTAGCGGTCGCGTCGTCGGATTGGCGTTGTTCGTTTCAAGAGTCGAGGGCGCTGCGCGAGGGGCTTCTTTCGGTCGCGTATCGACGGTTCGTTGACAGACCGCGCGGCACGCTTTTGGACGCGTACGACGAGTTTCGCGCCCGCGAAAAAGGCTGGCTCGACGACTACTGCCTATTTGGGGCGCTGACCCAACGGTTTGGGACCCGGCGATGGACCAGCTGGCCCTTGGCAATGGCCCGGGGCGAGAGCGAGCCCCTTCGGCAGGCGCGCGACGAGCTTGCGGCGCAGATCGACTACCTCGCGTTCCAACAGTTCGTGTTCGACCGTCAGTGGCGCGCGCTTCACGACTACTGCCGAGCGCGGGGGATCGCGATCATAGGAGACATGCCGATGTTCGTCGCCCACGACAGTTGTGACGTCTGGGCCAACCGGCGTGGATTCTTGCTCGACGACGACGGCCAGCCCGAGTTCGTGTCGGGGGCGCCACCAGATGCCTTCGCGGCGGAAGGGCAACGGTGGAACAACCCGCTCTACGATTGGCCCTACCAGAATGAGACCGGCTTTTCTTGGTGGACGCGGCGTATCGAGCGCCAGCTCGCGCTCTTCGACGTACTCCGGCTAGACCACTTCATTGGCTTCAGCCGGTACTGGCGCATCGCGCGGGACGCCAAGTCCGCCAAGGACGGGCAATGGATCCCTGTGCCTGGGCGAGCGTTCTTCGACCAACTCTCTCGCACTCACGGTGACCTCCCACTCATTGCAGAAGATCTCGGCGCGGTATCAGAAGAAGTGTGGGAACTCAGGGACCGGTACCGGTTCCCAGGGATGAAGGTGCTGCAGTTTGCGTTCTCGAACGAAGGGAGCGCCGCCGTGCACCTGCCCGACCACTACCCCAAGTCGAGCGTGGCGTTCACCGGGACCCACGATAGCGACACCACACGGGGCTGGTACCAAGCGCTACGCGAGCAACACGACCGAGGCGAACAGGGCGCGTCGGACGAGCTCCACCGAGCGCACCTTTGGCTAGGGACCGGCGAAGAACCCGAAATCGTGCCCGCGGCGATGTGGAAGCTGTCGGAGTCATTGGCAGACACCGTGATCTTTCCAATGCAAGACGTGTTGAACCTGGACGGATCACATCGGATGAACGCACCTGGAACCGCGGAAGGCAACTGGACGTGGCGGCTCAAGTCCGGCGAGCTCGACGACAGCGTATCCAAGCGGCTGCGAGAGATCGCCGAGACAACGGGCCGATCACCCGCACTTCGATGGTGAGAGCCCCCATGGCGCCGCGATCTCAGAACTTACCGTTCTGGTTTTTCCACTCGGACGGCGGAGGTACTTTCTCAACCGTGCCCCAGTGCTCGACGAGCTTGCCGTGGGCGACTCGGAAGAGATCATAGAGCGAAGAGTGCACCCCCGCACGGAAGCCTTCAGTAACGGCGAGCACGAAGGACCCCTCCGCCAGGACCCGGTGAAGCCGGCGGTACTCGAGTTGGTACGTAACCCCGGAGCCTTCCGTACTCGTTGCCTCAAGCGCCGCCCGGAGGGCGTGGACGCCATCTTCGAGCGTTGGGTCGTGTTGCGTGAAGTGGTTGGCATCAACGTAGTCGGCGATCTCATCCAGGCGCCGTGCAACCATCACGTCCTCGACAAACGCCCGTACCAAAGCGCGATTGTCTTCAGTGAGATCCAAGTCGACCGCCTCGGTGGGGCCATCTACCATGGTGTGGCCCGACGGGTTGGGGCCGAGCCTCGGCTGAATGTTGTCCCAGTGTTCGACCGCCCGATCGCCTTCGAATCGAAATACCTCAAAGCCGATTCGGCGAGTCGAGAAGTCGTACTCGGTGTGGCCAAAGACATAGTCCCCGTCGGCGAAGACGCGGACGACGTTGACACGTGGTGAGCTCTCGGACAGACGCTTGAAGAGCGCTTCGAGGCCTTCGCTGCCCTCGTGGGTCTGTGGGTTGTGCTGGATGTAACGTGCTTGGTCGACCACGGCGATGCCCGCGGGGTCTCCCGTCTCGATGCTTTTGAGCAGGGCGCAGATCTGCCGTTTGCGCGCGGCGCTCATCGGGACACCGCGGTTCCGCTCCCTTTTTCGTCGCCCAACAAACTCACCGTGGAAGCGATGGCACAAGCCGCTCCGATCGTCGAACGCATCGCACCCTCCCTCGTGGCGGCTGAACAGGGCTCGTTCTGCCGTAAGCACGCCGGGACTTCCAATCATGGGTCGTGGGCGTGTGGAGATCGGAGGTCTTGTGTCAGAGTCCGTGGGCAGCGTCGGTTTCGACCGTTCGCCGCCCCTTCTTGATGAGATGAACGAGAACTCGCCAGCCCCATCAATAGCTGTTGCTAGTAGCTCTCACGGCGAGATGCGGCACGCCCGACAGCTTGGGCGGCTTCGTTCGTTGAGCAGGTTGCTCGACAACGCAGTACGTATCCCCGGGACCAACTACCGCGTCGGGCTCGACCCGTTGATCGGGCTGATACCGGGCGGTGGCGACGTCGTAGGCGGGTTGCTGTCGATGTACATCGTACTCGAAGCGGCTCGGATGGGGGTTCCGCGGGCGAAGCTCGGACGGATGGGCGCGAACGTCCTTTGGGAGCTCGGCGTCGGTACCGTGCCCATCATCGGCGACTTGTTTGATGTAACTTGGAAGGCCAATGCGCGAAACGTGGCTATCCTCGAAGAGCATCTGGAAACCAACGCGGCCGACCAACGCGTGAACCCATGGCTCGTGGCGGCGATCGTGGTGACGATCGCCGGGGCGGTGGCTGGGACCACGATACTTTCGATCTGGTTGATCCGACGGGCGCTCGAGTTTGGAGGGAGCTAGGCCCGTCCGGCCTACGATCACTTTTTTTGGAGCGCACCGAGGGCACTCCGTTGTTGCACTCGGCCGTAGACCTAGGCATACGGGTTGGGTGCTGGGCCGACTGCGACGCACTTGGTGGATGTGGTTGCTTTTGCTGGGTGCCGGACAGGCTGCTGTGGTAGCCCGCGCGGACGAAGGCGGGAAGCTCGACTTCCCCGAGACCCCTGAGCCGGAAGCCGACGTCGACCAGAGGCGCCTTGGCACCGAGGCCTCGAAGCCCTTGAACCTGCGTGCACCGAACTTGGATTGGGGGGTCGGCGGCAAGGTTCAGCTCGATGTGATCTACGATGTGAACGCGGTCGGACTCGAACCCGACAGTGGATTCTATCGGGAGTTCGTTACCGGACAGATTCCGATCGCAGGGCCCGCCGCGGAGAGGACCGGGCGCATCGGATTCAGTCCGAATCAAAGTCGGCTTTACGGGTACGTGGGGACCCCGACACGCTGGGGTCCGTTTCGTGCCTACGTCCAAATCAACTTGTTCCGCAACTCGACGACCACGGACATTCAGGTGCACCGTCTGTTCGCGCATTGGGCGTGGTTACACATCGCGTACGATTATTCTCAGTTTCTGAACGTGGCGACCATCCCCAACACGCTCGACTACGAGGGACCGAACGCCATTCCGGAAACTCGTCGTGGCCTCGGGTTTCTCCGGATCCCGCTCGCTCGACTTGGACGAAGCAACGGTTTCTACTTTGCCGTAGGCGCGGAGGAAGCCGGGGTGGAGGCGGTTCTTCCAACCGACGTGGTGTCTCGAGACAAGGTTCCAGCCGTGATCGCACGGCTGATCTACGCCGCGCAGACCACCGACCTCCAAGTGTCGGGGCTCTATCGGCGTTTGCAGTTCAGTGGAGGTGGGTTCGATACCAAGACGAACGGCTGGGGGATCTCATTCCAGGGAGCGGTCGGCTTGCTCGACAGGGACGAGGCGATCGCAGGGGTCATCTACGGGAAGGCGCTCGGGAGCTACTTTCAGGACACGGGGGGGCTTGGGTTGGATGCCGCGCCAGACGGGGATGTAATGCGGGCGATCCGTGGGTTTGGCGCTTGGATCGGGTACACGCACTACTGGATCGCGACACTCAGCTCGACCGCCACGTTTGGATACGTGTACCTCGACAACAACTTCGACGAAACACCAAACCCCGTCGGGACCTACCACGAGACGCTGTACGCCTCGATGAACCTCATCTGGACGCCGTGGCATCCGATGGACGTTGGGGTGGAGTACCTCTTTGGGCAGAGAACAGTGACCGCGAACACGGCGGTGCTGGGGGAGACCTCGAACCTGGACCACCGCCTTCAGTTCAGCTTCATGTTCAAATTCGAGGTTTCGCGAAAGGGCGTGACCAAGATGATGAAACCAGCGACGTTTAGGCCCTAGCTACGGCAAGGTCACGCGGCATCCTTGGACGCTGACCTTGAGCGTTCGGTGGTGATCGGGCGAGCTGCTGACGAACTCGATAGAGCCGCGTATCCTGTCCCGATGACGAAAGCCCAAGCACCCGCAATCGTGGGCGGCGCCACGGGACGTCTGGAGGACGAGCGCGAGTCTGCGCTCGAACGGGCGTATACCGATGGAAAGATGAAACTCCTCGGGACCTTCCTGCCTATGGGGATGGCGCTGCTCGCAATCTTTGCACCTTGGGACTACGCGATGTCGCCTGAGACGGCGCCGACGACGATTTCGATTCGGATCGTTCTTTGCTTGATGTTGCTGCTTCTTTGGTCGAACCGCGCCACGGGTTTCCTGAGGACTTGGCACGACTGGCTCATCAGCGGCATGTTGACCTCGGCCGGCGTTGGGGTCGCGGTGATCCTCGCGCTTGTCCCAGGTGGGTATGCTGCAGCCTCCGGTGGGATCGCACTGGTGATCATGTTCGGCGCAGGCGCGGTCAGGCTACCGGCGGCGCACACCATCTTGGTTTCGGTCGCCATCACAGCAGCGACCGCGGTCTGTATGGTGTTGAGCGACCAAACGACCGCGATGATCCTGAGCAACGTGATGATGCTGTCGTCTTTCGGAATGCTGGGTGTGTTCTACAACGTCGCCACGCGCCGAGATGCACTTGAGATTCTCGAGTCCCAGGCACGACTCCGCCATGAGAAAGCGCAGACCGATTTCCTGTTGCGGCAGGTGACCACGATGCGCCAGGAACGCTTCACGTGGCTCGAGAACCTCGCTCGGTTTCTCAAGCACGAGCTGAGCAACCAGATCGTGGCCGTCTCGACGTCGATCGACCTCGCCAAGAGTGACGGCTCTCGGTTCGGCATTGGGGTCTACATGGAGCGGGCGCAGAGGAGTCTCAACCGAATGCGAGGCTTGGTGTCGTCGGCGACCGAGGCCACGAGCTTGGAAGCGGCCTTGACCGTCGAGGAGATCGGTGAGGTCGACTGGAGCGCCGTCGTCGTCGAACGGGTGTCCGCGTTTCAACAACTCCACCCGTCGCGCGACGTCGTGTTGACGATCCGGCCAGGGTTGAGGGTGGATGGGAACGAGGACCGCCTCGCGCAGTTGCTCGACAAGCTGCTCAACAACGCCCTCGAGCATTCGCGGGAAGGCGCCGAGATCAGGGTGAAGCTTCGCCAGACGCAGGATGGCTCAGTCGAGCTCACGGTGAACAACGAAGGCGACCCGCTGCCCGTTGACAAGGAACGGATCTTCGAGGCGTTCGTGTCGTCACAGGGACGTCCCGAGAACCTGGGGCTCGGGTTGTTCGTCGCGCAGTCGATCGCGAGCAACCACGGGGGCCACGTTCGGGCGCAGGATCTGCTCGGGGGACGGGGCGCCTCGTTTATAGTCACGCTCCCGGTGAGTTCGGAGGTTTGCGACGAGGGCCCAAAGCCGGACGTGGCCCGGGTGGGAGAGCACGTGGCGGAACGAGCCCGCGGCTACGACGAGTAGCGGCCAACAGCGCGCGGTCAGTCTCCCGTGTTGGTGGGTGGGAGCAGTGGTCCCAGAGTCGAGAGATCGGTTGCCCTCTCCGAGGCGTCCATACGCAATTCTCCACAAGCTGAAAGCGCTGGCGAACCAGGCCGCACTCGCCCGAGCGCGATGATGATGAAGCGTCGATCGACGACGTGCGGTCGTCGCTGTTGGTGGCGGCCCGCTGGTCGTAAAGCCCGAATGGGCTCGAATGAGCGGGAGAAATGAGGCTCATCCGCGGTCGTCGCTCGGTGGCATGAGAAGTGCTCTGTCGTTGGAAGGCTCGACTGGAGGTTGAGACATGACGAAGAAGACAGCGGCCAAGAGGACGCATCGAATAAGACTCGTTCGCACAGGGCAGGCTTGCAACAGCGTCGACGCCAAGGGGAAGAAGGCAACCGGGCGGCGCGGAAAGCTTACCGTGGGAGGAAAGCCGTTCTATACAATCGAACGGGCCGACGGATACGTGTCGCTGCCGAACGGAACCTACAACTGCAAGACCGGTCGGCGTGGCAGCAACCAGAAACCCTGCATTCAGATCTCACACAACGTGAGGAACAACCGTGGCGATCGCGCAGGCATCGTGATCCACGCAGCGAAGAAGCCCCATCATCTCCAGGGATGCATCGCACCGGGCAAAGTCAAGATGGCGAGCGGCATCGACCAGTCTCACAAGGCCCTCAAGGAAATCTTCGAGGCACTCGGTGCGAGCGACACCCAGTTCGGGCACAAGAAGACCGTGAAGGTCGCCTGCAAACTGATCGTTTCGGGGAAGTAGGCTCGCGGTCAGTACGTCGTCACTGAATCGAGTTTGGTAATTCTCGCAGTGCCGCCGTCGTTGCGAAGGAGAAAGTCCAACTTGTTCTTCGCGGTCCCTTCGTAGCCTCGGTAGCGGTACACCTCCGTGACCAAGACGCGAACCTCCATGAGCCCGTTGGGCTTTGACGTGATGCGTTTGATCTCGCTCTTGCGCTTGATGGTCTCGTACCCGGTCATGTGGTCTTCGTATGAACCTTCGTCGCGCGGAGACACGAACGTCGTGGTCTTCGAGAGATCGAGCTGGTAGACCGTGTCGGCTTGGCCGTAGCCCCACTTGTAGACGTACTTGAGACGCGCGTCGCGCGTGAAGAGGGGGCCCATCGTGTCGTCGTCTGCCTTGGCCTCTGCGCGGAGGTAGGCGACCACCGTTTTCTTGGCGGCCGCTTCGTTGGGCTTGCTGGTGTCTTCGGCGTGCGCTCTGCACGCGAGAAGCAGCACGAGCGAACAGAGGGCGAGACTAGATTTCCTGTCGGTCACAACGGATTCCCTTGTCTTTCGATGCGTCAGGCGAGGTCCAACCAGATGAAGTAGAGGCCGCACACGATCCACGTCGCCTCGATGCACCAGAACAGCAATGGCGAGCGCTGGCGGTCGACGTCACGCACGAACCGGATGGAGCCCTTCGGGACCGTCAGCGCGACCCAAAGAAGGAGCATGACCCCCCAGGGGGCGTTCATGTTGAGCCCCAAGAGCACCCACACGAAGGCGAGCGCCAACCAAGCGTCCCACGCAACGGCTTGGGACGAGTCAAAGGGAAAAGAGGGTGTTTTTTGATTTTCGATGTTGACAATCTACTGGACAGCGGTAGATTGTCAACCTGGAAAATCTACTATGGCGAGACCGAGCCTCAAGGAGCAACGCACCGAACAGATCCTCGACGCCTTCGAGCGCTGCCTGCCCCGCTTTGGGCTCGAGGGCTCCTCACTCGAGCGCGTGGCCGAAGAGGCAGGCGTGAAGCGGACGATCATCCGACACTACGTCGGGAACCGCGATCAGCTGCTTTCGGCACTCCTCGACCGATACCTCGCGCAGAGCCAACAAAGCCTCGACGCGTTCATTGCAGCGCTGCCCACCAAGCACAGGGCGCGAACCGCGGTGGAGTGGCTGTTCGACCCCGACTACTCCGACGCCCGCATGGTGCAAGTCGCCAACGCGCTGTTCGCCGCCGCGGCAGACGACGACGTCCTCGCGACCGAGATGCGCGCGTGGCTGGCCGACTTCGTGACGCGACTCGAGCAGGTGTTCACGGACGACTTTCCGGATGCCGATGCGGCTTCGGTTGCCGCCGTAGCCGCCGGTGTCACGGGGATCTACTTCAACATCGAGGCGCTCTACCCCTTAGGCAACGTGGGCGCGTTGGCGGCTGCCTCCAAGTCCGCCGCACTCCTATTGATTGAAACCCTGGAGACGAGGCAATGACGCAAAGACCCCCCAAAGAAGCGTACACAGAGACGGACTGGTTCAAACACGAACAGCGAACCCTTTTCGAGAACGCGTGGATCGCCGCCGCAACGGTCCACGACTTCAAGGAGAGAGGGGACTACCGGACGGTCTCGGTAGGGAAGGCGCGAATCTCCGTCGTCCGAGATCTGCAAGGCAGGCTCCGCGCTTTCCACGACGTGTGCCGGCACCGTGGCGCAGAGCTCTTCGACGCACAGAGGGGCAACTGCGGAAACACGATCGTGTGCCCTTACCATCGTTGGACCTACGCTCTGGACGGCAGCTTGCGCGGCGTTCCGAGCAAGAGCGACTGCTTCCCCGAACTGCGCCAGGCTGATCTCGGGCTGAAGCGCGCGGCGATCGGCGTCTTCAAGGACCTCGTATTCGTCAACCCAGACCCAGCCGCCGACTTCGACCAGTGGATCACGCCGCTCATCGGGAAGGAGTGGCCGCACGACATCGCGGCTCCGGACGTACGAGAGTCGGCACCCCTCACGTATGACATGAAGTGCAACTGGAAGATCTACGTAGAGAACATCCTGGACGGCTACCACTTCGCGCACCTCCACGAGCGAACTCTCGGCGGCCCGTTGGCGACGCACAACACCTGGGAGCGCGCAGGCGACCACATGCTCTGGTACTCAAGCGAAGACGGCACGCGACACCGGCTGCCCTTGCAGTTCAGGAAGGGCGTCGGTCGGTTGGGGATCATTAAGAGCGCAGCCAGGCCGGGCTATCCGGGCGTCTGCTTCCTCTTTCCGGCAACCGTTCTGCTCCTCACACCCTACGGGCTATCGTTGTCTACCCTGCATCCGGTTGCACCAGGTCGGTGCCGATTGTCGTCACGGCAGTGGGTCGGCCCGTGGCAATCGACTGATCTCCGCAGATTCGTGCCGGGCTACGACAAGAAAACGAACACGGTCTCGTCAGACCTGTGGAAGAAGCACCCGCTCGAGACCGGGGACTTCCAAACGGAAGATGTGTGGGCGTGCGAGAAGGTACAGCGGGGAATGGAGTCCCCGGCCTACGAGCATGGACCCCTTTCGATCGGCTCAGGGGCAGAGGACGCGATCCGCGTCTTTCACCGCATGCTCGCGCGGGCAACGGCAGACCCGGCCGAGGCCGCAGAGTGAGTGGTCGATGTCGTGAGGTGACCGACCGAACGCACCGACACGGCCGGTGCGCTCAGTACAAACCCGGGTTCGCGAGCGTGACCCGGTAGAGAGCGTCTCTTGCAGTGATGTACAAGGCGCGCGCGTCGTCGCCGCCGAATGCGCAATTGGCGGGGACGCGGTTGTCGGCAAGCTCGATGGTCCCCCAGAGATTGCCATCGGGGTCGTAGACACGAACGCCCCGCCTGTCGGTGATGAACAGGTTTCCGTTCGCGTCGATCGCCATGCCATCCGGGCCGGTCAGGTCGTCGACGAAGACGCGCTCGCCGGACAGCGCCCCGTCTGAGGCGACGTCAAACGCCATGGCCATGTCACCGGTGGTGTCTGCAACGTAGAGGGTGTTCTCGTCGGGGGAGAGGACGAGACCGTTCGGACGTGTGCTCGTCGCCCCTTCCCACTCGGCCGTGAGGTCACCGTTGGGCGCAACTCGAAACACGCCGTTGAACTCGAGCACTTGCTCGGTGTTCGGATTAATGCCGTACGGCGGATCGGTGAAGTAGATCGTGCCGTCACTCCGAACGGCGATGTCGTTCGGCGAGTTGAGGGGATCGCCCATGTACACGCTGGCGACGTCGACGATGGTGCCGTCCGCGAGCGTTCGTGAGAGGCGCCGGGTCCCGTGTTCGGCGGCCAAGAGAAGACCGTCCAAGTCGGAGTCGAGGCCATTGGCGTTGTCGCTTGCGCCGCGAAAGACGGCGACGTCGCTCGGGGGCGTGAGCACGTAGATCGTGTTCGCGGGAATGTCCGAGAAGAGGAGCGTGCTGTCGTCGGTACGCCACGTTGGGCCCTCGGTGAATGTGAACCCGTCAGAAACCAGCTCGAGCTCGCCGATGCCGTCGAGGGGATTGACGGCGCCCACCGAGCCCGCTGCGCCACCATCTCCACCGCCGCCCTCACCTCCCGTTCCGGAGGCGTTCCCGGTTCCGCCGGTTCCGCCGTTCGCGGAGTCGTCGCTGCATGCGGCGATCGGGACTGCAAGGAGCGCGATGGCGCAAAGCCAAGATAGAGATGTCTGCGTCACGAAAGACCTCCAAGACACGTGGTGGGCTACCACAACCCAAGCCCCAACGCTTGTACGCGCTCGAAGAAGCGAGAGAAGCGATCCGAACGGGCGACCCTGCACCTTGAACTGCCCCATGGCGCGCTCCGCCGGCACCCACTGCCGGCCCGCGCCCCTTCCTTGATCTGCCGCGACATGGCAGCATGTTGGTCATCATGGCGAGATTCGCAATGGCGGCGGTGTCGCTGGCTTCGCTGATGGTGTGTGTGTCTTGTGTGGGCGACACGCAGACCCGGGTTTCGACAGACCCATCGGACGACGACTCGCCAAGCGAAGACCCACCCACCGCCGAGCCCGTGGGCAACGAAGAACCTGTCAGCGAGCTGGTGGCCAAAATTCGCACCCGCGTCGACCCCGCGTACGAGTACGAATACGAGCGGACCAAGTTCGTGCCGCCGGAGGGCAAGACACTGCTGGTGTTGGGGCAGACACTTGACGACATCAATGACCTTACGGCCGCGTTCCCGGAGCTCAGAGCGCCGGGTGGGTGGGCTGCGTATTGGGCCATCCCCAACACCGATGGTTTGAAAGACACCGTGACCACGGGAAGCGGCGACCGTCAGAACCATCAGGTCCTGTTGGATCGTTTTCCGAACTCGGCGATGCACAGCGCCGTGTGGATGGTGGGCACGTGGGACGTAGCCAAGAACGCAGCGTGGGGCGCCTATGACGACGTCATCCGTGGTTTCAGCCGTTGGGCGAAGAATGTGGACGCTCCCATCTACTTGCGGATCGGTTACGAGTTCGACGGGCCACACAACGAGCTGGAGCCGTCGGACTACGTCCGGGCGTATCAACGCTTCGTCGACATCACCCGGGAAGAAGGCGTCGACAACGTCGCGTTCGTTTGGCACTCGTACGCATCGGAACCGTACAAAGGCTACCCAGTCGAGTCTTGGTACCCTGGCGACGACTACGTCGACTGGGTTGCGGTGTCGATGTTCGGGCACCTGTATGGGCCTGAACCTGGGCCCAACGCAGACGCGGTGTTCGATTTCGCCCGAAGCCACAAGAAGCCCATGATGATTGCGGAGGCGAGCCCCGTTCGAGGAATCATGGCGGACGACCTCGACTCTTGGAACACGTGGTTCGTCAATCTCTTCTCGTTGGCTTACGAGCGCAACGTCAAAGCGATAAGCTTCATCAACGCCAACTGGTCCGAGTTCGCCGCTGTCCAGCCGCTCAACTGGCAGGACGCGCGCTTGCAAAACAACCAGACGGTCGCCGACGCGTTCTTCATGGAGACCGCAAAGGCCAAGTATCTCAACCAGTCGCCAGAGTTGTTCGAGCAGCTCGGGTTTGCCCCGTAGCCTCGACCCCGTCGGCAAGCCGCCTCCTGCCAGAGAGCCAAGCCCGCTACGCCCGGACGGACAAGTGGCTTGCCGAATCGCAGGTCTGCCTATATATTTAACCATATGGTTAACCAATCAGAGCAGCTCGACTTGGTGTTTGGCGCCCTCAGTGACGCCACCCGTCGGGCGATGGTGGCGCAGCTCGCCCAGGGGCCCGCGAGCGTTGGGGAACTCGGCGAACCGTTCGCGATCAGCAAGCCGGCGGTGACCAAACACGTGAAGGTCCTCGAGCGCGCTGGTCTCCTGAGCCGCGAGGTCGATGGCCGCGTGCATCGTTGCGCGATCGACCCCGCGCCGCTCAACAAGGCGCAGGCCTGGGTGGAGCGCGTGCGCCAACACTGGGGGGATCGCCTCGATGAGCTCGCGAGCTACCTCGACACCGTCCAACGAGAGAACCAGCCATGACCGCTTCTACCCCTTTGTCTGTGACCCTCACCCGCGAGTACGACGCGCCCATCGACCTCGTCTACGCCGCATGGACCGACGCGACGCACGTCTCGCAGTGGATGAAGTGCGACGACTGCGCCGTGCTCGAATGTACCCAGTGGGAGCCGAAAGCCGGGGCCACGTTCGAGACGACGATGGAGATGCCGGGCATGTGGAAGGTACGCACCACCGGCCGCTTCACCGAAGTCGATCCGCCGCGCCTGCTCGTGTACGTGAGCGACGCGAACGCAGAGATGAACGCGCCCGAGATGGAGGTGCGCGTTGCGCTCGAGGCCATCGACGATCGACGAACGCGTTTGACGCTGACGCACACTGGGATGCCCGACGACGACATGTGCGGCGTCATCGAGGGAGGTTGGACACACAGCCTCGCGGCGCTCGACGGGATCGTCGTGGGGACAAGGCTCTAGCCGCGGTTGCGTAGAACAGTACGGACTGCTGGCTTTGGTTGGAGTAAACCGGTCACGTGCACCGGCAAGGTGCATACCACACGTCGGACGCCGCACAGCGTCCCGGCAGCGATTCGGAAAACGCGTCCGAGTGGTAGCGACACAAGAGCGGAGCGAGGTTTGTTGACAGGTCGTCAAGTTGGGATGTGTCGCCGGTCGGATCACTCTTTCACAGGTCGTCAATTTGAAACAAAGAGCCGCATGTTAAGCATTGCGCGGCGCGATCGGTTCGGTCATGTGAAAGTGATGTCGACTTTCACCAAGCTCTTGGACACACCGCTCGCGAAGCGCGCGGCACAATGGATGACCGACCATCGTGGTTTCGTCGTGGCAACCACGGCGCTGCCCGCAAGCTTTGCGTTTGAACGTGTGAGGGTCGCGCGAGACCGGCTCTACGAGCGCTTCGGCGCCGCGCCAGAAAAGCATGGCGAACGTGTGGCTCGCGTGCAGGAGCAGGTGCGCGCCTGGAAAGCGGCAGGGAGCGAACAACCGATGTGCACGGGGCGATCTCCGTGGCTAACGATGTCCACCCGAACGTCGACGTACAAGGAGGACTGCAACCGCATCGAGATGGATCTTCGTGACATCCTAGAGCTCGACACGGACCGCATGACGGTGCGCGTGGAGCCGCTGGTGAACATGGGCCAGCTTTCTCGGTACCTGGTGCCGCTAGGATACGCGCTCAAAGTGATGGTCGAAATGGAAGACCTCACGGCGGGCGGATTGGCAATGGGCCTCGGGATGGAGACCACCAGCCATCGGTATGGACTCTTGCAAGAAACGGTGGTCGCCTACGAGCTGGTGATGGCCGATGGGTCGTGGCGCAGGGTCACCAAGGAGAGCGACCCGGAGCTCTTTCACGCGCTGCCGTGGTCGCACGGGACCCTTGGGCTCCTCGTCGCGCTCGAACTCCAAGTCGAACCGGTCAAGAAGTACCTTCGGATGAAGTACACGCCTTGCCACAGCATGGACGACCTTTGCAGCCAGATGTACGACCTCTCCGTGGCCGACGATGCGCCGGAGTTTCTTGAAGCCACGATCTACTCGAGAGAGACCGGCGTCATCATGAGCGGGTGGTACGACGACACGCCACCGAAGCGGTCGAACGTCAATCCCATCAACCGGTGGTACAAGCCGTTCTGGTATCGACATGCGGAAACGGCGCTCGAGGATGGGGAGTTCGAGGAGTGGATTCCGCTTCGCGACTACTACCACCGCCACACACGCTCGATCTTCTGGGAGCTCGAGGAGCTCATGCCGTTCGCGGCACGCCCTCTGTGGCGTTACACCCTCGGATGGCTCGGCGCCCCAAAGATCTCTCTGCTCAAGAAGACGATGACCGAGGGCGTACGGCACAAGCTCGTGCACAAGCACGTGGTGCAAGATGTGATCGTGCCCATGAAGGAGCTCGGGGGCGCCGTCGACCTCTTCCACGAGCGATTCGAAGTCTACCCACTGCTCGTCTTCCCGATCCGCATTTACGACCACACCCCCTACCAAGGCCTTCAACCGAAGCCGCGACAGACCGAGCCTGGCAAGTCTTGGCAGATGTACGTTGACCTTGGGGCCTACGGGATCCCGCCGGCCGTGAAGCGGGGCGAGGATTGGGATTGCGCCGACCACGTGGCCGACACCGAACGGTACACCGTCGACGTGGGTGGATTCGTGCCGCTCTACCAAGACGTCTGGATGGGCCGCGACGACTTCGAGCGAATGCTCGACCACGGCCTCTACCGCAAGCTTCGTGAGAAGCTTGGCGCCATCGGTGCCTTCCCGGAGATCTGGGACAAGGTTCGGCTGCAACCCGAGTTGCGCGGTGCGCGGGCCAAGGCCACCACAGACGGCGATGCCGCGGTGCCTGACGAAGGGGCTTCGTTGGGGAGCGCGGCAGCCACGGCGGCCGAGTAGCACGCCAAGGCCCATCAGCTGGGCCTTCGGAATGTTCGTCACCATACGGTTTCCGCATTCGCGGCGTCTCGGCCTTTCGGCGGGCTTTTTGAGCCCCTAAGCTGAATGAAGGGGAATGAACCAGCGGCGGCGTTGTTGCTCCGATGGAACACGACTCCCGAGCACGGGGAGGTGACTATGAATCTGATCAAACTCTTGTTGGCTGTCGTCTTGTTGGCCGGTTGCGCGCTGGGCGCCGAAGAGCGCCGAGGCGCCGAGGACACCACCGAAGCGAAGCTCCCGGCCTCACCGGAGCTCTACGACGAAGGGGAGTTCGAGCAGGCCTCCGCGGACATCACGCGCTACGACGAAGCCACGGACAAGGCGGCAAAGCCGTCGGACGACCGTTCGCCGAAAGTAAAGTAGTCGACCCGCATCCTGCCCGGCATCCGGAATAGCGCGTGCGCCGAGTATGTTCTTCCGCACGCCATGTCCCTGGCGCATTTCATCCGTGACGCGGAAGCCGAACTTCGGACGCTGAAGCTCGATCGGCCTCCACTTGCCTACGTGTGCCAGACCGGGCTTGCCCGCGACCGAGCCGACGGCCTTTGGCTCGAGTTCGGCACGGGTACTGGAAGCACCACCAGGGTCATGTGCGAAGCGCGCCGGCACGGCCAGGTATACACCTTTGATTGGTTCAAGGGCCTACCGACCGACTGGCTCCCGGAGTACGGCGTGACGAAAGGGACGTTCGCCCAGCCCGCTCCCACCGACCTGCCCTCGAACGCAGAGATCGTGGAAGGCCGTTTCGAGGACACACTCGCACCCTTCGTCACCTCGCGGCCCAACCAACCCGTCGACCTCGTGCATATCGATTGCGACGTCTACACCTCGACTCGATTCGTGCTGGACACCCTGACGCCACGAATGGGCGCCGGCACCGTACTCGTGTTTGATGAGCTCTTCTTCTTCCCTGGGCGCGAGCACCACGAGGCCAAGGCGCTGTTCGAGTGGCAGCGCGAGACCGGCCAACGGTTCGAGTGGATCGGAACCCACGGCGACCGGCGCGCGATCGACTTTCACTTCGAAGCGACAGAGAACCCCGAACTCAGATCGCGCAACTACGTCGGCGCGGATCGAAGGATCATGGCGCCGGACCTACCGATCATGGATCGCGCGGCGTTGGTTCTGCGCTAGGCCGGGTCTCGAGCCTCGCTATCAGGGAACGCTGCGCGCCAGGCATCGAACACGGCATCCGAGAACAGCACGAACCGGATCTCGTCGAGCGCCCACGCGCGCTCCCCGATTACCGATGCGGCGACGGTGGCCGCTTCGCGAACTGGGTAGCCATAGACGCCACATGAGATCGCTGGAAACGCGATGGAGCGGAGATGCTTGGAGAGCGCCAGCTCGAGCGAGTTCCGGAAGGCAGAGGCCAGCAACGCGGCATCGTCCGAATTCTCCCCATAGATGGGCCCAACCGTGTGAATCACGTGCCGGGCCAAGAGGGAGAACCCCGGCGTGATACGCGCCTCCCCCGTCGGGCATCGAACGCCCGGTCGAACCTCGGGAACCGCCCGGCAAGCCTCGAGGAGCGCCGGTCCCGCCGCCCGATGGATCGCCCCATCCACCCCGCCTCCCCCAAGCATTCGTTCGTTGGCAGCGTTGACGATGGCGTCGACGTCCGCTTGCGTCAGGTCTCCGCGGTCGATCCGAATTGCAGCACTCATGATGTCGCTCTCCGTTCCAATTGCGCCGCGGTAGCTTATCTCCATGCGTCGCGAGGGGTCTACCGCGCCCTTCAGCTCACCAGCTGAATCAGCCCGGCCCCGAGATTGATCAGCGTCTCAGCCGCGTCGATAACGAAGATGGTCAGCATGGGGCCCGACAGCACGGGCCAGTAGGCCTCGCCTTGGCGCTCACCGTTTCGAAGAACGGGCACGTTGAAATAGAACTGGGAGAAATGGGCAGCGGCGAGAATGAACAGGACAATGGCACGCTCTCCTGGCGCCGCGAAAAGGAGGCTACCCGTCAACGCGAGCACCAAGAGGACGAGCGACATCAAGGCGAAGGCGGCGTTGAACCCTCCGAGGAACCGCACCGCTGCCGCGAAGGTCTGGAACAGCGGCGAGTCTCGCGAGGACCTCGGGATCATCACCTTGGCGGCCGTCTTGGGTTGGTAGCTGAAGTAGCGAAAGCCCATCGTGAACCAAATGAAGCTGGCCCCGAGGGCGACGATGTAAGCAGCGTGGGCAATCACGAAAGGGCCTCCTGTGGTCGACCTGCGAGCCAGTTGCGGTGGGCGGGCTCATGAACCACATTAGTTCAACGTTGAAATAACTAGTTCAGGCTTGAACCAATGTCAAACAGCAGACAGCCTCGGGTTCTTCACTCGCTGCACCTCGCCCATGGTGCCCTTTTCCGTGCGCTCGATCGGCGCCTCCGCGAAACCGAGGGAATCACGACAGCCCATCAGGTCATCCTGTTCACCCTGACCGCCGAAGACGGTCTACCGAGTTCCGAAATCGCCCGGCGTGCCGGTCACAGCAAGTCGCGCCTCACCGGCCTCGTCGACACGCTGGAAGCCAAAGGTCTCGTCGAGCGCCGCGCCTCGAAGAAGGACGGCCGAGTGCATCTTCTTCACGTCACCCGAGCCGGCCGTAAGTTGATCGCACGCACGGTGGACCACGCGAGGGACATGAACGCCGCGCTGTTGGCACCGTTCAGCGCGCGTGACCGGGACACCATCCAATCGTTCCTCGAGCATGTGTTGGCTGAAGCGGGGAAGATCTAGCCGACCCGGCCAGAACGTGACGCCCTCCCCCTCTAGTTCTCACGGGGAGCTGAGCCCGTTCGCATGGCGGCAAGGGCGGCAACGAATGCGGCGATTCCGATCGCAACGCGGCCCCACTGCCATCGTGCCCACGTTCCGAGCGCGGCAGGCAACTCTGCCCCTGGCACCGAGCGGTCCGCGAACTCGGCGTTCGCTTCCTCGAAAAACATGAAGAACATCCCGATCACAAGCAATGAGAGAACAGCGGCAATCCACCACGCACGGGCATCAGGGCGCGAACGAACGGAGCTTAGAACCGCGGTGGCGAGCGCTCCGACGGCGCTTCCGACCTCGAGTGGACTGTAGAAGTCGACCAACAGTCCGGCGTGCAAGCCATACCAATCGAAGAACTCGGTGGCCGAAAGAGACTGCCAATATGGAACGAGCACAGCCGCCTCCGCCAGCATCGCGCCAGCCGTCATCCCTAGGAGCACGACGCTGACAAACGCTACGGTGGAGGCGACCTTGGTTCCCATCGCAGGACGGTACCACACCCGCTCGGGCCTCGAGGTCGTCGGTCAGAGTTCAGCTATCGTGGGGTTGCCGAGCCCGTCGCCACTCGCAGATTCGGTCGCCGGCGACGTCGTCGCACGGAACGCCCGGGCCGACGAAACGTAGTCGTTTAGAGGCTACGCAGGCACGGGTGTCACTCGGGACATTCGTTGTCCGACTGCACGTTGACGCCGGCGGACTGGGCGGCGCAGGAGTTCGAGTACGTGTTGTTGTCGCAGCCGCAGACTGGCGCCAGGATGAGCGGGCACACGGTCGGGCGGTCAACGCAGGTTCCTTCGACGCCGCAGCCGTCCGCCGCGCAATACTCGTCCGTCTCACAGGGGGAGTTGTCCGTGCAGGGACATGGACCCTCCGCTTCGATGCGAACGCCCGCAGTCTCAGCGAGGCATTCGTTGTCATACGTGTTGCCATCACAGCCACAAACCGGAGCGAAGATCACCTGGCAGGACAAGGGCCGAAGTTCACAGGTGCCTGGGCCTTCGCAGCTCTCACCCTCGCAGTACTCTTCCTCGATGCACTCGTCGTTCGTCTCGCAGACGCACTCGCCTGCGGCCGCGATGCGAACTCCGGCCACACTCGCCTCGCAGGCGTTGTCGTACGTAGTTCCGTCGCAGCCGCAAACGAAAGCCACGTTCAACGGGCAGTCGTCAGGACGCAGCTCGCAAGTTCCAAGGCCCCCGCAGGAAGCCGAAAAGCAATACTCTTCTTCAGCACAGTCGAAGTTGGTCGCGCACCCGGCTTCATCCCCGCCGGCCCCGCCAGTCCCTGCTGGGCCGCCGGCCCCACCCGATCCCCCGCTACCCCCGGCGGCGTCCGGCACTTGCACCTGGGCACACGAAAGCACGCATGCTGAAAGGCCCAAGAACAAACAGGTTACGGTGCAGCGCTTGAGCATCAGGTGACACTACCGCACGTGGGCGCCCAGCACAAAGACGCACCCATCTTGCACCCACCGTGGACCGCCAAGGGTCGGCCCGATCTCTCTCGTGTCAGGCGCTCAAGTTTTGGTGCACTCGCAGATTCGGTCGCCGACGACGTCGTCGCACGATCCTCGTTCGCCCGGGACGCACGTGTTGTCGGTGTCGCCGATGAATGCGAGACAGGTCCCGCCCCCATCCGCGCACCGGATACTGCAGCTATCGATGTCGTTGAGGAGCGTATAGAAGGTACATGAGCTCTCGGTCTGCGAGCACAACGCGTACCCAGGGCTTGCGCCTTAGGCGGAGTTACAGGGGTCTTCGGCGTCGAGATCGAACGTCGCCATTACGAAGGCGCCACTAGACGGGTCAACGCGATTCGCAAGCCCGGAATGTCTCCCCGTCCCGCGAGAACGACCACGCTTGTCCCTTGTTCCAGAGCTGGAGGCCCGAGGCGTCATAGCGAGCCCCCGAGGCCGCCTTCACAGGAACGAACGTGTGGGTCTTCCCGTCGATCCTGGCCCGAGGGGAATCCTCCAACAGGTCGAGGTCCACGTTCTGGCCCGCGCAGACGAGCTCTAGCGTGAACCCATCCTGCGCGTTCGGCTTCACCGGATCGTCGGAGCCTTCCACGCGAAACACCGTGTTGCCTTCTTTCACGGTTTGCAGCACCTGGATCTCCCCGATGCGCGTGGGCTCGATGTCGAGTGGGTTCTCCGAGAGGACGACGAAGTCGGCAAGCTTACCGACCTCGATCGATCCCTTCCGGTTCTCTTCGAAGTGTTGATAGGCGCCCCACAACGTGACCGATTTGAGCGCCTCGAGTGGCGTGAGCCGCTCATCGGGGCCGATCACCTTTCCGCTCCGCGACCGTCGGTTGACCGTCGTGTCCATTACGTTCACCAGGTTCGGAAGCGCCACCGGCGCGTCGGTGTGGCTGGTGATCAGCATCCCGCGATCCAGCGCGGACCGCGTGGGCGATATCTTCTGCGCCATCTCCGGTCCGATGATCTTCCCATACCAGTCGCCCCAGTAGAAGGTGTGCATCGGAAACAGCGACGGCATGACGCCCATCTCCGCCAACGCATCGAGCTGGTCCAGTCGGATGAGCTGTCCGTGGATCAGAACCGGCCGACGGTCTTTGTTCCCGTACTTTTCGATGGCGGGCCGCATGGTGCGAATCAACTGGTCGACCGCGGCATCGCCGTTGGCGTGGGTCAGCACCTGCCAACCGTTGGCGAAGGCGAGGTCGTAGAGGCTGGCCACGTCGGCGTCGTTCGGAATCGCCGGGTAACCCGCGTAGTCTTTGGGCTGACCCTCGGGCGGAAGGGTGTAAGGGATCGTACGCCATGCGGTCCTGCCCTGCGGTGAGCCGTCGAGGGTGATCTTCATCCCCCCGATGCGATAGCGGTCGGTGTAGTCGGGGCCGTGCCAGTCCGTGTCGAGAAGGTCGCGAGCTGAGTAGTCAATGTACGAGACCACATCGATCTCGAGATTCCCATCCTTTGCGAACTTGCTGAGCGCATCGTGGTTGGGCCCGAACGCGCGTCCCTCTTGCGCGGTCGTATACCCGAACTTCGTTGCCAAATCCTGCGCCCGTGAAAGAAAGTAAGTTTGGTTCTCGGGGGTCTTCGGTGTGACCACCGTCAACATGACAGGAATCGCCGCAAGCTCCTCGATCACACCATTCGGCTCTTTGCTGTTCGGTCGTCTTCGAATGACGCCGCCTTCCGGGTCCTTCGACTTGCTCGTGTACCCGATCTTCTCGAGGCCGACGCTGTTCACGGCCGCGAAATGCCCGGAGATGTGAACCGCCATCACCGGCACCTCGGTCGACACCCGGTCGAGGTCGTCACGAGTCGGGTGGCGACCTTCCTCGAGCACGGCGTCGTCGTAACCCAAGCCGAAGATCCATCCGGTCCGCTCGACGTCAGGTCCGGCGGCGAACGTCTTCAGCTCGTCGACGAGCGCGTCGATCGTCGTGACACGCCCGTCGGGTGGAGCGAGCAGGTTCGCGCCGATCGCCTGCGCCCCGAACCCGAAGAAGTGGGCATGACCGTCGACGAACCCGGGCACCAACGTGTGCCCCTCGAGATCGATGACCTCCGTGTCGTCATCCCGCAGCGCCATGACCTCTTCGTCCGCTCCCACCGCCACGATCTTGCCGTCCGTCACCGCAACCGCTTCTGCCCGTGGCTGACGGTCATTGACCGTCACGATCGGCCCTCCCCGATAGATCGTGTCCGCGCCGTGGGTCGGCGCAGGTGTCGCCTCAGGCTTCTTGCTGCGGCAGCCCATCCCTAGCAGAGCGACAAGCGCCACCACCAATCCCGCGAAACACCGCTGTTGCATGAGCCGCAGCATACCACCGCTCCACCTGAGTGTTCCTGTCGAAGACAGAACAGTGAGGTGGTCCGACTCGGTCGTCAGGTTGGAAGCCCCTCCGAGATTCGGTCAGCGCCGCTACTGCGCGGCGCTCGCCCGGCGCGGGAACTGGATGTATTCGTCGACGAGGAGTCGCGCGAGCGCCCGATTTGAAGGACGACCGTTTCCTAGGCGACCGCGCCGCTCAAGATCGACGCAGAGCGTCTCGACGACCTCATCGAGCGTCAGATCGCTCGCACCCGTACGCCAAGCTTCCCGCTCGGCTTCGTCGCGGAAGCAGTACGCCTTCCACGAGATCGAGAAGCGCATGTCGGCCCATCGGTACCGTGCAACTTCTTCGTGACCATCACGGACCGCCCACACTTGGTTCTCGAGAGGGTGCAGCCTCATGCTCGGAGAAAACGTCGGGACAGGCTCATCACGCTCCGCAACCCGGTCGACGCAATGAAACACACTGTCGGTATCCATCACGAGCGACGTATTGAATCGCACCGGGTACTCGCACGCTGGGGCGTCGATGCCCTCCGGAAAGAAGGCGAACTGACCGGCCTCCGCATCCTGGTACCAGGAGATCGCGGTGGCGATGGGCATGCGGTGCTCGTCGAACAGGCCCGAGTGGTGTGCGACCACCATGAGCCACTCCGGGTAGCGTTGCCGACTCAGTCCTCGGAACTCGGGCACGTCGGTGTGGATGGCCAGCTCCTGGCCAGGCAGCAAGAGGTTGGCGTACACGATCGCTGGCTCCACGATTGGCCGGCCAAAGACCTGCCGCGCCGCGTCGATCAGCGGCTCGTACCGGTACAGTGGCTCGATTCCGGGCGCGAACACCTGGTCGCCGTAGGCATACGTTTCTCGGAAGTAGTTGGTTCGGGCCGCAAGCGTGTCCCTGTCGTCGGTGCCGGGTCCGAACCGGCCACCCGCATCGAGGAAGTTGAAGGCAGCGTCGAAGCGTTGTGGCAATCCGCCGCCGATCCCATCGTCCAGGTCTTGCGCGGAGTACGTGCCGTAGCTGCCGAAGTTCTCGCAGAGCCGGACCATGGCCCACGCTTGCTCTCGGTCGGCAAAGAACGGATCGAGTTCGACGTAGTGTTGGTGAAAGTGAGGTTGCACAGAGAACCGCGCGGAGACATCAGGCGACGCCGCGGGCAAAGAAATGGCACGAGGCCCGCCGCGACGCTCGCGGTGAAAACTCGGATCGCGTCGGCACTCCTGCCCAACGACGCGACGCCGAGAGGCGCCGCGCGAAGACACGGTCGCCGCGCGGGTGCCCAAACCCTAAGAGCGGGACAGCCGATCGAGCTATGTCAGCACATCAATCGAATTCGACAGGGTCGACGGGAACGGCCGTTGAGAAGCAACCGGTCTCGTTGAGTTCGACGCCCTCTTCGTCGGGCCCCATCGGTGTGTTCACGGTCGAGATCGCGCCAAGCTTGAGGTCAGCGTCGCTGTACGCGAGGAACAAACACATCTCTTCGTCTTGGAAGCCGTAGACCAAGGTCCGATCGGTGTTGTTGATGTATCCGCATTCGAACCGGAGTGTCGAAGCGCCCTGAGAACCTACCGGCGGATCGAGCGCGAGACCAAGAGGCTCCCCAACCGGTCCACCGAACTCGAAGACCGTACGGTCTCCTCCGTCGTCATCGATGAAGCTCAGTCGGAAGTAGTTGCCCCAATCGTGGTAGTGCCCGAGCACGTAGTAGATGCTGAAGTCGGGTGTTCCGCCGAAGAATCGTTGAAATTCTGCGCCAAAGTCGCATTCCATGCTGAAGCGCGAGCTACGCTGTGGCGGAATCGCCAGAGCTTCATTGCTGATCCCGATGGGTCGGAGCCGGGTATCCACCTCCTCCTCGGGGATCGTCTCGACCTCGAAGCTGAGCGCGGTCGCCATGGTGCTCGCGGAGACGTTCAGTAGATGGACGTCACCAATGATCTTGCTTCTCGGCGGAATCTCGATCGCGGCCCCTTCGACGAAGGTCATCGTTTCTTCGAAGGTCTGGGTCGACTGGGCGAAAAACACGCCGCCCGCGTTGCTTGCGCCGAGCTGGCTGAAGCCTCGCTCGTTGCAGGGCCAAGTCCCGTCCGGTCCGGGATAGAAATCCTCGGGTACGAAGTACCAGTTCGAGTGGTGCCAGGCCCCGTCGTTGGTTTGGTTGACGCTGTTGACGAAGAGGGTCTCCTCGTTCCCAAGCGTCCAGCTCTGGCAGACCTCCAGAACCTCCTCCCCGGAACCCACCTCGATGGACTCGAAAGTGTGGTTCAGTTGCGGCGCGCCAGACCCTACGCCACCAGCGTCACCGCATGCTTGGAGAATGAAGCCGAATGCGAAGAAGGTGATGTGAAGCCGCGACAAATTCATGTCCGGCAGAGTGCTTGGGTGATAGCCCAGCCGCAAATGAAACGAGCACGCAGAACTGCCGTCGCGCGTGGCAAGGTTGCCGAGTTCACATGGCGCGATGCGTCAGGTTTCTTCCTTGGGTTCGTGGCATCGGGGTTCGTGGCATCGGCCTCGATCTTCGTGTCCGCACCCCTGCAGTTTCGCTTGGCCCTTTTGCGGGTGCCTCGCCTCGGGTTTGTCGGATAGCGTTTGTCGCCCCGCCCTGTGGGGTCCTTTCGAGAATCTTTGGTGAGGAGCGTCTTATGAATGTGCGTCTTGTTGGAAATCTGTCCCTGTTGGTTTGCCTCTGCGCAGCAGTCGCATGCGGTGATGGCGGCGAAGGCACGGGCGGTTCGGGTGGAACCGGTGGCGCAGGCGGGGCAGCCGGCGACGGAGGCACGGGCGGCGGCGCCGGAGGCGCAGGCGGTGCAGGCGGCGCCGGAGGCGCGGGCGGTAGCGACGGCACGGCGCAGTCGAGCGAGTTCTTCCTCGGGTGCACGGCGCTCCAGATCACGCGCGGAACACTGGTCAATCTGACGATCGATCCGGGGACGATCGCAGCAAACGAAGAAGCTCAGGTGCAGTTCACGGACAGCGTGTTCCTGAGCGAGCAGTTCATTCAAGGTGCCGAAGAGCTCCTTGGAATCGACCTCCAGGAGTTCGTCATCACGCCGCAAGACGGAAGCCAGGCCACCTTCACTGCCGTCTCAGGCGCCGAGGGCGACCCCGTGGTCGCGACCATCGAGTCGCTGACGCTCGACCTCGACGAAGATACCAACGGCAGTGGCATTCCCGGTCCGTTCGAAGTGGCGATTCCGGTCGTGACCGCGCCCTTCACCATCGGTGACTCCGGTGAGCAGGCGTGCTTCAACTTCGCCGACACATCAGACGGCACGTCGATCAGCGGCACGTTGTCCGGCGTTCGAGTAATCGACAACGAACCGTTCACGCTCCCGTTGACCTTCGCCTGCCGACCCTCGGACCAGGACTCCCTGCTGCTGACCCCACCGGCTTTGATCCCGGACGCCACGGCCGTGCAGGTCTGCTTCGACATCCCCTAAGCCTCTTCTCAATCCGCTCTCGGGCGTAGTCGTTCGCGCCACCAACCCTGCACGGGCCGGGCTTGGTGGCGTGAGCGTCGCAAAGGGCGCTCTTCGCGGGCCGATTCCGCAATCGGGTCGCTAGAGCAGTGCGGAACTCCGTTGCCGCCCGAGTTGAGTTGCCCGCGGGTAGCGAGCATGCCAGGGGAGTTCTATGCGCTTCCGCAAGGTGGCTCGTCGGCGGAGCGGCCTGTCACCTACCTTCGCGCTCGCGACGCTCGGATGCATGCTCGCGGCAGCATGCGTCGACTCAGGTTCAGATGAAGTCACTGGGGGTGCCCCCGTCGATGATGGCCCGCTCTATGTCATGAGCGTCGGGGTGAACACAGGCACCGAGCGGGCAGCGTTTGGCGTCCTGGTGGACTCACTCGACGCGGGTGCTGAGGCCGACCTCGGCACGGCGATCGAGATTTCGAACGGCGGGCTCTTCGTGGGGCCGGAGCGCGGCGAAGTGGCCTACGAAATCGACGGAGCTGCGCCCCAGCTCACGGAGTTTCGATTCGAAGCCGACGGCTCCGTGGAACGAGGCCGCACCGTGTCGTTTCTCGATTTCTCCGTCACCACCATGCGCGCATCGGGTGGGAACTTTGTGTTCTTCTCAGACACAAAGGCATACGTCATCGACACATTCACGCAAACCATCATCCAATGGGATCCATCCGCGATGACGATCACGGGAACCATTGACTTGAGCGGAATCGCGCGTCCTGGAGAGGTCGCCCTGGCTGGCGACCGACCACTCAGACGCGGCGATGAGCTCGTCATCGCCATCCACTATCTCGGACTCGGTGCGGACGGCAAGACAGGTTTCGCGCCGGAGTCGATGCTCGTGTTTCTCGACCCCACGACCGATGCGGTCCAAGAGTTGGTGGCGATCGAAAACTGCGGCGGTATCAGCGACATGTTCCTGGACGACCAAGGCGATCTCTATGCGGCATCGGATTTTGCCGGCATTACAACGCGTCTGGTCGGTGATCGCGGAGGTCCCGAATGCATCGTCCGAGTACCGGCTGGTACGTACGATGTGGCGGACTTCACGCTCTTGACGGATCGGACCAACGGCTTTTTCGCAGGATCCATGTTCCAATCCGAGGGAACGACCGCCTACTTCCGCGTACTCGACACGTCATTGCTCCCCGAAGACGCGCTGACCACGAGCGAAGTCAGTGGTGCGCGAGCATGGTTCTGGGGTTCGCTGGATCTCGCGAGCGATGAACCGATTCAGGTCCTACGAGACTTGGGATCGAACGCAGGGGCCACGCGTGGTTACCGGATCGATGGTGAAACCTGGGTCACGGAGAGCGAGGAGGGGTTTACAGGCACCACCCTCGTCGACGTCTCGGGAGGAGGCTTCCGACGAGGCATCTTGGCTCCCGGCTTCGTGAGCAACGTCTTTCGCGTGCGGTAGCCTGGTCGCTCCGGCACTCAACGATCGAAATCGTCACCGAGGGCCAGAACCCCCGAACACCGCTCGGCGCGGGTGAATCATCCCGTCGATGCGCGTCATCGCATACTCTCGAATCGGTGCCTGACGCTCCGTTGCCGCAAGCGAGGCGTCGGCCGCAAGCGGCCATCGTGCGGGGTCTTCGTCGGGCCGATTATCCTGTCGCTCCGCGGGAAAGATTCGACTTGGCTTATTATTTATCGGCTGATAAATAGAGCGGATGATGGACTCTGTTACCCACAATTTCCCCTTCCGCGCGTTGTGTTGGGCCCCGCTCGTTCTCCTGGTGGCGTGCAGCAACGACTCGGACCCGGCGACCTGTCCTGACTCGGTCCCCCAAGAGCCCGAGGAGATCATCCAAACGATCCAAACGCCCGACGGGGTGGAGCTCGTCTTCACCGTGTTTCGCCCCCCGGGTGTCTGCGAGGCCGTGCCGGCGCCACTGATCCTTTGGAACCATGGGTTCCCTGAATTTCGGGCGGACTCGATCGACGACGCCATGCCATATCTCGATCGCGGCTACGCGTTCGCGTCGATCGACCAGCGCGGCATCATCGGGGAGTCTGGTGGTGTCACCAGTGGGGCGAGCCGACCGGGAATTGAGGACGCAGACGCAAGCCTCGTTCTCGACTGGATTCACGACGAGCTTCCTTGGGTCGAGAAGGAAACCGAAACGGGAATCGACAAAGACCTCGTCGTCGCCTCGTTCGGGAATGGGGTCGGTGGGCACCTGTCGATCTTGCTCGCGGCATCCGACTCCCGAGTGGACGCGATCATGCCGTACATCGCCTTCTCCTCGATCATCGACGATATCTTCGCCCCCAACGAAGCACCGCGAGCATTCGTCGCAGGATTGTTTTTTTCGCTGTCGATCGAGTTCGGCGTTCAGTTCGATGAAACGCTGTTGCCGTTCATCCTGGAGTCCGCCGATTCCCTCATCATCGGTCCGGAGCTTCGGGAAGCGTGGAGACTCTCCGACGTGACGAGTTTCGGGGATCGCATCGACGTACCGGTCATGTTCCTTCAGCCCATGCCGGATCAGGTGCTCGGTGGTCTCCGGGCCGCTGTCACGAACTACGAGGCGATCGCTACACCCGACAGCATGAAGTGGCTCGTCGGGATGAACGCGCCGTTCTTCGACGTGACCAACATTCGGGGCTTCGGGACGGGTGCTCCGAGCCGCGAGCGACCGAACCAGTGCGCCGATATCTTCACCCCAGGCTTTTTCGACAACGGGCTCGGTCGATTCCTGGATGGAGATCTCGTCTTTCTGTTCCTCGATGCGTTCGTCAAGCGGGACCCAGATGCGCGCGAACGCATGGATGAGGTGCCTCACGTGCTTCTTCCGATCGAGCAGGAGGGTTGCGTCCGGGCGAACAGCTGGCCGGTGAGTGACGACCCGCGCACATTCTCCTTCGACCGCATCGACATCCCCCAAAGTGCCGCTCCACTAGTGATTCCTCTCTTCACCGCCACCGAGCCGACACTGATCGCGGGCGACGTCCGCTTGGAGGCGGACGTGCCAGAGGGTCAGGATGAGATCTTTCTCATGTCGCTCGAAGTGGTCTCCGGTGATGCGGCCTACATCACGAACGACCAGGTGTACGGCGCCCAAACCGGACGGTTCGCAGGGAACCGCCTCGACGTTAGGCTTGCAACCCCGGTGACGCAGCTCCAGCCCGGTGACGAGCTCCGACTCATCGTAGAGGGCGAGCAGTTCCTCTATGGACGCGCCGGAGGCGAGATATTCGATCCAGCCGCGCTGACCGAAGTCACTCTGCAGATTCCGATCGCCGATAGCGCGCTCGTGGGTGAAGCGGAGGTGATCGACCGTACGATGAACTCTTCGACTCCATGAGTTGGGGGCTGCCCCGGCGCGCATCCTGGTCACGGGGTTCTGGGCGATGAAGAAGCGGGCGGTCTTGGCCACACGCTTTCTCTAGTGTTAGGTCGCACAGTGTGCCCATCCTGGTCGCCGAAAACCTCACGAAGAGCTTTGGAGAGCTGGCGCTGTTGGCGGGGGTCGATGTGTCGATCCACGACGGCGAACGCGTGGGCCTCGTCGGTTCGAACGGTGCCGGGAAATCGACGCTGGCGCGGGTCTTGGCCGGCGTCGAAACCCCCGATGGCGGCCGCGTCGCGTGCCGCCGTGACGCCACCGTTCGCTACCTCGAGCAAGATCCAGTGCTCCCCGCCGATCGCACGGCACGCGATGTCGTGGCCGACGGACTTGGGGCCTGGGCCGATGCGTTTCGCGAGCACGAATCGCTGAGCCAGCGAATCGCATCGGAAGAGCCCGGCTGGGAAACGTTGCTCGACCAACAAGCCGCGAGCGCTCAGGCGGTCGAACGCTTGGGTGGTTGGGATCGGAGCCATCGCGTCGATGTTCTGCTCGAACAGCTCGGGATGCGCCACATCACGCGACCCATCGGCGAGCTCAGCGGCGGCGAACGACGGCGGGTCGCCATCGCGAGGCTGCTTCTCGAGGAACCCGCGCTCGCCATCCTCGACGAGCCTACCAATCACTTGGACGCCGGCACCATCGAATGGCTCGAAGCGTACCTTGCGGAGCAATACAGGGGCGCCCTACTGCTGATCACGCACGATCGATACGTGCTCGATCGTGTCGCGACCCGCACCCTCGAGATCGACCGCGGCGCGGTCCATAGCTATGCCGGAGGCTGGCACGCGTATCTGTCGGCCAAGGCGGAGCGCCTCGCGCATGAATCGCGCGCCGAGGCCAATCGCCGAAACCCGCTGCGGACCGAACTCGACTGGCTTCGGCGGTCTCCGAAGGCGCGCACCACCAAATCGAAGGCACGCGTCGAGCGTGCGGTCGCCCTGCGGGACGCAAAGGCGCCCAAACTCGAACGCACGGCTCAGTTCGAGCTTCAAGACACCCGACTCGGCGGAACGGTCCTCGAAACGCACGGTCTCAGCCTCGACCTCGGCGAGAAGGCGCTAGTTCGTTCGCTCGATTTCGTACTCCAGAAGGGAGAACGCGTCGGGATCGTGGGCCCGAACGGCATCGGGAAAACCACGCTGCTTCGAGGAATCCTAGGCTCGATCGAACCGGTCGAGGGGCACATTGAAGTCGGAAAAAACACGACGTTCGCGTACTTCGACCAAGCGCGAAGCGACCTCGACGACGACGAATCGCTCCAACACAACGTCGCTGGGCAGCACTCGCATGTGGACTTCCAGGGGAAATCGATCGACGTGAGGAGTTACCTAAAACGCTTCTTGTTCGAACCCCACCGAGCCCGGGACAAAGTCTCGACGCTTTCGGGAGGCGAACGGGCGCGCGCCGCGCTCGCCAAGATGCTTCTTCGACCGGCCAATGTCCTGGTGCTCGACGAGCCCACCAACGATCTCGATGTCGGGACCCTGGCTTCGCTCGAACAGATGCTCGTCGAAGGGGGCTCGACCGCGCTCATCGTGTGCCACGATCGCTACTTCCTCGACCGAGTCGCGACCACGATCCTCGCCTTTGAAAGCGATGGCCAAGTGACGCGCTACGCGGGCAACTATTCCGACTACCGGGAGGCCGCCGAGGCACGCGTCAAACCGCCCGCAGCCGCGACCCCACCAACGAACAGTGAGCGCGCAACGAGGGACGCACACTCCGGGCGACGCAAGCTTTCCTACAAAGAGAAGCAGGAGCTCACGGGTATCGAGGCGCAGATTGAGAGAGCCGAAACGCGAGTCGTCGATCTGGAAACGGCGCTCAACGATCCGACGCTCTACGCCGAACGCGTCACCGAAGTCCCCCAGCTAGTCGACGCCGCAAAGAAGGCCCGCGAGGAGCTCGAGCGGTTGATGGCGCGTTGGATCGAACTCGAGGCACTGAGGGGCGCGTAGGGTCAGGTAGACGATGACAAGGTCCGGATCGCTCCCGGGCTGCCTTCGGCTAGAGAAGCGACGACTAAGGGGTACTGAAGCTCGTGAGCTTCAGAATCGTGGTGTCGCTGTGCACGGTTTCAATTCCCTCGGGCGAGAGGAGGCGAAAGTAGCGATGCTTGACGCGCTGGACGGCGCCGACGCGCTTCGCATACCAAGTGATCTCTCGAATCGCGCCGTCTCGGAGGGTCTGGCCGTCGAGCTCACCATCGAGCGATCCCTCGAACACCTGCTTGATCGCTTTTCGGAACTTTCCGGCAGGTACAGTGACCGACTCGATGGTCTGCGAAATGATTCCCACACTTGCGCGGAGTGGATCCTCGCCTTCGATCAGAAACGAAGGCACCTCTGAGAACAGAATCGCCGGATCACTGAGGACGACGGAGGGAGACGCATACACGTCTTCGTTGACCGCGTGTAGGAGAACGAGATTCTCACGGACGGACACATGGTACACGATGTCTGCATCGATCAATGTGAAAGGCCCCCCACCTCGAAACTCGATGCGTTCTCGGACTTTGTACACCGACCGACGGGCATTGGAGAGCTTCGACAACCCGACGACTTCCTCGTGTAGACGGCCCTCCCCCAGCGCTTCGCTTCGCTCATTGCCGACGTCGGTCATGGAATGTCGTTCGATCTGATAGATCCGAGTGGTTCCGAACGCGAGCGGATAGTAGACGCGCAAGTCTACGGCGATAGCGACGGACGCGAACCCGAGCCCAACCAGACCGATGACGACCGTCGGAGCAGGCCAACGACGCATGAACCGCATGGAGGGAGGGTACCAAAGATCGAGAGCCGGCGTTCGGTAGTGCGACGAACGGTGGTTCGGCGTGCAGAAGGCTGCCGCAAATGGACGTCGCATGGGCACTGCGTACCAATGCGACGCATCGCGCGTCAAACGGCTCGCCTTCGGGCGCTCCGCCCTCCTTCTCGTTCGCGTCGTTCTATCGGTGTAAGAGACGAGCGCACTAGAAAGGCCGGCGACGCACCGCCACGTTGAGCGGCCAGTTCAGGAGTCCCGGCAACGCGTGTCCCTGTCCTTCGGTCGTAAACGAGGGGTAGAAGAGAAACACTTGGTCGCCGCGGAGGGCCGCGTCGGCACCCGTTGCGAGTCCTGCGTTCTCGAACGGGAACGAGAGGTCTTCACCGAACGCCAGCACCTCATCTGCAACAAAGCGGGTCCCATCGGTCGAGACGGCGCGATACCAACCCGTCACGCGAAGCCCGAGATTCGTGGCGGGATCATGAATCCCAACCTCTTCCTCTGCCGTGTCCATCACGACGTACATCTCGAACCGCTCGAGTTCCGGGTCGTAGAACACCGTCGGCTGAATCGGCGCGCCGCGCGACAGTCCCGACACCAGGCCGCGATGGTTCCAACTGATGCCGTCGGCACTCGTGCTGTAACACACGCCTCCAAACGTATCCGGGATCTGCCTCACACAGAGCGTCCACATGTGAAAAACGCCATCAACGAAGACGACGGTCGGATCCGTGACGAAGTTTCCGGGAATGTCGCGCGTGTTTGGAAGCACCGCGTCTATCTTGAAGAGCCCCCCCTCGAAGCCAAGCGGAGCTTTGTCGGCAGGCAGACGCTCGAAGTGTTCGCCGTCGGTGCTGGTCGCCAGCGCCATGACGTAGTTCGGTTCCTCTGCGGAGGCGCCGCCGTAGTAGAGCAAGAACCGCTGCCCAGTCGGCGAGGTCGCGTCATCGAGCCGGACCACCTCGCAAGTTTCCACGCTCGACGCGTCCCAAGTGCCGACCTGCGTAACGGCAAGCTCGGGATACTGCTCGAAGGCCCGCCCCTCGATCCAGGTGCCGCCGAAGATCCCCGAGGGAGGGAGACCGCGCCGCTCGGCCTCGAAATCGGCGAAAGAGAAGAAGACGCGCCAGCCGCCGGCACGTGGATCCCAAACGGCACACGGATCCGCGGTGGTTGCAACCGTGTTCTCCCCAGTAATCGGTGAAACCAGATCACGCGGATCGACTATGCCGGGTTGGGCCCTCGAGAACGATCCGTCTTCCGGCTCGGGCGCGCTACTCGATTCACACCCAGCCAGGAGCAGCAGCGTCCCGATCAGCCACCGGCCGCGAACACGCCGGCGCGCGGGCGCCACGCCACGCTTCTGAATCGTCACATGCAATTCTTCCTACCACGATCCGTATAGACGCCCCGACTCGTTGCGCAACAGACCCTACGCAGTCGGGCGTGATCCAACAATGGATCAGCTTGCGTGATCTCGGCCAGATGAACGACTGGCTAGAGGGGAAACCTGAGCCCGATCGGCTGAGAGGTGTCCCGAAAGATCGGCTGAAAGGCCAGGGAGTCGTACCCTGAAACGCGCGCCGGGCCCAATGTCGAGATCTTCAGCGACGACATCGCCGCCGTGATTGCGTGCGATCGCGCGGGCAATGTAGAGGCCCAAGCCGAGGTTCTCGCTCACGCCGCGCGTGGAGACGAACGCATCGAAGAGCCTCTCTTTGTCGGCTGGCAGCGCCGAACCACGGTTCTCTACGGTCATCTCGACGCAACCGTCAGGACGCCGGGAAAGCGTGACGTCGACTGTGGCAGCAGGACCTACGTGCTGGGCAGCATTCTCTAGAAGCTTATCGGCCATCTGAGCAAGCCGTTCTTCGTTTCCCAGGAGCTTGATGTTCGGCTCCAGACTCAACCGCACCGGCGGCGTGTTCTTTGCCCCAAGCTGTTCGACGACCCTCTCGTGGACCAAGGAGCTCCAGTTCACCGTGCCGACACGCTCTGCTTCGAGAGCAGCCGCCAGGCTGGTGGCTTCCGTCGCGGATGACACGAGCGTTCGCATGCGACCAAGGCTCCGCTCGGCGCGACCGAGGAATGTACGCTGCGCCTCGCTGGACTGGGTACCCTGTACGAGTTCGATTGAAGTTCCGACCGCCACGATCTGGTTCTTGAGCTCATGACGAAGAAATCCGGCAAGGTTCTCTAACCACACGTGTCGTTCCTCGCGCATCTCTTCGATGTTTCGCGTGAGCCCTTCGGACCGAGCAGTTTCACGAGCAAGGCGCGCTTGGGCTTCGTAGTCTAGGACTGCACGCCGAGCGTTCTGCACGCTGTTCAACAAAACGAAACCGACGCCGGCGACCAAGAAAATCGAGTTGCCTCGGATGGTCGACTCGGGAACGCCCGCGTGAACCATGAGCACGACTGTTCCGAGAATCGAGATCGTCCCGGCGATCGCGGTGGCGATGGGGTCCGCTTGTGCCAAGGAAGCGGAACCGGCGATACAGAGCACAACGCCGGCGATCCCAATCTCGAAGCCCCCGGGGATGAGGAACAAGATGTAGGCTACGCAGAGCGAGAAACCCGACAATACGACCACGTAATACGCCTCGTAGAGGCGAGCGAATCCGCGCAGATGACTCATTAAGAAGACCGCTACGCAGAACGCCGCCCCGGCAAGTCGTACCGTCGACAGTTCGAAAACTAGGGAAGGCGCAGTGACCAGATCCCAACATGCGAAGGCAAGCAAGAGCGCTGCCGCAAACAAGAGGTTTTGCGCGAAGGTCTTGGCCTGCGATTCACGGCGCGCAGCCATGAAGCTCGCGCGGCTCGGAATCGCGCTGGGGAGGCGCGAGTTCATCACATCAATCTCCTAGCGTCCGGCCGGAGATTCCGCACCAGACTGCATATCTGGGTTTCCACCCCGAATTGCACGCGCGGCCCAAACCCGGAGGGCGACCGAGACGACGATCCGCACCGAGGCGATCAAACGGTCGATGTTCAACCTCGGGATACACGGGCTGTGCCCGAGCATGGTGTTCGGGACATGATAGGCCACAGTGCCCGCAATGTATACGCCGTTCAGTCGTCCCCCAGGGCTTCATCTCGCGGGCGTGGACGGATGCGAACCGTCAGTTCTGCTCGTCGGAAGGGAATTGACCGAACACGACTTGGCCGCCGAGCACCGTCGCATCGACGCGAACCTGATGGATCTCCTGGGGCGGGACCTCGAAAAGGTTCCGGTCGAGCACCACGAGGTCCGCTTGCTTGCCGTCTTCGAGGGATCCGACTTCGCCTTCCATACGCAACTGGTAGGCGGCATCGAGGGTGTAGCCCCGGATCATCTCCTCGAGACTCAAGCGAGCTTCTGCTCCTCCGTTGATCGGTCCATCGACCACGCCTGGGAGCCGGCGTGTGTGTCCAACTTCGATGTTCCACAGTGGCGCCATAGCGAACACTGGACCTCCGGTAGCCGGGAAATCGCTTCCGAAGGTGACCCGAACGCCCGAGTCCACGAGCTCGCGGAAGCGGAAGGCGCGATCAAATCGATCGTCGCCAAGGGCGGCTCGGCTCTCGTCGGCGATGAGCGCCTGCCAGTACGCGGTGGTCTGAACGATGACGCCAAGCTCGGCGAAACGGGGGAGGTCCGCATCGCTGGTGAGCTCGACGTGCGCAATGGTGTGACGCGTAACCCCAGCGGGATTGTCGCGACGAGCCACTTCAATCGCATCGAGCGACTCACGCACCGTTCGGTCGCCGATCGCGTGAATGTGAAGATCGATGCCCTCCGCGTCCGCTTCGGCAACCAGCGTGTCGAGCATGCTCGGCTCGAGAAGCACGGACCCGGACGACTCCGGGAAGTCAGAGTAGGGCTCCAAGAACGCTGCCGTACGCGCGCCAACGGTGCCGTCGTTGTGGATCTTGATCATTCCGACGCGCAGGCGCCCTCGATTGTATTGCGTTTCGAGCTCGCGAAAGCGCGCGATCGCGCCAGGTACTTGATTGGGGTTTTGAATCATGTGCGACGCGACCAACCGGAACGGCAGCGTTCCGCGGCGCTCCAGCTCTGCGGCGACTTCGAGCGCGATCGGCTCGAACGAGGACATGCCCGCGTCATACACAGTGGTGATGCCGCTGCTTCGGAACAACGAGTAAACGAAGTTGGTCTCGTCGAGGGCGGCTTCGGTGTCGTACGCGCCGAACTCGGCAAGGGGAGGAAAAAAGGTCTGAGATTCGAGCAACCAACCGGTCGGCGTGCCGTCTTCGTCGCGTTGGTAGTAGTGGGCGCCCGGGATCGGATCAGGGGTGTCTTTGTCGATCCCAAACACTTCGAGGGCCCGCGAGTTGAGCCAGGCACTGTGCCCTCCCGAGTCGATGAGGACGACTGGCTTGTCCGCGATGACGGCATCGAGAACCTCCTTGCGCGGACCGTCAGAACCAAACTGAAGCTCGTTGAAACCGAACCCGAGCAGCAAGGGGCGCTCCGCATTGGAATCCGCATATGACATGAGCGCCGTGAGGATCTCGTCCACGTCCATGAACACGTCCAGCAGGAGCGCGTAGCGAAGCCCGACCGCCTGCATGGGATGCGCGTGCGTATCGATGAAGCCTGGCAGCACCATTCGTTCCCCGACGTCGACGATTCGCGTGCTCGCTCCGACATGCGGGTCTGTGCTTTTCGTGTCGCCGACGCGAACGATTGCGCCGTCGCGAATCGCTACGGCTTCCGCCCAGGGCTGGGCCGCGTCGACCGTATAGATGCGACCTTGGACGATGAGGTCAGCGATGACGGGATCGGCCTGGGGCGGGCTTCCACCCGTGCCAGTAGACGAGGGGTCGGGGCCACATGACGACAGAACGAGCGCGGTGACGCATGCGGCCACTGCGGACGCCGTCGGATACAGAAGACGGAATCGGGACATCATGACAAACTCCATGTCGGTGCTACCGACGTTCTTTCGGTGCGCCAGGAGCACGGAGCTCCCGCACGATTTGAGCCTGCAGGAAGCGCATCAGCGGCAACGGCATTTCTAGAACGCCTAGCGTCGCGGCTTCGCGCGCTGCCGCCTGCAGGGTGTAGACGAGGGTGGCGATGAGTTCTTCGTACCGGGCTTCAGTCGGACGCTTCGGTTCGCTTCCCGCGATCGAGTTGAACACCCTGGTGCCGATTGCATTGGCCCGTTCGATTTCCCCTGCGGCGACGGGTGCCATCGCGAGACGGAGTTCTTCGTTGGTGCGTGCCGCCGAGTACACCTCGAGCACACCGAGGTAGGCGTCGGAGCGCATTTCTTCCCACATCACCTCGAGCAGTCCCCACACCCGCTCTTCGATCGCATGACCGGGGTCGATCGTGACCCGATCAACGCGGACTTCGCGCGCGAAGTAGTGTTGGACCGCCGCGACGACCAGCCGCACCTTCGTCCCGAAGTGCGCAAAGACCGTGCCCTGGGACATCCCGCATCGCACCGCGACCGCGGCGGTTCGGAGCTCGGTGTACCCGCTCGACGCGAGTTCCTCGATCGTGGCGTTCAGCAAACGCTGCTGCGTCCGTGCGCTGCGCGCCTGCTGGGGACTCCGCGTGGCAAAGCTCATAATTATTTGAGTGATTACATAATTTCTGTTGCTGTCAAGCCGCGGCCGACAGCCAATACAACCGCTCTTCCCTGTTTTCGCGCTCCACGCGGCACAACGTCAGCACCGCGAACTTCGCCACTCAGCTCGGGGGCAAGTGGGCCAACATGGGAGGCTCCACAGCGTGAAGGCGGATCGTCTGCCAGCAACGATATCTGCGCCGAGTTTGGGTACTTCGTGCGCTATCTCGCATGTTTCGTGGCGCGTGCTGGCAGAACCGTGCTGCGTTTCGTCGCGCTGCGACGCTCGCGACGTCGGTCCGTTCTCCGGTTTACGGTCCGACTTCCGCCGAGCCCACGTCGCAACCGGGTCCCTGCGGGCGCTCGATGAATCGCTGATCCACGAGTGGCGACGCGGGGGGAAGGACCGATGCGCAATCCTCGATGGGAATCCTGTCGATCGCCACGCTGCCAGTCATCGGAAGGTGCGTCTGCGTGTCACCACCGTTGTTCTCTAGCGACGCCAAGCTCAGCTGCTCGTTGGTCACGTTCGCCAAGTCGCTCGAGTCGTCTAGACCACAGGTGTCGCCGGGGCTTTCGATGTTGTGCCCTCCCGACCGAAGCAAGGCACCGCCCGAAACGGTGCAATCGCCCTCGATGATGTTCCCCGAAAGACGGAGCATCGGGGTTTCACCGGTCGCTCGTATTGCGCTTGTTTCCGACGCGATGTTCTCGACGATTGTGTTCGCATCGAAGTTGTTGGTCGACGGACCGAGTAACGTGGTTCGAATGAGGACTCCGCCCCCTTCCTGGGTCGCGACGTTGCCCGAAATGGTTGTGTTCCAGACGGCGAGCCTGAACGCGACGCTGGAGATTCCGGCACCCCGCTCGGCTGTATTGCCTGAGATGGTGCTGTGGCCGATGTCCATCCAGGCGATGGCAAGGAGTTGCAGGCCTTCCCCGAGACGCTGATCGGAGCTGAAGATTCCCCCTCCCGCTTGGGCGTTGTTTCCAGCCACGGTCGTCGAGTTCATCGATAGAGACCCCTCATTGAAGATGCCTCCACCTCTCACAGCCTCGTTTTCCGAAACCCAGCTGTCGTTCAGAACTAGGTGTCCGGAGTTGTAGATGCCGCCTCCTGGGATCTCGCTTCGGTTGCGGTCGATGTTGCTGCCGGAAATCTGCACGGTGCCCTCGATCGACACCCCCCCGCCTTCGTTGTCCGAGATGACGCTGTCCACGATTGTCACCTGGCCTGCGCACGAAATCCCCCTGCCTACGTTCGCGGTGATATCGCTACTGTCAATGCTCACGGTCCCGGTGCACGAAATCCCGCCGGCCTGTGGAGCCTCGTTCCTGGTGATGTTGCTCCCGACAATCTCCAGTAACCCCTGGCTGCTGACGATTCCACCGCCGAAGCTGGACGCCTCGTTGTCGGTCACAATGCAGCCCTCCAACAACAAGTCGCCACCATCGTTGAGAATGGCGCCACCGGCACCGTCCGCATTGCCCTGCGTCAACGTCATATTGCGCAGGTCCGCGAAACCGCGGCGTTCGAGGAAGAAGATCCTGTGACTCTGGTTGCCACTCAGGGTGAGATTGTTCTCACCGTCGAGAATGACTTCGCCGCTGATCTCGATCGTGCCTTCCGTAGTCACAACCGTAGGTCCGTCGCAGGAGAACGTATGCGGCCCTCCGCCCGCCTCCACGGCGTCCCGGACTCCCTGCTCCGTGCAGGGCCACACGCTCGAATCGCCACCTCCGGCCCCCCCGGACCCACCCGCATTGCCGTCGCCGTCGCCGTCGCCGCAACCCACTAAGCCAATAACCAACGGAAGAACAAAAGCATGGAATCTAAACATGGGGTGCAGCGTACCACGGAACATGGCTGGAACGACGAGGGCTCCCCCGAACGAGCCGACCGATGTCGTCCCGAACGCAGCAGGTTCGCAGGTCGCGCAAGACTTGCTTGAGGCGCGCCGCTTGGGTCGGAGACCTCGCTGACGGTCGCGAGTGGGCGGGCTCCGAGCAAGGAGCAAGACTCTGGATAGCCCAGCAGAGCGAGGCGTCTAGGGGTGGTCTTTGGAAGCTTCGGCCTCTCGAATGATGGTCCACGCGTGAAAGACCCACGCGCCACCCAGGACGAACCACACAACGCCGCCACACTCGAGCATGAACCCGCCCATATACCCAAGTGCTTTGGCGACGTCGTTCTCTGCGTCGCGGGCCAAGCCGAACAAACCGATTCCCATCACAACATTCCACGCGGCGTAGAACAGCGCCAAAGGCATGTAGTGCGTGAACAGAATCATCTTTCGGGTTCGGAAGGGGATACGAACCCCTTTCAAGACGCCGGTCAGCGCGTCGTCACCGCGGCCGTTGACGATGCGCACCACGAAAAGGCCAACGAAGAACGACAACAGGATGATGGCGATAATCGCCAGTAGAGTGGGGTCCGGCATTGGCATTCCTCCGTTCCAGGGTGAGACACTGCAACCGTACCCTCGGCGGCGATGTGGCGTCTACGCGGAACGCTTCGCAGTTCTCCTTCCTCAACCTGGGAAGGTTTCGCAACCGCCTCGCGATCTGCCAAGCGGACGTACTGTACCGATGCGGCGAGTGCATCGACGAGTCCGGGTGCCTCATCGCGTTCCAAGCCTGCTCAGGCCTCCCGCCCGTCTCGGGGCGAGACCTGCGAACACGAGAACAACCCGACCGGCGGTGACAGAGCCAAGACGCGGCGGAGAAGATTCGCATGCGCGTCCCCATCTCGCCGCAGGGTTCTTCGGAACGTGGTCGCACACGCTCCGATGCGGATGAATCGTGGTCGATCGAGTCGCTAGTCGACCTGTGTCGTACCGTCGAGGGCGGGGGATTGTCCCGGTTGCAGGTCTTCGGGGGGAGCGAGCATCCGCCACATGAGGTCGACGATGACGGGTGAAAGGCGATTAAACCCGCCGCGACCCCCGTGCTGGTCGACGAGATCAAAGAGCCAGCCGTCCGTGACGGCCTGCGCCGCTTCGACTAGCTGGGCACACTCGAGCGGGCTGAGGTCGGTCCGGATGCAGCCCAGCCTTTGGCCGAGCGCGGCAAGCTGCTGGCCGAGCTCGAGGTTCTTCTCGCGGAGTTTGCGCGCGGGTCCGGCGTCTCCAATGGGCCGCCAGCTCTCTTGGAACCCGCGCCAGAGTTTGAGACGGTCGGGGTTTGCAAGCATGTACTCGGCGGAGTGGCGGGCAGACATCGAGATGAGTTGCCAAAAGGAGTCGCGGTCGATGGCCTGCATGTCGACATCTCCGAAACTCGCTTCTTCGATCTTGTCGAGCATCTGCTCGAGCACCGCGGTGTAGAGGTCTTCTTTGCTCGAGAAGTAGTGGTAGAAGCTGCCCTTGCTTGTGCCTGACGCTTCGACGATCGCGTGCGTGCTGGTGCCTTCGAAGCCGCGATCCGTGAACAACCGTTGCGCTGCTTCGAGGATTGCCTCTCGGGTGCCTTGCTCGTCGCCTACCATGTTCGTCGACCGCGAATCGTCTCCGGCCACCACCGGTCGAAACGAGGTCCGAGCGGCGACATCGGAACATACACGATTTTGCGCGGTGGCCCTAGGCCAGAGCGGTGCGGCGGTTTTCCCTCGACTGCGCCTTGTCGACCGACGGCCACGCAGTCGCCGCAGCCCCGACGCAGGTCGCGGGGATTTCAGACGACTGTGCGGGCGAAGCGCCAAGCCAGCGCCGAGGCGGCGAGGGAAGGAACGACGACGAACAGCAGACTCACGATCCCGAGTCCTCCGAAGTGCTCCGTGAGCTCGGCGGCGAAGTGGGCAGCGTGAACGATGCTCAACGTCCACCCGAGCACACCGACGACCTTCCAGGACCCGCGAGACGTGGCCAGAACGGACAAGAGTAGGGGCAAGACGCAGACTGCCATGAAGAGCGCCATCATCCACTCGGTACCTGGTGTGTTCATGAAGTCGGTGAGCTGTCGCCACTCGTCGTCGGACATGCGCGCCCTCGTAAACGGCAGAAGCATACTTTCGATAGCAAGGTGGCTGAGGAGTCCGAGGTAAGAAACCAGGAACAGTCCTGCGACTTTCAAACGCGTGTCCATGTTGCTGCGCCTTTCAGCGGTTGGCTAGCGGAGGTCCGCGATGCCTCCGAGGAGTCCACGAAAGGTAATGCTTCGCTCGGGTGTTGGCGAACGATCCGTGCGGTACAGCGTGGTCTCACTGAAGTCGGCCGAGACGATGTTGTCGTAGTAAGCGGATCCGACTCTTCCGGGCGAGACGCCGCCCGTCGACCGAAGCGGCAACGCGTCGACGCGTGTTGCAACGGGCATGTCGCCGAGGGTCATGCGGTAGGTTCTCCACGCGGGGGTGCCGGCGATTTCGTTTTGTGTGAGCGCGGGCGGCGCGACAGATTCGTCGTAGGCCAAAAAGTATGCCTCGCCGTCCGGGCCCGGAATCAAGGAGCCGGCTCCCTCGGCGCCGATGAGCTCGCTGAAGAACACACGAAAATCAGGGTCGAAGCGCGTCCCGTCGTCGACGAGCCGGAGTACACACGACGGGGCGTTGGCGTCTGGGCGGGCGAGCACGGCGGCGCCGTGCAGGGCGTCAGAGGCAGTGTAGATGTTGCCATCGGGGCCCTCGACGAGCCGCGTCGAGAGCGGGCAGCGGTCATCGTCGATGACCGTGAACGCGTCCGTGGTCACGTTGATCCGAAGCACTCTTGTGAGGGGTGCACCCGTGCCGTCGTTGAGGTTTCGGTACGCCGCGGTGAGGTACATGAACTCGCCGCGACGAAGCGGGTCGCCGGCAAAATCGCCAAGCGGGAACTCCGCGGACGGGGTTTCGAAACCGGTGAGCGGAAACTCGCCGGTGATCGTGAGCGTGTCCGGGTCGAAGGTGAACCCGAGGAGCTGGTTGACGTCGAGGTAGTAGGCTTTTGATTCCTCGACGGGCACAATCACGGGCGGGTTACCAGTAATCGCGGCGCCGCGGCCGGCGAACGAGACCGGCCCCGCCTGCGTGATGGCGCCTGTTTCATCGACGTCGAAGCGGAACACCTCGGGCGCCAGGCCGCTGTTGACCAGAAACGAGCCCGGGCGAGTTCCGGCGACGACGCCGCTCAACCCTGGCAGCTCGACGCTGTCGGCGATTTCGACGGTTCGACTTTCGTCGAGGGTCGAGGTGAAGCCCGCAAAAGAGGAAAAGCCTTCGGGCGAGATGATGATCTGGCCGATGACGAAGTTCCGGTCCGTCGGGACGGCCGGGTCAGTGTCGTTCCCGGAACAGCCGCCCACGAACAGGGCCAGAAAACAGGAAAAACAGAGGGAAAAGGGCGCTGAGTGAGCGCGGATGGGGCGTAGCGCGAGCATGGAACCTCCTGATTAGACCGACGGTCTAGTCGTGTAGACCGACGGTCTAATGCGGACTTCCCGGTCGGTCAATCGAAATGAGGCGCGTTGCCCGAGACGGGCGGTCCGAGGCTGCCACTCGAGCGAGTACCCCTGACTCGCGCGATGCGTGCGACTCGCGCGATGCGGCTGACCTCTCGGCCCGAGGCGGTTCGCGGCGCCCTGCGTGCTGTTGCGCGGGAGACTTCGAGCCGACCTGCCGACGGACGAACGTTCAGCGCCGTGCGGTGCGTGGCATCGACCACCCGAGAACCCACGCTGCGACATCTCGGGTGAGAGTCTGCGCGCACTTTGAAAAGAAACACGCCCGCGCGGTTCGCGGGGTGCCCTGCATAGAGGATCTCGTTGCGCCGCACGATTCCCGGTTTGGACAAGGCGATCATACCGGGCCGACTGTGGCCGCCCTTCTGCCCATGGAACTCATGAAAACGCGAAACGCGCGATTTGTAGACGTCACGTCGCCGGGGATGAGAACCAGAAGGGCCTTCGAATTGACGATGCCCCTCAACGCGCTTCATGGTGTAAGGGAAACGGAATGCGGCTCAGACGAACGTGCGTAAGGTTCATCATGAGCGCCATCCTGATCGCGAGCCTGTCGAGCGCGTGTACGAAGGACGGAGGAACCTCTGCCTCCAATCCCGAGGCTATGGAGAGCGGCACCGATGAAGTCCCAACGAAAGGGCCCATCACACTTCACGTGTTCGGACCAGAGCTTCCTTTCATGTTGCCGGGGTCCCGAACGATGAAGCAGTTCGCTTGGTCGGAGCTCATGGCTTCCGGCGACGCCGGCGTCGGCACGATCACCGGGGGCGGAGGTGAAATCATCGGATTTGACGGGAAGTTCTTCGCGGCCGTTCCCGATGATCCAGTGCCGCATACCGTTTCGGACGAACTCACGCCCACCGGGGTGGTGACGACCTTCACCCCCGAGCACTCCATGACCGTCCCAGGAACCCTCGACCTTGCCGAGTTCCAGGCCGCCCTCGACCGCGCGTTCGAGAGAACCGAGACCTTCGTCTACGTGTTCAAGGCTCGAGCGCATCTCGAACTCGTCGAGTATCAGCTCGCAGGACCAAACCCATCGAAGGACGTCGTCGAAGAGATACGCGCGGGGCGCAGCCAAGAGGCCGTCACCATCGGAACGCCCAAACGAGTCTTGAGGGACGTGGACGCGACACTGCTCGGGATTCGTTCTCCGGGGTACCTGAACACCGTGTTCGAAGTTCCCTACCATATTCACTTCCTCGCAGACGATAAGAGCGCTCTCGGACACATCACTCGGTTGCAAGCGACGGACATCGAGGTCGACTGGGCGCACGCGCGTAGCGTGAACGTTCGCTACTGGAGCACCGAGTGAGGCTGATGCTCGTCCAAATGACTGGCGAGGTTCGCGCTACGAAAAATCTCGGACTGTGGTTCGCGATGCTCGCCGTTGCCATCGCAGCGTGCCCGACCAGGGCGGAGCCGAGAGACATGACGAACGGGATCCTAACCAAGAGGTCTGCGGATTGCGCTGACTACGTCGGGGTCTACATGAGCTCCGTCGAGGACATTCAGCGGCAAAAACAACTGAGGGCGCACGTCGTCGTCGAAGCCGCCGGCGACGCGTGCATGATGACGAGCAACGGAATCCCCAATCACGACTTCAATGGAGTCACTGCGCGATTCGCAAACCCGGTCCGTGAGCTTCCCGCGACGTTTCGGATTCCGCGCAAACCAAAGCGGAGCGGTGCCCCGCGAAAGCTTTCGCAAAAGAGCTACGATGCGGTGTTGCTCAATGGAAGTCCCGTGGACCTTCTCTCTGCCGGCTGTTACCTGCCGGATGCGCCGCGGGCCGACGAGAACGGCAACGTACTCGCGGGTTGCCGCGACACCGAAGACACCTGGTTGATCGACCCCCCGGCGTACGACGACCACTTCGGCGTCGATCTGCACAACGCGCACGCTCAGCCCGACGGCCGCTACCACTACCACTCGAACCCGAACGCGCTGTTCTTGGACAGGAACACGACGGGGCCCTCTCCGGTGATCGGGTTCGCGGCAGACGGGTTCCCGATCTACGGAACGATGTTCCGGGACGAGGACGGCGTGATCCGACGCGCGCGCTCTGGCTATGCGCTCAAGACCAAGCCGCGGCCGGCACCGCCGAAGGGTCCGGGAGGCAAGCCCGATGGAACGTACGTCAAAGACTACGAGTTTACCGGCCACGGGGATCTCGACCGCTGCAACGGCATGACGGTCGACGGGCAATATGGGTACTACGTCACCACGACCTACCCATGGATACTGGGCTGCCTTTCGGGCAGACCGGATCCCTCGTTCGACAAGGGAGGGGGTCGCAACAGACGCCCACGGAGACCCCGCCCCCACTGAGAGCCGCAAGGACCAAGCGCCTGCTGCAGCTGCGGCCTCGCTCGTCTCCGCGCGCACTCCCGTGCGATTCGATCCGTACACGATGAAGTGCCGCGCGCTGCCCGGCTACGAGAATTGCCGGTCTCCATGGCTCCTAAGAAGACCGCAAGACTCCTAGCCCGTCCCCTCAGCGGAACCGTTCGATGCGGAAGATGTCGCCGGCGACGGTGAACAGGGGCCCCCCGGCTCTGTCGTCGAGGCGGTAGAACCGCGTGGGCGCGTCACGGATCGACTCGACGACGTAGATGGTGCCGTCGATCAGCCTCGTCCCGCCGCTACTGCCTGTCGGAGGAAAGTCGGCAGCGAGTTCCGTTTCGCCGGTGGTGAGATCGATGGCTGCGATCTGCCAGTAAGGTCCCTCCAAGAGGTCGAAGAGATCGAGCTCGTTCGCAGGGGTGTCGCCGACGTAGAGCTTGGTGAACAGAACGCCATCCGCACCGCTTCGCGCGCCCGACAAGAGTTCGTGTCCGGCCTCGGCGCGAATGTCGAAGACGTAGTCGGGGTCGAAGGCATCGCTACCGGGCTCCCAGCGCAAGACGCAGGGTCCGGGTTGGCCATCCGGGTCACCGAAGGACGCACCGAGGACACCGAAGTTGGTTCCGATGGCGTACACGTAGCCGTCTTGGATGAACAGCGAGCTCGTGCCCGCGCAGCGCCCATCTTCGATGATCTCGAGCGACGTCGGATCGTCGAGGTCGACGATGCCGATGGCCTGCGCCGGAACGAAGCCTGCATTCGTCGAATTCGTCCACGAGAGGGATACTACGGCGTGTCCGTCGATAGTGAGTACGCGCGAACCGATGTTGGTTTGATCGAACCCAGGACGAATGAGGTCCGTGGGGAATGAGTCTGTGAGCGTCATCGTTGTGGGGTTGAACTCGATGACCCGGCTCGACGAGAACGTGTCGAAATAGAACGCCTGCGTTTCGTCGACGAACAGAACCGCGTTGGAGAACGAGGAAATCCCGAAGCTTGTGAAACTGAGGCGAGCCGCCGAGCCATCCTCGAGCTCATCGATCGCGAAGCCCTGCTCGTTGCTGACGGTGTAACGGGTCGCGACGCCAGACTCGCCGTCGAACGCGTAGAGCTTGCCGTCGAACGCGCGCACGCGAGACAGGCCTGAAAGCTCCAGCGCTTCTCCGAGGTCGACTTCCCCTTGATCGAGGCCCGGGAGAATGGATGCGTACATCGCTCGCCCGGTGGGAAGGGTCACCCGTGTGAGCAAGAAATACTCTGCCACCGATTCACCCACGCCTCCGGCCCCGCCAGGGCCATCCCCGTTGAGCGACTGCTCGCTGCAGCCAAGGAGGATCACGAGAGGTGCGAGCACGAAAGCGAGTCGGTGACGTGCGAGCACAGGAAACAACGTTTGCATAGTCAAGTCTCTCTTGGCGTCGTCGACCAGTACGACGTGTAGCGCACGAACCTATACTCTCGCCGCCCCAGTAAGCCACCCTGCGCACCACGAGGGCCCGAATACGGATATTGGTGAGAAGCGGTCCTCCGCGACCAGCGCCCGTACGAGATACGGGCAAAGGCCCTCGAGCTTGGATCTGTTCTTGGCCCGAACGGAATCCCTTGGTCGGGGCGACTGGATTCGAACCAGCGACCTCATGCTCCCAAAGCATGCGCACTACCAGGCTGTGCTACACCCCGAAACGAATCGGCCCGGCGTGGTGACCGGGGGATGTGGGTAGCCGATGGTTTGGGGGGCTGCAACTGGGGCGCGGGGTCGACCGGTCGCGACGCGCTAGCGGGCGCTCAAGGCCGTCACGAGTTGCTGGGTCGCCCTGCCACGGTGGCTGATGGCGTCCTTTTCAGACGCTGTGAGCTCCGCCATCGTTCGGGCGTCCCCATCTGGAATGAAAAGCGGGTCGTAGCCAAAGCCGCGTTCCCCGCGCGGCGCCGCTGCGATCCGCCCTTCACAAGTCGCCCGCACCACCACGAGCTCGGCCCCCTCGGCATCGACGAGCACAATGACGCAAACGAACCGCGCGCCACGTCTCGCGTGCGGCACCCCATCGAGCTCCCGTAAGAGCTTCCGATTGTTGTCGGCGCTCGATGCGCCCTCCCCTGCATACCGCGCCGAGTAAACGCCCGGTCGCCCGTCGAGTGCATCGACTTCGAGCCCGCTGTCGTCCGCCATCGCCGCACAACCGGTGTGCGCTGCCACTTCGCGGGCCTTCTTGAGGGCGTTGCCGACAAAGGTGTCCTGATCCTCGATCACTTCGATCGGGCCGCCATGCTCGGCCATCGATTCGACGACAACGCCTGCGACGTCGGCGAGAAGACGCTGGTACTCGACCAACTTGCCAGGGTTGGTGGTCGCGAGGACGATGCGCATCACGGGAGCAGGCGCTTGATGTCGACGTCGAGCGACTCGAGCGCCTTGGCCTGCTGCTCCGCCAGGGCCGGAAGCGAGCCGAGCGCGAGGTCGATCATCTGGTCGAGCTTCTCACGCGCGATCGGTGCACCCTCTGCGGTGCCTTGAACTTCAACGACGCCGCCACCGGGGGTGCCGACCACGTTGAGGTCGACCTCGGCGTCCCGATCTTCCACGTAACAGAGGTCGAGCATCGGTCGCCCCTCGAGGAGGCCCACGCTGATCGCCGCGATTGGCTCGCGGAGCACACCCTTCTTCACCAACCCCTTGGCGCGAAGCTTCTCGAGCGCCAGCGCGGTCGCGACCATGCCGCCTGTGATCGACGCGGTGCGCGTTCCGCCATCGGCATCGAGGACGTCGCAGTCGACCGTGATGGTTCGCTCCCCAAGCTTCTCGAAATCGATCGCGGCCCGGAGCGCGCGCCCCACCAGCCGCTGAATCTCTGAGGTGCGGCCGTCGATGCGACCCCTACGACCGTCCCGCCGCTGGCGCTCAGGGTTGGCGCGCGGGTGCATCGCGTACTCGGCGGTGAGCCAGCCTTTGCCGCTGTCGCGCATCCAGTCGGGTACCCCCTCCGACACCGAGGCTGCGATCAACACGGTCGTCTCGCCTGATCGGTACACCACCGAGCCCTCGGGGTTGCGCTGCACGTTCGCTTCAATCGCGACCGGTCGCAACGCGTCGTACGCCCGCCCGTCCGTTCTCGTCATCCAACCCTCCGCACGGCCGCACCCGTAGTCGTTTGGGCGGCCGGAGGCAACCAAACTTCAAACGTCGTCCCGTGTGGAAGGCGTGGCTTGCAGGCGATGTTGCCGCCGTGTGCGACCACGATCTGCTGGGTGAGCGGAAGGCCGAGGCCCGTGCCGCGCTCTTTGGTCGTGTAGAACAGGTCGAAGACGTGCTCGCGGTCTTCTTCGCCGATACCCTCGCCCTCATCGTGCACCTGCACCCGCACGCCGCCTTCGTATCGGGTGGCTTCGAGTTTGGCAGTACCCCCGTCGGGCATGGCTTCGCGCGCGTTCCGGAGGAGGTTCAGAAGCGCCTGGCGAAGCTGCGGTTCGTCCATCGCCACCTCGGGAAGTTGCGCGCTCAGGTCCACCGTGAGCTCCACCCCGGCGGCATCCATCTCGCGCTGCACGAACCCTGCGGTGTCGCGGAGCAGACCGGTGGGGTCCTCGGGGGTGAGCGAGGGCTCGGGGAGACGCGCGAGCCGCAAGTACTCCTCGGTAATGCTCTCGAGGCGTTCGAGCTCCTGCTGGATCGACGTCATGAGCTTCTGGCTCTCGACATCGCCCTCGGCGATCTCTTCGCCGAGCATATCGACATTGAGGCCGATGCTCGACAGGGGGTTGCGCACCTCGTGGGTCACGTGCGCCGCCATGCGTCCAATGGCGGCGAGCCGTTCGGTTTGGATCAACCGAGACTTGGTGGCGACTGCATCGGACACGTCATCGGCCACGACGAGCACGCCACGGACACCCGACTCGCCGGCCTCGTCGCCAAACGGGGTCACGAGCACATCGACCAGGCACTCGTCGAAACCAGGCAAGAGCTCTCCTTCGAGCGTGACCGCGCCGCCACCCGCGGCCACCTTCTCGACCGCGTCGATGAGGGTGGGCGACCGGCGAGGAAGCGAGGTTTCGTCGATCTCAGTGCCAACCTCTCGTGCGCCCACGCCGAGGATCCGTTCGGCCGCTGGATTGGTCGTGCGGATGATTCGGTTCCGGTCGATCACGACGATGGCCGCGCGGAGCGCCTCGACGATTTGCACCTGCATGCGCTGCAGCCGCTGCTCGGCGAGCGTGGCTTCGCGCAGGCTCTGGTCGCGCGCGGCCAACGCCTGGACCATGCGCTCGAACTCGGCGACCAGTTGCCCGAGCTCGTCGTCGCGCTTGACGTCTACGGCGCTCGAGAGGTCTCCCCGCGCCACGGCAGCAACACGTTGGTGGAGCAACGGGATCGGCCGGAGGAGCCGCTGCGACAGGAATGTCACCGCAATCCCCACGACCAAGGCCAACAGTCCGAACAACCCAAGCAGGAACGTCGCGCGCCGCTCCTGCTCGGCGGCGAGCGCGCTGGTCCGCTGGATGCGCTGCTGCACGCTTTGCGAAGCGCGGTCGTAGTTGCGTTCGATGCGTTGCTCGGTCGCACGGAGCCCGGTCAGCAAGGCGTCGACGGCTTCTGGGTCATCGTCCACCAAGTTGAAGAGCTGTTCGTAATCTTTGTCGATCTCGTCGTAGGCCTGACCGATGGCGTCGAGCTCACGACGAACCGACCGTAACGGCGCAGGCGTCCCGAGCTCGGTCGCGAGGGCTTCGGCGTGCTCGACCCCATCGCGCGCGCGAAGAAGCGTCGTCGGTCGGATACGGAGCGCCGCCCGAAGCCAGGCCTTGGTCGGCCCGCTCTGCTCCGACTCGAGCGCGCGCTCGATCAGGTTGGCGTAGACACTCTGAGTCGCCTTGGCTTGCCCGAGTGTGAGCGCGAGCGGGAGATAGCCGTCCTGGAGCAGCCCGAGGGTTTGCGAAGTGCGGTGATGCTGGAAGTAGCTCAAGCCCCCAACCACGCCAAACGCCACCAGCACGACGATGTACCCGAGGACGATTCGCGTCGGGATGGTCAGCCAAGCGCGGCGGGGCGGGCGAGTCACGCCTTGGATCCTAAACCTGACCGCCTGGACAGTCCATCAACCCGCCGCCCGTCCCGGGAGAAGCGACCGGCGTTGCGACCGAAGACCCAGCAACGTCGGCTAATTGATGTGTACTTCGGTGGTGCCGCTCACGGTGCGGCCCCGCTGCGCGTGATGTTCGACGGCCGCCCGGACGAAGCTCGTAAAGAGCGGATGAGGCTGGTGAGGCTTGCTCTTGAACTCGGGGTGGAACTGGCAGCCTACGAAGTGCCGATGCCCGGGGAGCTCGACCATCTCGACCAAACGCTCGTCTGGCGAAAGCCCCGACAACAACAAGCCGCCGCGCTCGAGGTCGTCGCGGTACGTGTTGTTGACTTCGTAGCGATGTCGGTGCCGTTCGCTCACATCGGTATTGCCGTAGATCTCCGCGGCAAGTGATCCGCTCTTGATCGAACACGGGTAGGCCCCGAGTCGCATCGTGGCGCCCTTGTCTTCTACGTCGCGTTGGTCGGGCATGATGTCGACGACCAAGTGCTCGGCACTGCTGTCGAACTCCGCGCTGTTGGCTCCTTCGAGCCCGCACACGTTGCGTGCGTAGTCGACGACGGCCATCTGCATGCCGAGGCAGATTCCAAAGAACGGGACGTTGTTCTCTCGTGCGTACTGGATGGCGCGGATCTTTCCTTCGGCCCCGCGATCTCCGAATCCGCCCGGCACCAGGACTGCGTCGTGCCGTCCGAGGAGCTCGTTGAGGTCGCCGTGCTCGAGCTCTTCACTGTCGACGTACTCGAGGTCGAGCTTCACGTCGCATTCGAGCGCGGCATGGACCAGCGCCTCATGCAGGGACTTGTAGGAGTCTCGCAAGTGGACGTACTTGCCGACCAGAGCGATCGACACGTGCCCGCGCCCCGGCGAAAGGTACCGGTCCACGGTACGCCGCCAGACACTCAGGTCCGGGTCGCGCGCCCAAATGTTGAGTCGCTCGGCAAGCAGCCGGTCGAGCCCCTGTTGGTGCAAGGTGAGCGGCAACTCGTAGATGACGCGCACATCCGGGGCCGCGATGACGGCGTCGACCGGCACGTTGCAGAAGTGGGCGATCTTTTCGCGGAGACCGCGTGGCAAGTCGCGGTCGACACGGCACAACAACAGCTCCGGTTGGATGCCAAGGCCGAGAAGCTCCTTGACCGAGTGCTGGGTAGGCTTCGTTTTGAGCTCCCCTGCAGCCGCAATGTGCGGCACGAGGGTGACGTGAACCGACACGCTGTTCTGCGGCCCGAGCTCGAGCCTCAACTGACGAACCGCCTCGAGAAACGGCAACGACTCGATGTCACCAACGGTGCCGCCGATCTCGACGATGGCCACGTCGACGTCGCGGGTGGCGTCTTTGACGCGCTCTTTGATCTCGTCGGTGATGTGCGGAATCACCTGAATTGTCGCGCCGAGGTACTCGCCACGGCGCTCTTTGGCAATGACGGCGTCGTAGATCCGGCCGGTGGTGAAGTTGTTGGCCTTGGTCATGGTGGCGCGGGTGAAGCGCTCGTAATGGCCGAGGTCGAGGTCGGTTTCGGCACCGTCGTCCGTGACGAACACCTCGCCGTGCTGGTACGGAGACATCGTCCCTGGGTCGACGTTGATGTACGGGTCGAGCTTGATGTTGGTGACCCGCAGCCCGCGCGCCTCCAGAAGCGCGCCCATCGACGCGGCCGCAAGCCCCTTTCCGATGGAGCTGACAACGCCGCCTGTGACGAAGATGAACTTAGTATGACGGGCGTTCATCCGTGGCGGCTCCTCGCGTGTCACGTCCCACTTACGCAACAGGCGGACCCTAAAGGCCCGCCTCGAGCATGTCAACGCGATAGGCGAGTCAAATGCACGTGCGCTGGATGTTAGGGTTTTTTAGTGTCGAGAATCCCGCTTGACATCTGGCGTTGCGATCAACGAGGCACGAGTCACGCCCGACACCCCGAACCGCTCTCGGAGCGTATGGGTCGCGTTGGCGAGTCGCTCGCGTCGCACGCGATCCGCGTCAGGAAAGAGATCGACGTCGGGCACCTTGGTCATGTGGGACACGGACACACCGGTGAGCCGAACGCCGTAGTCCAGATCGTCGAGGCGGCCCAAGAGTTGTTTTGCGGCATCGAAGATCGCATCGGTGTCTGCGACCGCCAGTGGGAGCCGCATCTGCCGTGACCGGATCCGATGGTCGCGGTACTTGATCTTGAGTGTGACGACCCTTGCCCAAAGCCCTTGGTCGATCAAACGATCGGACACCCGCATCGCTTGGCGAAGGATCGGTCGGAGGAGCTGGTCGGGTGTGCTGAGATCGTTCTCGAACGTCTCCTCGCTGCCGATGCTCTTCGGGGGCCTACCAACGACCACAGGTCGTTCGTCGATCCCGCGCGCGAGATCTCGCGCCACTGGGCCCCAACTGCCAAGTAGCTGCTCCATCGTGTTGGGGTCGGTGCGCGCAAGGTCGCCGATGGTGTCGAGGCCCGCGGCACGCAGTCGTAACCGGGCCTTGGGTCCGACGCGCCACATGCGCTCCAACGGCAACGGCGCCAAAAAGGCAGCGACTCCATCGTTCGGCACCAGGGTCAGCCCGTCGGGCTTGTCGAGGTCGCTGGCGATCTTGGCGACGAATTTGTTCGGGGCGACGCCAGCGGATCCTGTGAGCCCGACCTCGTTCCGAATGTCGTTCTTGACGCGGCGCGCGATCGTCTCGCCGTCCCCGAACAGGGCCCGGCTTCCGGAAACGTCTAGGAAGGCCTCGTCGACCGATAGCCCCTCCACCAACGGTGTGTAGCGCCTGAACACGGAAAAAACCGCTTGGCTCACCTCGAGGTAGCGGCTCCGTCGTGGCGGGACGACCACGGCATCCGGGCAGCGCCGAAGCGCCTCTACCATGGGCATGGCGGAGCGAACGCCTGTCGGGCGAGCCTCATACGACGCTGCGGTCACCACGCCCCGTCGGGATCGAGCGCCAACTAGAACGGGTTTCCCCCGCAGACTCGGGTCGTCGAGTTGCTCAACCGACGCGAAGAACGCGTCCATGTCGAAGTGGATGACTGTACGCATGACCCGGTCACACCGTACCGCATCAAGTCTTGATCGTCAGCGCGATCAC
>JBCCHE010000005.1:0-170920 GCA_039028875.1 Myxococcota bacterium | reverse complement strand
GCCGCCCGCGCCGCCAGCACCCGCGATGCCGCCCGCGCCGCCAGCACCCGCGATGCCGCCCGCGCCGCCAGCACCCGCGATACCGCCCGCGCCACCCGCACCCGCCATGCCGCCGCTTCCACCTTCACCACCGGCACCACCTGCGCCGGCCGCGCCGCCCGCGCCGCCGGTACCGCCTCCGCCGCTCACGCAGGTCACGTCAACGGTCCACTGACTCGTGCAGAATTCGAAGTCGTCGTCGGAGACCGTGATGGTGATCTCGTCGTCGCCAACGGCTGTGCACGTGTACACCGTGATTGGGTCGGCGGGGTCCGCGATAGTCCCCGTCAACGCCGTCCATCGGTAGGCGATCGGATCGTCTTCCTGGTCGACCGCGTCGGCCATCAGGTTGATCACGTTGCCGACCGAGGTCTGAAGTGGAGACACGACGACCTTGGTGAGCTCGGCGCAAATGTTGATCTTGCCGTCCACGCGGACACCACCAAGTCGGGGCGGCAGCTCACATCGCAACAGCACGTGGGTTTCGGTCACCTCTCCCGGTTCGATGCTAAACGGCGCCGATCCGCCGCAAGTCGTTTCGCCGTCGGTCCCGGTCGCCATGAGAGTGATGACAAAGTCGCCCTCGGGAAGGCCGAACACCTCGACCGAGACTGTGGATCCGGGTGCGCTGGTATCGATGACCCCCGACATCGGCGCCATGTCGCCCCCTGTGATCTCCCACGTGACTTCATCAATCTCGATCCCATCGTCGATTGTAAGCGTGAGTGCCAGCCCGCCGGAGCCCTCCGGGATCGCTGTGTCGGAACCGCCCGAGCAGCCCGCGATCGCGACGCCAGCGGTCGCAAGAAGCAGACAGATATTCAACAAACGAAGCGCGCGCATTCGAACCTCCAAAGCGTGCCCGCAGGGGCAGGGGGAATCGCCAACGCTACACTGGACATGCGCCCAGAACAATCCTCGTTATGCAGTTGTCACGCTTGGGAAAGCGCCTTCGCCTCGAGTTGACCCTTTGGGCTCAACGAGCTCTTCTTCGGCACCGGGATCGTCCCCGGGAGGTACCTGGCGCCAATCTTCTCGAAGGAGCTTCACACCGAAGTATCCGAAGATCAGGGGAAACACGAAGTACTGGTACTGGGTCCAAACGAGGGCGAGAAGCGTGTCGGCCGCGCCTCCCGTCATGTTCTCGAACCCGGCGAACACCTCCGAGAACGAGAAGATGAAAGTCGATGCCACAGGCTCCCCGCATCCAAGCACGGCGACCAAGTACCGGTAGGGCGAGCGCTTCTTGTTGAGGTAAAAGAAATAGGCGACCGAGAGAACGTTCACGAACGCATAGAGTTCGAGGGTAAAGAATGTCGAGTTGTGGTTGACCGTTCTCAGATCCACCGACCCGAACGATGCCAGCACCCACCAGTACATGTGCAGTGGGCTTTCGCGCATGAACGGCGTGTAGGCCACGACGTCGTCGAGCGTGTGCAGGTTCTCGAAGACGAAAGGCGAGCACACCACCCAAGGGATCTCCCACAATAGGTTGGTGAGGGCGTACGAGAGCATCCAAACCACCAGGGCATCGTGGTAGAGGTTGAGCTTGGTGCGACCGCGGTTCGCGGGCAGCCAGAAGACGACAATCCACACGTTCAGCCACACGCTGATGGCGTAAAGGCCGATCTTCGTGCTGGTCGGGAAGTCGAGGACGCCGACGTAGAAGAGCAGTGCCGAAACTCCGACTCCACCCCAAACCGCGGCGGTAAGCATGGTGAAGAACCGCAAGGTGGCACGCGACGCGGAGCGTTCGGCGACCATCGGTCGGCTGCGGGTGGCTGTTGTCGAGGTGCTCAAGTCGTTCTCCTGTCGTTTCGCCGCGCGGCCGCCGCAATTGGGGCCTCGGCTCGCGGAGCTTATCAGACACTAGTGTCTGAATAAAGTCAACGCCATTGGTTCTCGAATCGGTCCACCGCGGGCGGGCCCGTCAGCGCTCGCGGTTGCCTTCGATCACAGATCCGAACGCTGCGGTGGTCAGCTTCACCGCGGCGTCTTTGGCCTGCGCAATCGCGGTCCGGCTCAGCCCACCGCGGATGGTGTCGAGCAAGGTCCACTGCACAGCGGCCATGATTGATTTCAAGAACAAGGCCGACGGCCGGACTCCGTAATGCTCACGGAAGAAGGTTTGGACCTTCCGAGCATAGCCGTCGAACATCGCGTCGACGGCGGTGTGCGCGAGTGACCCGGGGTTGCCGTACTCGACGAACATGAAGTGGGCGAGCTCGTGCTGCTCGAAGACTGCATCGAACAGCTGGTCGATCGCCTGGACAAGCCAGTCGTCCAGTGGGCCACCGTCTGGCATCGCATCGAAGATGAACGTCTCGATGTGTGCGTTCGCAGCCCTCTCCCAGATCTCGGCGATCAGAGCGTCTTTGTCCTCGAAGCAGCGGTAGTAGGTGTCGCGGGAGACATCGGCTGCCTGGCAGATCTGCGACACCGACACCGCGCGTGTTCCGTGCTTCACGAAAAGCCCGACGGCCGCGTCGACCAGGATACGGCGCTGCTCCTCGAGCCCGGGTCGTTTCTTGCGCCGACCGTCCGTGTACGTCCTCTTTGGGTTCGCCGCCAAGCGTCCGACGGTACCGAAGGTCAGTGCCGGGTGCAACGTGCCTTGACGGAAGGGGAGGCTGGTCGTGTGCCGGAGGCGCGCCTCAGAACGGTTGGATGCCGTTGAAGATCACCTCGAAGCCCACGGTCTCGGTGCCCTCGATCGCGAAGCTTCGTTGCATGCTGAAGGTCACGGGATCGCCGAGATCGTTTCCGTTGCCATCGACGTCCAGCGCGCCCAGAAACGAGTACTCTCCAGTCGGGAGGTTCTCGACGAGTGCCGCATCCTCGAGCGTGTCAACCTCGCGAAAGTCAGCGTCTGACACAAAGACATCGGCCACCGCCGCCGATGCATCGGGTGCGCTTACCACGCTCCCCCCGACGAAATCGAGATCCGCTGCCCGATAGACCTGGCCGACGATGTCACCCACAAGCTCGTCGCGGAAGTTCACCCGAACCGCTTCGTCGACCGTGAAACTCAACGCCACCTGTCCATCGCCGGTCAACGAATCGTCGCCGCATCCCAAACCGAGGGCCAGTGCCATCATGAACACGGTGCGCTTCATCTCACTCCCCCGCGCTGCAGAAGTAACCATCCCGTGACTTGATGTAGCCAAACGAGGCGCACATTTCTTCGGGAAACCCAAGGGGCTCGTCGCTCTCGTTCTCCCACTCGCATCGTGTTCGGAGCGTCGTGTTTGCCGGGATCACCTCCGGGTCCTCGAAGAGCGGCAGGATCGGCGGAAAGTCCCGAAAGTCAGGCACCCAAGTCGGGATGGAGAAGAGCATCTCGGGCGCACCCTCCCGAACGACTTCGAGCGAGAACGTGGTCCCACGTTCGTGCATGTGGCCGCCGACCAAGAGGATCTCGAGGGGTTGATCCACCGCGCAGTCCCACTCGGTTTCGCCTCGCGACCGCGCAGGCACATCGATTAGACCACTGTTTGTGGCGAACGTGGACACCCAGTGGTCCACGTCGCTTTCGTCGATCACCTCGAGCCGCGCGACATCGCTCACGACAATGGGCGCCGCGTTGACGTTGATGTAGTGGAACTGAAGAACGAACCGCTGTCCGCTGCGGATCCGAACAGCGTGCCGGGCCGGTAACGGAAGCGGGATCAGGACCGGGATCATCGTCTCGATAGATTCTGCGGTCGTGCAATCCTCGAGGGTGCCGACCGGCCGGTCGGTTTCTCCCTGCACCAGCGCGATGTGGTGACCTCCGGGCCCTTGAAACGTGCTCAGGGCGTTGACCGCGAGGTCCGGCCCATCGTGTTGGAGGTAGAGGCAGTACATGCGTTCGGAGCCTGCCGGGATCTCCACTTCGGGCGCGACCAGGTCGACGGCGTTCGCGGCCGCTTGCGGCACCTCGGCCCGCCGATCGAGGACGCCGTCGGGCATGGCTGACCCGTCCACCCCTTCGTCGCCGCAGGCGGCCAGTACCGAAACCAAGATGAGCCCTGCGATCTGGGCGAGGTGAATGAGGCGAGACATCAACCCGAGGGGGTCATTAATACCACAGTTGCAGGCCCGACTCTATGGTCGCGCGAGTCTTGCTTTGAGCGCTCGGTCGTCCCACCGAACGCTCCGCATGACCAAGAGGTCGACCCGACGCCAGCTAGGGCGTGACCGTTTCTTCGAACACGCAGACCCGAGCCTCGCAGAACGGGGCTGTCGCCGGGCAGTCAGCGTGACTCAGGCAGTAGTGTTCGAACTCGACGAGGAGCCCGCGGTCGCCCGGAAACTGCCTCGATCCGGTCGAGCATAGGGCCCTACCAGGCCCCCTGACGACGCCGCCAACGACCTCACCTTCTCGATCGAACGTCAGGAGGCACGTGACGTCTTCGTTGGGGTCGCCGTTCGCGGTTACTGCGATGTCGAACGCGAAACCGTATGACGATGGCACGGCGTAGGATTCGAAAGGAATAACGTCGGGCAGCTCGACTGAAGTCCATGCCGCGCGAACCGTGGTCGCCCTCCACACGAACGTGGTCGCACCGATCATCACGTCGTAGAGGCCACCGGCCTCCACGACGAAGCCGTTCTCCGCGAAGGTCACCGGTTCGAGACCGACGATTCCCATGGATCTTGTCGAAGCGAGTGGTGAGCAAGCACCTGGTAGGTCCCCTATCGTGCCGTCCAAGCCATCGAAGTCCTGTGGCAGGCACACCTCGCCGACTTCGCAGTCGACGATCGTCCTGCACTCACCAGCGAGCAGTGCATCGATCCCCCCTGTGGCGCCCGAGCCGCCTTCCGCGCCCGCCCCACCAGCGCCCCCGCGGCCAACCGGCGACTCGAACTCGCAGTCGTCCGGGCATCTCGTGGCGTCGCGGGAATCGCATACGCCGTCGCACGGAGGACCGATCTCGGGATCGAACGCCGGCGGCGCGGGTAATGCAGCGTCGCCGCAGCTGCACAAGGTCAGAGTCATCCAGCACAGAACGGCGCGTCTCGCCCATCGAAGCGCCCTGTCTCGGCCGCCTCGTACTCCCAGATTCGATGTCGCTTCTTTTGTCATAACTACCCGTTTCTCGCGCCACTCAATGCGCTGATATCAAGATAGATAATAATCAAATAGATCAACAAGCTATATCGCTAAAAATCACACTCTTTTGTGAGGTAGTTAGCAAAGCGCTATAGTGTCCCAATGGCGAAGAAGGAACCGAAGACCACGACGAGCGAAGGTCTATTCGTGCGACTCAATCCCGACTTGGTCACGAAGTTGCGCGTTCACGCGGCCACCTCGAGGCAAACCCTTTCGTCGGTGGTCGGTGAAGCCCTTGAGCAGTTCTTTCGCTCGCAGAGCAAGCGCTGACCATCCCCCGGGCGGTTCCACGTTTCGCCGTGGTTGCCCAGGCCGCGCAGAGTTTCCCGAGCAGTCAGTAACAACTCGCGGCGACGCACAGTCGTCTTCTCGGGATTGGGTTCCCAGGGTGGGCCGGTGTCACCGAATCGTCCCCGTCCGCGTTGTGGTACCGTCGGCGCGTCGCGCTTCTAGCCGTCCGCGTCGATTCACGTACTACACGGAGGTTTGTCAGGATGATTCCACGATACGTTCTCATGGTCTTGGTCGCGGTCGGCATGTTGCTCGTTCCCGCTGCGTCGGGAGCCGCTCCGAAAGACTACCCGAATTGCATGGCGGACCGGGTCGCCTCGATCCAGAAGCGCAACGCCGAGTATCAACCGACCAAGGCCGATATGGCGGTCGTCGAGCCTGCAGAGGGGCGGGCAACCATCGGTCCGGTGAAGCTCGATTTCTGCGGTCGGGTCCCGCCGCTCAGCCAGGATTGCCCCCCCGACAAGCGCGGCACGATGGGACGCATCAGTCGTAGCGTTAACAGCGCGGGACACTCGGGCTTCCACACACGCGGCATTCATCAGATCCTCGCCGGCGCCTGTGACTTTCAAGGTGATCCCGCCTTTGAAGAGGCGGTGGGTTACGCGGTTCAGCTCTGGGCGAACGATACAGGCCAGTCTCGCGAAGACGCAATCGAGTCGATAGTGCTTCGTGCGGACCAGGAGCGTTGGAAATCGGGGCTCGAGCAGGGCTGTCAGAGGCTTACCGTCGACGAGGAAGCCTCGCCTGAGGAAGAGACGAAAGTCCGTGCCGCTCGGGAGGCGGTTGGGTGCAACGCTGGGGGGAACATCAGCGACATCGAGTGGTACATCGACACCGGCGACCAACCTTCGAGTGAGCTCCTTCGACTCTACTATACCCTCCAGTGCGTTCGGCCGTTCGACGGGGGCTTCGACGCCAATCAGAAGCAGCAGTGGGTGAAGATCGGGGTGTGCGGGCCAGATGTTCGTGCGCTCGACGTCGCCAAGGTCAACCAGGAGACCTCTGGCATGCCAGCACCGCTTCAAGCGAACGCACGAGAGAACGTGGCCGCGGTCAAAGCACGGTTCGCGGATCTCGATCGTGTTGCTCGGCCCAAGGCCGACTCCGATCCCGACTATAAGAAGCTCCTATACGACGCACCCCAGGCGGGCTGGGACGCATGGGTCGCCCAGTACAAGAAGTACAAGAAGGCCATGGACGCGACGTACGCGTTCGAGACCGACATGTTTGGTCCCCGCGTCGACACGTACAAGTATTGCTACAAGGACCTCGAGCCCGGAGTCGCTTCGTTCTTCAAGTCGAGCAAGTTCAAGAACCGCGAACAGGTTGTGGCGGCGATGAAGGGGCCCATTGGCTACACGCTCATGTCTTCGCTTGGCAGTTGCTACGCCGTGACGGGTCCTTGGGACGCCGGTGTCGCGCTACTCAACGCAACCAAAGAGTCTCGCGTTTGGCGCGGTCCGAGGGCAGCCGCTGGATACGCTATGGTCGATGCCGCGAGCGACATCGCGGCGAACCGGCCGCGATTTCCACTTGATCCAAAGTGGTTCTACCCGGACCTCGCCAACTACACCGTCAGGGAAGCGAGGCGCGGGGAACGAAGCAACGTGCCCAACAACGGCAACTTCCCAGACGTCGCCGAAGGTGTGATCCGAACTGCCAAGACGTGGTCGAAGCAAAAGGACGCGACCAAGGTCGAGTTCAAGACGGAGACCTGGATGGAAAAGGTTGTCATGTGCCAAGACACGAACAAGATCGACCGAATTGAGAACGGCAAGGTCTTCTACAGGAAGAAGTGCCAGTCCAAGGGCAATCAGAAGAAGCAGTTCACACCCAAGACGACTCTTTTTTGGAAGTGGTCGACCAAAGGGATGAAGCCGAACGCGTTCGTTGTCATGGAAGTGCCGCCTGGCTCCGAGTACGGCGACAGGATGCGTTGGGGTTATCCAGTCGAGGTCTACGCCAACAAGAAGAAGACGAAGCTCGTCAGCATGTACGGGTTCCCGCTCTGAACGTGCGGGTAGCGGAAGCTCAGGAGCGAACTGCGTCTCGCATGCGTTCGCTGTAGTCCCACGAAGCGATCCGTGCCGGGCGAAGCCGAACGACGAGTTCTTCGGCGGCGCGCCCGAGCAAGAACTTGCCAAGCTCCGAGTCCGTTGAGCCGAGGTAGCGTCGGAGCAACCGAGCGAGCAGGGCCTCGGCTCCCTCGCTCTCGAGGCTCGCCGTGGCCTGACCCCGCACGCCGCGATAGGGGGGTTCGTTCGGTGCGATCTCAAACGCGCACCTTGGGTCGGCGCTGAGTCGATGGGCAATCCTCGCGTCTCGGTGAACCGCCGCAAGCAGGTCGTCGCCTTCGACCAAGAACCACACCGAGAGGATGGCGGGGAACCCAGATGGCGTGTTGGCCGCGAGTCGCATGGGCACGACGGCTCGTTCGAGAAATGTTCGGACCTCGGATCGTCCCCAGGGTCCGCTTCGCCTGATCTTCGACTCTTCTGGTGGGGGCATGGTTTATCGAGTCGAACGCGTCGCCGCCTCCGAACACCGATGATCGCCCGTGTCGCGGGGCACGTAAAGGTGCGAGACCTCACAATTCGTCGACCCGCCGCCTTCGACGATCCGCGTCATGCCCCTGCTGGACAGATTTCTAGCAGATTGTATTATTTTGAAATGAACGTAATCCGATCGGGCCTGTTGTGTGCCGCCGTCCTCGCTGCGGCGTGCGGTGGAGACGTCAGTGGCTCCGGCGCTGACCGCGGTGGCGGAGGAGACGCTGGTGCCGGCAACGGTGCGGGCGGCCCCGGGACTGGTGGCGGGTCGAACGGCACAGGTGGTGCGAGCGGCGCCGGCGGCGAAGACACCTGCGTGTCGGCCCTCCTGTGCGGGACGCCGGCTGTCTGTTGTGACGTCGGGGACGAGTGCTTCGAAGGCGCTTGCGTCGATGCTTGCGCCTCCGGGGTTCGGTGCGGCGGCGACGGTTCGGAATGCTGCGATCAGGACGATGTCTGTCTAGCCGACGTCTGTGTCACGCCGGGCGGCGGCTGCACCGACAGTTTCGATTGCGATGAGGGCGAGTTCTGCGAGCCCACCTTGACCCAGTGCCTACCTCAACCCGTCGGACCGATTTGCGAACTCCGACCGGAGAACGTGACTTTCGAGCCGACCGTGGAGTGGCACTGGGACGGCTGGAGCGTCGATGGGGACTTCAAGCAGGTACAGAGCACGCCCGCGATTGCCGACATCGATTTTGACGGTCTCCCGGAGGTCGCGACGGTCGCCTACAAGAACTCCAGCAACAACATGCTGATCGTACTCAATGGCGAAGACGGATCGGAGAATCTGATGATCCCGGTCACGACGTACAATGTTCGGTGGGGCACCGGTCCCGCGGTCGGCAACCTGGATGACGACCCGGAGCTCGAGATCGTCTTCATGACGTCGGCGCGAAGCCTCGTCGTCATCGAGCACGACGGCAACGAGAAATGGTCGCAGGCGCTGAGCGGCAACGGACAAGGCTACCCTGCACTCGCCAACCTCGACAGTGACCCTGAATCGGAGGTCATCATCGGGGGCCAGTGGTTTGATAACGACGGCACGCCCCTCCAAGACAAGGGTTGGATCGGCAACAACGGGGAGTGGAGCGTGTCCGCCGTCGCCGACATCAACGGAGATGGTGAGCCGAACATCGTCGGTGGGAACGTGGTCTATCGAGTCGATGGGACCGAGCTTTGGCGGAACTCCACGGCCGGCATCAGCGACGGATTTGTGGCTGTCGCCGACATGAACCGCGATACGAACCCCGACGTCGTGACGATCAGTGGCGGTGATGCATGGGTTCTCAGCGGTGTTGACGGGGGCCTGATCTTCGGGCCCGTGGCGATTCCTGGCGGAGGAACCGGAGGGGCGCCCACCGTCGCCGACTTCGACGGAGACGGCCGTCCGGAGTTCGCGGCAGCCGGAAAGGGGAACTACGCCGTCTATGATCTCGACTGCACGCCCACCGGAGACGCCGCGTTCTGCGCGAGCGGAACCACCAATGGGATCTTGTGGTCGCTCGCGGTCCAAGACCTGTCCTCGAGTGTCACGGGCTCGAGCGTGTTTGACTTTGAAGGCGACGGCAAAGCAGAGGTCATCTACAACGATGAGTGCAGTCTCTACATCCTCGCCGGCGAGGACGGCTCGATTCTCCTCCAGATGCTCAACTCGTCGCGCACTGCCGCCGAGTATCCGCTCATCGTCGACGTCGACGCCGACGGCAACTCCGAGTTCATCGTCCCCGCCAATGATGACCAGATCGTTCGAGACAAGTGCGACGAAGCCTGGCCTGAGGAGCCGGTTGCCGGTACGCATGGTCTCTTCGCCTTCGGTGACCTCAACGACAAGTGGGTGCGCACACGTCAGGTGTGGAATCAACACAGCTATCACGTCACCAACATCGAGGCGTCGGGTGACGTGCCGGCAACTGAAGCCGACAACTGGGCGACCCCAGGCCTCAACAACTACCGCCAGAACGTCCAGGGCGCAGGGGTGTTCAACGCACCTGACCTTTCGGTCGTAGGTCTCTCCGTGAACACGAGCTCGTGCCCAGCCTCGATCGGAATCCAGGCGCAAATCGCGAACACCGGGTCACTCGGCGTCGGCGCAGGAGTACCGGTTGGATTCTACCAAGGCGTGCCCCCGGACGGGACGCTCCTCGGCTTCGACGAGACCACCACGCCGCTTCTCCCGGGGCAGAGCGAGACCCTCGTCCGGGCCTTCACCCCCGGCGCTGGTGACACCGGGCCTTGGGACTTCTACGTGTTGGTCGACGACGAGGCCGCAGGGCTATCCCTCGCCCTCGAGTGCGGAGAGGACAACAACGAGGACACCGTCGGCGCCGCTGAGTGCATCGTTGTTCAGTAGCGTTCGGCGGGATCGCGGTCGGCTAACGCAGTACCTGTCTGTCATGAGCGAGATCCGCTATCCTATCGGGATGGCGGATTCGATCGCGCAGCAGTTGCTGTCACAAAACAAAGAATGGGTGGCCGACCAGGTCGCCGGTGACCCCGACTACTTCACCAACCTGGCGAAAGGGCAGCAGCCGCACACCTTGTGGTTCGGGTGCGCTGACAGTCGTGTTCCAGCGAACGTCATCACGAAAACGATGGCTGGCGAGCTCTTCGTTCACCGGAACATCGCGAACGTTCTGGTACACGACGACATCAACATGCTGTCGGTCCTTCAGTATTCGGTCGAAGTGCTCAAGGTCGAGCACATCATAGTCTGCGGGCACTACGGGTGCGGCGGGGTTTCGGCCGCCATCAGCAACGCGGACCTCGGTCTGATCAACAAGTGGCTGCGCTTCATCAAGGACGTGTACTCCGATCATGAGAGTGATCTGCGCATGATGCGGTCCAAGGAGGCCATCGCGAGGCGGATGGTCGAGCTCAACGTCATGGAGGGGGTGCACAGCCTTGCGAAGACTTCGATCCTCCAGAAGGCCTGGGCCGAGCGAGGCGGGCCGATCATTCACGGTTGGGTCTACGACTTGGCGGACGGGATCTTGCGAGACCTCGAGGTCGATACCGAGAACACCGACAATCTCGAAGAGGTCTTCAAGTTCGATCTCGCCGAGTAGCCGTCACCGCGGCTTCGCCAGAGCGTCGAGGATGGCGTTGGCTTTCTCGACGGCGCGGTTCGCGTCCTGGCAGAGCACCAACACATGGCCCATCTTCCGGCCAACACGTGCTTCACGCTTGCCGTAGAGATGAAGGTGAGCTTCGGGGTGCGCGTAGACGGCGCTCCAGTCGGGCTCCCCGTGTTGCCACAAGTCGCCGAGCAAGTTGACGGTTGCTGCGGCGCTTCGAAGCGTGGTTTCGCCGAGAGGTAGGTCCAAGACGGCGCGCACATGCTGCTCGAACTGAGACGTTGCGCAGGCTCCAAACGTGTAGTGCCCGCTGTTGTGTGGGCGTGGCGCGATCTCGTTGACGAGAAGGGTCGAGCCATCCACGACGAACATCTCGACCGCCATCATTCCGACGTGGTCCAGGCGTTGCGCGATCTTGGCCGCGATCGACTTGGCTTCCTCCGCGATCGCATCGCCGATGGGGGCGGGCGCGACCGTCGTGTGCAGAATGTGCCGTTGGTGGACGTTGTGCGCGACCGGGTAGAACCGAACTTCACCGGAAGGCCTTCGCGCCAACAAGACCGAGATCTCCATGTCGAAAGGCACAAACGCTTCCAGCATGGCAGGGTTCTCTCCCACCGCAGCCCATGCAGCGTCGGCGTCGTCTTCGTGCCGGATCACCGTCTGGCCTTTTCCGTCGTACCCCGCCAGCCGCGTCTTGAGCACACATGGGACCCCGACGGCCGCTATCTGCTCTTTGAGGGTCGCCAAACTGTCGACGGACTTGCAAACGGGTTGCGGGGAGCCGATCGACTCCAGAAAACGTCGCTGCTCCTGACGGTCCTGGATCGTCCGGAGCACCGCTGAAGAAGGCCTCACCCGCCCGGAGCGCTCGAGCTCTCTGAGGAGCGAGGCAGGAACGTGCTCGGTATCGAGGGTCACCACATCCGACAGCGCCGTGAGCCTTTGTGCGGCTTCGAGATCGTCGAGCGGCCCTTGCACCCACTCGTCGGCGAGGGGGGCGGCGCTTTCTCCCTCGGGCGAAAGGACCGCTGTGCGATGACCCATGCGCCTCGCCTCGAGAAACATCATCCGCGCGAGCTGACCTCCACCGATCACGCCGACTGTGGAACCCGGGTAGAACGCGCTCATGCGTCCTCAGGTCGCGGCGCGCATTGCTTGAGGAGGCGAAGCATGATCGGGCGTCGAATAGCGCATTCCCGGGACCCCGCAAGAAGAGTCCGGGGGGGCCCCAAGACGGTGCTTGCAGCGGATGTCGAACTGCTATAGAGCCCCGACAACGCGTTCTCGCGAAGCGACAGTCGAATGACAGACACGCCAGACTCCAAGCGCGATGATACGGCGCAGGTTGCGATCATCATGGGAAGCCAGAGCGACTGGCCGACGATGAAGCACGCCGCGGAGGTGCTCGACCAGCTTGGCGTGGCGCATGAAGCGGCGGTCGTTTCCGCCCACCGCACGCCGGACCTCCTTTTCAGTTTCTGCGAGCAGGCGGAGGCGCGAGGGATTCAAGTGATCATCGCGGGTGCGGGCGGCGCCGCTCACCTGCCCGGTATGGCAGCATCCAAGACGTTGCTTCCGGTCTTGGGTGTTCCAGTCAAGAGCCGGAGTCTCAACGGCGTCGACTCGCTTCTATCGATCGTGCAGATGCCCAAGGGCATTCCGGTGGGGACACTGGCGATCGGTGACTCCGGGGCGGCCAACGCGGCCCTATTGGCCGCGTCGATTCTCGCGTGCAGCGATTCCGCACTGCGGGAGCGCCTCCGTGCCTACCGGACTGCTCAAACTGAGCGCGTCCTCGAGGCCGGACTCAAGACCGACTAGATGAGCCTTCGTCCTGGGCGGCGTGTGGGAACGTCGCCAATGGCAGTGGCTCATCGAGTCGCCGCGCCAAGATCTCTTTAACGAGCGGATTGGGAAATCTCCGGCTTTGGGTGATCGCATAGAAGCGCTCGGTGATCTCGGGGATCTTCGAGTGTTCCACGAGGACACCGCTCGAGAGTTCGTCTCGAACGACCATCGGGGGCACCAATGCGAGACAGTGACTGTCGCGCGCGAAGAGTCTCAGCATCGCCATGTCGTCGATCTCAGCCAAGATGATCGGGCGCACACCCGCGGCCTCCATCAACTGGTCGAACTCGACGCGCAAGTCACTGTCGAGGCTCGGCACCAGTACCGGGGCCGTTTCGAGGACTTCGGGAAAGCGGGAACCAGGAGGCACGAGCCCAGGGGGGCCGACCAGGCTGACCGGTTGTTCCTGCACAAGGAGACTGTGCCAGTTTGTTTTGGCGTCGCGTGGTGCAGGTTGGTTGGCCAGCATGATGTCGATCGCATGCGCCTCGAGTTGGGCCAGAAGCTCGCGCGTGGTTCCAGAACGCACGATCACCTCGACATCGGTTCGACCGATCAACGGGCGGACCAACGCGATCTGGAAGTTGCGGGACAGGGTTGTGATCGCGCCGATGCGCAGGACCCGTTGCTCCGTGCCGCCTTGATCTTGGAGCGTGCTGACCAACTCATCGCCGGCCTTGAAGACGGTGTCCGCATAGTCGAGCGCGATCCGTCCCGCCTCGGTGAGCTTTAGTCTCCTTCCTTCGCGTTCGAATAGCGCGTGACCCAGCTGGTCTTCGAGTTTCTTAACCTGGGTCGACAAGGCGGACTGAGAAACGTTGAGGCGCTTCGCCGCGCGGGTGAGCTTGCCCTCGTGGGCGATCGCCCAGAAGTACCGTAGGTGATGGTAGTTCAAGTCGACCATGTTTTAGTTCTATCATAGAGAACGATTGTTTCCAATCTTTGTATTTTACAGAACGGTGCGTGGGCCTTACCTAGGGATTGCAGGAGAACTGACCCCATGGACCACTGGACCGTACCTCTCGTTAGCCTCGCACCCATCGCGCTCATCGCGGTCGGATTGATTCCATCCTCATTTGCGGATCACCGACCTAGGCTGACGATGGGTCTAGCGCGCCTCGCTTCTTTCGTGGCGCTCGGCGCGACCGTGATCACCGCCCTGGCCCTCTTGGCCGCGGGAGGCACCCTCCCGTTTCGCGGACTGCTGGCGGGTTGGGATGGTTTCGGGGTGACGATCTACTTCGACGCTCTCTCCGCCGTCATCGCGGTCCTGGTCGCGTTCGTCGGCACCATCGTCGTCGACTATAGCCGCAACTACCTCGACGGTGATCAAGGCCAAGGGCGCTTCTTCAAGTGGCTCTGCCTGACCCTCGCGGCGGTACTCACCCTCACCATCTCCGGGAACCTCCTACAGTTCACGCTCGCATGGGTGGCGAGCAGCTTGTGTCTGCATCAGCTGCTCGTCTTCTATCGCGACCGCCGAGCCGCCAAGCTTGCGGCCCGAAAGAAGTTTATCGCAAGCCGGCTCGGCGACCTTTGCCTCATCGCGACGATGGCCTTGGTCTACCACGTGTTCGGGAGTCTCGACTTTCGGGAAGTGTTCGCCTCGGCTGAGGCCCTACGGAACGAATCGACTCTCCCCGTTCAGGTGCACGCCATCGCCGTGCTGGTCGTCTTGGGAGCGATGCTGAAGTCAGCACAGTTCCCGTTTCACGGCTGGCTGACCGAGGTCATGGAGACGCCGACCCCGGTATCGGCCCTTCTGCACGCCGGTATCATCAACGCAGGTGGGTTCCTCATCCTGCGCTTGAGCGACGTCGTCTCGCTCTCGGTTCCGGCACTCGAGATGCTTGCCGTGGTCGGTGGTTTCACGGCGGTCTTCGCTTCAGTCGTGATGCTCACACAGACCAGCGTCAAAGTGTCGCTCGCCTGGTCCACGATCGCGCAGATGGGCTTTATGATGCTCCAGTGCGGGCTTGGCGCGTTCTCGGCAGCGGCGCTCCACATCGTTGCGCACTCGCTCTACAAGGCGCACGCGTTTCTGTCCGCCGGCAGCGTGATCGACATCTCACGATCCTCCTGGTTCGCGCGGCCGCATGGAAAGCCCCACCCCGCGCGGCTCGTTCTCGCACTCACAGGCGCAGTCGGCCTCACCTGGATGGTCAGTTTGGCCTTTGGGGCATCCCTGACCCACGCCCCCGGGGTGTTCGCACTCGGCGCCATTCTCGTCATGGGCGTCACACACCTGGTTGCCAACGCGATCGACGAGCGCCCGAGTCCGTTCATCGTGCTGCGCAGCGTCGCGCTCGCGCTTGGGGTCGCGGTGGCCTACTTCGCGCTTCAGGTCGGAGCCGAGCACGTGATGGCTGGGGCGCTCCCTGAGAAGCAGGCGCTTCGTGGCCCGCTTGACCTGACGATCGTCGGCCTCGTCATCGTTCTGTTCGGTCTCGTGACCGTCCTGCAGAACGCCATGCCGTATCGGATGGGCGATGCCCGATGGCAGGCCCTCTACGTCCACCTTCACAACGGCCTTTACGTCAACGCGTTGACCAACCGCCTCGTCAAGCGGTTGTGGCCAGTCGACCCGAGCAATCCGAGACAGGGAGCACACGCATGACCCAGAACCTCGCAGCGACCGAGATCGCACCCACGACGGCCAACGCACGAACCCAAAGAGACGCGGCCGTAGTCTTGCCACGAAGAGACGCGGCCCTCGACACCGTGCTCGCCGACGCGACCAAACGGATCGCGCCTTTGTGGCCGCTCGAGAGCTTCGTCGCCGTCAATCCGTTCCTCGGCGTGTCCTCGGAGCCGTTCGAGAGGGCTTGCCAGAAGGTCAAGCAGGTGACCGGCGCGACGATGCTCATGCCGCGTGCGTACTACAGGTCACTCGTCGCCGAAGGGCGCATCAATGCGGAAGATCTGGAGTCGGCGCTTGCGCTCGCCAGCGCTCCAGAAGGTGCGCCCCGAGACCTCGAGAGCCTGCGCGAGGCAATTGAAGCGACGCCTTCGTACGACTCGCCCTCGTTCGCTACCGCGGCGGACGTTCTTGACGCGGGTCTCGGCCAACTGAGCAACCCTCGGATCATCGAAGACGTGTCGAAGTGGTGTGCGGCGTACTGGGACGATGGGCAGGCGGCCTGGCGGATGCCGTGGCGACATCTCCCGCTCTACAAAGCGTGGCGTGCCGCGACCACGATCGACCGGACCGCCGAAGTGACGGGACTCGACGGGTTTCGTGCGGTCGTGTCCACCCTTCCATCGGAACCCATCGAGACCATCGCTTTCGTGATCGACGCCCTCGGGCTTCCTAGAGAGGTCCTCGACGGCTACCTCCACCGCGCTCTCAGCTCGATCGGCGGCTGGGCTGCTTACGCGAGGTACCTTGGCTGGGTACGCGAGCTCGAAGGCGAGGACAGCGACTCGGTCACCCAGCTCTTGGCCATTCGCCTCGCCTGGGACTACGCCCTCGTCGCACTCTCGGATGACGAACGCTTCGAGGCGTTGTGGGCCGCAGCGGTCGAGACCATGCGCACCGCCGCGCAAGAGCCGCATGTCGACCAGGACCTTGCGGTCGATGCCATTCTACAAGGGGCGTTTGACGCAGCCTTCCGAAGGGAGACCCTCGGCAAGCTTTCGGCTGCGCCTGCGGTTCTCGAGTCTCCGACGCGAAAAGCCGTGCAAGCGGCGTTCTGTATCGATGTTCGCTCCGAGGTCTACCGGCGCGCCCTCGAGTCGGTATCTCCTAAAGCCCAGACCATCGGCTTCGCGGGATTCTTTGGCTTTCCCATCGAGTACGTCTCGATCGGTCAGTCGACTGGGCCCGCACAGTGTCCAGTTCTCCTGACCCCGAAGTTCGTCGTACGTGAAGGAGTCGCCGGCGCCAGTACCGATGAGACGACCGAGATTCTGGGCCTTCGACTTCTTCGACGACGCGCGGCCAAGGCCTGGAAGTCGTTCAAGAGCTCAGCCGTGTCATCATTCGTCTATGTCGAGACCGCGGGCCTTGCGTTCGCGGCCAAACTCGTCGGGGACGCCACCGGGCTAACACGCACCGTCACACTTCCAAGTGCGGACGGGCTGTCCCCTGACGTTCTCGAGCGCACGGTGCCCGAGGTCCGCTGCGGTTCGGTCGGAGGTCGCGAGACCGGCTTCACTCCAGACGATCGGGTCGTACTGGCCGAAGGAGCGCTTCGCGGGATGTCGTTGACCAAGGACTTCGCAAGGCTCGTCTTGCTCGCTGGACACGGAAGCACGACGGTGAACAACCCTCACGCGGCGGGCTACGATTGCGGCGCATGCGGGGGTCACCCGGGCGACGCTAACGCCAGAGTCGCGGCTGCGGTCCTCAACGACGCCGAGGTACGGCGGGCCCTTCGTGCGCGAGGCATCGAGATTCCACAAGACACGGTGTTCGTTGGCGGCCTTCACGACACCACGCTCGATACAGTGACGATCTTCGATCGCGAGCTCGTCCCCGAATCGCACCGTGGGGACCTGGCCGAGATCGAGTGCTGGTTGGCCGAAGCAGGGTCACGGGCTCGGGCCGAGCGCGCCCAAAAGCTGAACCTAGGGTCGGCCGATCCCGACCGGGGTATCGCTCGGCGCGGGCGAGACTGGTCGCAGGTCCGGCCGGAGTGGGGCCTTGCGACCAACGCCGCGTTTATCGCAGCGCCTCGGTCGCGGACGCGAGGTGTCGACCTCGGAGGACGCTCTTTCCTGCATGACTACGATTGGCGCCAGGACGAGGACTGGGGGGTCCTCGAGCTCATCCTGACCGCTCCGATGGTGGTGGCGAGTTGGATCAATCTTCAGTATTACGGCTCCGCAGTGAACCAAGGAGCGTTCGGATCTGGGAACAAGGTCTTGCACAATGTCGTCGGTACGTTGGGCGTGCTCGAAGGCAACGGGGGCGATCTGCGCGTTGGCCTCCCCGCCCAGGCCGTTCACGACGGCGCACGACTCGTCCACGAGCCGGTTCGCCTCAACGTGATCGTCGAAGCACCCACCGAGCAGATCGACAACGTGTTGGACAAGCACGACAACGTACGTGAGCTGATCGACAACGGGTGGGTTCACCTGCTCGCGTTGGGAGAAGATGGGACGATGCAGCTTCGGCGCGCATCGCAAGGAGACTGGATTGCCAGCTGACGAACCGATCATGAACGACCTCGAGCAACTCGAGTCGGAAGCGATTCACGTGATTCGTGAGACCGCCGCTCAGTTCGAGCGGCCGGCGCTCCTTTTCTCGGGCGGAAAAGACTCGATCGTGATGGCGCACCTGGCCGTCAAGGCGTTCCACCCAGCGCCGCTGCCGTTCCCCCTGCTCCACATCGATACGGGTCACAACTTCAAAGAGACGATCGACTTCCGAGACGAGTACGCCGAGCGGATCGGCGCGGAGCTTCTCGTTGGCAGCGTTCAAGAATCGATCGACGAAGGGCGCGTTGAAGAGCAGACGGGCCCTCACGCAAGCCGCAACACCCTGCAGATCGTCACCCTGCTCGACGCGATTCGCAGGCACGAGTTGGATGCTTGTCTTGGGGGTGGACGGCGCGACGAGGAGAAAGCACGCGCCAAAGAGCGGTTCTTTTCGCATCGCGACCGGTTCGGCCAGTGGAATCCGAAAGACCAGCGACCCGAGCTTTGGAGCCTCTACAACGGGCTCAAAACCAAGGGCGAGAACTTCCGTGTCTTTCCGCTCTCCAACTGGACCGAGTTCGACGTCTGGCGGTACATCAAGCTCGAGCACATCGCGCTCCCCGTTCTCTACTATGCCGCCATGCGCCCGTGCCTCGTCCGAAACGGCACCTTGCTCGCGGTCTCCGAGTTCGTGCAGCCACGAGATGGGGAGGTCGTCGAAACCAGGAGTATTCGTTTTCGGACGATGGGTGACGCCACCATCACCGGGGCAGTCGAGTCGACGGCGTCGACCATCGAGGAGGTCATCGCCGAAGTGGCCGTCGCGGCCGACACCGAGCGGGGAAACCGCGCTGACGACAAGCTGGCTGTCAGCGCCATGGAAGACCGAAAGCGCGAGGGGTACTTCTAGCGCCTGACGGTGAGCGAGACCCCTCGTTTAGAACAGGAACTGCAACTGTAGCTCGATGCGAAGTCCGTTTCTCGGCCCTTGTACCCACCGCTGGTTCTCCCATGCGGTTTGGAGGATGGTCTTGAGGCTGTTGCCGATGATGTGGGCCGTCGCGGCCAGAGCGAGCTCCGCATTGGTCTTCTGGTCGCCGTTGAGGCCGTACTGGGCGATCGCGGCGTCGGGGTCCGTGGCGTTCGCGATCTGAAACTCGCCGTAGGCACGTGTGTCCTGCCGAAGGGCCGGCGTGAGATAGGTCAGGCTGTAGCGTATGGCGAGCTCCCACATCACGGTGAACCGGTAGCCAGCCTCGCCCATCACGCCGAACGGCCCGAAGTCGATTCGGCCGCCCTCAAACGGGGGGAACCAGGCGAGGTACGTCACCACGTTGAAGTCGAAGCCGCGAATCTTGGCGAGCCACTCGAGCGACAAGCGCAACGTCAGGTCTTCGATCGGGTCGGCTCTGGCGTCGTACGCGAAGCCGAATCCCAGGCTATGGCGCAGTTGTTTCGTCTGCGTGACGTCGCTGTTGGTGTCGGTGTTGATCTCGCCGAAGTTCCTGGCGGTACGACCGACGATCTCGGGATGGAACTCGGTGATGAGCTCTCCGTCGCCGAGCTCGGAGGGGTTCTGCGCCACTTCCCCATAGAACTCGATCGCGCCGATCCCATGCGACCCGCGTGCGTTGGTCCCCGTAAACACGCCGAAGGCGTATTCGAGGTTGAGGAACCCCCCTTTGGCCAGCGCTTCGATCCCCATTTGGCGCTCCGACCCGAAAACGCGCGTCGTCGGGGCCCAGTCGACGAACGAAAGGACGGCGAATGACTGCGCGCGATATCGATCGAAGGGAATCTTGAACTGCCCGATGCGCATCGTGGCGAACTTGAAACGGGTAAAGGCGAGCCACATGTCGAGCAGTTCGAGCTGCGATGGGGTCAGATTCAGTTGCAGCCGACTTCGAATGCGTCCATCGACGAACGAGCTCGAGAGGATCAGCCGAATGCGTCGGAACTGCAGCTTCTCGATCGATTCCTTGTCTGCGCCGCCTCCGGGGAACTGTTGCTCGTAGTCGAACTCGAGTTGCGTCGCGAGGCCGAACCCGATCCAGTCGTTGCCCTTGCCTACCGTCAGTCGCACGGGCCCAAGCCGCGTCGGAAGTTCGCCGACGCCGAGCGAAGTGATCCCCGCGTCTTCTAGCGACGTCGCGCTCGGTTCCGCCGCGAGCGAATCGCCCACGTCGGCGTCAGTTTCGGTCAACAGCTCCTCTTCCTGAGCAGCTTCCAACACCCCTTTCCCCTGGCGGTCCTTCTCCTCGGCTTTCGCCAGCGCCGCCTCGATGCAGTCAAGGTCGCAAGCCTCGTCCTCGACCGTGACCGTCTCAACCTCCGTCGTGAGGGAGGGCTCTCCGCCTAACTGGTCGGCGTCGGCAACCTCGCCGGAGCGGTCGACGAACTTGGACTCTCGTGTCTCGTCCTCCGGTTCGGGCGTCTCTTGCGCGTGAGCGCGCGTCGCAACCAAGCACCCAAGCAGGCACCAGGCGACGAGCCAGCGTGACGACGAGTCCCTCATCTCCGACCAAGGGCTCGATAACACATGCCGCTCCGCCAATCATCTGCAAATACGGCGACTTCGCTCTCTCCGCGGGCGCTTTGTCCGCCACGATCCGCCGCTGCCTTTCTCGGGATGTTCCTTGCGACCCGGTGCGCGGTGGACCAAAGGCCGGACTTCGTTGATCCTAGGGCAAACCATGCGCGACACGCTCGCCGATTCTGCCGCGCCGCGACCGAGCCCGGTCCCTACGTCGATCGATGTGATCTACGAGGACGACGCCATCGTCGTCGTCGACAAGCCGTCGGGACTCTCCGTACATCGTGGTGAAGATCGCGGGTCGACTTTTGCACTCACTCTGACACGCGATGCGATCGGTGCCTGGGTGTATCCCGTGCATCGACTCGACCGACCAACCAGCGGCGTGCTCGTGTTTGCCCGTTCGTCCGGTCATGCTCGGGTATTGCAAGCCGCCTTCACCGAACGACGAGTGACCAAAGAGTACCTGGCGCTCGTTCGTGGTGCTCCGCCGAAGAGTGGCGTGATCGAGAGCCCGATGGAGAAGCGCGAAGGCGGGCCTCGAGTCGACGCGCGGACCGAGTTCGATTGTCTCTACGTTTCGGATGTCATCCGTGTGGCGCTTGTCGCCGCGCGCCCTGAGACGGGGCGCCGTCACCAGATTCGACGTCACCTTCGACGCATTGATCACCCTGTGGCGGGAGACGTTCGGTACGGCAAAGGGATCGAGAACCGGGGCTACCGAACCCACATCGGTCTCTACCGACTGGGCCTCCACGCTAGACGACTCTCCTTCGACCACCCTGTCACCGGCGAGCGTCTCGCATTCGAGAGCCCCGTTCCTGACGACCTCGCCGGTCCACTAACCCGCGCGGGCATTCCTGCGGGTCTCTTCGGGCGAACCGAGACCCGGCCAGGTGACGCACACACGTGGTGGCGGCCGTGAGCGGCACCACAGGAATCGCGCTCATTATCGCGAGCGTGTTCCCGGCGATCTTCATTTACACCTATCTCTCTAAGTTGGCCGAGGACTGCGGCGCGATGGTCGTCACCGGCGTGGTGCACGGTGCTCGTGTCCCGATGAAGTACCGGTGGGTGATGCTGAACCAGACCTATACCGGATACGTCCTTGGGGCGATCGTGGTCGGGATGTTCTTACTGTTCATAGGGCTGCGAATCGGCGCTCTTGTCGATGATGGCGGTGTTCGCGGCTTGGCGTATGCGGCGGCTGCGGCCGGCGGCACCTCGGCCATTGCTTGGATGATCTACGGTATCTCGGAGTTCCTGCTCTTCCGCTCCTTGCTGAAAGAGCTCGAAGCGAAGGGCCCCGCGGGGACCGGTGATTCGTGAGCGACCACTGAGCCGAGACCGTCGCTGTCGCCCCGACTTCCCGATTTCGCAAAGGCTTCCTTGATAGGACTTGGAAGAGGGTCTAGCGTGCCGAGGGTTCCCGATGAACGAGAGCGTCGACGAGACACTGCACCGCCTGGGTGTCGACCCATCCGTCGGACTCCGAGCACCGGAGGTCGACAAACGGGCAAGCCAGTATGGCCCAAACGCACTCGCCGAAGAGTCGCGGAGCCTCCTCAAGACCGTGGGTGCGTTCTTCTGGGGCCCGATCCCCTGGATGATCGAGGCGGCGGCCATCATGTCGCTCGTGCTTGAGGACTGGGGGGACTTCACCATCATCATGGTTCTCCTCGTCTTCAACGCGGCGCTTGGCTTTTGGGAGCAGCACCAGGCGAGCAATGCGCTCGATGCGTTGAAGGGCTCCCTCGCTCCGGAGGCACGGGTGCTCCGTGACGCAGCCTGGAATCAGGTGGCCGCCTCTTCGTTGGTCCCTGGGGACATCGTACGCCTCCGGCTCGGGGACGTGGTTCCGGCGGACGCGCTTCTCCTCGAGGGCGACTATCTCAGCATCGACGAAGCAGCTTTGACGGGCGAATCACTCCCCGTTTCAAAGTCGGTGGGCGATCAGGCGTACTCAGGCTCAATCGTGAAGCAGGGCGAGATGGTTGCTGTTGTGACCGCGATCGGGACCGACACCTTCTTTGGAAAGACAGCCAAGCTGGTCCAATCGGCGGGGGCCACATCCCACTTCCAAAAAGCAGTGCTCAGGATCGGAGACTTCTTGATCATCGTCGCGCTCGCGCTCGCAGTGGTGCTGATCGTCGACCAGTTGGTCGGGATGCGCGGGCACTTCAATCACGACGACCTGCTCCGTCTCGCCGAGTTTGTCTTGATCTTGTTGGTGGCGTCGGTCCCGGTCGCGATGCCCGCGGTCTTGTCGATCACCATGGCGCTCGGCGCTCAGATGCTGGCCAAGAAGAAGGCGATCGTCTCCCGGCTCGAGTCGATCGAGGAGCTCGCGGGGATTGATATTCTCTGTTCGGACAAGACGGGGACGCTCACGGAGAACAAGCTCACATTAGGCGATACGATACCGCATGGTGGTGCTTCGGCGGACGAAGTGGTCCTTGCTGCCGCGCTCGCGTCCAAGGTCGAGGACGCCGACCCGATCGATTTGGCGGTCGTCCGCGGGGTCACCGAGCAGAGCGCCTTGTCGGCGTACGAGCAGACGGATTTCGTGCCGTTCGACCCGATCAAGAAGCGAACTGAGGCTCGCATCAAGCGTCGCGATGGATCGGAGTTCCGTGTGAGCAAGGGCGCGCCACAAGTCATTGTCGATCTCGCAGCACTTTCGGACGACGACCGAGCAGCGGTCGATTCGCGGATCGATGAGTTGGCGGCCGCGGGCTATCGCACGCTCGGTGTCGCTCGATCTGACGACGGGAATGACTGGCACTTTCTCGGGCTCTTGTCCCTGAGTGACCCACCCCGTGCCGATTCGGGGACCACGATCGAGAACGCCCGGGCGTACGGGGTCGACATCAAAATGGTCACCGGTGACGACGTGGCGATTGCCCGTGAGATCGCCGGGCGGCTGGGTCTCGGCCAAAACATCGTGCCCGCCGCCACGCTGTTTCCGGAAGAGGGCGGGGGCGCCCCGGCACACCTGGCCGAAAGCGTGTACGGAGCGGACGGCTTCGCCCGGGTGTTCCCCGAGCATAAGTTCGCGATCGTCAAGACACTCCAGGAAGCAGGGCATATCACTGGAATGACCGGAGATGGCGTCAACGATGCGCCGGCCCTGAAGCAGGCTGACGTCGGCGTTGCTGTCTCGGGTGCGACGGAGGCCGCACGCGCCGCCGCGGATCTCATCCTCACGGCTCCCGGTCTCTCCGTGATTGTCGACGGCTTGGAAGAAGCGCGCCGAATCTTCCAGCGGATGCTTAGCTACACACTCTACCGAATCGCGATGACGATCGACATCATGGTGTTCGTGGTCGCTGCCACCATCGCCTACGATTTCTTTCCGTTGACGCCCGTGATGATCATCGCGCTCGCGCTTCTCGACGATGTGCCCATCATGTTGATCGCTTTCGACAACGCCGACGTCGCACCGGAGCCGGTTCGTTGGGACATGCATCGAACCTTGTTGATCTCTTCGGCGCTCGGGCTCCTTGCTGTCATCCAGAGTTTCGGTCTCCTCTACCTCGGCGACACGGTGTACGGGCTCGCGCGACCCGAGCTGCAGACCATGATGTTCTTGCAGCTCGTTGTGGGCGGCCACTTGATGTTGTTCGTGACCCGTACCCCGCGCGCGTTTTGGAAGCGACCGCGTCCGAGTCTGCGCCTCCTCGCGGCCATCGTCGCGACCCAGATCCTGGCGGCGTTGATTTGCGGGTTCGGCTGGCTCGTGTCGCCGCTCTCCTGGACGATGGTAGGGCTCGTGTGGCTCTACAACGTGCCCTGGATGCTGTTGCAGGATGTGGTGAAGCTGGGGCTCGCGCGGTCTCTCGATCGCCGCCATGGTCGCGCCGCGCCCGCGTAGCAACTGCCCGACGGCTTGCGGTCCTTCTACCAGGGCTCTGCGAATGGCCGGAGGTCGAGCTCGAAGGTCCACGCGTTCTTTGGCTGCTCGTGCAGCGTGAAGTAGGCGTCCGCAATGCTCTTCGGGTCGAGCAAACCGTCTTCGCCCTTCGATTCAGCCAGTTCGGGCATGTTCTCGTGGACTCGCGGCACGTCGATCAGGCCGTCGACGATGACGTGCGCCACGTGGATCCCACTCGGGCCGACCTCCTTGGCAAGCGACTGCGCGACCGCCCGAAGGCCGTGCTTGCCTGCGGCGAATGCCGAAAACTTCGCGCTTGCCTTCATTGCGGCTGTCGCCCCAGTGAAGAGAATGGTTCCGCGGCCTCTCGGAAGCATCTTTCGGGCCGCCTCGCGTCCGACCAGAAAGCCCCCGAGCGAGGACGCGCGCCACATGAGTTCGAAGTCTTCCTTGGTGGTGTCCACGACGGAGCTGATCAGGAACCCTGCGGCGTTAAACACGGCGACCTCGACCGCACCGAGGTCCCGTTCGACCTCGGCGAACATGGCCTCGATTCCGCTTTCATCCGACGCGTCGAGGCCGAATGCGCGCGCAACGCCACCCTGCGCCTCGATCTCCGAGACCAGCGGCTCAAGCGCTTCGGCGCTGCGTCGCGCGACCGCGACGTGGTAACCCCCCAGCGCGAACCTTTTGGCGATCTCTGCGCCTGTTCCGGTTCCGGCTCCGACGACTATCGCGCTTTGCGCCATGGCGACCTCCTTCGGTCCCGATATGTAGCCCAGTCGTGCAAACGCAAGGTTTATGCGGACGGCACCCGTGCGGCCGCTTGACCAGATCTATCTCGACCCTAGGTCTCTCCATTGTCCCCTTTGCACAAACCGCGACTGGTGATTGCCGGCGCCTCGGGCTTCGTGGGCCAGGCCCTCGCACCCCGGCTGAGCGAACGCTTCCACGTGATTGGGCTCTCGCGCACACCACGCCCGGCGGGCCGTGGGTTCGCCGAGTACCGGGTTTGCGATCTCTTCTCGATGCTGCAGGCGGAGCAGGCGCTCGAAGGAGTCGAGTTTGCGGTCTACCTCGTCCACAACATGATGCCCTCTGCGAGTCTCACACAGGGAGACTTCGCCGACCTCGACGTCGTATGCGCCGACAACTTCGCGAGAGCCGCGGCGCGCGCCGGCCTCAAGCAGATCGTGTTCCTAGGCGGCCTCTGCCCGAAAGACGGCGAGCTTTCGAAGCACCTTGGGAGCCGGCTCGAGGTCGAGCAGGTTCTCGCGGCCCACGGCGTTCCGGTCACGACTCTGCGTGCGGGGTTGATCATCGGCGAGAGCGGGTCCTCGTTTCAGATCATGGCGCGGCTTGTGGAGAGGCTCCCCGCAATGGTTTGCCCGAGATGGACGCGCACCCGAACCCAGGCCGTGGCCGTCGGGGACGTCGTTCGGCTGATCGACTACGTTGCGGGTCGCGCGTCCCACTACGGTCGCGTGCACGACGTGAGCGCGCCTGACGTCGTGACCTATCGAGAGATGATGTGGATGACCGCGAAGGCGCTCGGCAAGCGACGCCTCTTCATCCCCTCGCGCTTCTTGTCGCCCGGTTTGTCGCGGCTCTGGGTGTCATTGGTCACGGGCGCACCAAGAGCGCTCGTGGCGCCGCTCGTCGAGAGCCTCCGGCACGAGTTGATTGCGGGGTCCGCGGATTTGGCGGCCGAAGCGGGGATTGAGCTCACGCCAACCGCCGAAGCCATTCGGCTTGCCGTTGGCGGGGGTGCGACGCAACCCCCGCACGCGTTTCGAGGCGCGAAAACCTCTCGCCAGCGTCGGCTTGTTCGCTCGGTGCAGCGGATGTCTCTTCCGAGAGGCTGGACTGCCGAGCGGGCCGCGGCCGACTACGTGGCGTGGCTCCCTCGCTTCCTCCGAGCCTTCTTGCGCGCCACCGTCAAGTCAACGGACCAGTTCAGTTTCTCTTTCGCGGCGTTCGGGCCACCTCTTCTCACGCTTCGGCATTCGCCTGAGCGAAGCAGCGTCGATAGGCAGCTCTTCTACGTGACCGGTGGTGCGCTCGCCACGGCCGGGAACCGCGCGCGCTTCGAGATTCGCCAGGTCCTCGGGGGGTCCACCTTGCTCACCGTCGTCCACGACTACGAGCCGCGGCTCCCTTGGCTCGTTTACGTCGTCACTCAGGCTCAGTTTCACCGTTGGCTGATGCTTCGCTTTGGGGTGCACCTGCGAAAACTCCCCGGCGATTCTCAGCCGGGTGAACGAAACCTCGGTGCGTTGCCCTCCTAGGAGCCCCCGTTGCCGAAGCCCCTGTCCTTCGACGCCCGCCCTCGCCGAAACTCGTTGAACGCGGCGGACCTTACGGGCATGATCGCCCCGAGTGACGGGGAGGTCAGTGATGAACCGTGTTTACCTTGCGTCGATCCTGTGTTTACTACTGGGTTGCCCTGCCAAAGGCGCGGCGCCCGACGAAGCCCCTCAGGCTCCGGAGGCCGCGCGAGCCGAAGAGACGGGCACCGACCCCACCGAGCAGCCGGACGGTTCGGAGTCGGTGGCGAGCCTCACCGAAACGGAGTGGGTGTTGGTCGAGCTCAACGGCGCCCCGGCGGCCCCGGGGGCGAACGGAAAAGCGCCAACCTTGACACTCCAAGGCGCCGAGCCGCGCGCGTCCGGCTTTGCGGGATGCAACCGGTTCTCCGGAGGCTATGTCCTCGAGGGTGCTCAGTTGCGGTTTCCGGCCCTCGCGATGACTTCGATGGCGTGTCCGGATGGAATGGAAGTCGAGCGCGCTTTCGCCAAGAGCTTGGGCGCCACGGAGAATTTCTCGATCGACGGCGACACGCTGACCCTGTCCTCGGCCGACGGTGGTCAGCTCGCCAAATTCTCCGCGAAGCCCGAATGAGTGCGCTCTTGGCGATGCTGCAGCGGGCATCGCTCGACCATCCACACTTCTAACGATAGATTGCGCCCAAGTACCGATGGGCACAGACGTTCAGACGCACTTCCGAACCTGCAACATCTGCGAGGCCATGTGCGGCCTTGCGATCGAGCACCGTGATGGGCGGGTACTGTCTATTCGAGGTGACAGGAATGACCCCTTCAGCCAAGGCCACATCTGTCCAAAGGCCGTTGCGCTGCAAGACTACTACGAAGACCCGGACCGTCTGAAGACCCCGATCCGAAAGACCCAACAAGGTTGGGAGCCCATGTCGTGGGACGATGCGTTCGCTGAGGTCGCGCAACGCTTGCGGGCGGTCCAAGCGGAGCACGGGCCGAATGCGGTTGCGATCTATCTGGGGAATCCCAATGCGCACAACTTCGGAAACGCAATCTTCCTGCCGCACTTCTTCAAGGCGCTCGGCAGCAAGAGCAGGTTCAGTTCTGCCTCGGCCGACCAGCTTCCTCACCACGTGGCATCGAACGCGATGTTTGGGCATGGAATGCTCATCCCCGTTCCCGACATTGATCGAACGCGTTTCTTCCTGATCATCGGTGGAAACCCGGTCGTCTCGAACGGAAGCATGATGACGGCTGCCGGCGTTTCGAAGCGCATCAAGGCGATCAAGGCACGCGGAGGTCGCGTGGTCGTGGTCGATCCGAGGCGGACTGAGACGGCGAAAACGGCGGGTGAGCACCTCTTCATCCGGCCGGAAAGCGATGCACTCCTGCTGCTCGCCATGCTCCACACGATCCTGGAGGAGGGCATGGTCGACTTCGGCCATCTGGGCCCATTGGTTCGGGGCTTCGAGTCGCTCGCGGCGGCCGCGGCGCGTTTCGCCCCAGAGACCGTCGCAGCGGCCGTCGGCATCACGGCCAAGGACATTCGGCAGCTCGCGATCGACCTGGCGTCGGCCGAATCTGCAGTCTGCTACGCGCGGATGGGCGCTTCGACGCAGTCTTTCGGTGGCCTCTGCCAGTGGTTGACCAATGTGATCAACATCGTGACCGGCAACTGCGACAGCCCTGGCGGCGCGATGTTCCCGCAACCTGCGTTCGATCTCTTGCTCAACAAGCCCAAGGGGAAGCGAAGTTCCGATGGGCGTTTTCGATCAAGGGTCAGTGGATTGCCCTTCTACAACGGAGAGTTTCCCGTTTCGGCCCTCACAGAGGAGATCACGACGCCCGGCGACGGGCAGCTCAAGGCGATGGTTACCATCGCGGGCAATCCGGTCTTGTCGAGTCCGGACGGCAGCCGTCTCGGCGACGCGCTCGAACAGCTCGACTTCATGGTCTCGGTCGACATCTATCTCAACGAGACGACCAAGCACGCCGACATCATCTTGCCGGCGACCACCGGCCTCGAGGTCGCGCACTACGACGTCTTCTTCAATGCGTTCGCGGTCAGCAACAACGCAAAGTACTCCGAGCCCCTTTTCGAGAAGTCATCGGACCAGCGCCACGATTGGCAGATCCTCAAGGCCCTCGCGTCCGCCCTGACGGGCAACCCGGACGATGGGAAAGCTCCAGAGGATCTCCTAGACTTTGCGCTGCGGTACGGATCCTACGGTGCCGATGGCATGAGCTTGGATAAGCTCCGTGAGAACCCACACGGAATCGATCTCGGGCCCCTCAAAGCCTGCCTCGAGGAGCGCCTCAAGACGGCAGAGACCGAGATCTTCCTCGCTCCGCAGATGTATCTCGACGACCTCGTGCGCCTCGAACAGACGCTTGCAGCGGTCCCGTCCGTCCGAAAAGACTACCCGTTTCAACTGATCGGGCGGCGCCTCACCCGCAGCCACAACACGTGGACGCATAACTCGCGCCGGCTCGTGAAGGGCAAGAACCCGTGCACCCTGCTGCTCAGCCCTGCCGACGCCGGGGAGCTCGGGATCGAGAGCGGTCAGCGCGTCAAGGTTCGGTCGGGCACCGGCGAGATCGAGATCGAAGCCGAGGTGAGCGACGAGCTCATGCCCGGAGTCGTGAGTATTCCCCAGGGTTGGGGGCATGATCATCCGGACACCCGCATGACGGTGGCGGCCACGCAGCCCGGCGTGAGCATCAACGAATTGACCGATCCCCGACGGGTGGACTCACTCACGGGCAATGCGGCCTTCAACGGCACACCGGTTGCGATCGCCGTCGTCTGACTGGACATTCGCCCGACCGCCTGCGCTAGCCCTTGCTCGGGTTCAACAAGTACTTGGTTCCGGTGGCTTGGCGACCGTACGTGCCGATCGCGTCGAGCGTGAGGGCCTCTGCCAGCGAGACCTCGCGCGTGTAGCTGCTGGCGAAGGTCGTCTTGATTTCGGACGCGACGCGCATCTGAAGCTCCCCTCGACGCTTGGGGCCCACCCGCTGCAAGAACGGTGTGAGTAGCCAGCCGCCCACGCCCCAGGCCATGCCAAAGCTTCGGGTGAGCGCGGTCGGCCCGCGATCCAGCGCGCCGTAGATGTACACCTGCTTGTGGGTCGACGATCCGTATGGGCTGTACGATTTCTCGGATGAGGCTGCAGCGGCCTCCATCGACATGAGAATCTGGCTGGCGAGCTTTCCTCCACCCACGGCGTCGAAGGCGAGGGTGGCACCGGTTGCGACGAGCGCGGACGTCAGGTTCTTGAGAAAGGCCGGCTCGCTCGAGTTGCAGACGTGGGTAGCCCCGATGCCGCGGAGGAGCTCCGCTTGTTCTTGCTTTCGAACGATGTTGACGAGCGGGACATCATCCGTGAGGCACACTTTCTGCAGCATCTGGCCGAGGTTCGAGGCCGCTGCTGTGTGAACCAATGCCGTGTGTCCTTCGAGCCGCATCGTTTCGACCATCCCGAGCGAGGTCAGCGGGTTGACGAAACAGGACGCTCCCTCTGCGGGGGTTGTTCCCTCGGGGAGAGGGAGCACGTGCGTTGCGGGGACAGCGCGGTACTGAGAGTACATCGCGCCGCCAACCATGCCCACGGTCTTGCCGAGGAGCGCCTGCGCCGAAGCGTCCGAGCCCGCTGCGACGACGACACCGGCGCCTTCGTTCCCGACGGGTAGCGACGCACCAATCCTCGCCTTCATTGCCCGCATGAACTTGTCGGGAATCGTCGCACGGATCACCGGTCGCTCTGGCGTGCCCGATGCTTTGGCGGTCGACATGTCCGCGGCACCGAAGAGCAGCCCGAGATCCGACGGATTGATTGGAGAAGCCTCCACTCGGACGACGACCTCGTCGTTCTTGGGTTCGGGCACTGGGACCGCTTCGAGCGATAACTCGAGTGTGCCCTCCTCGAGCACCTTGGAACGAAGTTGAAGGGCGTCGCCTGCGGGGATTGCAGCCATGATGCGGCTCCTGGGTTGGGGTCTCGGCGTTGGCGCTAGAGCCTAGCGCCGTCCAGGAGCCACGCATACCCCCGAGCCCCGGTAGGGGGCCGTCCACTGTACCCCTTCGGGTCGTGTGCTACGAGTCCCGCTCCATGTCTGACTTACTTTGCCTCGAGCAGGCCCCCGCAGGCCTTGGCCCAGTTCTGCGCGCAGCTGGCTTCCAACAGTTTACCGCCATACAGCAAGCGATCTTGGACTCAAAGCTAGCGGACCGCGACCTTCGGGTGTCGTCCCAGACTGGATCCGGGAAGACGGTCGCGCTTGGACTTCTGATGGCCGAGACGGTAGCGGGTGCCTCCGATGGGCGAGCTTCGCGGAAGGAACGAGGTCCTGCCGCGCCGATCGCGCTGTTGGTCGCGCCCACCCGAGAGCTCGCCGCCCAGCTTGGACGCGAGCTGGCCTGGCTGTATGCCACGCTCCGGGCCCGCGTCGTGGTGGTGACTGGCGGCACAAGCGTGTTTCAGGAGCGCTCCGAGCTCGCAAAGCGGCCTCAGGTCGTGATCGGTACGCCTGGTCGCTTGCTCGATCACCTGCGGGCCGGTGCCATGACGCTCAACCGCCTCCATACGCTCGCGCTCGACGAGGCGGACGAGATGCTGGACATGAATTTCGAAGAGGAACTCGACGGCATTCTTGGGCACGCGCCCGAGACACGCCGGACGCATCTGGTTTCCGCAACCTTCCCGACCGAGGTGGTCCGTCTGGCGGACAAGCTCCAACAGGACCCCGTGAGCGTCCAAGGAACGGCGCTCGGTGAGGCAAACCAAGATATCGACCATGTACTGATGCGTGTGGCGCCGTCAGACCGTGTCGATGCGGCGGTCAACGTCTTGCTCCGCCATCCGGCAGACAAGACGCTCCTGTTCGTGCGGACCCGGGCCCAGACGGTCGAACTCGCCGCGGAGCTCTGTTCGCTCGGCTTGGCTGCGCGCGCCCTCCATGGAGAGATGACCCAACGCGAGCGAACGGCCACCTTCTCTCAGTTTCGTTCAGGCTTCGTTCGATTCTTGGTTGCAACGGACGTCGCCGCCAGGGGGCTCGACGTGCAAGACATCCGTCGCGTCATCCAGGTTGATTTGCCGGACAACGGCGATGTGTTCACGCATCGCAGCGGGCGAACTGGGCGCGCGGGGCGGCGGGGTACCAACGTCATGTTCGCCGCCGCCCGAGCCGAGCAGCGGGTTCGCAGCATTCTTCGTCGGGCTGGGGTCAAAGCGCAACACCAACCTATTCCCACCTCGAAAGAAATCGTTGCCGCGGCCGACGCGAGACTTCGAGAGGACCTCGTGCGAGCTTGCGAGGGACAAGCCGGGGGGGTCGACCCGTCGACGCGCAAGCTCGCCGAATCTCTCCTTTCCGAGAGATCTCCGGCGGAGGTGGTCTCTTGGCTACTGTCGCGGGACGAGACTCGTACGAAGGCAACGCCTCGCGACGTCCGAGACGACGCCAAGAGAACTCGATCGCACGAACGCAAGTCGCGAAAGACGAACTCGCGCTCACGACCCCGTTCGGCCGACCGAGCCAGCGGGGACTTCGTCACCTATCAGGTCAGCTGGGGTGCGCAGCGCGGCGCCGACACCCGCCGCCTGCTCGCTATGGTGTGCCGGCGCGGGGGCATCGCGAGCAATCAGGTCGGCGCGATTCGTGTCGCTCCGAAGAGTTCGACGGTCGACATCGCAGCAAGCGCCGCAACGCGTTTCGAACGATCGGTAGCCAGGCCGGACAAACGGAGCCCGTACGCCCGATTCCGCCGTTGGAACCCCGCCGGGGCCCGGCGCTCCTGATTCTAACCCGGCTAGGCCTCACGACCCCGGCACGATACGAAAATCGCTTGGATCCTGAGGGGAACCCGGCCGTGCGAAGCGCACGCACCCTGGCCACTTGAGGCTTCTCGCAAAGTGAGGTTTACTCACGTTAGGAGGCTGCCCGTGGGCTTTTTCGGTCCGACACGCTCCTGTTCACGGCGATCACGCCCCGCGCGTTGGTCGTCGCCGATAGGGGCATCGATCTTGTTTGGTTTGGTCGCGAGCTGCGGCGACGGTCAGACGTCTCTCGGCGCTGGCGGGGCCGGCGGCGATGGTCCGCCGAGCCAAGTCGTTGCCGAAGTGCGCCTCGCCACCTCTTCGTTGGTGGGGACCCGGATCGGGCAGCGCTGGGCGCTCGTCGCAACTGCGATCGATACCCAAGGGGAGCCGATCCCGGATGTCACATTCGAATGGGAGTCGTCCGCGGACGACGTCGCGACCGTCGACGCCGACGGCCTGATCACCACCCTCGCGGTCGGAGAAGCGCGCATCACCGCCACCGCGGGAGGGCAAACGGCCTCGGTCGAGCTTTCCTCGAACTCGGCCGTTCCAAGTGACGTAGGGGAGATGTACACGGTCTGGTTTGCGCGGTCCGACGAAGCGGCGGTGGCCATCGTCGATGGGCGGCTCGAGGTCTTTGGCGCGGAAACGGGCTCCGGGCTCGCGACGACACCCTGGCCGTACGCAGGGGTGGCCAGCTTCCAGGTAGCAGGCGATCGATTGGCGATTCTCACCGATGTTGCGGGTGGGCGCGGGACGCTTCGGGTTCTCGATCGCCACGAGGAGTGGAGCATTGCGCGCCTCGCGGAGGTGACCGACTTTCAGCTCGAAAACGACCGTCTGGCGGTGCTCGATGCGGACGGTTCACTACGTGTGCGCGAAGGGGGGCAAGGAGCATGGACGACGGTAGCCCCGTCTGGCGTCCGTCAGTTTCAGTTCCGCGGCGGGCGCATCGCGATTCTGACCGACGATGGCCGGCTTCGAGCAAAAGACTCACTCGCGGACGTCTGGACGGACCTGGCCACCGGCGTCCGGTCCTTCTTGCTGAGTGGCGATCGAATCGCGGTCCTCGTCGAGGAGGGTGACGGAGAGCTTCGCGTCAAAGACGGCCTCGATGGGCCGTGGACAGCACTCGAATCCGGCGTGCTCAAGGTCCAGCTAAGTGGCGATCGAATCGGTGTTCTCCGGAAGGACGGGGTGGCTCGACTCAAAGAGGAAGTCGACGGACCCTGGACGCTGCTCGCCAGTTCCTATGTTGAAGATCTACAGCTCGACGGCGACAGGATCACCATGATGTTCGAAGGGGGAGACCTTCGCGCCAAGGACAACCTCGACGATCCGTGGACGGTTCTTGCGGCAAGGTCGCGTAGCTACGTGTTGCAGGGTGATCGCATCGGAATGCTCACCACGGCGGGGGAGCTCTGGTTTACCGCCGGGATTGGCGGGGTATGGTCGGAAGTTTCGCCCGATGGCGCGGTCACACAGTTCGTTCCGGTCGCCGACATCCCCGCCCCCCCGTTTCGAACCGCCGTATCCCAGGGCGTGGGCCAACTTGACTGCGAAGCCGTCCTCGGTGCGCAGACGTCCTGCCCCGTACCTTACGCGGACGCGCAGCAGGCGTGCGTCGATGATGGTTCGCGCTGCTCGCCTGCCCCCGAAGCCCTCGCGTCGACGACATTGTACGGACGTTTCTGCGGCGACACGCGCCCTCGCGCGTCGGATTGGGTCTGGGCGAACGGGCCGGACGTGGGCCCGATCGATTCGCTCGACGCGCTTTGCATGCATGAGGACAACGCCGAGGCGTGGTACCCGGCAGTCGATGAGGAGCTGCGCGCTTGCATCGTCGAGTACGGTGTCGCCTTCGCTCGCCTCACCCGAGATGGCGAAGCCATTGCTCGAGACACGGTCGCCTACGCGGAGATCATGGGTCAGATGCCGAACCTCCGGGATGCGCTGTCGGGCCGCGCGTCAGAGGATTGCACTGCCGGGCAGCTCGACGCGTTCGTTGAGGTTACCAGGGCGAAGCGATAGTGACCCGGGTGCCGCTACAACGTCAGCGGGCCTGGCTTGCGCTGCTTGCCGTCCTCTTCGTTGGTTGCGGCGAGGCGATTACGACTCCCGGGGGCACGACGGGAGACGACCCTGGGGCTGTACCGCTCTTGCCGTGGCCACTTGAGGAGTTTCCCTCGCTGCCGGCCGAAGCACGCGACGTTCCGGCGGAACGCATCGAGCTCGGCCAACTTCTCTTTAGCGACCCCGTCTTGTCGATCGACGATCAGACCGCGTGCATGACTTGTCATAGCGAGTTCTGGGGGATGAGCGATGCCCTCCCCGTCGGGATCGGTCATGACGCTGGGCTCGTCGCGGGGCCTGATCGAGACGGTCCGAACGTCTCGCGTCGCAACTCGCTTGCGCTCTTCAATTTGGCGTTCCGAGAGACACTGCTCTGGGACGGCCGCGCCAGCACGCTCGAAGAGCAAGCGATCATGCCTCTGCTCGCCCAAGAGGAGATGAACATCGATCCCGACATCGTGGTTCAGCGTATTGCTCGGATTCCGGAGTACGCAGAGCGGTTCGCCATCGCGTTTCCAGAGGACCCCACGGTGACCGTTGACAACCTCGCAGCGGCGATCGCGGCCTTCGAGCGAACCATGGTATCGGACCGATCGCTCTACGATGCTTATGTTGGGGGCGCGGCTGAGGTCTTCGACGAAGAGTTGGTCGATGGGATGTTCCGTTTCGCCGAGATGGGTTGCGACGGCTGCCACACCCCCCCTCTGTTCGAGTCCGAGACCTTCGCGAACAGGCATGTGCCAGGCAGCGACGACGCCAACGACCCGGGACGAGCGGAGGAGACCGAGCGCCTCCAAGACATCGGGAGGTTCCGCACGCCGTCCCTTCGCAATGCGTTCGTGACCGACCCGTACTTTCACAACGGAGCGGTCAACGGGCTACGCGACGCAGTCGAGCACGAGCTGTCACAAAGCGGTTTGGACTATGACGACGAGGACGTTCGACTGATCCACGCGTTCATCGACCGAGCCTTGCGAGATACGAGTCGTGCCCTGCAGCGGCCCGAAACGGTTCCGAGCGGGCTTCCACTTCCCCTCGATGCCGAACGGTAGCGCCGCGCCGCGGGTCGACGTCGTCCGGCTGAAACCACACGGAAGGAGGTCTGTGGCGAGACGGTTCGCCCGGGGAATTCGGTGAGTCACATCACGGTTCTGCGCGGTTGGCGCTCTTTGTGGCCCGGTCGTGCGCTGTCGCGGATTTGTCGGAATGCTTCTCGAACCAGAGAGGTTCTGTGCGCGCTGTGGGGCGCCCCCAAACTGACTACACCTTCAGGCGCCTCCGAAAAGTGAGGTCCCCCATGAATCGACTCCCTCTCCTTCTTGTACTCGCGATCGTCGTTGCGGCATGCGGAAGCGAAAGTGCCATCGAGGACAAGGAACAAGATTCCGCTTGCGATGGCCTCTTTGATGGCGACACCTGCGACCTCGGTGGCGGGCTCTGCCTCGAGATCGTTCGCTCAGGAGCCGAATGCGAACCTGACCCAGGTGTCTGCGAGTCTGGCCTCTGCGTCCCCCTCGACGAAGCCGATGACCCAAACGACGGCGACAACCCCGATGACCCAAACGACGGGGACGACCCGGATGACCCGACCGATGGCGACGATCCAGACGATCCGAACGATGGGGACGACCCGGATGACCCGAACGACGGGGACGACCCCAATGATCCCCTTTGCCTAGAAGACGACTGCGACGACGACAACGAGTGCACCGTCGGAGGCTGTGAGGACGACGCCTGCGTGTTCACGCCAGTCGAAGACGGCGAGGTGTGCGGTGATGGTGGGACTTGCCAAGAAGGAGAGTGCCTGGTGCCCGTCGCGCCCGACCCGACGACGATCGAGCAAGAGCTCTCCTGCAAGCTCGGTCTCCTGCCGATCAAAGTTCCGATGACACTGACCGTCGCACCGGAGGCTCCATTCGTGGCGGGCGAACCGACCCGCGTAACCACCTCGGTGACGGCGACGCTGACGAAATGGATCGCGAAACTCGCCATCAAGGCACACCACCACACTGAAGCGACGGTGACGCTCGGGGCGGCGCTCGCGGAGATCGGCGCGTCCGGGACCGATGAAGAGGTCGTGTACCAAACCTTCCAAGGCCTGCCGACTGTGGTCGAGTTCGCCGACGAGAACGGTGACCGCCAGGAGAACGTCATCGATAGTGGGGACTTTACCCAAGTGGTCACCCCAGGCGCTTCGGCAGCGGAGGTCGACTTCCAGCTTGTCGATGCCAGTGGTTTGATCACTGACGTGCCGGTGTTCGGCGAGATTGCCGTGCCCGGGCTGCTTCACTGTCGTCTCGATCGCTCAGTCTCGGCGACGTTCGACGTCGGACCGTCCGAGTACGACAGCTCCAACGAATAGACTGGAAGCTAAGATGGGTTGATTTGGTCGACCAGGCACCCGGCTCGAAGTGCGACCACCGCCCCCTCCTCTAGCGGTGACCAACCTTCGGGGGTCAGTGGAACGCTGGCTAGCATGACGCTCCGGGTGTCTCGGTCGGTCGCAGTGACGCGAAGGCCGGATGTCAGGATCTCCGATCGGTTGGCAATGCTGAGTCCAGGGGCGCGCGGTTCGCTGAGCACACCGCCGTCGTCGTAGGACCGCTTGTGTGCATGGGCAAAGAGCGTGTCTCCGTCGAAGTAGAGGAAGTTGGCCGTGCCAATGCCCCGGAGCTCTCGCGCGAACTCGGCCACGACTGACATTCGAGCTTGGACAGGAAGTTGAGAAGTGTCAGGCCTCTCCCGAACGAGACGGTCCAGGAGTGCGCAGAAGGCGTGCTCTGAATCGGTTTCCCCCACGGGCGTAAAACGTCCGTCGAGGGGCATCGCCGCTTCGAGATCGGGAAGGCTCCCGTTGTGCGCGAAGACGTGAACGTACCCGCCCACCTCGCGATGAAAGGGGTGAGTGTTCTCGAGTTTGTCTTTGCCGATCGATGCGCGCCTAACATGCGCGATCACACAGCGGCTTGACAGTTCTTGGTCTGCGATGAACTGCACGAGGCGGCTGTCGCTAGCCGGCGCTGCCTCTTTGAAGAGCAGCGCGTCTCGGTCCTGGTAGTAGCTGATACCCCAGCCAGACTTGTTCATGTGGGTGAGTCCCCCGTGCTTCGAGAACTCTTCGAGGGAGTAGTGGACCCTCGTTGGAGTTGCGCTCGAGATGCCGAATAGTTCGCACATGGTGGGGTGGGGATGGGTTTTCGCGGTGCGTGTTCGAAGGGGCTATAACTATTGCGCTTTTCAGGGGTCGGAGTGACCCCGGAGGATGGCGTCGATGCGGGTGAAGACGTCGTCGATGACTTGGGCTTCTGGGAGGATGGTGACGCGGAAGTAGTTTCGGTAGTCGACGTTGAAGCTCGAACCTGGTGCGACGAGGACGTGTTGCTTTTCGAGCAGTTCCATCGCGAACGCCTGGTCGTCGAAGTTCGGGAGTTTGCTCGTGTCGGCGCCAACGAACGCGTACATGGACCCTCCCGGAACCACGACGTTCAGGTAGTCGCTCGCGGCCACCCCGCGGATGACAGCGGCTCGCGACTCGTACAATCGACCACCCGGCCTTATCAGTTCCTTGAGGCTTTGGTATCCACCGAGCGCGGTCTGCACGCCCCACTGGCCTGGCACGTTGCTGCACAACCGTAGCGACGCCAAGAGATCGAGGCCGTGCAGGTACGCTCCGGCGAGGTCGTTCGTCCCGTTGAATGAGACCCATCCGACTCGGAACCCGCATGCCCGGTACACTTTGGAAAGGCCACTGAACGTCCCACAAAGGGTGTCGCTGACGAGGGGCGCAACCGGGATGAACTCGGCGTCGTCGTAGACCATGCCGTCATAGATCTCATCACTGAAGATCACCAAGTTGTGCTTCTCAGCGAGCGCAACCATAGCTTCCAGACAATCGCGTCCGTAGACCGCGCCCGTCGGGTTGTTGGGATTGATGATCACGATCGCGCGCGTCCGCTTGGTGATTGCGGCTTCGAGCGCATCAAGGTCCGGTTGGAAACCCCGGTCGGGCGGGCAAGGGTAGTGCACAGCTTTCCCGCCGTTGAGGGTCACAGAAGCTGTCCAAAGGGGATAGTCGGGGCTTGGAATGAGCACCTCGTCCCCGTTGTTCAGGAGCGCACGCAAAGTGAGGTCAATCAGTTCGCTGACGCCGTTTCCGATGAACACGTGCTCGGCGGTGACGTTCATGACGCCACGCTCCTGTTGCTGCATCACCACAGCCTCGCGCGCGGGAAAGATCCCCTTCTGATGGCAATAGGCCTCGCTGCTCGGGAGGTTCTCGATCATGGCCATCCGCATCGTTTCCGGGGTCCGGAAACCGAACAGGCCCGGGTTGCCGATGTTGAGCGAAATAATCTCGTACCCCTGCCGCTCCATCTCGTGCGCGCGCTGCGCGAGCTGACCGCGGATCTCGTAGCGGACGTCTCGGAGGCTGCGACTGGTTTCGATCTCGGCGGACATGGTTTTCGGCTTCCTCAGAGCCCGACTCATGATGGACGCAGCCCCGTGTGTCGAGTAGGCCGCCCCCGACTGTTTCGCGGCGTACCGAAAAACGCGCTAGTCTCGGCCGCGAGTGGGAGGACGAGACCATGAAGTACACGGGTGTTCTGTTGGCTGCCCTTGTCGGCCTTTCGAGCGTCGCCGAGGCGCAAGATGCTGCCCAATCGCCGCCACCAGGTGTCATCAGCACGACGCCCGCGGGCTATCCTCCGCCTTCCGGTCCTCGAAGCTACGAGGAGCACCGCCGCGAAGAGCTGAAGGTCGGTGTCAAGCGCACCCGGACCGCGCTCATCGCCACCTCGGCATCGCTTGCCGTTGGACTCGCGCTGACCATCCCGGCGTTCACAGGCGATCGCTGCGTCGAAGACCCTTTCGATGAGAACAACTTCACCTGCAACACGGCCGGCAAAGCGCTGCTCGGGACCGGGGCGCCGTTCCTGATCGTCGGTTTTTGGGGCGCGATCGTCTCCGGCATCATGTTGGGGGTGCGAAAGGGGAAGCTGCGTCGCCTTGACGAGAAGATCGCCTATCAGAGCGACGCCAAGTTCCGTTGGGACCCGTATCGCGCCAAGTTCGTCTTTTAGGACACTCGCTACGAGGTTCGGCGTCGCCTGAGGGCGAGGACCAGCCCGCATAGAACCACCAGGGCGCTCGTCGGGCTACGACCCGATTGAACGCTGCAGTCCTGCGGCATGCATGGCGGTGCGCTCCCGTCTTCGCAAAGGGCGGTGACGGTCCACGTGAACGCCTCGACTGACACGGCCGGGCCGTCCGATGCGCTGATCACGACCGTGAAGGTTCCCGATCGGGTCACGTTGCCGGCGATGAGACCGGTGTCGTGGTCGAGGGTCAAGCCGTTAGGAAGGTTCGCCGCATCGAAGTAAAGCAAGTCCCCGTCGAGGTCGCTTGCGGTGAGCGTCAGGGCTACGAACTCACCGACCGAGTGCGATTGTGCCGGCACAGCGTCGATTGTGGGGACGCGGTTGCCTGGCGAGGATGGAAGGCGCTCGACCCACGCTCTCAGCACGTCCACAGCGTTGATGTCGGGCAGTGCTTTGGCCAACGGAGGCATCGCCGCCGAACCCACGAGTGCGACTCGGATCAAGATCGAAGACGCCCATGGATCGCCGCCGGCGAGCAGTTCGAGGCCCGGGATTCCAAGGTCGTCGCCAGCGGGTACGTCCAGCATCGACTGACTCTCGAAGGGCGTCGTGAAGCGTGCATCAAACGCGGCACCCACACCTGCGGGGCGATGACAGCCTCCGCAGTTCGAATCGAGCCATCCGCGTGCTCGGTCTTGAAGGGGCGCTGCGACGTCGCCGAGGCCGGGGGCACGAATCATTGCGGGGATCGCTGCGTTGTTCAACGACGGCGAGAACATCCCAAGATCGTTCCAGGTCTCGAGTTGGTTGTCGGTTCGGCCGGTGGCTTCGTAGAAGGCGTTCCCGTTGAGTTGGTGGGTGCTTGGCCCGAGTGCGCCTCCCGCGCTTTGGCGGTGGCAGGTCAGGCACTCCGCCCGTGAGGGGAACCGCCATGTCTGCGTGCGGGTTTCCCCGTCGAGTTCGGTCACCGTGTAGTTGGCGCTCTCTCCATCGGTGAGAAGATCAGCGTCCGATTGGTCAACGCGCCACCGGTAGGTGAGCCCGTACCAGTTCCCGTCGTCACCGCGGACCATGAACCGGGTCTCGAGGCGCGTCCGAACCGTCGGAAGACTCTCGTCTAGCGCAAGCTCGAAGTGCTTCATCAAGACGGTGCCCGAAGGAAAGGTCCAGTCGTTGTTCTCGAAGAACACGACCTTCTCGTTGCTCCCGTTGCGAAAGCCGTCGTTGGGCAGTGCGAGGAACCGCGACTTGACGGCACCGTCCGACCAGAAGGGTTGGTTGAGTTCGTACGGAACCCAGTAGTCGCTGGGCTCCAAGGCGGCGAGGTTGGCGAAAGCGCCTGTCTGCGAGAGCCGTGCCGGTGCGTCTGCCCCTGGAGTGCCGTCGCGGTCGAGCGTGTGCAGCCGGCCGTCGCTGAACACCGTTCCGAAGAACAACTCGCCGTCGTTGGTTTGCCCGAGGGTGGCGAGGTTCGAGCCACCGAAGTTCGTCAAATACTCCTTGGTGCCCGTCCCCGCGTCCTCGTCGAAGTCAACTGCCCAAATCCCCCTCGTGACGTAGTCTGCGACCACGTACCGGCCGACGAGGTCCGGGAACCGCGACCCGCGGTAGACGTATCCGCCGACGATCGAGGCCGCTTCGCTTCTGGTGAAATCGACGACCGGGTCGGCCAAGATACCGAGGTACGACGCCGGCTCCCCCTCGATTCCTGGGGCAAACCCTTCTCGAAACGGCCAGCCGTAGTTTCGGCCGCACTCGACGACGTCGACTTCTTCGCGCGTGCTCTGGCCTACGTCTCCCACCCAGACACGCCCGTTGGCTGGGTCCACTGTTAGGCGGAAGGGGTTCCGAAACCCGACGGCGCAATACTCTTCGAGGAGTCCTCCGGCGGGGTCGAGCCAGCCGTTGTCGTCAGGAATGCAGTAGTAGCGCCCCGAAACCTCGTCGGCAGTGTCGAAGATCCTGCGCGGCTGGTGGGTGCCCGGAGGGCAGGCCCAAGTTCCATCCCCGTTGTCGGTGACATTGACTGCGAAGCGAAGCACCGAACCATTGAAGTTCTCGACGATCGATTGAGAAGTCTTCCGGTTACCCTGGTCACCGACCGATAGGTAGAGGTAGCCGTCGCTACGAATTCCGAGGCCGCCGCCACGATGCACGCCGTTCACGAGTCGGAAGTTGAGCAGTATCTGTTCGGAGTCAGGATCGCCGACGAGCGTTCCATCAAACACCTCGAAACGGGAAAGACGAAGCCAGACGTCATAGAAGCCGTTCGTGACCCCAGTGGGGTAGCTGTCATCGCACGCCCCGAGGTTTGGCGCGTTCCCTGAGCTGTCGATGGGGCAGTGCGAACTGTAATAGACGTAGAAGCTCCGCCGGTGTGGTGACCCGCCCTGGCCGAACTCCGGATGAAACACGAGCCCAAGGAGGCCGCCCTCGAAAACGCGTGCGACGCGGTCCGTCAGATCGATGAACTCCTCGGCGTCGCTCACGGTAGGGCTGTCGTCGAAGGCCACGACCAATCCTTCGAGTGAGCCTGCATAGATGCGATCGTCGCCGGGGTTCGCCGAGATTGCGATCACGTTCCCGAGATCGAGGTTCGGAAACGCGACGGTCGTGCTCCAGTCGCCATCGACGATCGCGCTTGGCGTGGTGGTTGGCAAGACGCCGTTGAGGAACGCACCCACGGGAACGGCCGGACCGTCGAGCCCTCCTTTCTGGACGAGCGCATCGTCCTTCGCTTCAAAGTCGGCGGACAGGCCCGCGTCTCCGCACGCGGTCGTGACGACCGCAAGGACCGAGAGCGTCATGGTGACGACGATGTGGCGTACGTGTAGGCCCATGGAGTGAAGGGTGGGGCGCGGCGAACAGAGTCCGGAACCATACCGCGGCGGTCGGATTTCCGCCACGGTGTCACGCAAACGCGATGCTCACCTCGTCCCCCGACTTCGCGACAAACGTGAGCCGTCTCACATCGGCACGGACCAAGCCGCGCCGGACGGCACTCGCGACCTCGAGCTCGTTGCTGAACGAAACCTTGCGCGCGTCCGCGTACGAGTTAGCGGCGGCCGCTCGAAATCGCGTTCAACACCAACGACACGACGAAGGTCAGGATCAGGCTTCCGATGATCGAGATGTGGATTTCGTACCCCATCTCGCCGAGCACGAAGTTCAACGCGACCAGGATGAGGACGAAGATCACGAGGCTGCGGATGTTCCGAGACATGGCCGCAGCGTACAGGGATTGGCTGCCGCATTCACCTGGATTTCGAAATTGTTTCGGGCGCACTGGACTCAGGCGGTCGGAGTGAGCAGTCTCGTCGACCATGAGCACCGTTCCCCTGACCACCGCTCTGGCCCAGCGGTTGCTAAGACCTCCGGCTCCGATCCTCCGTCTGCTGACGTTGCGCCGCTGGGAAGTCGAGGGCGAGAAACTCGATCGCGGCGCGCAGCTTGCGATCGGGATCTCGAATCTGCGGGGACTGTCCTTCCCGGACATGGGTCCTGATCGCGCGCGACGGCACTACGCTTGGATCAACTCCATCCTCGAAGCCGAGCCCCCGGCGGTTTCCGACACGAGAGAGCTCACGCTTCGTGTGCGTTCGGGGACGCGATCAGGTCGTGCGTACTACCCGGAGGCGGCGGGGGAGGCACGGTTGCCCGGCCTGGTGTACTTCCACGGTGGTGGACACACGATTGGAAGCGTCGATACGCACGATGGTTTCTGCCGACGGTTGTGCGCGGGCGCTGGCTGCGTGGTCGTCTCGGTCGACTACCGCCTTGCACCAGAGAACCCGTTTCCGGCGGCAATCGACGATTGCTACGATGCGACCGTCGCGGTCGCGGAGCGATCGGAGGAACTCGGAATCGACCGCACCCGTCTCGCTGTGGGAGGCGACAGTGCGGGCGGCAACCTCGCCGCCGCCGTTTCGTTCATCGCGCGTGATGTTGGCGAGCCCGCGATCGATCTGCAAGTCCTGATCTACCCGGGCGTCGGCGGCTTCAAACACAACGGCCGGCGAAACCCCGCCTTGCAGCAGGGCTTCGGCCTCGACGCCAAGACGACGAAGTGGTTTTGGGACTGCTACGTCCAGGGCGAAGAGGGCGGCGACCCGCGGGTAGCGCCTCTCGAGCTCGCGTCCCATGCGGGCCTCCCTCGCGCGATTGTCGCCCTCGCGCACTTTGATCTCCTGCGCGGTGAGGGACTCGAATATGCCGACAAGCTCGTCGCTGCCGGGGTTCCGATCACGCGCCTCTACTACCCGGACCTCCCGCATGGTTTCATCACCATGAGCGTATTGCCTCGCGCAGCCGTGGCGATCTCAGAGGTCATCGCCACGGTGCGCGCCGCATTCTTCGAATCCGCCGCTCTTCCGCGGGTCAGTTGACGACCTGAGCGGTCAAGCCTGTTCCTTCCGGAAGGGTGACGTCGCCCCCCGACCGAAGGAGCCCCAGACCATAGGTGAAAACCGCGAGTGTGACCGATCCTTTGATGCGGCTCTTTCCTTCGAAACGCTGCGGTGCGTCGTCGAGTCGAATCACACTGCCATCGATGCCTTGGGTGCTCTTGAACGAGACCTCGAGCCAGCCGGGGCGGCCGATCCGAGGGTTGCTTCTGCGTGTGATGCTTGCGTTGACTTGGGTGCCCGCGGGCACCACCACGGCGCCGCTTTCGTTCGTGACATCCTCCAGAACGGCAAAGTAGGGGTACTGCGGGGTGGAAGTTGGCTGTTCCGATACGCCCTCTCGGGACGCGATGTCGACGACGGCGACTACTGGAATCGAGGTGCCCGCGGGGACTTCGACCCCGGCAGACGTCGTCGGAAGTGCGCCAGGTCGGGCTGTCGTGACTTGGCGGACGGGCGAGCCACACGCGGTGAGGGTGGCGGCGACGCCGACCACGACCAGGATTCCCGTGAGACCGGGAACAGCGTTCTTGAGGATGTTGAGTTGCATCGTGAGTCCTTCTTGTTGGGTCGTCCGCACCAGGCGCACGCCGCACCCAATCTGGTGTTGGCCCAAACACGTGGCCAACTCATGCGGCGCATAGCGTGCATGAAGCAGTCTCATGCGCCCGCGCGCGCCGTCTCGACCGGCGGCCCAGGGAGGGCCGCGCGTCGCCGCCCTCAGCGCCAGTCCTGCGAGTTCTCGTCGACGTCATAGCCGTCGATTGGGCGCGGCTTGGGGCCACGAATCTTGCGCGCCTTCGGGTCTTCGGCCGGGAGTTGGACGCCCCCGTCGAATCCACCGCTGATCCACCTCTGTTTGGACGAGCCCGAGATCGGCCTGCCCGACGGCTGCACCTCGGGGCGCTTGGGGAGCGGTTCTTTGGTATTGCGTAACCGAGGCTCTGGCACCGAGGATGCCGACGCCGTGACCTCGCCCGGCGTGTACTCGATTTGAATGGTCGTCGACACGCGCTCGGACACGTCGCCTTCGAGCGGCGCCAATGCGAGGCCTTCGACCCGCCTCTCAATGCACCGGCGCGCGGAATCGGAGAGCCCAGCCCCGTAAGCTTGCGGCGTGATCACGACACCGGTCGGACGCACCGTTGCAGAGACCGTGACCATCAAGGTCCTTGGGTTCGAGGCCTCGAAGTCTCGAACGCAATCCTTGGGTACGCCGATCGCCGTGTTCAGCTCCGTCGCGAGGTTTCGGTCCGACGCTTCTTCTTGTGGCTCCTCTTCGGCCACCGACTCGGCGCTATCGAAGGCGGGCTCGGGCTCCGGGACGTCGATCGGCCTTGGGGGACGTTCGACCTCGCGCCCGCGGACCGTCGGATCGGCGCCTTCGTCAGGGCCGCGCTCCGGTACCTCTCCGCTATGGCAGCCAAGAATCAGCGACACCGCTGCGCACCAAATGGAGACGCGCGTCATGGCGCTATCTTAGCGATCAATCAGCCGTTGCGGTACTTCGTGACGTTCGGCGAGCTGGGCGCCCGCCTCGGGAGACGCTTACTCGGACAGACAGCCGACGAAGGAGAGGAATGTTTCTCGGGCCGCTAAGATTAGACCAAGTGATGACCAACTTTATGCCCCGGAACCCGGGGGCCGACCGAAGAGCGCCTTCGTGCACGTGGGCAGACCGACCTGGATCTCCGGAGCGACTTGCCTTATCTCTCGAGGTATGGGCGATCCGAACGAACCACGCGTCCGTATCCGTTTTCCGACCCTCGAGATCTTCGCCTTGCGGTCCGGGGGTGCGCTCGCGGCGCGAACGAGGCGGCTGTTTCCCGCGGAGCTCGATGCCGGGTACTTCATCTTCAAGAACGCGCTCGATCTCTCCGCGGTCCGGGTGATCGCATCTCGGTACACCAAGATCCCATTCACGGTCGGGAACAACATCCGAACGCGGACGGGGAAGCTTCCACTTCGGGTCATGGTTCACGAGCTGACGCACGTTTGGCAGTACCAAACGAAGGGCATGGGCTACGTGTCGGATTCGGTTTTTCATCAAGCGAAGGCGTCGATCTGGTCGGGGGGACGGGAGGCGGCGTACTCCTCGAAACTCAAACCCGGCAAGTCCATCCACAGCTACACGGCCGAGCAGCAGGCCTCGATCGTCGAGCACTTCTACGCGTCGGCCCAGGCGCGCAAAGACCCAGGCTACTGTGCGATCATCGCCGAGGTTCGAAAAACGCGGCCCATCCCCGCGAACGTGCGGCGGCGCATCGTACTCGACGAGATCGTCCAAGGTCCTGGGCGCGACCATAGCCGCGGCATCCCCGGGCCACGCTCGTTCAGAGTCCGCAATACCCCAGCCGTGTCTCTGATTCGCCTCGAATTCTAGCACGCGCCTGGCGAGGCGCGTCGTTTCGTAGAGCCGCCCGTCGGTCGCTCTACGTCGAATGACAGGACCAGGGAGTCTGCTACCGTGCGGGCCTCTCGGAGGTGGAAGAGTGGACCGTGAAGTTCGGGTTGGTTTGTGCGGCTGCGGGGTCATCGGCGAAGGCCTGGTCCGGACGCTCGTGGAGCACGCCGAGGTCATCGCTGCGCGCGCTGGCGCACCGGTGAAGCTCCGCGCGGTCGCCGACAAAGATGCGGGGCGACTCGACCTCGTACGGTCGCTCGCCGCCGATGTCGTTTGTCTCGACGATGCCTTTGCACTCGTTGAACGCGACGATGTCGATGTTGTGGTCGAGCTCATCGGCGGCGTCGACGTGGCGGAAAGACTCGTTCGCGCCGCTCTCACGGCCAAGAAGCACGTCGTCACCGCGAACAAAGCACTGCTAGCCGAGCGCGGTGCGGGTCTCTTCACGCTCGCGCACGAAAACGGCCGCGACCTCTACTTCGAGGCTGCCGTCGCAGGAGCCATTCCCGTGATTCGGGTAATTCGCGAGTCGTTCGCTTCCGATCAGATCCGATCGGTTCGGGGAATCATCAACGGGACCAGCAACTACATCCTGTCGCGCATGGCGAACGACGGTGCGGCGTTCGCCGACGCCCTCAAAGCCGCGCAGGACGCGGGTTTCGCGGAGGCGGATCCCACCCTCGACATCACCGGGGGCGATGCCGGTCACAAGCTTGCGATACTCGCGGGCCTAGCATTTGGCGCCGAGGTGATGCCTGACGAGATTCCGACCGAGGGCATCGAGGGCGTCGACCCGCGTGACATCCAGTACGCCAAGCAGTTTGGCTACGTGATTCGACCGCTTGCCGTGGCAGAGAAAGCCACCTCCGGTGCGCTCGACTTGAGAGTGCATCCTGCGTTGGTGCCGTTGAGCGATCCACTCGCTCATGTCGACGGCGCCCTCAACGCCGTCGCGATCCAAGGAGAAAACCTTGGCCCGAGCTTCCTCTCGGGCCTTGGCGCGGGGGCACGTCCGACCGCCACTTCCGTCGCAGGGGACATCATCGACATCGCGAAGAACACCCTCGCGAGTGGCACGGCGAGGGCGTGGCGGACACCGCCCGGCATCTCGTCTCACGTCCAGCCGATCGCGAACCTGTCATCGCGCTACTATCTTCGGTTCTCCGTCAGGGATGAATCGGGCGTCCTAGCAGCACTCTCCGGCAAGCTCGGAGATTCTGGCATCTCGATCGAGCAGATGGTGCAAGATGCCGACCCCGGCGAGGCAGGTACCGCGTCGATCGCGATGTTGACGCACGACACACGAGAGGGCGACGTCCGAGCCTCCTTGGCCGCGATCGACGCAACGGATCTCACGACGGCGCCCACCCGGGTGATTCGCATCGTCGAGTAGGATCCCGCGGCTATTGAACCGCTTTGAGCGCCACCGACGGGTCGAACGACTGCACCCGAACGAGGCACACCATGCCGCAGATCGGGGGTACCTGAGCAGCGGCCAACGCCTCGCAGCTCAGTCCGCCGATCTGCGAAAGGCACGCGTCGAGGTTTGGCTGGTTCACGGCGTCACAAACCACCGCACCAACTTCGGCGATGCACTGCTCGGTGCACGAGTCGACGGTTTCGATCGTCTCCTCGACGCAGTCGATCGCGCGTGCACAGGTAGCTTCGCAGAGCGCCGCGGTCGTCGAGCCTCCGTCGTCCGAGCCACACCCCACCATTGAGACCACCAGCACCAATATCCATAGAGCCATGAGCCGTTGCATGCTTCCTCCGTTGCGAGACCGAACGCGGTCGACCCTAGCGGCGAAGTCCGCGCGGGTCCATCGCACGATCCGTGACGCTGCGGTGGATTCGATGCCGCGCCGAACCTTATGGATGACCGCATACGTACGGATCTTCGGGCAGGGCCGCTGGCAGAAAAAAACCGCCTCCGTGAGGAGGCGGTTCTTCAATGGCGAATTCGCCCGGTACTACTCGAACACCTCGGAGTCGTCGTAGGTGGGCTCGACGTAGTCGTCCCCGCCGTCGCCGCCCCCGGAGCTCGGGCTCGGATTCTTGCCGCGCACGTTCCAGAACGCCAGACCGGCTCCAATTCGCCACGCGAAGGTCGTGTTCGTGTTGCCCCCAAAGACCGCATTCGAGAACGTCGTGTTCCAACCTAGGTCAAAGTAGAACCACGGCGCGAGCTTCTCGTTGGCCCTGATCTCGACGCCCATGCGCGCCAGGACCGGCAACAAGAACGCGTTGGCCGTATCCGGGTTGATGTACCAGGTGAGCGGGATGAACCCGCCGGTGACAACCGAGACCCGATCGTGAACGTCGATCGAGACAGGGACGCCGACTTCGCCCTTCAAGCCGAAGGTGAAGCTGTTGCTGGAGCCGATATTGTTGCTGCCGATCAAGATGCCCGGCTTGAATAGGATCGCGAGGTCGTTGGTGACCTTCGCCCGTTCTTTGGTCATCAGGTTCCAGCGGAGGATCCCGTCCACCGCGAACCCGAGCCTGAGTAGATCGAAACTGAAAGTGCTGAACGAACGCACGGAAGGAATGACTGCTGGCCAGTCTCGGTAGAGGAACTCGCCTTCGATGGCCCAGTCCAGATTGCCCTCACCTCGGTTCCACCACGAGTAGAAGATGCCCGGCGCGCCTACCCCCGCGTTGTGCACCATGTCGTCCGTGAGCTTCTTGCCCCCGATCGTCGAGTTGGTCGGACCCGCAAGAGCGGGGCTTGCCATCGTTAACGCAAGCACAAAAACACCTATAGCTTTCATTTCCAGCTGCTCCTTCCCCTTAGGTGGGGCCAAGACTAGAGGACAATCGGCGAGACTGCCAGGCAATAGCGCACACCAAACGGGCGCGCGCATACGTATGTTTTCACCTGCGATTCTGAGGCGTTGCAGAAACACTCGGGTTCTCGAACACAAGCCACTGATGTATTGACATCGCTCGAGGAGCTGCAGTACGGATCTCGCATTGAAGTAAGAAAGGTCAGGTAACGCTTCATGAGATACGTCATCGCCATCGTGTCGGTCCTAACACTCGTTTCATCGTCCGCTCGCGCCGACGACTCGGGCGGGGGTGTCTGTCCGGAGTTCGCCAATTCCATCGCCGCGATGCGCAAGAGCGGCGGCGCGAGCAAGGAACTGGGGCTCGAGAACGCCAGTGCCCAACAGAAGAAGAAGGGCCTTTACCGTGGGTGGGACCAAAGCGTTCGTCTCGAGGGCCCGAAGGCGGCGGTTGCGGTTCGGAACACGACGACTTTCGCGTTCAAGCCGATGAACGCCAACGTCAACCCCAACCAACAGATCAAGCTCTACCCGTTCAAGACCGCGAAGAAGTACCGAGAACTCATGGTGGGCGGGATGAACAACTTCGGTGGTACGAAGGAAAAGAGCTCCAAAGACGACTCGATCACGCTGAAGTTCAGCAAGATCAGCAAGGGTTGCTACAAGGTCACCCCCGCTGTGAAGCTCCCCCCGGGGCAGTACGCGTTCAGTCTTGGAGCCGGTGCCGACGTAGAGGGATCGACGACCTTTGGCGCGAGCACCCAGGGACAGACCTGGTTCGGGTTCGCCATCGTCGAGTAGTCATCCGGCAGCTCGGTTGGGCGCAAGGTCGCTCCCGATTGCCGGATCCGTTCAAGGCCCCGTTGCGTGCGTCCTCGGATCGTGCCTTCGAGGGCGGCTCGGATCGTTGCGCGTCCGACCCGCGACCACAGGTATCGACCCCCGGCGCTTACAACGCGGTTTCACCGCAGTGACAACTCAGTGTCGCCGCGGAAATCGCTTGGGAACGCACGAACCACGCTGGTACCAGGGCCGAGTCTGTTCGCGCTGATTCGCTGACGGCCTGACGGTCGGGCTTCGGTGAAGAGGCGTTCCTACTCGGAGGCCCTGCATGTCGATTTCTCGCTTCTCCTCGATCTTCGCTCTCGCTTGTGCGCTTGTCATGGGCGCGGGTTGCACCTCTTCACCGCAAGAGTCGGCCGCCGAACAAACAGGATCCCTGTCGCTCGATCTCGTCTTGGGGGACGACATCGAGATCGACACGGTCGACTGGGAAATCACAGGCGGCGATATGGAGCCGATGTCGGGTACGATCGATGTCAGCGCGCCCGGCGCTACGGCATCGGTCGAGGTCTTTGGGCTTCCTCCGACGGAAGGCGACGAGTACACGATCTCGCTTCAAGCCACCTCTGTCGACGGCGAGGCCTCTTGCAAAGGCTCTGCGGACTTCGGGGTCGAAGTTGGCGAGGCGACCGACATCATGGTCATGCTCAACTGCCAGCTCCCCACACGCCTTGGCGGCGTTCGGGCCAATGGCAAGTTCAACATCTGCGCCGAACTTTCCAAAGTCATCGTCTCCCCCCTGCAGACGTCGGTTGGCAATGACATCGACCTCGCGTCGGCGGGCTTCGATGTCGAGGGTGACGCGATCGAGTACCGATGGACGGCGACCGGGGGGACGATCGTCGATGGGACGGCGGCCAACACCAGCTACACCTGCGACGAAGAAGGCGAGCAGGCGGTCACCATCGAGGTCTCGGACGACGGCTTCGAGTACTGCTTCGGTACCTGGACCGTGCCGATCACGTGTGGCGAAGGCGACCCCGCCGCCGAGCGCTCCTTCAATCGCGTGTCGTCGTTCTTGGTGTGCTCCCAGATCGACCCGACATGCAACGATGATACCGAAACCGCAGCTGAGATCGTCACCGCCACCGAGGACGGGAACATGCTGATCTACACCGACAGCCCCTTGGAGGTCGTGGGCTTCGTCGACATCACCGATCCAGCAACGCCAGCAGGCCTCGGTACGGTCGCACTCGGTGGTGAGCCCACGTCGGTCGCCGTTGCGGGGCCCTACGCGTTGGTCGGCGTCAACACCTCGGAGGATTTCGTCAACACCTCGGGCGACCTCGAAGTCTTCGACATCGCCACTCAAACCTCCGTGCGCACGATTCCACTCGGGGGGCAGCCCGACGCCGTGGCGATCAGTCCCGACGGGGCCTATGCCGCCGTCGCAATCGAGAACGAGCGCGATGAGGATCTGGGTGACGGCGCGCCGCCCCAGTTGCCGGCCGGCTTCCTCGTGGTCGTCGACCTCTCCGGTGATGTGGCCGATTGGACCACGACCGACGTCCACCTCACCGGGATCGCCGAACTCTTTCCGGAGGACCCGGAGCCGGAGTATCTCGACATCAACGCCGACAACGTCGTCGTCGTCACCCTCCAGGAGAACAACCACGTCATACTGGTGGACGCGACGAGGGGGACGGTCATTGGTGACTTTTCCGCAGGGACGGTGGACCTCGCGGGTGTTGATCTCACCGAAGGCGATCCGAACATCAACGACAACATGTCGATCGCTCAAACAGAATCCGTCATGGGGGTTCCCCGCGAGCCCGACGGCGTGACTTGGATCGACACCGCGCTGCTCGTCACGGCTGATGAGGGCGACCTCGACGGCGGTAGTCGAGGTTTCACGATCTTCAGAACCAGCGGCGAGGTGGTCTACACGAGCGGGAACACCAACGATCGACTCACTGCCCGGATCGGCCACTACCCGGACGCGCGGTCTGGCAACAAGGGGAACGAGCCCGAGAACGCCGACTTCGGTGTCTACGGCGACGACGAGATTCTGATCGTCGCATCCGAACGCTCGAGCGTCTTGTTCGTGTACGACGTGAGCACGCCAGCGGCGCCCACTCTCAAGCAGGTCCTGCCGGCCGGCGCGGCCCCCGAGGGCGTCCTCGCACTCACCTCGCGCAACTTACTCGTCGCAGCCAGCGAAGCAGACAGTCGAGGAGACAAGGTGCGCTCCGTTCTCAACATCTATGCCTACAACGAGGCCCCAGCGACGTACCCAACGCTCATGTCCACCGATCGTGAGGACGGGTCGCCGATCCCCTGGGCGGCCATGTCCGGCTTGGCCGCATCCGGCTCGAGCACCCTCTACGCAGTCGAGGACAGCTTCTTTGGGGCCAACCGAATCTTCGGGATCGACATCTCGACGACGCCGGCGAAGCTTGACACCGAGATCACGATCAAAGACTCGAACGGCGTGTTCGCCAGCATCCCGACCGACGACGAGGGAGACGACGCCAACGTGTTCAGCTCGGCAGATCTCGGGACGCTGATCAACACGGACAACTCCGTCAACATCGACCCAGAGGGAGTCGCCGTCGCCAGCACAGGTGGGTTCTGGGTCGCGTCCGAAGGTGCGGGTACCGTCGGCGACGAGGAGCGGCCGATCACGAGTCTCAACTTCATCTTCAAGACGGACGACGACGGTGTCATTGAAGCGGTCGTCACCTTGCCCGACGAACTCAATGCCGCCCAGCTCCGATTCGGCTTCGAAGGAATCACCGAGTACGACGGCGCGGGATATGTCGCGTTCCAACGCCGATGGCCCGATGCCGACGGTGGCAATGACCCGGGGCCGCGGATCGGGATCTATGATCTCGCCGCTGGCGAGTGGAGCTTCCTCTTCTACCCGCTGGACGACCCCGAATCGCAGAACGGTGGCTGGGTCGGACTCTCGGACTTGACCTCGCTTGGTGACGGCGAGTTCCTCGTCGTGGAGCGCGACAACCAAGGTGGCCCCGACGCCGCAATCAAGCGTCTCTACACGTTCAGCGTGAACGGCCTCAACCCGGGCGACACCGTCACCAAGACACTGCTTCGGGACTTGGTCGCCGAGGGAGACCTCAACGCGACCGGCGGCCTCATCGCCGAGAAGATCGAGGGGTCCGCCGTGACCGAAGACGGAGACGTCTACATCATCAACGACAACGATGGCGTGGACGACAACTCTGGCGAAACCAACCTCATCAACTTGGGGGGGTTGCTCGACTAGGGCGACCATGCCCTAGAATCGAATGCCACCGCCCACGTAGATGCTGAGTTCGTGGACGGTGATGTTCGTGACGTTGCTTTCGATCAAGTCCGGATTGGCGGGGTCGATCGTGCTGATGTCGTCTGCGACCCGAGCCCCGCCGAAGTCGCCGACCCCGATCGCGTACCGAAACGCGATCGCGGTTCGGAACGAGATGCCACGATACGTGGGTGTGGACCCGAGCCGCCCAAACTTGTTGAACTCGATGCCCGAGCTGAACCCGTAGAAGTTCAAATCGAGGTCGCCGAAATTCTCGGGCGGCCCCGAAAACGGATTGAGGTCGGTGAACGCGCCGGCTCCGAACGACAGATTCTCGTTGAGGCGGACGAGCGCGCCGATACGGCCGTTTCCGATGACCTTCGTCGGGCCCTGGTTCACCTGTATGTCGCCATCGATCGAAAGAAGCGTCCGGCCAAAGTCGTACGCGAAGCCGGCCCGCAACCGCCAGGGTTCGAACTGGTTCCATTCGAACGAAGAACTCGACTCGTTGACGTTCTCTAGGTTCAACCTGTTTAGTGATCCGTCCGGAAGGACCACACCCCCGCTTCGCACGCTCTGGATCGACGTGTTCTCGAAGAACAGGTAGCTCGCGGTCTGAAAGGATGCCCCCACGCTGATCGCTTGGGTGGGTTGCCACATCACCCCGAAACCGATTCGGATTCCAAGCCCGGTCAGTCCGAGTCGCGACGAAGAAGTCGTGATCAGGATCGCCTCGTTCGTCTCCGGGTCGGCGATGAGTGCGCCGCCAACCTGTCCGGACTGGGTGGCGCTCACGAACGAGCCGTTTAGGGTCGCTCCGAGATACAGCTCGTCGCTCACCGCCCACGCGATTCCTCCGATGAGCTGGTAGATGTCCAGCTCGTCATCGATCTCGATGAGCCATTCCCAGTCGAGGTTGCCCATCGATTGGTCCGGCAAATTCAGAGAGGGTCGCTGATTGTAGCTCGCCGAAGACGTGGTGAAGACCCCGAACCCCAGCCGTAGTCCCGACTTCGTGGTTCGTACGTAAGCCGCCGCTGCGGGCACGATGATCGCCTCCGTCGCGTTTCCGTTGGCCGACGCTCCAGACGCAGACACGATCGCGGAAGGGATTCGGTAGAGCCGGAGCGAGTACGCGGTGAGGCTCAGGTCGATCGAGTTGTGATCGATGTGCTGAAGCCCGGCTGGGTTGTACCAGAGCGCGCTTCCCTGACTGACGATCGCCGTGACAGCGCCGCCAAGAAGCGCCGCCTCGTTCCCGAGCAAGACCTCGTCCGTGTTCCCCGCTTTCGCGGATGGCGAGACGAGAAGTAGGGCCATCCCTAGGCAGACGACGACAACGAGTCGATTCCAGGGAGGCATCCCGCGAGGACGTTATCAGTTCGCCCTCGCTTCCTCTACCGCGAGGTTGTCTAGGTGGCGCTACAGAACCCGGTCAAAGTAGGGTTTCGGGCTGGAGGCGTTCCTGTCTCGATAGGCAACGTACCCGTCGGGCCGGACCAAGTACATGCATGGCATGTCCGCGGCGTAGCGATCGTGCATGACACCCTCGGCATCGTGAATGGCGACGACGTCGCCCCAACCCTCTTCCGGCTCTCGGACGACCACGAATGCGTCGATCCAGTCGCGGTAGCGCTCGACCGACTCGGCGGCGACTTTTCGGACCTCGTCCATCGACTGTTGGTGACCTCCAAACAGCACGAGCCGGTAGCGGGTTCCGGACCACTGCTTAAAGAGCGACGTGGCCACACCATCGACGAGGATGGGAGACGCATCCGGAGCTTGCGCGCCGGCGCGTGGGCCACCCTCGAACCCTGAGTCGGCCTCGACGCACAGACGGCTCCCCCGGTAGTCGATGTCGAGCTCTTGGAGACTGCGCGCAGCCTCCACGCGCTGCGCCTCCGGGATCAGGGTGTGGGCCACGAGACGGTCGCGTTCGGCCTGCGAGACGTTGGCAAAGAGCTCCGCGTTCTCGGTGGCGTGCCGGGTCATCGCCAAGACCTGCGCGCCGACCTGCTTGCGCTCGCTCTCATAGGTGTCGAGCCACGCCTCTGGCGCGATGCCATCGATCACCGAGGCCAGCTTCCAGCCTAGATTGTAGGCGTCCTGGATCCCCGTATTCATCCCCTGACCGGCGAGGAGGCTGTGTACATGCGCGGCATCACCGGCCAGAAAGATTCGCCCCTGCCGATAGTGCGGGGCGAGCCGGTAGTGGATGCGAAAGGTGGTGAGCCAACGAGGATCCGACAGCGTCAGCCCAGGGACTCCGCGCTCGTCAACCAACGCCTGCATCTGTTCGAGAGTCGGGGACTCGTCGAGTTCGTGACCGGGCGGCAGGTTTGCGGAGACGAGTCTTCGACGGCCCGGAAGCATGCTGAAGAGGAACAGGTCGCCGGCCTCGTGTAGGAAGAAGTACCCGAAGTTGTCCTCGAGCTTTCCGTCGACCACGACGTCGGCCAAAACGTACGGATACGGGTCCGGATCCCCGGGAAACGCGCATCCCGTCAAGTGACGAACCGCGCTGTGCGCGCCGTCGCACCCGATCAGCCAAGGCGCCTCCGTCGTTTCCGTACTCCCGTTCTCGTGCTCGAGAGTCGCGACGACGCGGTCACCCCGCTCCTCGATCTCTCGAAGCACAACGCTTCGTTCCACTTCCACGCCGAGCCGGTTCAAGTGACCTTCGAGCACCGATTCGGTTGTCGCCTGGGACTGCGACATCCCGTAGGGAAACGCCGAGTCGACGGGCGCGTGACGCTCGACTGCCACGAGTTCACCTTGGGCGTAGAGGCAAACCCCATGCTCCTCGAAAGACCCCTCGATCACCGCCTCTGCGATGCCGAGTGACTGAAAGAGCTCGAGTGTTCGCGAGTGGAGTAGGTTCGCTCGGACGTGCGGATCGATCCCAGGTGACTTGTCGATGATACGGACCGGAATGTCCCGGCGGGCGAGTTCCGAGGCCATCATGAGGCCCGTCGTTCGCCCTCCGACGACGAGCACTGGCGCATTCGCGGTAGTCATCGTTTGAACACGCATAGCACCCGGACGCGTCGCCAGAATACCCGGCCCAGTGTCCAGGACACCCGTCCGCGACACTTCTTGCGGAATTGACTCGTTTGGCTGACACTCCGGCTCGCGTGTCCCGCAAGGAGCTCGGCGACACGATTGTAGTGCCCTCTGCGAAGCGGGTTCGTAGCTCGTCCTTGCACTCGCCGCTCGCCTGAGTCCCTTACAGAGGTCACGCCATGGAGATCACGACAGCCGCGCCCGAGTTCGACATCCGAAAGGAGTCCTACTCGAATATGAACGACTGGCTGAACACCCTAGTCCGCAAGAAAATTGCGGAGTCGAACCGAGAGGGCGTGGCGCTTCCGGCGGAAATGGCTTGGGTCGCAGAGCACGAGCACGACGTGTACCAGCGAAGGTTCAAACCGTTCGTCTTCCTCGTCCTAGGGGTGATTGCCTACGGGATCCTTCAGACGTCCAACCCCGTGGCCCTCCTCGCGACGTTTGTGTTCATGTACTTCTACATCGACTTCTACAGTGGGGTTCTTCACGTCGTGCTCGACAACCCCAAGTTCGTGAACCTTCCGGTGATCGGAATCCCCTGCGTCGAGTTCCAATGGCACCACACGTTCGCGTACGACATCTCGACACGCCGACTGCTCGACGTGTGGGGGGACCTCAACGTTCTTCTCCTGGCGAAGTCGCTCTTTCTGTTCGGCCTTTGCGGGTTCACCCCCGCGGCGTTTACGGTGGCGGGGGTCGGTTACGCGCTCGGGTACGCGAATCAGTTCTCGCATCGGCTCGCCCACACGGCGCCCCGCAAGCGACCAAGAGCCGCCGTCTGGATGCAGGAGCACCACCTGTTGCTCAAACCCGAGATCCATCACGAGCACCACACCAATTACGACGAGTCGTTCCCCGTTCTCAACGGTCACTCGCGAGGCTTGATCCAGCGGATGCTTCGAGTCGTGCCGAACGGCTACCCATGGCTGATCTTGTTCGTGCTGCTCACCGCGTTTGATCTGGTCGCGATCGTTTGGGTCTTTGAGCGCCTCTGGCCCGCCTGACCGTCGATTCGTGTGATTCGGGCGCGGGCCGGACGCAGGTCGCCTGCTAGGGTGCCTCCACCGCGATGGTCGAAGACTTCGATTCAATGGAACAGCTCGACGAGCTGATGCGCGAGGGCGGCACGGCGATCCTCGATTTCTGGTCGACGACATGTGGTCCTTGTCGTCACATGGCACCCCATTTCGAGGCGGTGGCGGAGCAGTTCGCGGCCGCGCCGCTTAGGTTCGTCCGAATCAACACCGGCTCGGCGCCTGAGCTCGCGGCCCCATTTCGAATCCGCTCGGTCCCAACGCTCCTTTTCGTCCATGATGCGGAGATCCTCGACGTTCGGGTGGGGGCGCTCTCTCGGGCGGCGCTTCACAAGAAGGCGCGGTGGTTGCTTCGCAAGGCCCGTGGAGAGGGTCTTCTGGCACGCCTCTTCAGGTAGGGCGGGGTACGGGCAACGGTCCCCGTCATTGGTGAGACGGCCCACATGGCCGTCACGGATCCCCAGGATCCCGGATGAACCGCGAACGCCCTCTTGCAATACTGAGGAGAGTCCGCGTTGGCGGGCCGGGGGTGTCCGATGCGAGCTGTTGTTTCGAACTCGTGGTGCGTACTTGGTTTGTGCTTGTTCTTGGGATCGGGGTGTGGCGACACCTCCGGGTCGACAGGGGGAAGCGGTGGTGACGGCGGTAGTGCGGCCGTCGGTGGCTCCGGCGGTGCCAGCGGCGCGGGCGGTGCTGGCGGCGCGGGTGGACAAGCCAGCACCGGTGGAGGCCCATTGAGTGCCTGCGGTGACGGCGTAGTCGATGCCGGCGAGGCCTGCGACGACGGGACCAACGACGGCGGCGAAGGCGAATGCCTCCCCGGTTGCACGGCGCTGCAGTCTTGCGGCAACGGCACTATCGAGGGCACCGAGAGCTGCGACGACGGGACCAACGATGGCGGTGAGGGCGAATGCCTCCCCGGTTGCGTCGCCCTCCAGACTTGCGGTGACGGCAACGTAGAGGGTACCGAGACCTGCGACGACGGGACCAACGACGGCGGTGAGGGCGAATGCCTTCCCGGTTGTGCCGGCCTGCAATCGTGCGGTGATGGAAGTACCGAGGGCACCGAGATCTGTGACGATGGTGTGAACGACGGCAGTGGTCCTCTGGGCTGCACAGTGGGCTGCGGAGCCCCTGCGACTTGCGGCAACGGTACGCTCGAAGCGCCGGAAATGTGTGACGACGGCCAGAATGATGGCGGCGAGGGGGAGTGTCTCCCGGGCTGCATCGGTTTCCAGTTGTGTGGCGACGACGTGGCCAACGGGACCGAGACCTGTGATGGCGACCGCGTGAGTTGCCTGACCTTGGGCGGCGGTTTCGGCGGCGGCGAGGCGGGTTGCAACGGCGCCTGCACGGGGTACGACGACTCGTCGTGCACGCTGCCCACGTGCACGGTCCTCTACGACTTGAACGCCACGTTCCAGATCACCAACACGCCGTTCAGCGCCGGGGACCAGACCAATACCGGCCTTGATGGTTTGTTGGTCCTAGAATACACCGAGGATGGATCGGGCAACATCATCGACGGCCCCGTGAACGTGCTTCACTACTGGACCTACAACGACTTCGTCGTGGGCGGCCTGGTGACCGTGACCACCAAGGTCCACGGCTTCTCGCCGAGCTGCAACGGGGAGACGAATCCAAGCTGGCGGATCGACACGGACCCGGGGTTTCCGCTCGTCTGCAACTACCAGGGCAACACGACCCCGGTGGCCTCGGGGACATTCGATGTCGATGCGGACGCAATCGAGTGGGACGCGTGCAACGCAGCGGCGGACTACTGGTCGAGCGAAGCGAGCGGCAACAGTTCGTATGAGGCTGACGACCTGAGCTCGGGAAGCGGTTGCTTGAACGGGCTGGTTTCCACGGGAAACGTGGCGTGCTCAGGCGGCCTGTGCGGGTTGGGAGGCCTCATCGACGGCAACAATCCGCAGTTCGCGACTTGGACACAACCGTTCATCAACGGAACAGGCCCTTCGGCCACGAACGGGCTCGACGTTTCCAGCGATGCGCAGGCGACCACGGTCTCCACGCGAACCGGCGCGTCCGGCGGCTTTCAGTCCCACAACGTTCCGAACGACACATCGAGTCGGACCTGGGTGAGCTGGACCGGTACGCGAAACGGCGGAAGCCAGTACACGACCTGCAACTAAGATCGGGACCGTCTTGCCCCCGGTTTGTCGTCCATTGACAGCGGGCTGTCTTGGTGACTCAATCAGGGACCATGAAAAGACTTAGCGTTCTTTGGCTTACGGTACTGGCGGGTGGATGCGCGACTGTGACGCCCTCGGATCCTGGTACCGGGGGCACCGGGGGCACCGGGGGCATGACGGGTACTGGGGGCACCGCCGCGACCGGCGGCATGGGCGGCGAGCCCTCCATCAACAGCGCCAGGCTCGAATCGCTCGTCGTGAAAGTCGGCAGTCGAGTCATGGTCGTGTTTGATCCAGACACCCTCGAATACGATCTCGACGTCGGCCAGCTCGCGCGTCGCCTCGATGTGGAAGTGGTCCCGGAGGACCCGGATGCGACCGTCGACGTCGCATGGCGCGGGCTTGGTGTGAGTCTTGTCGACCAACTCGACGTGTCGGCGGGCGTGGGCACGCTTCAAGTCGACGTTACCTCGAGCGAAGGGGATGAGAATCGCACCTACGCCGTCAGCGTTACGCGTCGCGACGCGTTGGTCGAGACGGACTCCGTGGAAGGTGACTTCGGAGATTCCGTCGCGGCCAACCAAGACACCATGGTGTCTGGCCGTTGGGGGCTGCCGAACGGCGGCGTGGCCCGTGTGTTTCGACGAGGCTCGGGTGGATGGGCCGACGAAGCCACGCTCGAGGCAGACGATACCGCGCCCGGGATTCGGTTCGGGGAAGAGGTCGAGATCGACGGCGACAGCGTCTTTGTTGGAGCCCCCTCGGCTCCCGTCTCCGAGGACATCGGAACGGGCGCCGTATACGTGTTCGACCGGACGGGGAGCACGTGGCGACAGGTGGACAAGATTCAGGCCCCCGAAGCCTCGGTCCCTCGCTTCGGCGACCAGATCGCCGCTTCCGGAGACACCCTCGTCGTCGGCGCATCTGGGGCGGAGTCGAGCCTCGGGGCTGCGTACGTCTTTGTTCGCACCGATGATGACTGGGTGTTCGAACAGGAACTCGGGCCGACCAACGGCGGAGATGCGTCGGATTTCTTCGGCGCGGCCGTCGCGATCGACGGCGACACAATCCTGATCGGGGCGCCGGGCGAAGACACCGGGCAGTCGGGGAGCGGGGCGGTCTACTCGTTCGAACGAACCGGGTCGGTATGGACCGGCGCGATCGTCAAGCCGGATACGCCAATTTCGAGTGAGTCTTTCGGCAGTGCCGTGGCGATCGACGGCGATCAGTTCGTCGCCGGTGCGCTCGGGGCGAGCGACGGTGGCATCGACAGTCGGGGCGCCGCCTATTTCTTCAGCCGCGCCGGCGGCGACTGGAGCCAGGAGCGACGTGTGGTCGCGTCGTCGCCGATGGAGTTGGACTACCTCGGCGAGGCGGTCGACATTCAGGGCGACGTCGCCGCGGTCACCGCGACCAGCACCGATTTCGGGAACGCCCGCACGCTGATCTTCGTTCGCGCCGGGACCAACTTCTGGCGCGAAGACTATTCGCTTCGTCCCGAGGATGTGACAGACGAGCTCTTTTTCGAGATGCTTGATGCCGTCATCGAGGGGGATACCTTGTTCCTCCCTTGGCGCACCGAGGGCGTGGCGATCGTCGAATGAGCCGACCCACGGGGTTTGTGCACTACGACGCGCGCAGTTCGCGAAAGAGTCCGAAGCTCGCAAACACGAGCACGATGGCGATCAGAAGCGCAACCGCCAGGCCGAGCCCGCCGAGATAGAAGAACGGTAGGACGACTCGTCGCTGGACCGGGGTCAGCAGGCTGTGGTGCTCGAATGAGCGGGCGTACCAACGGGGCGGGACGTTGTCGTTCTTCTTCAGTGCGACGAAGAGCCCCGTGAAGTAGACCGCCTCGGCGACGACGGCGATCAGGCCGATCGCGGTCATCGTGAACCAGGCAAACTGGTACGCGTCGGGCTGTCCGACGAATGCGATCGCGTAGGCAAGCCCAACGAGGACGGCAAACACGGCAGCGACGGTCGTGAGTTCTCCCAACGCTCCGAGCGTCGCACGCGGGGACGCTGCGCACCAGCGCTTGCGCTCCTAGGGATCCGTGGGGTCCACTGAGTTCGGGAGCAGCGGGATGCTGCACACGAGCGCGGGGTCCCATGACGCGAGCGGTTCACATGGTGCAGGCGGGTCGCCGTCGAGAAGGACGGCTTCGAGATGCTGCCGAACCCACCCCGCGCTCCGAGGCACGATGCCCGAATGATCGCTCAGCGGCTCGACACATGCCGTGAGGTCCGCCCCTTGCGCATCGAGGCGGTCGAGACCGCACTGTTGAAAGCCTGGGGGAATGAAGTCGTCGAGCCCCCCGGTCCAATGCACGATCGGGATCGTGGTGTTCGGTGGTGGTCGGTCGACTACCCAGCGCGCTCGCCAGGTCTGTGCCAGGTCGGATTCGCAGTCATCCGAGAGCCCACATTCGCCGACCTCGGCGACGTACGCGGGTGTGAACAGATCTGGGCCTTCGTCGACGCCGATGCTGGGTGGTCCCTGCTCTTCGCTCGTGACCTGGGACCAACAGCCCGAGTCGAGAAGGTTGATGGCTGCCTCTTGGAGGCTTGGAATGAACGCGTCGGCGATGGCGTCCTCGCCTTCGTACACCGCCAGGTGACCCACGAAGTACTGCATCGTCACCGACATCAAGGTGGAGTTGATGAAGAGGCCTCCGGCCTCGCCGGCGAGCGTTCCCCAGATCCCCGCGGTGAGCCAGATCGGGCTCTGCGCGACCACAGTTTCAATGGTCCCCTCGAACCCATAGTCGTCGGCGAGGGCCTGCGCGCTGATCACGGCGTGGGCTCCTGCCGAGAGGCCGATCATTGCGTTTCGTTCGGTCAACGTGTCTGCGGCGAACAGTTTCCGCGCGGCGCGCGTCGCATCGAGAAGGGTGTGTCCTTCGTCGACACTGTAGAGCCACGCCGTGGTGCCAGGGGTTCCAAGGCCGGGGTTGTCGGGCATGAGGGTGATCCAACCGTCGGCCGCGTAGGAGTACACGAGGACACGCCAGTCCTTGTTGAAGCCCTCTGGATCTTCGAGTGAGGGTGCGCACGAGTCCGCGATCCCAACGCTGCCGTGGCCGAGCACCACCAACGGTGACGGATCTGCGCGACGGGTTTCCGGAATATAAAGAGAGGCGCTCGTGAGCTGCGGTTCTCCTTCGTTTCGTTCCGTCCAGTACTGGATCCGAAACTTGGATACCGGCGTCGAGAGGCCGGGGTCGATGAACGTATCCTGCACCGTGAACGCTTCCGCCATCTCGTCGATCGAGACCACGCGTTCGAACGCACATCGCGTGATGTCGCCGCGCATCTCGGGGCCCCAGTCGGCCGGGGGCGTCAGCCCCTCGTACACGCTGTCGAGCGCGTCATCGCAGGTAGATGCGAGAAGCTCGGACCCGGGGGTCGCGTCCCCGCTGCCCGAGCAGGCGATGATGGGGGCGAACGAACTCAACAAGGCAAGCGAAAGCAATCGATGGCGTGTCATGAGAACTCCTGGGCCGACTATAGGTCAGGTCGCAATTTGGGTCACCCGTCTCAAGCCGAGCTTGACGCGGCCCCTCAAATGGGTTTTGAGGCCTAACCAGGAGAACCAGACGATGCAAATCCTACGCACTCCCGACGATCGTTTCGAGAACCTGCCTCTCTACCCGTACGAACCCCACTACCTCCAAGTCACGGCCCAAGGGGACGCTGAAACGGAGGTTCGCATGCACTACGTCGACGAGGGCCCGAGGGATGCCCCGGTCGTCTTGCTGATGCACGGCGAGCCTTCTTGGAGTTTCCTTTATCGTAAGATGATCCCGGTTTTCGTGGAGGCGGGGTTTCGGGTGCTGGCACCCGACCTCATCGGCTTCGGGCGCTCCGACAAGCCGACCGAGGTCTCGGACTACACGTACGCACGCCACCTCGGTTGGGTGCAGCATTGGTTCGACCAGCTGGCGGTGACCGGCGTGACCTTGGTCTGTCAGGACTGGGGTGGGCTCCTGGGGATGCGACTCGTCGCGGCCCAGCCCGATCGATTCGCCCGCGTCGTCACCGCCAACACGATGCTCCCTACGGGTGACATGGACCCCGGTAAGGCCTTCAAGAAGTGGCTCCAGTTCTCGCAGGAGGTCCCCGTGTTTCCAGTGGGTGACATGATCCAGCGCTCGACGGTCTCAGAGCTCTCTCCGGAGGTCGTGGCGGCCTACGACGCCCCCTTTCCGAGCGAAGAGTACAAAGCTGGAGCGCGTGCGTTTCCAGCGCTCGTGCCGATCACGCCCGATGACCCTGAGGCCCAGCCCAACCGCGATGCATGGAAGGTGTTGCAACAGTTCGACAAGCCCTGGCTCTGCGCCTTCAGCGATCAGGACCCGATCACCCGAGGTGCCGACATGTTCATCAAGGCGGCGATCCCGGGTTCGAAGGGTCAGCCCCACACCACGATTCAAGACGGCGGTCACTTCCTCCAAGAGGACAAGGGTGAAGAGCTTGCCAAGGTGACGGTCGACTTCGCGCAAGCCACACCCTGAACTCTTTTCTGTCCCTCTTGACGGCGTCGGTTTCACCATGAGACCGTCCGCAGTCTGCGCTTTGGGCAAGGAGGGCAGGGATGGTCAAGAAGGGCTCGAAGGAACTGTCGTTCCAGTTCAACGCGCTGCCGGAGTCGGTGCGCGAACGATTCGTCCAGTGCGTTGCGGGGAAGTCCAAGCCGGCGCCTTTGTTTTCGGTGAGAAAAGCACCGGGCTGGCTGCTCACCTTGGGCTTCATCGGAGGGCTCGTCGGAATCGCTTTCGCGTTTCTGTCGGAGTTCGGCTCGGACATTCAGCAGCCTCAATGGATCTTGATCTATGCTGCGGGCGCGGCTTTCGTCACGGTGCCGCTCTTCACGTGGCTCGCGTCGCGGGCGCGTAAGCGCGCCTTGCCCTTCGAGTTCGGCACATACTTGTTCCCGCTTGATCTGGTGTACGCAGAAGGCCCGCGCTTGCGTACCATTCCCATGTCGAGCTTGAGCAACTTCAACGGGACGCATCACAGCACGAACGGGATCTACACCCACACGAACTTCGACTTCTGGTTCGAGGGTGGACACAAGGTGAGTTTCGTCGTCAAGGGCAAAGACGCCGCCGAAAAAGCGCTCGGAGAGTTTCGGGCGAGCCAGCAAGCGCTGGCGCAGGCGTCGCAGCAACAGAACTACGAGCTCTTCGCCGCACTCGATCCGTTCTTCGAGGTCCGCGCCAAGCAGGGGCTCGAGTCACTGGCGGGGGAAGACCGCCGGTTGAGCGCCGGCGGAAAGTTCGTGGCGGAAGAGGTGCCTGGGTATCTCAACAAGCCCTGGCTCACCGCACTCGGCGTTGCGCTCCTGCTCGCGCCGGCGATCTGGTTTGCACGAAACTGGACGAGCGATGGTGAGTTCTACGCTCGCGTCGTCCGCTCACAGTCGGCCTACACCGCGAGTGCGTACCTCGATAGTGGCGCCACCCGTCATCGCGACGAAGTCGAGAACGTCCTCCTGCCGAAGTTTGCCTTCGAACAGGCGAAGGAGTCGAATTCGGTGACCGCGATGCGCAGGTTCATTCGAGACTTCCCCGCGAGTGAGTACGAGCCTGAAGCGCGAGAGATCATCCACGAGCGTTACGTCGAGGCCGAGCGATTGTTCCGACAGAGCGCAGCCCAGGATGACCCAGCGCTTCTCGACCTGATGAGCCTCCTCTTCCAATATCTCGAAGTCAACGGGTCGCCCAAAGTCGCCGTCCGGTTCAGTCCACCCGCCAACGAGTCGCTCAAAGAAGTCGATGAGCTTCTGAAGACGCGACCCAAGGAAGAAGGGATGCCCCCGATCTCTCCGGTGTCCCCGAGCTTCACGGACGAGTCTTCCGAGATCCGGGAGAACTACATCGTCACGGGCCTACAGAAAGGGTTTCGTAGTTTCCTCCCGCAGGACGTGCTCGACCTCAAGAAGGGCGCGGCGATTCCGCCGGGGGAGGGCGTCGCCTTCGACGAGCCCACGATCGCGGTCGCCTATGCGGTGGTACCGTCCGGTGCGATTTACACCAACGAGCAGAACACGAGAGGCTTCGTCGGCATCGAGGTCGAGTTCTTGGTGTCGATGGAAGTGCCTGGGCACGAGCCGCACAAGTTTTTGGTCAGCGTCGAACCCCCCGACCATTTCACTGTGCAGTCTGGCGGCATCCAGCTCAAACCGAGCGACTACATCGTCTACGATGTCATGGCGAAGCTCGCCTTCGAGAAGCTCGACTCGAAGCTCGCCTACGGCTTTTTCGGAACCCGCGAGGAAGAAGAACCCGCGGCCGCCCAGTAAGGGCCTAGGCACCGCCGTCGACTATGGGTGCCGGATCGTCGGTTGGGTCTGCAGAAGCCGCCATCACCGAGCGTTGGGGCGCGCTCGACGTGCTTCGACTCGTCGCCGTCGTGCTGATGGTGCAGGGGCATACGTTCACCGCCCTGCTCGACCCCGCGTTTCGCGTGGGGGGTTGGGATCGACCCCACGCGTACCTTCACGGCTTGACGGCCCCCATGTTCCTCTTTGCCTCGGGGCTTGCGTTCGGCGTGGCGACCTTTCGTCGTTGGACTGACCACGCTCGAACCAGCCCCGCCACCCGACGACGTTTCGAACGCTACGGTTGGCTCTTGTTCATCGGGTATGCGCTGAGTCTTCCCAAGATGAGCTTCCGACGACTCTTCGGTGAGTCTAGCGCCGACAACGCGCGGACGTTCTTTCGGGTCGACGCGCTCGAGAACATTGGTGTGTCTCTTCTCGTGCTCCAGGCGTTGGTCTTGGTCTTGAAGCGTCCAAGGCCGTTCGTGGCCGCTGTGTTCGTGCTCGGTGCGGGTCTCGTCTTTGGCGCGCCGGCTGCATGGCGCATGCCTGCTGAGGCCCTACTCCCCCTCGCACTGGCGGCGTATGTGAACGTCAACACCGGGTCGATCCTTCCGCTCTTTCCCTGGGCGGGTTTCATCTTCGCAGGCGTGTTGACCGCGTATGGTTGCCTCGACCGGTCGATGTCGCTGCGGCCCCATCGCGCTTTCGGGCTCGGCGTCACAGGCCTCTTACTTTGGTGGGTTGCGACTGCGCTCGCGCAGCATGGGTTCAACTGTTTCGGCGAGCACAACTACTGGAAGACCAGTCCGATCTTCTTCTTCGTCCGCCTCGGGCTTCTGCTGTTGGGATTGTCGCTGCTATGTTTCGGTGAGGCGCTCGTCACGCGTCGTTCCACGGCGCCCAAGTCCGACTCCCCCGGGTGGATGGCCCGCACCGCCCAAGAGACGTTGGTGATCTACGTGACCCACCTGTTCCTTCTTTATGGGTCGCCGATCAATCACGGGATCGCGCGGTTCTACCGGAACGATCTCTCGATCGCGATGGCGTCCGCGGTTGCGCTCCTCATCTTGAGCGTGAGCGTCGGGGTGGCGCTCTGCTGGCGATACGCGCGCGACCACTACCCGGTTCGTTTCCGTAGGTTTCAGAAGGGCACGGCGCTGCTGGTCGTTCTGGTCGCGCTCTTCAAACCTTGAGTGCTGCCCGGTGAGGCATCTGAGTCAGTAGCCGCCGCCGCGTTGAAATCGTTTCCAGGCTCCGCAGGGCGATCCGTAGCGGCTGCGGATGTACGCGAGGCCCCAGGCGATCTGGGGCCACGGATTCTTCTTGTAGTTGACTCCGTACGCGTCCCCCATCGGCTTCATCTTCTTGCATGGGTACGATTGCGGGATGCCACACGCACCGCTCCTCTTGTTCACAGCGCGGTGGTTCCAGCGGCTCTCGCGGAACCACAGTTGATCAAGACACGCGATCTCGGGCCTGCGGTTCCACTCCGGGTAGTCGGCTGCAATCATCGCCCGTGCCAACGCCTTGTTCTGTGCCGGGGTATTGTCGGCGGCGTCCCGCAGGGTCTCGGGCTGCCGCTCGGGCAGGGTCTGCGGCGGGTCCGGTTGGCGGCAGCCAAAGGCCGTGAGAACCACCGCCAAGAGGGTGATTTCCAACCTGTGGTCTGGCCCGGTCCAAAGCATTCGGGTGCCAGGGTACGCGTCGATAGACGGCCTAGGCACGTAATCCGCCTATGATCTCGCCGGCGTGGGCAACAACACAATTCATGTAGGTATGAATCATACACCCTGAATCTCAGCTGCGAAATACTGGTGAGGTTGAAATTTTGTTCGCCAGAACGCCAATGTTCGATTACATACGGCAACGTGGCGTTACATAAAACGACAAGTGCATCTTTTGTTCAGCTCCGTTATGGTACAGGTCCACGTTGCGGTAGGCCCTCGCATCCGCCCTCGTGGACTGCGCGAACCCCCTCAGAACCACCCTCTTGCCGCGGCCATGTGACCGCGCCGGAGAACCGCTAATGCCACGCTCTCCAACGCTTGCTGCCAAGGCCGCTGCGCGCTCTGCGTTCGTGTTGCTCTTCCTCCTGGCCGGATGTGCAGATGCTCCGAACGACGGCTTCGCGACAGATGTCGTTGACGATGACGCTATTGATGCGGCAGGCCCCCGAACACCGGACGGCACGCCCGCCGCCGTGGTGGCGGACAAAGCGGGGCTCGACAATCCGCCCGTTGCGGTCGACCCGTTCTTCAACGGCGCGTTCCCGACGCGCACGCCGAACTCACCCGGGAGTTCGACATGGGATGTCGTGGCCGCGTTCCCTGCGCTTGATCTCGGCGACACTTTGGTCATCACGTCGAACCCCGACAACGATCGGATCTACGTCGCAACCCGCGACGGCTTCATTCGGTCGTTCGACAACGACCCGGATGTCTCCACCGCGGAGACGTTTCTCGACCTGCGGGATCGGACGGCTGTCGTGTGGGACGGGGGCTACCTCGGTCTCATTTTTCACCCTGAGTTTGGCGATCCCGGATCCTCATTCCGCAACTACGTTTACGCATTCTACACCACGCATTGTCCACTCGACGCGAGCCGCGATCAGCCGGACCTCGGGAACTGCTTTGACGCGTATCCGCGCAACTCCACCGGCGGATACTTCAACACATACATTCGCATCTCCCGATTCGAGGTCCCCGACGGCGCTACGGCGGCGGACGTCAACTCCGAGCAGGTCATGCTCAACGTTCGCCTCTACAACGGCTCGCACCGTGGCGGCGGCATGGTCTTTCGGAACGACGGCTACCTTCATGTGACGATTGGCGACCAGTTTCGTTACGAAACGGCGCAAGACATCGTCGACACCCTCGAAGGTGGATCGATCAGAATCGCCGTCGACGTGACCGACAACGGTGACGGGACCTGGAGCTGCCCCGCGGGCAGCCACCTTCCGCGCCGGATCTTCGATACCGCGGACGAGATCTCGGGGCAGTGGTACTGCATTCCGGATGACAATCCCTGGCTCGACGTCGGCGGCGGCCAGTTCGAGGAGTACTGCTCGATCGGTCACCGAAATCCGCACCGACTCGCATGGGATCCGGTCACTGACTTCATGTGGTCCGGTGAGATTGGCCAAAGCACACGTGAAGAGATCAACGTCATCTTCTGCGGAAACAACTATGGCTGGCCGTTTCGTGAGGGGCTGACCTCCGGCGTCCGTCAAGAGCCCGCGTCATTCATCGGGACGCTCACCGACCCTGTGATCGACTTCGTCCGATCGGAGGCTCGGTCCATCATCGGCGGCTACGTGTACCGAGGCTCTCTCTATCCTGAGCTCTACGGGCGCTACCTCGCCGGCGACTACGTGACCGGGAACATCTGGGCCATCACCCTCGACCAGAGCACGATGACGGCCACCAAAGAGTTCCTGACCGTGTTCGATCCCGGGGGCCTCGGAACCTGGGGCCAAGACAAACTGGGCGAGATCTATCTTGGTGACGTCATCAACGGCGGCCCCTTGTACACCCTCGACCGAATCGGAGATCCCGTCCCAGACGCGCCTGGGCTTCTCTCCGACATCGGGGCGTTCACCGACCTGCCGAATCTGACTCCAGACAGTGGCTGGGTCCCCTACGGCCTGAATCAACCGTTCTGGTCGGACGGCGCCGCGAAGTCTCGTTGGGTCGCGGTTCCAAACGACGGCACCCGCGACACGAGCGACGAACAGGTCACGTTCTCGGAGAACGGCGATTGGGGTTTTCCCATCGGGACGGTTCTGATGAAGCACTTCGAGCTTCCGGTCGACGAGGATGATCCGTCGATCACCGATCGACTCGAAACGCGGTTCTTCGTTCACGGCGACGACGGCAAGTGGTACGGCCTGAGCTACCGCTGGCGGACCGATCGGAGTGACGCCGACTTGTTGGTCACAGACGACACGAGCCTCCACACGATTGCACTGTCTGACGGCGGCACCCGCGTGCAGACCTGGAACTACCCTTCCCGCCTCCAGTGCAATACCTGTCACCGTGCAAGCGGGGTCCTCGGGCCGCGCACCCACCAACTCAACGGCGACTTGCTCTACCCGAGCACCGGGCGCACCGACAACCAGCTGGCGACGTGGAATCACCTCGGCATGTTCTCGCCGGCGTTGGTCGAGGCGGACATCCCGACGATGATCCGGAGCAAGTCCCTCGAAGACGTCACTGCCTCGCTCGAGGATAGGGCGCGCTCATGGCTCGCGTCGAACTGCGCCGGCTGCCACCGACCGGGTGAAGTCACCGCAGGTTTCGATCTGCGCTACGAAACGCCGTTTGTCTCGCAAGGGTTGGTGTGGACTGGGGTTCGCGATGACCTCGGAAACCCGGGTACGGTGGTGATTCGACCGGGCGACCCAGAGCTCTCGTCGCTCTTCAAGCGGGTCGAGGCCATCGGGCCCATCGCCATGCCTCCGCTTGCCAAGGAGCTCGCGGAGCTTCCGGCGGTCGACCTCCTCCGCGAGTGGATCCTTCGAATCGACGATTCGTTCCCGCAACAGGGGGTTGCCTACGAGTACTGGGAGACGGGTCAGCTCTCGCAGCTGCCCGACTTCGACGCGCTTGGCACACCCGACAAGGCCAGCACCGTCAGCACGATCGACATCTCGGTCCGTGACCGCGACAACGACTTCGCTTTCCGGTTCCGTGGCTTCCTCGAGATCGTCACTGGCGGGAACTACACCTTCTTCACCACCTCGGACGACGGTAGCAAGCTCTTCATCGACGATGTTGAGGTGGTCGACAACGACGGGCTCCACGGCCCGACCGAAGAGAACAGTGGACCCGTCGCTCTTGCGCCGGGCTACTACGCCATTGAAGTGACGATGTTCGAGCGCGGCGGTGGGCAGGTGCTCTCCGCCAGCTACAGCGGCCCAGATACAGGCAACGTCCAGGTACCGCTTGCCCCGCTCTTCTTGCAGATTCCAAACCCAGTCCCCAATGATCCGCCAACACTCGACACGCCCGCCGACCAAGTGTCGTCGATCGGCGCGTTGGCGTCGCTCTCCCTTGTCGGCGACGATCCCAATGCCGACTCCCTCTACTACGACGCGGCCGGGCTTCCCCTCGGTCTCGCGATCGACCATCAGTCGGGTGAGATCTCTGGAACGATCGACGCGGATGCTCCGACGGGCACCCTCACCGTTACCGCAAGCGCCTCCGACGGACCTGAAGTCGCCGTCGTCGAATTCGACTGGACCCTAGTGGGCTCGGTGTGCGGAGACGGCAACGTCGATACCGGCGAAGAGTGCGACGATGGGAATACCATCGATGGCGATGGTTGCTCGTCGGTCTGCACGATCGAGAGCGCCCAGGTCTGTGGTGACGGCACGGTTACGCCACCTGAGCAGTGCGAGCCCCCGAACACGAACGTGTGCACCGCGACCTGCACCGATCGGGCACCGCTCTGCAACGACGGCTTCCTGACACCACCCGAAGCGTGCGAGCCCCCCGGTACCGCCACGTGCGACGCGAACTGCCAGGTGCGCGTTCCGAGCTGTGGTGATGGTTTCCTGACCCCGCCAGAGGTCTGCGAACCGCCAAACACCGATACCTGCAACGCCCTATGCGCGACACGCGTTCCGAGCTGTGGCGATGGTTTCCTGACGCCTCCCGAGACTTGCGAAGACGGCAACGCGGTCGGGGGTGACGGCTGCTCGGCGGTTTGTCAGATCGAGGGCGGTGGCGCCGGCGAGGACCTCACCGACGACGGCACGATCATCGCCAGCGTTCTTCAGTCACTCGGTGGCGGAGGGGACATCAACCGCATTCGCGACAACGACCTTCCCCCGGTGGGCACCGCCGACTTCTCGCGTCAGTACGACAGCTGGGACGGCGCCAACACGGCCGACATCGACTTCGTTGGATACGAGTACACGACCGATCAAATCTTCGGCCGGGTCGTTTTCCAGGAAGGCCGCCACTTCTTCGATGGCGGGTGGTTCGATAGCTTTACCGTCGAGGTTCGGCAGGGTGGCGTGTGGACCGAGGTCAGTGGCCTCTTGGTCGATCCGCCGTATCCCGGCAACAACGGCATCAACTACGAGATCTTCGAACTGACGTTCTCCCCGATCGTCGGCGACGCGATTCGTATCGTCGGACCTCCGGGTGGTGGCGCCGACTTCATCTCTGTTGGGGAGCTCGAAGTCTACGGCGCCGATCTTGGAGGCCCCTCCTGTGGCGACGGGACACTAGACGTCGACAACGGCGAGGAATGCGACGATGGCAACAACGTGGCGGGGGACGGTTGCTCGCCTGCCTGTGCGGCCGAGTTCTGCGGCGACGGTGTGGTCAACAACATGACCGAGACGTGCGAACCGCCCAATACGGCAACTTGCAACGACAGCTGTACCAGTCGGGTTCCGGTCTGCGGCGACGGCTTTGTAACACCGCCGGAGACTTGCGAAGACGGCAACCTCGTCGACGGGGACGGTTGTACCGCGACCTGTCAGATCGAAGCCAACCCCACAGGTGCCGACCTCACCGATGACGGCACGATCATCGCCCTCGTCATCCAGTCGCTCGGCGGGGGCGGCAACATCAATCGCATTCGCGATGACGACATTCCGCCGGTCGGCAGCGCCGACTTCTCGCGGCAGTACGACAGCTGGGATGGCGCCAACACGTCTCCCGAGGACTGGGTCGGGTACGCGTACACGTCAGACCAAGTGTTTGGCCGGGTGGTCTTCCAAGAAGGACGCCATTTCTTCGACGGGGGTTGGTTCGACTCCCTCACGGTCCAAGTACGTCAGAATGGTGTGTGGACCGAGGTGAACGGCCTCACCACGGTTCCGAGCTACCCCGGCAACAACGGGGTAAACTTCGAGACGTTCGAGCTCACCTTCCTCCCGATTGTCGGCGACGCGATTCGCATCTATGGTGAGCCTGGCGGTGCGGCCGACTTCATCTCGATCGGAGAGCTCGAGGTCTACGAAGCGAGCGGCAGCGGTTCCACGTGTGGCGACGGTACAGTCGACGCCGGCGAAGACTGCGACGACGGCAACACCAGCAGCGGAGACGGTTGCTCTTCGACTTGCGTCACCGAGACTTGCGGAGACGGGATCGTCAACAACTCGACGGAAACCTGCGAACCTCCCGGCACGGCGACGTGCAACGACACCTGCACCGACCGGGTGCCCCTTTGCGGCGACGGCTTCGTCACCGGTCCCGAAACGTGCGACGACGGGAACACAATCGACGGCGATGGATGCAGCGCTTCATGCCAGACCGAGATCGTTGCGTTCTGCGGCGACGGCGTGGTGACCGCACCTGAGACGTGTGAACCTCCAGGCACGGCGACTTGCAATGACACCTGCACGGCGCGGGTGGCTGACTGCGGGGACGGTTTTGTGACGAGCCCCGAAGAGTGCGACGACGGGAACACCATCGACGGCGATGGCTGTAGCGCGATCTGCGAGACGGAGATTCCGGCGGTGTGCGGCGACGGTGTGATCACGGCACCTGAAACGTGCGAGCCTCCGGGGACGGCAACGTGTACCGAAACGTGCACCGACCGCGCACCGTCTTGTGGCGATGGCTTTGTAACGGCACCCGAGACCTGCGAACCTCCCGGCACGGCGACGTGCAACGACACCTGCACGGCGCGGGTGGCTGACTGCGGGGACGGTTTCGTGACGAGCCCCGAAGAGTGCGACGACGGGAACACCATCGACGGTGATGGCTGCAGCGCGATCTGCGAGACGGAGATTCCGGCGGTGTGTGGCGACGGTGTGATCACGGCACCTGAAACGTGCGAACCTCCAGGGACGGCGACCTGTACCGACACGTGTACCGACCGCGCGCCGTCTTGTGGCGACGGCTTCGTGACGGCGCCCGAAGCGTGTGAGCCTCCTGGGACGGCGGTCTGCGACGACAACTGTGCCGCGCGAGCCGCAGTGTGCGGTGACGGGCTGATCACCCCACCCGAGAGTTGCGACGACAACAACACGGTCGGGGGCGACGGCTGCTCGGCGGTCTGCGAGGTCGAGGCACCCGGCGCCGATCTCACCGATACCGGCACCATCATTGCCAAGGTGCCCCAGCCACTCGGTGGCGGTGGCGACATCAACCGGATCCGCGACAACGACCTTCCCCCGGTCGGAAGCCTGGACTTCTCGAGGCAGTACGACAGCTGGGACGGTGCCAACACCTCGCCGGACGACTTCGTCGGCTACGAGTACACATCGGATCAAGTATTCGGTCGTGTCGTCTTCCAGGAAGGACGTCATTTCTTCGACGGCGGTTGGTTCGACTCGCTCACGGTCGAAGTTCGGCAAGGCGGCGTCTGGACCGAGGTGAGCGGCCTCTCGATCATTCCGAGTTACCCCGGCAACAACGGCGTGAACTTCGAGGTCTTTGACCTGACCTTCGCGCCGGCGGTTGGGGACGCGATTCGCATCGTCGGCGACCCAGGCGGCGGCGCCGACTTCATCTCGGTCGGAGAGCTCGAGGTGTATGCCCCTGGTGAGGTGACCTGCGGCAACGGCGAGATCGACGGCGCAGAGCAGTGTGACGACGGCGGTGCCGTCGATGGCGACGGCTGCTCTGCGACTTGCCGCCTCGAAGTGTGCGGCGACGGCGTCGTCAACAATGCTGGTGCCGAAGACTGCGAACCTCCGGGAACCGCGTTGTGTAACGTTGATTGTACGACCCGAGTCGCGCTCTGTGGCGATGGTTTCGTGACGCCACCGGAGAGTTGTGACGACGGCAACACGACCGATGGCGACGGTTGTTCATCGAGCTGTGAGCTCGAGGCCGCGCCGCTCAAGACGATCGGGACAATTGTCGCAGCCGTTCCCAACTCCCTTGGCGGCGGCGGCAACATCGAGACGATCCGCGACGGAGACTTCCCGCCCGTCGGCAGCACGGACTTCACGCGTCACTACGATTCCTGGGATGGTGCCAACGCGGCCGCCGAGGACTGGATTGGATACACCTTCGCGACCGACTACTCGTTCGGCCGTGTGGTTTACCAGGAAGGCCGTCAGTTCTTCGATGGCGGCTGGTTCGAGCCAGGGACGTTGAGGGTGGAAGTCCGCCAGGGTGGCGTTTGGGTCGAAGTGACCGGACTGGTCATCAGTCCGGCCTATCCCGCCAACAACGGCGTCAACTTCGAGACGTTCAACCTCTTCTTCGACGCGACCGTCGGGGACGGGATCCGGATCATCGGTGCGCCCGGCGGCGGTGCCGACTTCATTTCCGTTGGCGAGCTCGAGGTGTTCGAGTCGCCGTGACTCGGGTGGACTCGGGTGCGTTGGCACCGCTCAGCGGCCAGTTGTAGGTTGAAGCGGTGTTTGGGTTTCGTCGCGCGAAGGGCCGCCCGCGGGTGTTCTATGCGGCCGCTGGGCCCGGGGATATTCTCCGGGCGCACCGCAACTGGCGAAAACGAGTTCCTGACTCCCGCGAGATCTCGGTTACGTTCTCGAGCCAGGTGGCCGACTATTGCGTCGAGCATGCGTCCGCAGCGTATTTCGTGTCGCCCCATCCCGACAAGGTCCTCGTGGACGACGAGGAGTTCACGATCGAACACCGACCCCGACCCCTGCCGAACGCGCATGGCGTTGCGTTCCATCTACGGGAGCTTTGGTACGGCATCGGACTCGTGGCGACGGCGCTCCGTTTTCGCGCGGACCTCGCACTTCTCGACTCTGGCTGCACCACGTATCCGGTCATGTTTCTCTTCAAGCTTTTCGGTCTCCGTGTCATCCCGATCATGCACATGACCTTGTGGCCAGCGGGCCATCGGCCGGACGGCACGAAGGCGGCGGCGTTCTGGGAAGCGAGCGGCGCGTTCTTTCGCTTCGGTGCGGACGCGTTCGTTGGGGTTTCTCCCGAGTGCTTACGGCAAGTCGACGAACTCACACGCGGCCATGGCCCGCCGGGCTTCGAGGCGCTGGCGCAGTTCTTCGACCACTCGTTCGCCGATCCAACGCCACCGCCTCCGCATGGTGACCGGTTCGTCGTCCTCTACGTGGGACGACTCGAGCCCAATAAAGGCGTGTTCGAGCTCGTCGGCGCCGCCGAGCGGCTCGAACGGGAGCAACCTGGGCGGTTTCGCTTCGAGATCTGGGGCGAGGGCGGGTCGGCCGGGGCACTCCGGGCGCTCGTCGATGAACGGGACCTCTCGGGGGTCGTCGAGGTGCCGGGTTACCTCACGCCGACCGACGCGCCTGCCGCTCGCGCTCGAAGTCATGTCGGCGTGGTCCCGACGCGGAGTGATTTCAACGAGGGCATGGCAATGACGGCCATCGAATCGGTGCTCGCGGGTCGGCCTGTCGTGGCGACTTCAGTGGTCCCCGCCGCAGAGGTGCTCTCCGAGGCCTCCGTCGTTTGCGATCCAGATAGTGAACAGGAGATCGCGCGGGCGCTTGCCACACTGGCCGACGACGCCGACAGGTACACGCGACTCGCTGCTGCGTGCGAGAAGCTCCGGGCCCCTTTTCTCGACCGCAGCCGAGGGCTCGCCGCGGCGCTTGATGCGGCGGCGCGAGAGGCGGAATCGCGGTAGGATGATGGTGATGGAGGCCAAACCGGTGGAACGGCTAGCGAGCCGCCATGGCGTGCTGACCGTAGAGCTTCGAGGTCTGACCTTCCTCGATCTCGACGAGGCACGATTCGTCCAATTGGTGGTCGACGAAGCCAAGGCTGGCCGTGGTGGATGGGTCATCACGCCCAACGCCGACATCGTGAGGCTCGCGGACGAGGACGCGAGCGTCGGTGCCATGGTTCGGGCCGCCGACGCGTTGATCGCCGACGGGATGCCGCTTGTGTGGGCGAGCCGTTTGCGCGGGACCCCACTGCGCGCGCGGGTGTGCGGCTCCGACCTCACCTTGAGTCTCCCGGCCGCCGCAGCCGACGCGGGGCTATCGGTCTTCCTCCTCGGTGGCGTCGACGATACCGGCACCGAGACCGCGCGCATCCTGCAAAGCCGAAATCCCGAACTCCGGGTCGCCGGCGTCTATTCGCCCCCCTTCGGGTTCGAGGCCGACCCGGCGCAGTTCGAAGCCATGCATCGGCTGATTCGAGAATCCAAGCCCGACATCGTGTTCGTGGCGCTCGGTTTTCCGAAGGGCGAACGCCTGATCGAGCGGCTCCGGGAGGCCAACCCCGACGCCTGGTGGCTCGGCGTCGGCGCCGCCTTTGACTTCATTGCGGGTCGGTATGAGCGAGCGCCGGTTTGGGCGCAGCGAAGTGGGCTCGAGTGGCTCTTTCGGATGAGTCAGGATCCCAACCGTCTCGTCGACCGATACCTTCGTCGCGACCTGCCTTTCGTCGCCCGCTTGTTCCTCGACGCCCTGCAGGAGCGTTTCGCCAGACCTTGACCAAGACGTCCCGCCCGGGAGTCGACAAGATGCGTAAGTTTGCCACATTCCGTACGGCGCCGTTGGAGCCCGGAGGAACATCGAGGATGAGACATGACGCTGCGTGAGACGCACCTCGCGCGGATGCGCGACCGTTGTTTCGACTGTCTCGTGGTTGGCGGTGGCATCAATGGCGCCGTCACTGCGGCTTCTCTTGCAGGGCGCGGGGCTTCCGTTGCGTTGGTCGACCGCGGCGACTTCGCCAACTTCACGAGCGAGTCGTCGTCAAACATGGTTTGGGGTGGGTTCAAGTATCTCGAGACCTACGAACTATCGCTCGTGTGGAAACTCTGCCGCTCTCGCAACCGGCTCTTTAAAGCGTACCCCGACAACATCAAACAGCTGGGGTTCTACGCGGCCTTGGATCGAAAAGGGCCTTACCCACCTTGGTTCGCTGCCCTCGGCGCGCTTGCGTACTGGATCATCGGTTTGTTCGGCACCCACGCTCCCCGTCTTCTTCGGCGCAAGACCATCGAAGTCGAGGAGCCCGCGATCGATACCGAGAGCGTCGCCGGGGGAATCGAGTATTACGATGGCCTTCTGATCGACAACGACGCGCGATTCGTCTTCTCGTTCATTCGCTCCGCCATCGAGGCTGGGGCCACGGTAGCCAACTACGTCGAACTCGTGTCCGCCGTCAGGGAGGGAGACGAGTGGGTTGCGCGGCTTCGCGACGTCGACAGTGGCCAAGAGTTCACCACCAAAGCCAGGACGCTCGTCAACGCCACGGGCCCGTTCGTCGACGGACTCAACCGAGAATGGAATCTCAGAACGGAGCACCGGATCGTCTACTCCAAGGGGATTCATCTCGTCGTCCGGCGTCTGACGACCGATTGGCACGACAAGGTTCTGGCGTTCTTCGACGACACCGAGCGGCTGTTCTACGTGATCCCGATGGGGCACCGCTCGGTCATTGGTACGACGGACACGCGAGTTGATAGCCCGTTCACCGAAGTGACCGACGACGACATTGATTTCTTGATCGCGCAGATCAACGAACGCATGAGCCTCGAGCAGCCCTTGGAACGGTCCGACGTGATCGCCGAGAGGTGTGGGGTGCGGCCGCTGGTGGTTACCACAGACGGCAGCGATCAGACCGAAGTCGACTGGACCAAGCTAAGCCGGAAGCACGCCATCGAAGTCGACTCGCAACTCAAGGTTGTCAGTATCTTCGGAGGCAAGCTCACCGACTGCCTAAACGTGGGGGAAGAAGTTGCGCGCGAGATCGAGCACATGGGGATTCCCCTCGAGGAAGACCTCCACAATTGGTACGGCGAGCCCGCCAAAGCCACGCGCAAGGAGTTCTATCGGCAAGCCCGCCTGATGAAGCTCGACGAGTTTCGGGCCAAACCCGACACGGAGCCACTCACCGACCGACTCTGGAGGCGCTACGGGCGCCGTGCCTTCGCCATGCTCGAAGAGATCCGCCGCAACCCCAAGATGGGCGAGGACATCATGGGGTCAGCGGACTACATCCGCGCCGAGCTTCACTCTGCGGCGGAGTCGGAGATGATCACGCGACTCGAAGACTTCATGCGGCGTCGATCCAAGATCGAGCTCGTGGTGCGCGATGAGCGGATTGCGAACTCGCCCGGGCTTCGCGAAGTTGCGGAGATCCTCTTCGGCGACGACGCCGAACGACGGCTTGCCGAGTACTTCGGGACCGAACCGGACGAGCTTCGCGTACCCCCGGTGTCCGTCGCATGACCGACCCGCCGCGAGACGCGATAAGCCGACTCAGTCGGTTCTTTGGTTCGTTCTCCGCGTGGTCGTACGACCACCGCTGGGTGGTCCTGGTGGCCAGTCTCGTCGTGTGGGCTGTCGGTGGCGCCTTCGCGTACGGCGCCCGTGTCGACAATAGCTTCGAAGCGTTCTTCGACAAAGACGACCCGCTCTACGCTGCGTATCGGCAGTTTCGCGACGACTTTGAATCCGACGAGATCGCCTACATCGTATACCGCGCCAAAGAGGGGCCGTGGGACCTGGACCTCATGCGCACCATCGACGACCTCACCGAGGCTCTCGATGCCGAAGTTCCCTTCGTCAAAGAAGTCACGAGCTTGTCGAATGCCGAGTTCATGGAGGGCGCTCCGCCCGACGACATCATCGTCTACGACCTGTTGTCGGAGTTCCCCGCGGACCAGGCCGAGCTCGATGCCATCGCCAGCAAGGTCATGAAGAAGCCGTTCTACGTGGATGGCCTCGTCAGCGCCGATGAGACCCTGGGGGCGATCATCGTCGACATGAGTCGGTCGGCCATCGGTTCGATCGACGAGATTCGCTTCGACCCAGACGGTGGGGACGGCCTTGCCAACCTCTACCCGCAGGTGAGTTTCGACGTCATCGAAGAGATCCTGAGTCGACCCGAGTATGCCGGGATCGAGTTCTTCCACTCGGGGGACGTCGCCATCAACGCGACCTACAACCGGGTGTTCATCGAGGAGGACCTTCCCCTCATCTTGAGCCTCGTGGTCCTGGTGATCGGGCTGAGCCTCGCCCTGGTGTTTCGTCGTTTCGTTGCCGTGGTCGGCCCCTTCATGGTCGTTGCCTTCGCGGCAGCGATGGCGGTCGCGGTCATTGGCGCGCTGGGATGGCGGATCGACTTCATGTTCGGGTTGATGCCGACGCTCCTGATCACGGTCGGCATTGCCGATTCGGTACACATTCTGTCGGAGTTCACAATTATCCGTCGGCGTGTCGCGAGCCGTCGGGAGGCGATCCAAAAGACGCTGTACCTCGTCGGGCCGCCTTGCTTGCTTACCAGCTTGACGACCGCCGCCGGTTTTCTTTCGCTGTCGTTCTCACCGGTGAAGTCCGTCGCGCATCTCGCCGTCTACAGCGCCGTTGGCGTGCTTGCCGCCTTCGTGGCATCGATCTCGATCCTCGTTGCCTTTCTCTCCTTTGGACGCGACGACTCGGACGACATGTCGAACGCCGATGTCGCCGCGCGTGCCAAAGGCGGACGACGGGTGGTCGCAGTGCTTCGGGGCGTCGCAGGGTTCGTCGTTTCATACCGCAACGCCGTGCTCGTGGCCTTCGGGTTTGCCTTCCTCGTTTCGATCTGGGGGATCACCCAGTTGAGGGTCGATTCGAACTTCCTCACCGAGTTCTCCGAGCGCGTACCCGTCAGACAAACGACGATGTTTGTCGACGACCACATGTCGGGCACGTGGTCGTTCATCTTCTTGTTCGACAGTGGAGAGCCGGACGGCATCAAGAACCCCGCAGTGCTTCGTGAGATCGAGCGACTTCAGAGAAAAGCCGAAGAGGATCCGCTGGTCACCAAGACGTACTCGGTCGTCGACCTCATCAAGGACATCAACCAGAGCTTCCACAACGGCGATCCCGCGTACTACAGGATCCCGGACAGTCGCGACCTGATCGCCCAGTACCTGTTGGTCTACGAACTCTCGGGCGGGGAGGAAGTCAAAGACTATGTGTCGATCGACTACGCGCGGGCGACGTTGGAGCTTCGATGCAAGCAGGCCGAAACGAGCAAAATTCAAAGCATCGTCGACGACTTGGAACGCTACCTTCAGGGCGAGCCACTCGAAGCATCGACCGTGACCAAGACCGGGATCGGTGCCCTGTGGCTGAAGTTCGTCGACTACATCACATGGAGCCAGATCCAAGGCGCCTTGCTCGCGCTGTCGGTGGTCAGTCTGATGATGATCTTCGTGTTTCGCTCGGTGAAGATCGGGCTCATTTCGATGATCCCCAACCTCTCTCCGGTACTCTTGATCCTAGGAGCGATGGGTTGGACGGGAACGCCGCTCGACTACTATCGGCTTCTCATCGCGCCAGTGGCGATCGGAATCGCAGTCGACGACACCATTCACCTCGTCACCCGATACCATCATGAGTTTCTGCTTGTCCGGGATTACAAGAAGGCCTTGTTTGCCTCGATGGAAGACGTGGGGCGCGCCCTGTTCGTGACCTCGGGCATCTTGGTCCTCGGCTTCCTGATGAACCTGTTCTCCCTGATGGATAGCCAGAAGAGCTTTGGCCTGCTTCTCGCCATCGTGATCGGCACCGCCCTCCTCGCCGACTTCTTGCTGATGCCAGCGCTGATTCTGTGGCTGAAGCCTTTCGGTCCTGAAGCCGCCGGAGCTGCACAAACCGCACGACCGTGATATCCCGCGGCTTCAACTCAGGGTTTTCATGCCATCGCCCATCCAATTCGTTCGCAAGGTCACGACCACCCTCAAGCGCGCCAGTAAGCTTGGTGTTGGCGGAGGTACCCGCTACCTGGGCTTGGCCGTCGTCGACGTGCTCACGCCAGCGGACGACACTGCGTCCCGTCCCTACCTCGATGCCACCGAGCAAGCGGCAGATCTGACTCGGTTCGATGTTGCTGGTGAGAACCGCGAGCATGGCTTCGCGTACGTCGCGACGCCTCCCTCGATGCTGGCCGCGTTTATCGCCAATCTTCCGAGCGATTTGTCCGAGTACGCCTTCGTCGACTACGGGTCGGGGCAGGGTCGGGTGCTTCTCCTCGCAAGCGAAGGTGGCTTTCGAGAGATCATCGGGGTCGAGTTCGCACGCGAGCTCCATGAGCAGGCGCTCGCCAATGTCGACCGCTGGGCGCCGAGCGACGACCGGATTCGCTGCGTTCATGGTGACGCCACCGAGTTCGCCATCCCGGAATCGCCGTGTGTGCTCTACTTCAACAACCCGTTTTCGGAACCCGTGATGATCCAGGTCTTGGCCAGGATCGCCGAATCGATCCAAAGCCGACCGCGCAAAGTGTTCGTCCTCTATCAACAAGCGCTCCCCGGCCTCGAGACAGACATCGCCGACAACCTGACCCTGCTCGACAACTCGGCGTTCCTCGAAGCGCGTCCAGTGACGATCCCTTCTCTGCGCACGCGTGCCCGCCTTCGAGGGTACCTTCTGCGGGTCTACGAGAGCCGCTGACCGCCAAGAAGTGGGCCCCACTGCCCCTTCGGAAATAGCCCTGAAGGGTAGGTGAGCACGAACCCGTGCACCACCCTTGCAGCGCGTTTTTCGCTGGCTAAGCTGTATGGTCAGTGCTGATGAGGTGTTCATGGTGAAGCCGAAACTCGTGATTGGGATGCCCGTGTATAACGGCGCAACTCACCTCGCCGAGACGCTCGAGTCGATCCTGGGACAGTCCTTCTCCGACTTCCATCTGTTGATCAGCGACAACGGTTCCACCGACGCGTCCGGCGACATTTGTCGGGAGTTCGCTTCGAAGGATGACCGCGTCGCGTACCACCTCCAGCCGGAGAATCTCGGCGTGTCGGGGAACTTCAACTACGTGTTCAAGCCCGGCGAAGCCCCCTACTTCAAGTGGGCTGCGCATGATGATCCGCTCGACCAGAACTACCTGGCCGCATGCATGGAACGCATGGAGTCGGATCCTGCGCTTGCGATCGCCCATTGTCCGTCGGTCCAGATCGATGGTGATGGCGAGCTGATCGGCATCTATGACGACCTAGGCCTGAGCGGCGGCCGAGTGAGCGAGCGGTTCTGGCGCATCCTCTGGACCGTGAATATCTACGAGTTCTACGGGGTGATGCGGACGGAGATGGTCAGGAAGGCCATGCCGATCGACGTGTTCTTTGGGGCCGAGCGAAACGTGCTCGGTGACATTCTGCTCCAGGGAGACATTGCGTACATCGACGAGCCACTGTTCCTGCGTCGGGACCACGAAGAGGCCGTTACCGCCATGCATCTCGATGCGAAGTCGGAGGGCGACTTCGACCGAATGCAGAAGGAGTTCGCACCGAAAGTCGACATCGGTAGCGTCGGGACGTCCGTGGTCAAAACGAAGGCCTACGCCGGATCGATTCTCCGCTTCCCCATGCCGATCCAAGAGCGCATCGCCTGCTTCTCGGCTCTGAGCGACTGGTTCGTTCGAAGCACGCTGCAACGAACGCTCGGTGTTGGACGAGACCACCACTGGGAGCTGCAGCGCACCCGACGAATCGCTCATCCGAACTGTGATCGGTACGTCGCCGAAGCCATGAAAGAGAAGCCGGCGCTGGCCGAGTCTGCCTAGCGACCCCGACGGGTGGCGGTCGCACGGCCATCCGTGTTGCGCCCTTATCGCGTTGGTGCTTGTCGGGCCGTTCTCAGTGGATGGATCTGCACCGGCACGTTGCTCCCTCGAGCCTCACGGACCACCTCGACCAATCCTTCTTCGAAGCTGCGCTCGAGTCTGCCGTCACTCGCGAGCACGATCGTGATGCCGAGTTCGGGTTCGACGCTCGTCCGGGCCATCGTGACGACTTCCACGTTGGGCGCCTCCGCGACGTAGCTTCGCACCGCGTTTCTCACCGCAGGCGCCACCGGGTAAGTGAGCGGCCGGCTTTGGCCACGTTGTGCTTCCGCGAGCATGTTCAACAGGAGTGGGGCCGAGAGCAGCATCGCGCCCATCACGAGCAAGATGACCGCACGCCTCGCCCAGGGCAGGCCGGGCGTTGAACGCGACACCCGAACCCCGAGCATTCTGAACACGAGCGCGGCGCCGAGGATGATGGCGATGATGTTCGTGACGAGCAGGATCGCCGCGTCGGCGGCAATGAGTGGGCGTTCCGTGGTCAGTGCGAGTCCGACGACGGCCAACGGAGGAACGAGCGCCGCCGCGATCGCGACGCCCGCCAGGGTGGCTGCGACGTTCGGGCGGCCTTGCGCATAGGCGGCCGCCATTCCCGACGCGAAGGCGATTCCGAGATCGAACAGGTCCGGGTTGCCGCGTGCCTCGATCTCGAGAGAGGGTTCAAACCCCGGGTTGAGCAAGCCCACGAGCAGCGCGATCAGGAACCCCATCACCACCCCGAGCGCGACGGCACCCAGGGCGCTCCGAAAGAGCGCGATGTTGCTCTGGGTCACCGCGAGTCCTGCGCCGAGAAGCGGCCCCATCAGGGGTGCCACCAACATCGCTCCGATGACGACCGCCGTCGACCCCTGCATCAGTCCAAGCGATGCGAGGACTGCCGAAAGGCCCATCATGACGACATAGTCCGCATCGAGATGACTGGCGCCGCGCACGCGGGCCGACACAGATGCTCGGTCGTCCCGATCGAGAAGAGGAAACCGAAGGACCCGGTGGAGAAACCTCAAGTCCTGACTGTCGAGTGGTTCGCTGCTCATGGGGGGAGCCTAGCGCCTCTTGGCTCGTTCGGACGCCGGCATTGACCCCTGTGTCGAGAGATGCATAACATCCGGCCTCTGTGGTTTGGCGACGAGAGGGTTGGACAGGCAGCGGGGCGCTCACGGCCACCACGCTCGTGGTAGCAACGCTATTCGGCGCCGGGTCACTCGGTTGTGAGTGCGGGTCGTCGAAGCCCAAGACCGCCTACGTCGCCATGACCCCCGAGCAAACGAAGTCGGTCGCCGAACAAGCGTACATGTGGGGTTGGCCGCTGGCGAACCTTCTCACGCGCAATCATCGGGTGCGCATCGTCCCCAAGCCCGGCCACCTCATGGGCATCGCGCCAGTTGCACCCATCGGCCGAGCCTCCATGCTTGCGGACTACATCGAGCCAGACCAGAAGTTCGTCGCCTGTCCGAACCAGGATGTCGTTTACGGGTTCGGGATGATGGAGCTCGATCAGAGCCCAGTGGTCATCCAGGTGCCCGACTTCGGGGATCGCTATTGGGTCTATGCGATCTACGACGCGCGAACGGATCAGATCGCGAAGATCGGGCGGCAGCACGGCACCAAACCGGGGCACTATCTCGTCGTCGGGCCAGGATGGGAGGGCGACCCTCCCGAGGGGATTGCGGGCGTCTTCCGGTCACCGACGAACCTCGCCGTGATGATCCCGAGGCTCTTCATGAACGACACCGACGAGGATCGGGCGGCCGTGCAGCCCTTGATCAACCAGATCGCGGCGTACCCCGTACAGGAATACGGGGGTGAGTGGCTGATCACCGAGTGGCGCAACGCGCCACGCATTCCGTACTTGCTCGGGCTCATCAAGAAGGGGCCGCCCGTGTGGGTCGAGCCCAAGAAGTTCCTCGATCAGCTCACCGAGATCTTAGAGCGCGTGCCGCCCCTCCCCGGAGAGGAGCCGCTCTACGAACGGTTTCGGAACCTGACGCTGGCGGCGGCCCAGGATCGCGCGACACGTCGTATCGCCGTCGCCACGTTCACTGAGATGCAGGCCGACGTGATCGACGGGTTTCTGAGGTGGAGCGAGAACGGAGAGCCTGCGGGGAACGGCTGGCATCGCTCGGTCGACAGCGCCGCCTGGGGTAGGGGTTACCGAAACCGAACCGCAAGTGCGAGGTCGAACATCTTCGAGAACATCCAAGAAGAAACCCGTTACTACTACACCGACGACGATGCCGCGGGTTCGGCAATGGACGGGAAGTTCGGCTACGCCATCACGTTCGAGGCTGGCAACCTTCCCCCCGTCCGGGGGTTCTGGTCGATGACCCTCTACAACGCGTCGCACTTCTTCCACGAGAACCCACTCAACCGGTATTCGCTCGGCACCAAGAACAGCACGTTGCAGTACAACTCGGATGGTTCGCTCACGATCTATGCTGGCGCGAATTCCCCCGGCGGCGACCTGGAGTCGAACTGGTTGCCCGCACCCGACGGGCCGTTCTCCCTGTACATCAGGGCGTACTGGGGTGAGGCACCCATTGTCGACGGGACTTGGGTCCCCCCGAAGATCGTCAAGCGCTAACTGGGGCGGCCTTCGCCGGGGAGAGCCCCGCTTACCAGATGAAGCTCACGCCGAGGAACACCGCCTTTGAACCGCGGCTGACCCATGGTGCCCACTTCGAGTCGGGAAGAAAGAACCGATAGATATCGAGGCCTGTTGGAATCAGAACCATCAGCGCCACCCAGTTCCGATTAACTTGGGAGGCGTTCGCCATGCCCTCGATGTCTCCGATCCGTGGCTTCACTTGGAACCACGTCGACAAAACGTATCCCACCGACAAAGACAGATTGAAGAAGAGGATTCCTTTTTGGAAGGCGGAACGATGGTGTTGGAGGTTCGGGTCGAGCGAGAGCAACACCTCGTTGATCACGTGCTGCACGTTGAACCCGCCAGCGGTAATCAGATAGGCGCCCGTGCGCCCTCCCTTGAAGGGCGTTCCATCGGAGTTGAAGCAGCCATTGTCTCTGCAACTCACGCCGGAGGAGACGCGAAAGAAGGGGACGAATCCGGCATATCGAACGCCCTCGAAGTTGGGGACGTTCCCGTAGGCGAAGTTCATCAGGATGTGACCCATCTCATGGGCCAGGAAGCCCACCACGAGGCCGGCCGTGCCCAGGCCAATGCTCTTCCACCGACCGCGACGGTCTTGACTCCACCATGGCCGGCGGTACATCGGCTTTTCGGCGTTCTTCTGTTTGATCTTCTTCCGCTTAGGGGGTTTTTGCGGAGGTGCGGGGACGTAGGCGATTGAAGTCGCGTCCCTCTCGACGATCACCTCGTCTTGCGCGCTCCCATGGGAAGCCGGAAGCCAAGCGCTCGCCCACACCAGGGCGACCAGGCTGAGGCATGCAAGCCTCGCCCGGTGAGATCGGTCATCGACGACGATTGAGTCGCGCTTTGCTCGGTGGTGCCTCATGCGGCCTCGGGCGCTGCCAGCTCGAAGCGCTGCGAACACCTTGTGCGCCCCGGAGACTGCAACAGATCGGCGCGGCGTTCAATCGCGTACTTTCGTCGCGCCACGATTTCCGTGAGCGAATGACGCTTGACTGACGTTTAGGGCGTCTCCGCCGGTGCCGCCGGTGCAGAGGTAAACGCGTACGTTTCGAAGATCGCGCCGCATTGTCCACGGAGGTCTTCGACCCGGGCACGCGGGGCCGTACACGTGATCGCAATGCCTTCTTGGCCGGTCGCGATCAAGACCAGAACCGCGTCTTGGACGCCTTCCTTGTTCTGCCAGTTGGCGACGAATTCGTGTGCGTCGCCATTGCCCATCCTGATGTCACCCTCCTCTTTGATCGCGGCGAACGATTCGAACCGACCCTTGTTGAACGTCGTCAGGTCTTCGAGGGTGCCGTTGAACGGCTGCGACACGACCGTGAGCCTCGCGCCGGCATCTCGGTCCTTTTCGGGGGCTCGCCATTCAAACACCGCGGCCTTGTTGGGCAGGGGGGCTTCGGTCCACTGTTCTGGCACACCGAATGATACCGAGGCTCCCGCCGGGGTCTTACCGGTTGCCCTTTGACGGCCTTCAGGGAGTGGTTTCTCGGGGGTCTCCACGAACGGCTTCGCAACCCCGCCGCTCAGCGCTGAATCGGGTTTGGCGTCTTGGGCGGTTTCCGTGGTCGCCGGCTCGTCCGCGGATTCTCGATTCGGACTTGGGCATCCGGAGGCCAGGGTCAACGTCAGTGCGGCCAGCGCAACTCCAAGAGACAGGCTTCTCATGCGGGACCGTGTAGCACGCTCGTTTCCGCTGCCAACAGGCCCAGCAAGCGGTTCGACATTGACCGCGCCCCGCCTGGGCACCAGAACGTGCGTGGCGACGACTACCCGCGAACAAGGAGGTGCCTCACCATGGATTTGGGAATGATCGGCCTCGGCCGCATGGGCGCGAATCTCGTGCGCAGACTGATGCGGAACGGACACCGCGCCGTCGTTCACGACGTCAACCCGGCCTCGATCGAAGCCTTGGCGACGGAAGGCGCGGAGGGTGCGCAAAGCCTCGAAGCCCTCGCCGAAGCGCTCCCTCGGCCGAGGGCGGTTTGGGTCATGGTTCCGGCAGGCATTGCCGGTCGGGTGATCGACGACCTCGCGGCCCACCTCGATTCTGGGGACACGATCATCGACGGCGGCAACTCGTTCTACCAAGACGACTTGGCACGCTCCAAGCGGCTTGCAGCGCGTGGCATCGATCTACTCGATGTGGGTACCAGCGGTGGGGTGTTCGGGCTTGAACGGGGTTTCTGTCTCATGATCGGCGGCGACACCGACGCGGTGAACCGGCTCGACCCGATCTTTCGAGCACTCGCGCCTGGGGTCGACGCGGCACAACGCACGCCCGGGCGCGCCGGAGAGCCCACACCGGCCGAGCATGGGTATCTTCACTGCGGTCCGAGCGGCGCGGGTCACTTCGTGAAGATGGTTCACAACGGGATCGAATACGGGATGATGGCGGCGTACGCCGAAGGGCTCAACATTCTCCACCATGCGGGCATCGGCCTCGCCGACCAGGAGCACGACGCCGAAACAGCGCCCCTCCGCAACCCGGAGCACTACCAGTATCGGATCGATGTCCCGGCGGTGAGCGAAGTCTGGCGTCGCGGAAGTGTGGTCGCTTCGTGGCTCCTCGATCTCACCGCGAGCGCATTCGTTGAGGACGCCGGCCTCGAGGGGTTTGAGGGTCGCGTCTCCGACTCGGGCGAGGGGCGCTGGACGGTCCTCAGTGCGGTCGAAGAAGGGGTGCCGGCGCCAGTGCTCTCCGCGGCCCTCTACAGCCGGTTCGCTTCTCGCGGGCGCGACGACTTTGGCAATCGGGTTCTCTCTGCGATGCGCAAGCAGTTTGGTGGCCATCACGAAAAGAAGGGTCCGACCTCGTGAGTGGGGGCTACGCAGATGCGCTGATCCTGTTCGGGATCACCGGCGACCTGGCGAAGAAGAAGTTGTTCTCAGCGTTGTACGAGTTGACGGCGTCGGGACGCCTCGCGATGCCGATCATCGGGGTCGCGTCTCGCGGTTGGGACGACGACACCCTACGCGCCAAAGCGCGAGAAGCGCTCGAGGCCGTGGGCGAGCCCATCGACGAAAAGGTCTTCAACGAGCTCGCCGCGAATCTCACCTATGTGTCGGGTAACTACCGGGACCCGAACACCTACACCGAGATCGGGAAGCGCCTCGGAGATGCCCGTTGTGCGGTCTCGTACCTCGCCATTCCGCCCGATCTGTTCGACGATGTCGTTGCGGGCCTCGCGAGCGCGGAACTCCATGGGCGGGGGCGTCTCGTGCTCGAAAAACCGTTTGGCCGCGATACCCGGTCGGCGATCGCGCTCAACGATATCGTCCATCGCCACTTTCCCGAGGAACGCGTCTACCGCATCGACCACTTTCTCGGCAAAGAGGCGGTTCAGAACCTGATGATTTTTCGGTTCTCGAACACGATTCTCGAGCCGATCTGGAACCGCCACTACATTCGCGGGGTGCAGATTACGATGGCCGAGGACTTCGACGTCGAGGGTCGCGGCGCGTTCTACGATCGGGTGGGCACCATTCGAGACGTCGTTCAGAACCACATGCTGCAAGTGCTGGCGTTGTTGGCGATGGAGCCTCCCATCTCGGAGATGCCCGACGCACTCCGGGACGAGCGGGTCAAAGCCCTCAAGACGGTACGAACGCTTCGTCCCGAGGATGTGGTACGCGGGCAGTATGCGGGCTATCGCGAAGAGGCCGGCGTCGCAGAGGACTCGGATACCGAAACGTTCGCGGCGGTCCGTCTTCACCTAGACTCCTGGCGCTGGGCCGGCGTTCCTTGGGTAATTCGAGCGGGCAAAGGCCTCGCATCCACCGTGACCGAAGCGGTCGTCGAGTTTGCGCGCCCGCCCCGACCCTTGTTTGCCGATGCCGATTGCCAACCGGGTCCCAACCGGCTTACCTTTCGAACGAAGCCCGACGACGGGATCAGTCTGTCGATGCAAGCCAAGCACCCCGGACCCGCCATGGTGAGTCGACCGATCGAGCTCCATCTCGAGCATGATCGCCCGCGCGGACGCGACGCGTATGACCGGCTGATCGGTGACGCCCTTCGCGGCGATCCGTCCCTGTTTGCCAGGCAAGACGCGGTGATGGAGGCGTGGCGGATCGTCGAGCCGGTCCTGAAGCACGGGCATCAGGCGGTGCCTTACCGGGTCGGTACCTGGGGCCCACAGGAAGCAGACCCCCTGGTTGGCCCAGACTGGCACTGGGTCACCGAATGAGCGATCACGATGTCATCCTGGTGCGCCACGGACAGACCGAGTGGAGCGCTTCTGGCAAGCACACCGGTCGCACCGACATCCCGTTGACCGAGTTGGGGCGGCGCCAAGCCGACGCGCTGCGTGAGATGCTGCACCACCGGCCGTTCGCCCGCGTGCTTGCCAGTCCGTTGATGCGGGCGTGGCAGACGATGGAGCGCGCGGGCTACGGGGACGTGGCCGTCGCGACAGACGATTTGATGGAATGGGACTATGGCGAATACGAAGGTCGGCGTACCGATGACATTCGGGTCGATGTCCCAGGCTGGTCGGTGTGGACGCACCCGGTCACCGGCGGCGAGTCGCTTTCCGACATTGGTGCCCGCGCCGATCGCGTGATCGCACAGGCCAACGCCGAAGACGGGCCGGTTGCGCTCTTTGCGCACGGGCATTTGCTCCGCGTTCTCGCCGCGCGCTGGATTGAGCTTCCCCCTGAGGCCGGACGCCACCTGAGGCTCGATACGGCGACCGTGTCCGTGCTCGGTTGGGATCGCGAAAACCGTGTCCTTCGGCAATGGAACGAGTCCTGCCATCTCCGTTCGCTCGATCCGGTGTCCTGATGCGCGTCGTCCGCGCCGGAGCGTCGTGGGCCGTGTCGGCGGCCGCGGTCATTGCTCGTTTGCTTGACGATGCCCTTGCGTTGCGGCCGCGCGCATCGTGGGCGGTTTCGGGAGGGCGCACACCGGCGCCGGTGTTCGCCGAGCTTCGCGGGGCCACGATCGATTGGGCCCGCGTCGATGTTTTCCAAGTCGATGAGCGGGTCGCGCCCCTTGGCGACCCCGCCCGCAACCTCACCGATCTTCAATCCCTGCTTCTCGACCACGTCCCCGCCACCGTCCATCCGATGCCGGTGAACGAAACCAACCTGGACCGAGCGGCTGCCGACTACGGAGCCTTGCTCCCCGAGACGCTCGACGTCGTTCACTTGGGTCTTGGTGGCGATGGCCATACGGCATCTCTCGTTCCAGAGGATCCCGTGCTTCGCGTTACCGATCGTTCGGTGGCGGTGACTGGTGTCTATGCGGGCCATCGTCGGATGACCCTCACGTTCCCTGCCCTGAATGCGGCGGCATCGCGTGTCTGGATCGTCGGCGGCGGCAAGGGGTCGATGCTCGCTCGTCTCTTGGCGGCCGACTCCACGATTCCGGCTGGGCGGATCACGCATCGGCGTTCGGTCCTGGTGACGGGTGACGCTGGCGACGATCCCAAGCTTTGAAACGAAGGCCCCTTTCGCTTCCCCGGTGATCCATCTCACCTAGGAAGCGCGGTCTGCCCACCCCACCATGCTACCCTGATCGGGGATGGCGGAGACAATGCTAGGCGTCTGCGAGAAGCACCAACTTCCGCTCGATCCACGCGGCAATTGCCAGCTCTGTCGTCTCAGCGAGATGCCGTCGAAACCGCCCCCGGCCGCGACAAGTCGCTGGGTTGGTGTGCTCCTGGCTGTCTTGGTGTTGGGGGGAGGCGCAGGACTGGCGTATGCGATGTTGTCTCAAGTCGAGCGCGCCGAGCCCGAACGTGGCGTCCGAGGCACGCGGTCGGAGGCCAACGGGGCCGTAGTGCACCTCAGGGAGCCCCAAGCCTTCGAGCGACCGTCATCGGTTCCTCTCCCGCCCCCTCCGCCATCGGAAAGACGCGCAGCGGTCGCACCGGCTCCCGCGCCGTTGCCGACGGAACCGAGCCCGAGAGTCGGTGAGGTGTCCGAGCAAGAAGCCCAAGACGCGTTGCGCCAGGTCAAGATCGAGGTCTACACCACCGCGTGGTGCGGGTCTTGTCGGCGTGCGCGTGAGTACCTCGACTACAATGGAATTCCCTACGCCGAGTACGACATCGACGAGGACGCCCTCGCCAACGAGCGCCTCGCGAATCTCAACCCGCGCAAGAGTATTCCCACGTTCGAGATCGACGACATCGTTCAAGTCGGGTTCTCGCCCGAGAATCTAGAGTCCCGCATCAATCAAGCGGTGAGCCGGCGCCTCGCGGGCGCGAGCCGTTAGCGAGAGGCGGGGTGTCCTGCCGCGACCGCGGCTTGGTTCCCGTGCAGGGTGACCCCGATCCGTGGTATCGACCCCCGATGAGCGCGAGAACCTACGTAGTGTTGTTGTTGTTCGGACTGTTGGGCTGTGCCGGAGCCGCGCAGCAAGCGAATGTGCAAGGAGCGGAGTCGGAGCCGCCACCGGCCGCGGACGAGCCTCAGGAAGCCGACACCGACGGGACCGATCCAAACGACGAGGAAGTCGACGAGCTCGTGGCCAATCGGTGCGCGGCGCGGATGGGCGAACAGAACGACATGCTGGTCCTGAGCAAGAAGGACGGTTACGCGACGCTGCTTTTCGGGACCGATTGGGCCATCGAGTGCAATGACGAGCAACTGTTTGCGGCTCAGTCGCCGGGCGGAACGCACGTCACCATCAAAGACTTCGACCCGGGTGGCCCCGTCGACGTGCCCGAGCGGTTGAGCGACTTGGCCAACCGCGTCGCCGTCCGAATGAGCGAACGTGGATTCCCTGCGACGCAACCGAGTCCCCTCAAGATTCAGGCGGGTCACCAAACGGTTGACGCCATCTTCGTGTCGATCGACTTGGCGAAGGCGGCCGATCAGGTGGTGCAACTGAACTACTGGACTTCACGGCAGCGGGCCGACGGAATCGTCCTCGATTTCCACATCAGCACATTGGTCCACATGAACCAGCCACAAGAAACCATGAACGCGACGATCTTGCTGATGGAGCGCACGACCGCCCTCTTCACGCTCCTCGAAGACCTCGACATCCCCGAGTAACCTCGACGCGCATCGCGAAATCGCTGAAAAGAAGTCAATAGTCGCCGGTCGCTCCGCGGCGCGCATTCTGGAACACGCGGCGACCCGTGAGGTGGCTCGCCTTCTTTCGACCCGCTTGGGGACTCTATGCTACCGTTCGCAGGGCTTGGGCGAACTGGGGAGTGAGAGCCAAGCGGGGAAGAACCTCGTCTACGAGGTTGGAAGACAGGAAGGGAAGAGGACATGCGAATTCTCATGACGTTATTCTTGAGTGGTGCACTCATGGTCATCGGTTGCGGTGACGACGACAGCGGTGGCGGCGCGACCGGTGGCACTGGAGGTACCGGTGGCGCGGGCGCGACGGGTGGCGCGGGCGCGACCGGCGGCGCAGGCGCGACCGGTGGGATGGGTGCCACGGGTGGTGGTGGATCGAGCCTGAGTGCGACCGTCACGTGGGCGCCGATCGGCGGCTGCGACCCGGATGAGCCCTCAGACTACGAGGTCGTGATCTCCGTTGAAAACGCGGTCGGCGACGTGACGATCCTGGGGAACGTCAACGGCTGTAGTCCAGGCGTGCTCGATGCCCTCGTCAACACCGTCGGGTGTCCGAACATCCGACCCTACCTGAGCGACGTGCAAGTCGAGGACGACACTGGTCTCGTCGATATCGAGTTTACGGTGGAAGTTTGCGGTAGCGGCAGCGAGTCGTCCTAGTCGCTGACTGACAAAAGCAATAGAAGCGGCGCCGAAAGGCGCCGTTTCTGCTGCAACCCACAAACGAAGCGAACGAGGCCAACGACAAAGGCGACGCGAGGATCACACGGGTGATGCGGCAAGCGACTTGGATACCATGGCTGACGGCGATGGTGCTCGCGGGGTGTGCGGGCACGGACCCGGTCGTGGACGACCCCGCGCCTCCCGACCCTTCCCCTCCCGATCCGCCGCCAACGCCGCCCGCCATCTTCGCCCCCCTCGGCGGGCCGCTTCCGACGCTCTCCATGGAGCAGCTCGGGGCCTTCGAGCGGGGTCGCGCGGTAGCACTTCGCCAGTTCAACGAAGAGACCGGCCTCGGCCCGGAGTTCAACGCCACCTTCTGCGCCGGGTGCCACGAGAAGCCCGTCATCGGCGGGGGCGCGAGCCACTATCGCGATTTCATTTTGCTTGGCAGGAAGGGGCTCGACGACACGACGTTCCTTCGGGGCAAGAACGGTATCCAGCGTCAATACTCCCTCGAAACGGGGCGCGATCCCTCCGATACCGAGGCCGACGTCACGGCGACCCGGAACCCGATTCCGTTCTTTGGGGCCGGGCTTCTGGTCGAGATTCCAGACAGTGAGATCCTCGCTTTGGAAGACCCAGAAGACGACGACGGCGACGGCATCAGCGGCCGCGCACACTTCGTCGACGGCGTCGTCGGTCGCTTCGGGCGCAAGGCGCAGACCACGAGCCTCGAGATGTTCATCCGCGGTCCGCTCTTCAACCACATGGGGGTCACCTCCGATCCGCTTCCACCGTCTCGGCGTGCGGCGCTCCCGATGCAGTCCTCGGACGTCTTGGCGTTTGGATCGAAGCAGTCGCTGCTTCCCGATGAGCCTTTGCCAGATTCGGACGCGGTTCCAGACCCCGAGATCTCCGAAGACGAGCTCTTCGATTTGGTGTCGTTCTCGATGACCCTCGCAGCGCCCGAGCCTGACCCCCCGACGCCACTTACCGAACGAGGTCACGCCCGTTTCGCCGAGGCGGGGTGCACCGACTGCCATGTTCGGTCGCTCGAGGGGCCGCGTGGCCCCATCCCGCTGTATTCCGATCTCTTGCTTCACGACATGGGGCCCCAACTCGCCGATCAGTTTACGTTTGGGGATTCGGGGCCAAGCGAGTTTCGAACCCAACCGCTCTGGGGCGTGGTTGCGGCGGCCCCCTACCTCCACGACGGTCGCGCTGCGACCTTGGACGAGGCGATTCGCTGGCACGGCGGTGAAGCCCAGGCTGCCGCCGATGCGTACGTGGCGTTCGACGAACAGACGCAAGACGAGCTTCTGGCGTTCCTCGGTTCGCTCGGCGGGGGCGCTCAAGCGAGCGACGGTTTGTTGCCTCCCGACGCGCCGATCGCGCCAGTGGGGAGTTACGGGGGCCCAGCGGTGCCGCTCTCGGACGAAGCTCACGCATCTTTTGTCCGCGGCCGCGCCATGTTCGATCGCGACTTCTCGTACACCGAGGGTGTTGGGCCTCAGTTCAACGGGGACTCGTGCCGCGGTTGCCACTTCATGCCGACCATCGGAGGCGCGGGGCCTTCGGGCGTCGACGCGATGCGCCAAGGGATCTTCGACCCGCAGTCCGGCTTCGAGACCCCCGAATCGGGTACGGCGGTTCTCCGACACGCGACCTTCGTCGCACCAGAAAGACCGGAGCCCGACCCGCGATCGAACGTTTTCGAGCCCCGGCAGACCCCCGTGGTCTTCGGCTTGGGGCTCATCGAGCAGATCCCGCGACAGGCCATCGAGGCGATGGCGGACCCCGACGACGACAACGGCGACGGCATCGCGGGACGCGTGCACGTCCTGTCGGATGGGCGACTCGGTCGGTTCGGCTGGAAGGCCAACGTCCCAAGCATCCGTGAGTTCGTTCGCGATGCGCTCAGCAACGAGCTCGGGATGACCGTCCCCGACGAACCCGGGCTGTCGTTTGGGCACGCGACTGACCAAGACGACGTCCCGGATCCCGAGGCATCGGCGGCGCTCGTCGATGCCCTCGAGTCCTACTTGCAGCTCCTCGGGCCGCCTCCTCGGCGACCCTCCGATGAGGCTCGGGAAGCGCGCGGACAAGCTTTGTTCGCAACGGTGGGCTGCGCTTCGTGTCACGTGCCGGCCCTATCCACCGAAGAGGGCAAACCCGTTCCGCTCTATAGCGACCTGCTTCTTCACGACGTCGCGGCCGAGGGCGCAGTCGGTATCGCGGAAGGCGACGCTGGCATCACGGAGTTTCGAACGCCGCCGCTTTGGGGCCTGCCGGAGACTGCTCCCTACATGCACGACGGCCGGTCTTCGACTCTCGAGGCCGCCATCGAGACGCACGCGGGCGAGGCCGACGCGTCTCGCGACGCTTTCCAATCCCTCAGCGACGCCGATCGCTCCTCGCTCCTCGCCTTTCTTCGATCGCTTTAGGCCCGGTCACGCCGGGACACCCAGCTAGAAGACCAATGGCACGAGCCACCAGGAGCGGCTCTTGTAATCTGCCCACTCCGGGTAGCGGCTCATGCTTGCTTCCTTGTTGGCCATGTTCGTCGAGAAGAGCGCTCCCCAGTAGTACGCGAGCACGAGCACGGGGATCCAGTGCCAGGCGAGGAGCGCAAGGCTGCCGTACACCATCATCTCCCCAAGGTAGTTCGGGTGACGCACGTACTTGAACATCCCGGTCGTGATCAGGCCGCGTTGAAGCTGAAGCGTCACGTACTTCTGGACATCGGCGGCGATCATGATCACGCAGCCGAGGATGCAGAGCGCGACACACAGCGAGAACCACGCATTGGGGGGTAGTGGGTAGTCCTGAGTCGAAACCCCCGAGATGATCACCCAACCGGCAAGCCAGTAGAGAGCGAGCGCGATGGCGCCCGCGATGCAGCTTCCGATGGTGGCAGGCCTTTGCCAGTTGCGATCGGGGAAGTTGAGGTCTTTCAAGAGCCATGTGAGCCCGTAGGCACCGTGCATGGCGAGGTAGAGCCACGCGGCGGTCGACGTCGCGGCCGGGGTCTTCCCTGAATAGAACAGCATCAACAGCGCCATCGCGGGGAACGTACCCGCCTTCTGCATGTTGATGACCGTCGAGAGCTTGAGGGGCCGAGGTCCGCCGCCGAGATCGAACATCAGGTGCTGGTTGAAGCGAGCCAGCACCTGCGCCCAACGCGGAGGGAGTCTTTCGAGCGTATCGTCCATGGGGTCTCCTCGGCGGCGATCGTACGGAATCCACCACGCTTCGTCCATGGGCGGCGGACTGCTTGGCGGACAGGGGCGCCTAAACGAAACGCAGGATCGCGGACAGGACGCGCGATGCGATCGACAGGACGTCTGGGTGACCGTGAAACCGGATACACAGCTTGGCTGCAACGCCGAGCCCGTAGCCGAGCGGGTCGAAGCTCCAGAGAAACGCAGCCCCGGTGGAGATGAGAAGGGCGGCGACCACCAGGCAAACCACCCTGCGGTCGCGCGTGCTCGGCGGAATGGAAGCGGTCTTGGTGTAGCGACGGACCACGAGGTTGTAGAACGAGTCCACCGGGTGGTGCGGGAGAAGTACGCTTGCCAAGGCCACCCCGGCAAGCGACCAGATCACAGCCGGCGAGCCGAGCGACATCCCAACGGCAACCAACGCGATGCAAAACCGAGGCGCAGATCGGTTCCAGGCAACCACAGCGGGTTCAGTCGTCACTTCGTGGGCTGCGGAGGGGTGGGGGATGGCTTGCGACTGCTTCATGGTCTCTCCTCTCGTCCGCTCGTCGCCGGACGCGAGGAAACGCTGCAATCTTGATGCCAGGTCAGAACCTGAGGCCTTTCAACCGAAGAACCCAAGGGGACCAGGGGATCATGTCCGAACGGACATCACCATTCGGACATGCCTTAGGGGTTCGGCCAGAGAGACAGGGCGTGGCCCCGCTCCGGCGAAGCGTTGCGCTCGGTCCAGTGCGTCCCGCGCGAAGCATGGAAGCCTGCCCCAGCCCTCCTCCGCTGGAAAGAAGCGCCAGTACCCGATCATGTCTCCGGCCGTTGCGTAAGAGATGTTGTTGGCCGTGAGCGCGTATCGATCAACGCGGAAGACCACTGGGCCACGGCCCGGCTCGCCCAACGGACGTTCGAAAACCCGGTTTGCGTGTAGTCATCGCGGCGAACGGCGAAATCGTGGATGGTGGTTGATGGGTCGATCATCGCGTAAGGTACGCCATGGCGTCCACGGGAGTCGATGAGGCCGACTTGTCGAATGACTCACCCTTCGTGGTTACGGGGGCTTCCGGGTACGCGGCGTCCTGGATCGTCAACGAGCTTCTGAGGCGTGGCGCGACCGTACGCGCCACCGTGCGAGACCCGAGCAATCAGGAGAAGTGCCGGCACTTGGTCGTGATGGGCAACGAGCATCCCGGCACGCTCGAACTCGCCAAGGCAGACCTCCTCGACCCCGGTGCGTTCGATCGCGTCATCGACGGGGCGCGGGTCGTGATCCACACCGCATCGCCCTTCATCGTGGGCAAGGTGACGGATCCTCAGGCGCAACTCGTCGAGCCGGCACTCTCCGGAACGAAGAACGTGCTCCAATCCGTCGACCGAGCGACTTCTGTCGAGAAGGTCGTCGTCACATCCTCAGTCGCGGCGATCTACGGGGATGCCATCGAAGCGTCGCACGTCCCTGGTGGCCGGTTTACCGAGGAGCACTGGAACACCAGCAGCTCCCCCGAGCACCAGCCCTACAGCTACTCGAAGACGGTCGCTGAACGGTCGGCTTGGGAGATGTGCAACGCCCAAGGGAGGTGGAAGCTCGCCACGATCAACCCTGGCTTCGTACTCGGGCCGAGCAAGACCCCGCGCGCCGACTCCGAAAGCATCAAGTTCATGCGCGATCTCATTCGTGGCCGGTACAAGTTCGGGGCGCCGCCGCTCTCATTCGGCATCGTCGACGTGCGGGATGTGGCCGCGGCGCACGTCGAAGCCGCGATTCGCCCGTTCGAGGGCCGCGCGATCCTCGTTGCCGGCAGCCGAACCATCCTCGACATGGGTCTCGCCCTCCGCGCCCGCCTCGGGGGGACACTACCGTTCCCGACGCGACCGGTCCCGACGCCTTTGCTCTATCTGTTTGGCCCGCCGCAGGGTTTCTCGTGGAAGTTTCTTCGCGACAATGCGGGTCATCCAGTCGACTTCGATACGACTCGGAGCACCGATCAGCTCGGGATAGGCTATCGACCGATCGACGACACGCTTGCGGATCATGCGGAGCAGCTGATCGAGGCGCATGCTGCAAGCCGGGCCTAGGCGCGTTCTGGCGTGAGCGCTCCCGGCTTACGGACAAGCGGCGGGTTTCTGTCCGTGCCCAAACGCGATGAAGCGGATCGGATGACTGCCGACAAACTGGCCAGCTGCCAATGTCTGCCAGTTCACGCCGTCCGTACTTCGGTAGAACTCTTGGTCCCCGTACCAGACCTGCCACCCACCACGCACTGCGACGAGCGTTCCGTCGTTGCTTACGGCGACGGGTCCGAGCCGAAGGTTGCCGGGGGACGTGTTCATACTGCTCCAGGACGACCCGTTCATGCTCCTGTAGAGCTTGCCCGACCCCCAGACCATGAACTCAGACCCGTTCCAGACGATCTGCGAGGTGATCGTTCCGCCGATCGTGGTCGACGTCCACGTGGCTCCTCCGTCCGTGGACCGGCAAGCGATCGAGTCTGAGCCGATCGCCACAATCGTTCCGTTGCCGTAGGCGAACCCACCGTCGGTCTGCATTCCGCCGCCACAGCTCGATGGGATCGAGGTCGGGAGCGACCAGTCGTCGCCGTCCGCACTCACCGTGATCTCCGCGGACGAATCGCTTGCGGCCATGAGGAACCGACCTCCGTGGCTCGGGACGAACCCGGCGCGACGGACGTTCCACACGTTGAGCGCCGTGCTGCCGGAGTCGTCCCACGTCGATCCTTGGTCGTCGGAGTACCGCGCCGAGCGGCTGGCGGCGACGAGGCGCCCGTTCCCAAAGCTGACGCCCCCGAACGTGGTGCCCGACAAGGCGGTCTCCCAGTTCACACCGTCGCGACTTCGTTGGACGCCTCCGGGCGTTCCCCACCCGAACGTAGCGAAGAACCAGCCGTCGCCCCACGTGATGCCGCGTGCGGCGCCGGCGTCATGGTCGCAGTCGTACGGGTCGAAGCATCGAAGACTGTCGTCGTTCGACCGGTTGCCCACCCACGAGCGCCCATCGTCACAAGACACGACGGTTCTGCCGGCGTGTCCCTGCGCCACGAACATCGGGATCGATCCTTGTGGGGGCGGAGGCTCCCCGCCTGACCCGCCGTCGCCTAGCCCTGGGGCGCCGCCAGATCCTGGTTCGATCGGGCCGCCGCCCGATCCGGGGTCGAACGGGTCTCCGGGATCCCCAGTTCCGCTCGTGCCGCTCATTCCGGGCGTTCCGGCCGTTCGGGGGTCGCCTGTACCGACGCCTCCACCAGTGCCTGACTCGCCCGGCGCTAGCCCATTGCCGCCGCCCGAGAGTTCCCCCGAGCATCCGGCCAACGCGACCGCCGCGAGCAAGACGCTACCACAACCGAACCTGCGTACGAGGTTCCCCCAAACCGCGTTGCTCATCGTGCCAACAGTTTCGCACGCGCGCAGAGGTCCCCCCAAACCTGCTCTTTCGGAAAGACACGCGTTCAGGCATTCGTCACACCAAACGGCCGATGAGGAAGCGCGTCGATCCGATCACGTGCGAGCCAAACCAACAGCACCACCGAGAAAGCAGCGAACAAGACCGCAGAAGCCAGCCAAAAATGGAGACCTCGGTCATCCGTCAGCACCGTGAAGTACTGCACCCCGCACATCGCTAGAAGGGTGATCCAGACTAGGGCGCCCGAGCGCGAGACCGCGGGATCTGCGCCCCGTTGTTCGACCGCGAGCATCGGTAGCAACCACACGAAGTGGCTGTAGTAGTTCGCTGGGTAGAAGATCACGGGGATCAACATCAAGCCGAGGAGGGCGCCTTGGACCGGCGTTGCGCGTCGGCCTCCGCCGACGACCAAGGCCACCATGGCGACGATGGAGGCAACGAATAGCGGAATGCGTTCGAGGAGGGTGCGGTACGCCGTTTCCCAACCCGAGACCAGTAGCCGCAGGCTGATGTGGTTGGCGTGCGTCCCCGATGAGAGCTGCCCGACCTTCCGGATCCACACCAACCAGGCATCGGCAGGGAGTACGATGAGTGAGAAGCCGAAGAGAACCAACACACCGAGAGCCGCACCGCCAACGATCCGAAGCCATCCACGCTGCTCGGTAGCGATTGTGTCGATCGACGGGAGCCGTTTCTCGCGATGCCAGTACTCGACGAGCCACCACCCCACCGGAACCGTGGCCCCGACCAGCGCGAGCGCCGGGAACGCACGGATCATCGCGGAAGCCGCCAATAGCGCGCCGCCCAGCATGAACCGTTCTCGTTTGAGCGCGCACAGGCCGAACGCAAGGTACGCCATCCAGTCATGCCGCAGTGTCGCCCCGCCCCAGTTGCTCCCGTACATGATGAAGTCGTTCGCTCCGAAGACGACCATGCACACGAACATCGTTCGCCACCCGAACGCGTATCCGATCAAGGCGAACGCGATCAAGATCAACAGAGGGTCGAGCAGGCCGGTCATGACGAACGCCTCGTCGCTGGGTTCTAGTACGTTGAACATGAGCTTTGCCGTCGACAGCCACACCGGCGTTGCGTTCCCGCCCATGTCGATGAGCGTGACCAGGTAGCTGTGGTCGCCCATCGTTTCGCGAAAGAACCCGGTGTCGCGCTTGTACTCGGCCCACCGCTCGGGAGAGAACCAGCTGGGTGCCTCCGCAATCGCAGCTTCCTGGGCAGCCACCGTCGACAGACGAAGCGTATGGAGGTCTCGCATGGGTTTCGCGCCCAACCGCGCGACGGACGCTTCATCCTTGCCCTCGAGATAGGCGGCCATGTCCGCGGCATAGATCCCGCTGTAGCCGATCTCGTCGAAGTACTTGGCCGTCGTGTAGTACTGCCGAAGGTCGAGGTAGTGGGCGTAGGTATGGTCGTGCTTCTTCTGATTGTAGAACTGCGGGTGTCCTAGGTTGTAGAAGGCCATGAACGCGGTGATCCCGCACACGCCGAGGACCGTGCACAGGACAGCGCGACTAGGTCTTACGCGCGTGACCAGAGCATCGAGCCCGACTGCGAACGCTGCCACCAAGGCGACGGTCCCGCGCACCAGTGAAACCTCGCGACTTCCCGCGGGCCAGTCTAGGATGAGCTGGTTGAGCAACTCGACGCCCACGTAGATGGGCAGCGCCGCCGTCGCGAGCTTCCACCACCAGCGGCTCCGGGCGACCGCGAGCAGCAGCCACGCGACCAGAGCGAGACCAAACAAGAGTGTCTTGCTCCGGAGCGTTCGCGCGGGAACGTATCCCGCCATCCTCGGGACGACGGGCGGTTCAGCCTTCGGCTCGCGGTACACGCGCAACTCACTGATCGCATACAGATCGTCGCCCGCTTTGGGGCGCACTCGAACGTAGCGTGCCTCGGCGTCGAGTGATCCGTTGAACCTAGAGCGAAAGCCGAAGCCATCGGTTTCCGGGATCGTCCAGAGCGTTTCGAACAATCGCCCGTCGTTTGAGACTTGAAGCTCGAAGCTGTCGTTGTGGTCGGCCACGACCCACGCCGCCCCGATGGGGGTTGGCTCGCCGAGGTCGTACTGGACCGACCCACTCTTGCTGGTGAACCGGGCACTCGGCGCGTAGTCCCACGGACGACCCTCGGCGAGGACGTTGCCATCGGTGATCACTTCGGCATCGGTGATCCGCGCCGCGCGCGATGGCGTCAGGCCCGCGAGGATCCCCTTGTCGGGATCATTGGTGGGTGTACATCCGAGCATGGACCAGGCGACGATCGCCATCGTGAGCAACCAACATCGGTATGGGTTTCGTTCAGTCATCGCGAGGCTGCGCACTACTCCGCTCGCCAGTAGTCGATGCGCCCGTGAAATTGACCATCCTCGTCGGCCCACACCGTGTGACGCTCGTTCGGTCGCGTTGCGGGGGTGTCCGTGCGCCAGACGCGCCACCGCGCATAGGTACACTCGCGCCGATCGCGGAGCGCCTCGATCGTCGCGGCGTCGTCTCCGTCGCGGGGTACGTCCGGACCCGACGGCGCTCCGATGCAGCGGACTTCGCTGCTATTGAGGGAGATCGGAGGGATGGTTGTAGGGGCCTCTTCTCCAAGCTCGCGGTAGGGCCAGGTGTCTATCCACGTTGCGGCTTCGGCGGCACTCGCCGGGCGCGCTCGTTGGTCGTCACGCATGGGTTGCCCGAGGCTCGTCACGAGCGACGCCTCGGTGCAACAGGGGGATGCCACGGCCAGAAAACCCTCCACTTCCGGGTGCCAAGTTTCCACCTCGGGCTCCTCTCGAAACGACATGCCTACGCCGAACCCGAGGGCCACCGTCAGGACGGCCAACGCTATCCCGACGACCACGCGCTTGTTGGGTTCCGCCATGATTTCGACTTAGTAGCGCAATCGCAGGCTTCAAGACAACGCGGAAAACCACGAGCTTCTTCGCTGCTCTTGCAGCATGCGGATCGGATCGATGTCACAAAGCGTCTTCCGATCTCGTCTTCCCCGCAGAGGGCCTGTGACGGCCCCGAAAGAGGAGAACCGAGATGCTTTCATGGCTCATCAGACGCAAAATAGACGGCTTCGAAGAAGAGTACGGCTACGACATGGACTACATGCGAACGCTGCTGGACACGAGTCTCGACGCCACCCTGCGCTTCCACAAGGCGACCGGTCTCGGCGAGTTCCGCGAGGGCCTGCCCGACGACGTTTGGCATGCCGCGAGGATCCTCGCCTCGCGCCGCGAGGATTGCGGGCCCTGCACGCAGCTCGTGACCACGATGGCAGAACGAGCGGGCGTGCCGGCTAGCGTTATCCGAGGCGCCTTGCGCGGGGAGTACGACAACCTTTCGGGCGATGTACAACTGAGCTTGGTATTCGTGGATGCGGTTCTCGACCATGACGTCGCCGCCGATGACCTCAGGTCTCGTGTCGTCGAGCGGTTCGGCGAGCGAGGTCTGGTGAGCTTGGCGTTCGCGATGCTCTCCGTACGCCTCTACCCGACCTTGAAGTACACGCTCGGCTACGGGCACACTTGCACCGTCGTGCGCGTGGCCGGTGAAGCCGTGCCCACGCCCTAGGAGCCCCGTTGACCGAAGACGCCCACGTACCTGAACTCTTTGAGTCGAACCGGAAGCACCTCACGGCGCTGGCGTATCGAATGACGGGCTCGCTCGCCGAAGCCGAGGACATCGTTCAAGAGGCGTACCTACGCTGGGAGCGATCGGGTGCCGGTCCCGTGCGCCATCCGCGCGCGTTCCTTTCGAAGATGGTCACCCGGCTGTGCCTCGATTTCCTCAAGTCGGCGCGAAACCGTCGCGAGAGCTACGTCGGTCCTTGGCTTCCGGAGCCCCTGGTGGGCTCAGCCGCGATGCCCGACGACAATGCCGGTGAGCTTGCAAGGGACGTCTCGATGGCCCTGATGCTTGCGCTCGAACGGCTCACGCCACTCGAACGCGCGGCGTTCCTGCTTCGAGAGGTGTTTGACGCCGACTACGAAGAGGTGGCCAGGACCGTCGGGCGCACTGAAGCCGCTTGTCGACAACTCGTGTCGCGCGCGAAGAGGAACGTCGCGGCGGCACGACCGCGATATCAGCCCAGTCGAGACGAATGCGAGCGTGTCGTCGAAGCTTTTGGTGCAGCAGTCATCACCGGCGACTTGTCGCAACTCGAGGCGACGCTTGCCGAAGACGCGATTCTCTACGCCGATGGAGGAGGGCGTGTTCGGTCGGCACTTCGACCCATTCATGGCGCAAACCGGATCGCTCGATTCTTCATCGGGGTCACGAAGAAGTCTCCGTTCTCGAGCGAGATGCAAGTCTTGCTTCGGCTCGTCAATGGTGCGCCGGGTTTCGTGATCGTCGACACCGGCGAGGTCGTTCAGACCATGGCCTTCGAGATCTCAGAAGGTCGTGTGCGGAGGATCTACGCCGTCCGAAATCCGGACAAGCTCCCGAGACTGCCGACCCCGGCGTAGCAGGGCGTAACTCTACTTTCGTACTCGGCGCCGCTAGGGAGCGGCGCCAGGGAGGAACGCGCCAAACTCGATCGCTTTGCTGACGTCTCCATTGACGCGCAGCTTGCCTTGAACGAACGCGATCTGGGGGTCGAGGTGGCCGCGGGTGATCTGCGCCAAGTGTTCGTCTCGAATGGTCAGTGTTGCGTCCGCGCCGCTGGCCTTGCCCTGTGTGACCGATCGTTCCGAAACGTCGACGACCCAGTCTTGGGCATTGTCACCGGTGATCTCGAACTGGAAGGTCCCTGTCGTCGGTGAGCCTGCGGTGGGATTCGACAACGCGGACTGGACGCTTTCGAAGAAGCTTGCCATCTCCTCGGGCGAGACGGTCGGCTTCGGTTTTCCATTGGTCGGCTGCGTTGCGCGAAACCGGAGCACGTCCGCCTCGAGCTCGTTTGCCGACTCCCGCAGGTAACGCGCGAAGGTGTCGATGTCTGGCATCACTTCGGGACACGAAGTCGGGCTGATCGACAACACGCCGTTGTAGCTTAGTACGGTGATCAAGAGGCTCATTCCGTCCATCACGGGTGCCATTCCCATGGTCGAAAGCAGCCTGTGCCCGGCAACGTACATGTCGTGTTGCGGGCCAGGTACGTTCGTGATCACCAGGTTGAAAGGCGGCCGATGGCGTTCGGCGATCCGGAACCGAGAGTAGAGCCGAGACGCCTGGCCGGCGAGGCCGAACGGAACGAACTCGAAAACGTCGGCCATCGTCTGCGCGCCGACTGCGTTTTGGTACGACTTGCCCGACCTCGTGTGTTGCTTGATCTCCTGGATCCGTTCGATTGGATCGGCGATGTCGGTGGCAAGCTGGATCGACATGCCAGACACCTGGTTTCCCATCTGGCCTCGTTGGTCGTCTCCGCGGGTCGAGATGGGAACGAAGGCGACCAGGGGGTCCGACGGGAGTGCACCCTTGTCGAGGAGGTACCGCCGCAGCGCGCCTGCGCAGATCGCCAACACCGCGTCGTTCAGGGTGCAGCCCATCGTCTCCTTGATGACCCGAACGCGGTCGAACTCGAGAAGCGCGGTGTTCCAACAGCGCTCCTGCGAGATCACTTTGTTCAACGGGGTGTGGGGTGCTGAGAACGGGGCTGGTGGCACCTCCATTCCCTTGATACGGGCTTCTTTCCCAGCGCGCATGACGTTGGCGAGGTCACGGGCGAGGGCAGGAAGGCGTGCGGGCTTGCCGGCGATCTTCTTGGCGACTTGCCGAAGCACCGTGAGCTCGTTGGGGGCTGGCTCGGCTTTTCGGGGTTCGGGGGGTTCGACCTTGCGCGGCTCCTTGGTCATGTCGAACAGGATGCTCATCATGTCCGCGCCGGACACACCGTCGATTGCGGCGTGGTGAACCCGATTGATCATGGCGACCGATCCGGGTGGAACCTGAGGGATCTTGTCGAGCCCTTCGATGAACAGCATGTCCCAAAGGGGTCGCTGTCGATCGAGCGGCATGCTGAAGGTGCGCGCGGCGACCTGCCGAAGTTGGCGCCAACCGCCGGGTCGCGGAAGCCCGATGTGCTGGATGTGTCGGTCCAAGTTGAAGTCGGGGTCGTCGATCCAGTACGGCTTGCCGAGACCGAGGGGCACCATCACGAGCCGCTGCTGCATTCGCGGAACGAGATGGATCCGGGACGCGAGCATCTCTCGGAAATCCTCGAACTCCATCGAGCCCTCGAAGATGAGCACGCTCCCGACGTGCATGGGCGTGCGCGGGTCTTCCATATATAGGAACGAGGCATCCATGCCGGACAGGGGCTGCATACGGACCTCCAAACAACAAAAAGGGGTCCGATGAGCGTACACCCCGCGGCGCGGGCGGCCAAGGGCGGAGATCGAGGTCTCTTGCGCCGAGATATCGCTCTTGCAGCCGGCCCCGGCTTTAGTTGGTTACATGAATCGCGCCGTCGACCGGCAGGACCACACCGTTGATGAACGACCCAGCGTCACTTGCCAGCAGGACCGCAGGCCCCGCGAGTTCCTCGACCTCCCCCAATCGCCGCGCGGGCATGGTCTGAACATAGGCCTGACCGTCCGGCGACTCGAAGAACTCCGCGTTCATCTCGGTCTTGAACCAACCGGGTGCGATCGCGTTCACGCGGATCCCGTAGCGCATGAGATCGATCGCGAGGGCGCGTGTGAGCTGAATCACGGCGCCTTTGGACGCGCAGTAGGCCGACTGCCCCTTCTGGACGCCCAGCCCCAGGACCGAGGCGATGTTGATGATGCTACCCGGCCGTTTGGCTTCGATCAGTCGCCGCGAACCCTCTTGCGCGACGTTCCAGACGCCGTTGAAATTGGTGTCCATCACGAAGTTCCTCGAGGCCTCGTCGATCTTCGTGAAACTCTTCGGGTCGGCGACGCCTGCGTTGTTGACGATCACGTCGACCACGCCGACCGCTCCCTCGGCTCGCTTGAAGGCGTCGTCGACGCTGCTTCGGTCGGTCACGTCCATCTTCACGGCAAACGCCTTGCCATCCTTCGCTTCGATCGTGGCCACCACGTCCTCGAGGCGATCGATCCGACGTGCGGCGACGACGACCGCAGCGCCTGCGGACGCCATCGCGAGACCAAGACTTCGACCGATGCCTGACGACGCACCCGTGACGAGTGCGACTTTGCCGTCCAATGAAAAGCGTGATCCATCCATTCGTTGACCTCTCGGTCGGATGCTTCGATGCGGTGGACGGGTGCGCAAGGGCGCCTTCGGCCTGGGTATCAAACCGGTGGAATCGGGCGGCCTCGGTGCGTTTTCGCGGTGCGGTTTGTAACTCGCCGGAAGTAGAGCTGATTTGACGGGTCGGAGTGACCCCGGGGTTTCAGCCCGGGCATCTTTTGGAGATGCGGAGTTGGCTGATGACGGCGTGGCCGGGGGTGGTCTTTTGGATGCGCACAGCTCCGCGGGGGGCGCCATCGGTGTTGAGCGGGTCGTCCGCTTCCTCGTACTCGACGGGGGCGTCGACGTCGACGCGCCAGGACATTCGTTGGAAGCCCGAGCGGTCGACTTCAGCTTCCCATTCCGCGGGTTCCACGCCATCTTCGTCGATCGCGATCGTGACCGAGACGCCAGGATCGACGTCTGCGATCAGTTCGATGAGGACGCAACCGCGGACACCTGTCGCGAATTCTTGCTCGAGGGTGACGGGCGAGCCGATGAGCGCAACCGCCGCATCTTCTTCGTGCCATGTCGGGACCCTTTGGATTTCGCCTTCTAAGGTCTCCCATTCGCACAGCGAGTCGCCGCACCAGAACTGGAACCCCGGGTCTTCGAGGACGTCGTATTCGCAACTGGGCGCCGCGATTCCGAAGAAGAGCGGCAGGACGAGGAGCGAGCTGAGAACCCGGCGTACTCTTGCGTTCGCCCGCTTCATCGGGTCCTCCCGAAACGTGCGCTCAACCCGATGAGGACGAGGCCGCCTCCGCTTTGGTGGCGCTGTCCGAACAGGTTCTTGGGAACAGGCGCGAAGACGTAGCCCCCGTTCAGGAAAAGGCCGACGTGCTTGCTCACCATCCCCTCGATTCCAAGCAACGAAGTGATGTTGTAAGACCACTGGGAGTCGCGAAACTCCGTCCGTGGCGCGTCTTGGCTGAGGCGCGTCCGTAGACGGGTGATCGCCACGCTCGGGCCGACGCCGAGCTGCGCATAGGCACGAAAACGATCGTTGGGTGTCGGGAACCACGCGCGACCGTGGATCCCGAACGCCAGCGTGGAGAACTTGAAGGAGTCGTCCACGCCGATGCCCGCCGACCGCGAAAAGCTTTGGTCGTCGAGCGTGTTGAACTGGAACAGTACCTCGAAGTAGCGACAGACCCGCCGACTTGCCGAGACTACTGCGCGAAAGCCGGTGCGCGAGTCTCGTGTGTACCCGAAGTCTTGGAGGGTGCGAGTGTAGTCAGAAGATCGGGTTCGGCCCCAGCCGAACCCAAACTCGAGACCCCACGGCTGACCTTCCGCGAAGTCAGCGCGTGCCGTGTTTGGTCCCGAGTGAAGGCAGGTCGCAAACACGGCGACAACCAACGCTCGATAAGTCCAAGTCATGGAATGTAGTCAAGCAAACTACATGCCACCCCGACTTTCTCGAATCATTCCGGTTCTCGCCCCGTGGCGACCATGACACGCAATGCCGGCACCGTGACTGAGGGGCACAAGCGCGTCCCGAAGGTCGCTCAGGCTGACGCGGTGTGTCGTTCGATGAGAACGCCCGCCATGCGCTTGGCCACCGTGGCGCTGTCTGCCTGGCCCGATACCTGGGCGGTCACCGTGGCGCCTTCGAACAGCAGCGCCAACTCTTCTGCCACCGCGTTCGGCTGAGAGAGGCCCGCCTCTTTGGCCAAGTCGCGAATGTAGCCCTGAACGAGCCGCTTGTACTCGATGCAAGCGCGTCGAACCGGTGAGTCGGCAGAGGAGTGCTCACCGACGGCGTTGACGAACATGCATCCGAAGAAGTCCTTGCTGAGGAACCAGTCGTTTGCGACGTCGAAGATCGCGAGCAGACGGTCGACCGGGGCGGAGGCCTTGGCCTCCACCGCCTTGACGAAGTCGTTGCGGAACAAGCCATCCTTGTGGCGCAAGGCCGCCAGGATGAGTTCGTCTTTCGTTCTGAAGTACTGGTACAGGGTGCGTTTGCTGATCGCCGCCTCGCGCGCGATCCGGTCGATCCCCGTGGCGTGAAAGCCGTGCTCCGCGAACAGGCGAACCGATGTGCGGACGAGCTGATCCCGCTTGTTTACCGATCTGTCTACCATAGCAACCCGCATACGGTGGACGAGCACGAACGCTACACGATCGGCGGAGTATTTTTATTTGTAACGCGAACCGCACATGGGCATACGGAGCGGGAAACAGATCGGTTTACTCAAAATGAACCGGGGAACACGGGCTCAACCCCGCACCGACACAAGGAGACTTCAATGCTCAGGAAATCACTACTCATCGTCGTCGCGCTGAGTGCGCTCACCGCGTCGTCGGCCTTCGCCTCGACGCACGAGGCAAGCACGGTGGCCGTGGGTGGCTACGACGTCATCACCTACTTCGACAACAAGCGTCCCGTCCGCGGAAGCGGCCATTTCGTGTCGGAGTATGACGGCGCGACCTATCTCTTTGCCACCCCAGCCAACAAGAAAAAGTTCGATCGAAACCCCGCGAAGTACGCCCCAGCGTATGGTGGCTTTTGCGCCTATGGGGTCTCGGTCGGCAAGAAATTCGTCGGCGATCCCGAAGTGTACCGGGTCGTAAACGGCACCCTCTACCTGAATCTCGACGCGAGCGTCCAAGACCTTTGGCTCGCCGATAGCGCAAAGTTCATCAAGAAGGCGGACAAGCAGTGGCCGCAGATCGTGGACAAAGCGCCCTCACAGCTCTAACCGCACGATCCAGCTTCTGTTGCGACGAGGGGCCGGCAACCGCCGCGCCCCTCGTCGCGCGTTTTGGGGCCCTGACCGCCCCGCGAGCGCCAGTATCGTGTGAGGTTCATGACCGTTCGGCGTTCCGTCGGAAATAAGATCGCCACTCGCCAGGTTCTCGCGCCGACATGACCTCACGCAAGGCATACGGCGTATCCCTGCTCGCAATGGTGGTCCTGCTCGCGGCTGCGGGCTGTGGCGACGACGCGAGCGGGACGGGGGCCACGGGTGGCGGGGCCGGGGGAGCCGGTGGTTCTGCCGCTTCCGGCGGCGCCGGCGGCTCAGGTGGTGAAGCCGGGACCGGCGGCGATGGTGGCGCGGGTGGCGAGGCCGGCGTGGGTGGCGCTGGGGGCGACGGCGGCGCTGGCGGCGTTGGGGGCGTCGAGCCGACGCGAAACGCCGTGATCGTGGTCGCGAACTCCCTGGATGACACCCTCAGCGTGTTCGACGCCGAAACCCTCGAGACGCTTGCCGAGGAGATTCCGGTGAGCATTCGCTTCCCGTGGTTCGTGACCGTGTCCGAGGATGGGACGACGGCCTATGTGTCGTGCAGCGGCGACGGCACCGAGAACGATCCAGGTGGCATTTCGATCGTCGACCTCGACGCGTTCGAAGAGGTGGCCACCGTCGCGCTTTCGGGGGTCGACCCCTCGGAGTCCGTGGTGGTTGGGGACAGGCTTTACGTGAGCTTCATGGGCGTCCCGTTCGACGGCAAGAACGATATCCTCTCGGTCGTCGACCTGTCGCTCCCGGTACCCGAGGAGGTCGCGACGGTCCCTCTCAGCACGACCTTCGGACGGATGTCGATGTCGGCCAACCCCGACGGGACCCGCCTCTACCTCGGTGGACGAGGTTTCCATCTCGCGACGGTCGACATCTCCCGGAGCACCCCGATCGAGGGACCCCTCGTGACCACGATGTTCAACAACTTGCGCGCGCAAACGATGATGGACGACGGGATGCTCTACTTGGCGGGCAAGGGCAACTTCAACGAGGACAGTATCCAGATCTACGATACCGACGCCGAGCGCTTTGCCGGCGACATCGTCCAAGGAAGCTGGCAGCGATACGTGCAGGGCGTCGTCCCGATGGACGACCATGTCGTCATTGCCGGCGCTCCTGGTTTCGTCGGCAAGATCCCGTACGAACAGGCCGAGAGCTTTCAAATGGGGACTGCCGACGACGAGTGCCTCACCGTCGACCTTCCGTTCGCCTTTCCTTTCAGGGGTGAGACCTACTACCGCGCCTTCGTCGACTCGAACGGGATCGTCCGCTTCGGCTTCACTGGCTGTGGCACGTACCCCGGTTCCGGAGGCGAGGGTCTCTCGTCGGTGTTCGGTTTTGCGCCGGTGTTCGAAGACATGGATAGCGGTGACGGCCTCATCTCCTACCAGGCGCAGACTTTTGAGGACCGGGCCGTGTTCCAGTGGTTCACGCCTCCGTATTTCGAAAGCAAGAACCCCAACGCCGTGTGCGCCTTCGAGCTCGTGCTCCGGCCGGCGGGCACCGCACGCTTTGACTACCAAGGCTGCGGGCCCGACGCGGCCGCGGAAGACAGTGGCTATGGTTACGGTGTCGCGGACGGCACGGACGTGATCGTCGACCTCCGTCCGACCCAAGGCTCTCCACTGACGCACGAACGGGCGAGCTTCTTGTGGGACCCACAGACGCCCTCGGAAGTCGCGGCCGTCGATTTCGATTGGGAACCACTCAGCACCGAGTGGGTCCGGCTGCCGGGAGTGGGACGCGGCTTGGTGGTCGTGGGCTCGCGGGCTTTCGTGCCGATCCCGCGATACGAAGACGGCGGCGATACGATGAGCGAGCTCGCGATCGTCGATCTCGACACTTTGGCTTGGACGACGCATGCCACCGGTGAAGGGCCCCGCGACGTGGCGTACGTGCCGCCGATCTTCGAGGACTGAGAGCGACCCGGTTGCCTCCTATGGGGCCGGAGTTGAACGAGGGCTCGGACTCACTGCGCCCGTTCGGTATTGCGCACGTCGATCACCTCGCAGGTGACGTCTCCCTTCGGGCGACGAACCTCGATCTCGTCGCCGACCTCACGCGATAGGAGCGACTTCCCAATCGGCGAGTCCATGCTGATCCAGCCCTTCTTGGCGTCGATCTCGTCGGGGCCCACGATCCGATACGTTTGTACGTTCCCGTCGTCGTCCTCGATGGTCACCCAACTCCCGAAGTAGACACGCCCGTCATCCGGGGGCTTCTCATCGACGATGGTCAGGACGTCCAGTCGTTGCCCAAGGAAGCGAAGCCGCCGATCGATCGCCGCGAGACGCTGTTTGCTGTACTGGTACTCGGCGTTCTCGGAACGGTCACCCTCCGCGGCTGCGACCTGAACCGCTTTGGCCATCTTTGGGCGGTCGACGTTCCACAGCCGGTCTGCTTCCTCTTCGAAGCGACGATAGCCTTCGGGCGTGATGTAGCCGGGTTTGCCCGAGGTGTCGGGTCGCGTCCTGCGTCGAGTCATCGGGTCAGGAGTTGAGCCAGCGCGTGAGCTTGCGGACCATGGCACGCGGGCTGAACCGACCGCTGAACGCACCGATCTTGTTGATCAGGCCCTCGATCGCGACCACGCGGCCGGCCATCATCGCTCGATACGCGTGTCGCGCCACCCGCTCGACGGGCGCTGCACCGAGCCTGAAGAGGATTGTCTTCGCGTTTCCAGCCGTGTCCGCGAAGTTGGTCGCCGTGGCGCCCGGGCAGTGTGCCGTCACGGTGACTCCGGCGCCTCGAACCTCCTCCGCGACGCCCTCCGAGAACAAGATCACGAACGACTTGCTCGCGTAGTAGACGGACATCAGAGGGCCAGGTTGAAAACCGGCGCTCGACGCAATGTTGAGAATCCGGCCCCTTCCGCGCGCGACCATCCCCTGAAGAGCGAGGTGCGTGAGCGCCACGACCGAGTCGATGTTGACCTGCAGCATGTCCCGCTGCGACTTCAGCGACGCGTCAGCGAAAGGTCCCGTGGTGCCGAACCCGGCGTTGTTCACGAGGTAGTCCAGCTCGAGGTTCTTGCTCTCGAGCGTCTCAAAGATGCGCTCGGGCGCGTCGGCTGCGGTGAGGTCGGCCGTGACCACATGCGCCGTGACGCCGTGCTCATTCTCCAACTCCGAAGCGAGGGCTTGGAGCTTGTCTTCGCTTCGCGCCACCAGCACCAGATCCTTGCCTTCGGATGCGAAGATCGTGGCGAGCGATCGACCGATTCCCATCGAGGCGCCCGTTACCAGTGCCAGTTCCCGTTGACTCATGTGCCTACTCCTTCAGTTCTCTCAGGTCGACGACGGCGACTGTGGTGTCCCAAAGCGAAGTGGCAAGCCGATCGCCGCCGTCGGTGAACGCCAAGGCCTGAATGACTTGCCCGAGGTCAGATTCCGCGCGCGGCTCACCGCTTTGAGCGTCCCAAAGCGTCAATCTTCCCTCTTCGTCCCCGGTAGCGAGGGTCTTCCCGTCTGGCGATACCGCGATCGCGCGAACCCAGTAGGATCCGAAACCGCCATGATGCCAACGTGGTTGCCCGGTCGGAACGTCGATCGCTCCGATCCCCGACTTCCCATCGGCTTGGGTTCCGAGGAACAGCGCCGACGCGTCCGGGGCAAACGCCATCGTCCACATGCCTCGGTGCACGTCGGGATCGCGCACCAAAGCCGTTCGAACGAACCCATCGTTATCAACGCGGAAGATCTCGATCTCGGTTCGGTGCCCAGCATCCTTGTCGTAAGTGCCTTCAGCAGCGGCGACGAACAACCCGTCAGGCGACATGGCAAGCCCGTTCCGGACAGGCTGTGACGTGGGAACCGCGGCGACCTTTCGCCACGGGTCGGAGCCCCAGAGCTCGATCGTCGACTTGTCCTCGGCCGCGATCACGAACCGAGTACACGCGGCATCCCAGGCAGCGTAGTCGTAACGGCCTTCGGCGATCGGAATGCGCTCGCCACTGTCGACGGTCAGAAGCAAGACTTGGTCTTCGTCGTTGTCGACCAGGACCTGTCCGATGGCTCGGCAGGGCGCGAAGAGCGACCCTGTCGAACCGAGGTCGGCCGCCTCGCCCGTCCGGAGGTCCCATCGGAGGACCGGACCCGCATCGCGGCGGACCACCAGTTGATCGTTATCGAACCCCGCAAGGTTCATCGAGAGCTCTGGGGGCCGCTTATGCTGGGTCGTCGGTCGTTTCTTTCCGAGCGTTTCCTTCAAGTTCAGCCGATGACGCCGGGGCGGGTAGGGCATTCGCAAGATGCCGCGCTGCGTGACGTCGAAGTTCGCGATGTAAAGATGCTTCTTTCCCGGGACGACGACCGCCGCATCGGTCAGCTCGGGCCCGCGATGCATCGCGTAGTAGAGCGCTTCCGATCCGTCCGTGCTCAACCCGAGCACGCCAGTTTCTTTGGGGACCGGCAGCAGGTCGAGCGGCAGTCGAAGCAGCAGTGGCTTAATCCACGGGTTCTTGTGCGCCCACGTCAAGAAGGCCGATCGCTTCCGAAACAAGCCCACCCATATCCGACCGTCCGCCCCCCGATCCATGCCGTCGGGCATGCCGGGCAGCGACGTCCAGACCGCTTCGGCGCGACCGGCGTTGGGCCCGGCGATGAAGAAGCGGGTGATCGCGAATCCCGGAGTCTGCGTGACGAGCACAGAGCGTTCGCGTTGCCCATCGGGCGACACGTCGACCAAGATGCCGTCGATGAAATGGAAACCGTCGGCGACGAGTCGCGTCTCGCCGCTTTCGAGATCGTGGCGCCACAGTCGGCCATTGTCGCCGAGCGTGATGGCTTCCCCAACGGCGCCCCCGCCCATCGAGGCGCCCTCGTACGCGATCGGCTCGGTGAAGTAGATCCGCCGGCCGTCGCTGCTGATATCGAGGTCGTTGCAGAACGCAAGCGGGCGGGATTCTCCTCGTTCGGATCCCGGGCGTCGTGTCGGCGCCTCGGGGTCGTCGTCGGCGTACACGCGTTGTTTAGCGGCGGGGATCGGCGGAGTCGCCGCGACCTCCGTAACCACCGGTTCGACTTCGCGGGTGGATAGGTCCAGCCGGTAGAGGCCGACCCGTTCTTCTGCAGCGTGCTCCACACCGTGAAGTCGAGAGGCGCAGAAGAATATCACGTTCGGATCGTCAGGCGCAGCGCGGAGGCCGGACGGCATCAACGGTACGTCCGCGAATCGCTCGGCCGGTCCACCATCGATGGGCACCCGCCAGATGAACCCGTCCATTCCCGAAACGAACGCGATCCCGTCGGTTTCGCGAACCCAGAGATCGTCGTGGCCTGGTGCATCCGAGTCGATGCGCTCGATGGCGCGTCCGATCGACCCGGGCGTCGCCTCGACCTCCTGGATCGCGTCTGGGATCTGGCCAAAGTCGACCGGGGGGCCGACAACGAGGTAGCTCGGCGGAGCACTCAGGAACCACCACGCTAGCGCGGCCAGTGAGCCGACGATCGCCACGGAGGCGACCAAGCGTGGAACAGGCATGCCCTATTGGATTCGACCTCGCGCGCAAAGGCAAGGACTGATGCTCACCGCCCGCTCGGTCACGTTCGTCGCGTCAGTCTAGGTAGATCGCCCGGGCGTTGACCGACAAGACCTGCTCCGCGTCTTCGGCGCCAAGCGCGTCTCGGATGATTGCCACGTCGCCTTTGCGAAACGCGCGGGGCGCCCGTGTCGACGGAAGGTCCGTGCCGAAGACCAGGGCACTTGGGTTCGCTGCAAACAACGATTTGACTGCGTCGGCTGGGTCGAAGTCGAGTCGACCGAACCCCGTCGCCTTCACGAAGCCGCCGCGCTCAACCCATCGGACGAGATTTTCGAGACCCGTAGCTCGGAGTCCCAAATGATCGATCCCTACGCGAGGCACCGCACCCAATAGGGAGAAGAACGGTGCGAGTTCGGTCGCGTCGACGTAGAGCTCGGTGTGCCACCCCGCCACCTCGTAGACCCGCCTCGCCAGCGTGTCCGCTGCGGCCGCGGGTGCCGATCCCCCTCGGCGCACGTTCAGTCGAACTGCCCTGACGCCGAGATCGTGCAGCCGCACGATCTCTTCATCCGCCACATCCACGGGAAGCTGGGTCACCCCCACGAAGCCTGCGCCCAACGACTGGAGCGCAGCCGTGAGGTATGCCTGGTCGAAGGCCTGAAAGGAACCGGAGACGACCGCCCCGCCGGTGACGTCCAACTCCGTAGTAGCCGCGCGATAGTCGTCGACGTTGAATCGTGCTGGCAGGTAGCCGTCGTTTGGGATCAGTTTGAAGCGGTCGTCGATGATATGAAAATGCGCGTCGAACACGTCTTGTTCCATTCCTCCGGTCTCTCGGGGCACAGTGCCATGTCGGTCTTGATTGCGGAACCGGTTTTGCTTCGCAGGTGATCCTGCGACTCGATCCCGTGAGCAAGTCCGCGACGAACCTGTCTTCGTGCGCGTGACGTCGGGCCTGTCCCCGCGCTATGACGGTTCCATGGATACGTACACGCATGGTCACCACCGGTCCGTCGTCGCGCACCACGGTTCGAGGACGGCCGAGGACAGCGCGGCGTTTCTGTTACCCCATCTCAAACCCGGTAAGCGCCTCCTCGACGTGGGTTGCGGCCCCGGGTCGATCACGGCGGGGTTGGCGCGACGGGTGGTACCCGGCCGCGTCGTTGGAATCGACGTGGCGGATTCCATCCTCAAGACCGCGCGCGCCGCCGTTGCAGATCTCCCGAACGTCGAGATTCACCCCGGGTCGGTCTATGATCTTGGGTTTGAAGACGCTTCCTTCGACGTGGTCTTTGCGCACCAAGTGCTCCAGCACCTCACCGACCCGGTCAGGGCCCTGCGAGAGATGGCACGCGTGGCAGCGCCGGGAGGCATCGTGGCCGTTCGCGACGTCGACTACGCCACGTTCGCTTGGCACCCCCCGCATCCGAAGCTCACCCGTTGGCTCGAGCTCTACCACCAGGTGACGTCCCACAATGACGCGCAGGCCGACGCGGGTCGCTATCTGCTCTCCTGGTCGCTCGAAGCAGGGCTCGAGGACGTCACGGTCAGCACCTCTTCGTGGTCCTACGGAGACCCCGCTGGGCGGGCGTTTTGGGGCGATGGCTGGGTCGAGCGGTCGACCCAATCGGCATTTGCGCGGCAGGCTCTCGAGTACGGGCTGAGTGACACCGCCGAGCTTCGCGAGATCTCCGAAGCTTGGGCATGGTGGCGGGAGCAGCCAGATGGGTACCTCGCGATGATGCACACCGAGGTCCTGGCGCGCGTGGTCTAGGCCGATGCCGTTCATTTGACTCCCGGCGGCGGTCCGTAGATCGTCCCGCTGACGTGTTCGACGATCTTGTTCCCCAGCTGCCACTCATTGCCGCCGGCGTGACCGTTGCCCTCGGCGCCCTCGGGCTTCTCAACCCGAGCGGTGCCCAGAAGCTCACCGGCGTCCGCGCGAGCGCCCGGGAGGGGATCTCCGAGATCCGCGCGACGTATGGGGGGTTCTTCCTAGCCCTCGGAGTCACCGCCTTGATGGTCCGAGAACCCATCGTGTTCGCGACGCTTGGGTATGCGTGGTGCGGCGCGGCGGCGGGTCGGCTCTTGTCCCTTTTCATCGATAGTGTTTGGACCCCGAAAAACGTCGGTGGCGTGCTCTTCGAGGCCGCCATCGGTGCTGCCTTTCTCGGTCCGCGCCTCGCCAGGTGGCTCTGACGAGAACCGTGCCAACGGCAAGATGGTCGTCGTGGTGTAGCGTTTGTCGCTTTCCGGCTCGCGGATCCGTCCTTGCAGGATGTGTTGATCCCACATCTATGACAATATCGCCCGACCATCATGGATTTTACGTACAGCGACAAGACGCAGGCCCTGATCGATCGCGTTCAGGAGTTCATGGACGCCCACATCTACCCGAACGAGGCCGCGTTCTACGCCGAGCACGACGCCCTCCCCGATCGTTGGGACACGCCACCCATGATCGAGGACCTCAAGGCGAGAGCCAAAGAGGCAGGGCTGTGGAATCTGTTCCTGCCGGAGAGCGAGTTGGGGGCTGGTCTGACGAACCTCGAGTACGCTCCCCTGTGCGAAATCATGGGCCGGGTTCTGTTCGCACCAGAGGTCTTCAACTGCGCAGCGCCCGACACTGGGAACATGGAGGTTCTCGAGCGCTACGGAACCGATGCCCAGAAGGAGCAGTGGCTCGAACCGCTCCTCGCCGGAACGATCCGTTCAGCCTTCGCGATGACCGAGCCCGCCGTCGCGTCATCCGACGCGACCAACATCTCTACCGAGATTCGTCGCGATGGCGATGAGTACGTGATCAACGGACGCAAGTGGTGGACCTCGGGCATCATGGACAAGCGCTGCACCATCATGATCGTGATGGGCAAAACGGACACAAACGCCTCCACGCACCTCCAGCAGAGTATGATCCTTGTGCCACGCGACGCGAAAGGGGTGACGGTCGAGCGCTACCTCCCCGTGTACGGGTTCGATGATGCGCCCCATGGGCATGGCGAGGTCTTGTTCGATGACGTTCGCGTGCCAGTGGGCAACATGCTGCTCGGAGAGGGGCGCGGCTTCGAGATCGCACAGGGAAGGCTTGGGCCAGGTCGCATTCACCACTGCATGCGCCTGATCGGGGTCGCCGAACGCGCGCTCGAAAGGATGTGCGCTCGGTTGATGAGTCGAGAGGCCTTTGGAAAGAAAATCTACGAGCACTCGGTTTGGGAAGAACGCGTCGCGGATGCGCGCATCGACATCGAGTGCGCCCGGCTCCTGACGTTGAAAGCCGCGGACATGATGGACAAGGTCGGCAACAAGGCCGCCAAGGCCGAGATCGCGATGATCAAGGTGAAGGCCCCCATCATGGCACTCAAGGTGCTCGACGATGCGGTTCAGGCGCACGGAGGCGGCGGTGTGACCACCGACTTCGGGCTGGCGCGGGACTGGGCGAACAGTCGAACTTTGCGACTCGCGGATGGCCCCGACGAGGTGCACCGTCGGACCGTCGCCCGGATCGAGTTCAAGAAGCAGGCGATGCGGACCGAAGGACGGAGTTGATGCCCGGGAAGCTCGACGGCAAACGCGCAATCGTCACCGGTGCGGCCAGCGGGATTGGGCGTGCTTCAGTTCTTCGATTCGTAGCCGAGGGAGCCGTGGTTGCCGCCGTCGACATCAACGGGAAGGGAATGGCCGAGACCGCCGCTCTCGTCGAGGCCGAAGGCGGCCGTTGCACGACACACGAGGCCAGCGCCTCGGACGAAGCGGCGATGAGCCAGATCTTCGATCAGTTCGCCGGCGAGCACGGTGGGCTCGATGTGATGATCGCGAACGCCGGCATCATTGGGCAGCTGGTTCGGTTTCCCGAGGTGACGGTTGACGACTTTCGGCGCGTGCTCGATGTCAACCTCATCGGGCCGTTCATCGCGATCCAAGGAGCTGCCCGACTGATGAAAGAGGGGACGGGCGGGTCGATCGTATGCACGGCTTCGGTGGCGGGCCTGCGTTCTGGTGCGGGACCGACGCCGTACAGTGCGAGCAAGGCAGGGGTCATCAACCTCGTCCAGACGGCTGCCAACCAGTTGAGCGGAACCGGTGTCCGCGTAAACGCGATCTGCCCGGGCCTCGTCGAAACTGGGATGACGAAGATCCTGTTCGACGGAGCGCGAGCCGCCGGCAAAGCCGACAAGATCGGCCAGCTCAACCCTCAACGACGCGCCGGGGAGTCTGAGGAGATCGCCGCCGCGGCCCTGTTTCTCGCAAGCGACGAGAGCAGCTACGTGAACGGTCAGGCGCTCGTGGTCGACGGCGGGCTCTCGAGCACACATCCCTTCGTCCCAGGCCAGCTCTTCTAGGTTGAGCCTGCGCGAAAAACCACACGATTTCCGCGTCGTCTCGGGTTAGGCTCGCCCCGTGGAGCGTGACACCCCGAGCTGGACCGAGCATCTCGACAACCCGTACTTGCGCGGCCTCTACGCGCCGACGATTCACGAATCTGAGGCGACCGAGCTTCCGATCGAGGGCGAGCTCCCTCGGGATCTCTACGGCGCCTATGTCCGAAACGGTCCCAACGCGGTCCTCGAACCACCCAACGACTATCACTGGTTCGATGGTGATGGGATGGTGCACGCCGTCTACTTCCGAAACGGCGTCGCCTCCTACCGGAGCCGGCAGGTTCCAACGGCTGCGCTTGCCGAGGACCTGTCCGCTCAGAAGGCCACGTGGGCTGGCGTGATGGGACCGCTCTCTTCGACGCGTGGATTCGTTCCGAAGGACACCGCCAACACAGACGTGGTCTGGCATCATGGAAAGCTCTTGGCGCTTTGGTACTTGTGCGGCGAACCTTACGCGCTCGATCCGACGACCCTCGCTCCGATGGGCGTCGACACATTTGCTAATACGCGCACCACCACCGTGTCGGCGCATCCCAAAGTCGACCCACGGACGGGGGAGCTCGTCTGGTTCACCCTGTCTGACTTCGAGCCACCCCATATGACCTACGGGGTGTGCGCCGCGGACGGAAGGGTCACCCACCAGGTGCCGATCGATCTTCCCGGGGCCCGTGCCCCCCACGACATCACCATCACGAAGCGCTATTCGATCCTTCACGACTTTCCGTTCTTTCACGATCCGGATGTGGTGCGTCGTCATGGATACCGCGTCGTGCGCTTTCATCGGGAGCTTCCTACGCGGTTTGGGGTCCTTCCACGCCATGGCGACACCCACGACGTGCGATGGTTCGAGTTCGAGCCCGGCTACGTGCTCCACATGGTCAACGCCTGGGAAGAGGGCGATTGGATTATCATGGACGGCTGTTTCGAGCCCGACCCCACGATCGTCCGTAGGCCTGGTGACGGGGAGCTGGCCTCGATGTTGGGGAACCTTCGAGTGCGAGCGCACATGCATCGGTGGCGCATGAACATGGCTTCCGGTGCCTGCCACGAGGAGCCCCTCGACGACCTGAACGTCGAGTTCCCCCTTCCCGACACTGAACGATACGGTGAAAAGACGCGTTACTCCTACGTGCAGTACCTCCCCGAAGACATGTACACGGCCGAGTTTCGCGCGCTCGTGAAGTACGATCACGATGACGGTTCGTGCACGCGGTACGACTACCCGGACGGTTGGTACGGGAGCGAGGCCCCGTTCGCCGGGCGGCGAGATACCGCATCCGAGGACGACGGGTACGTCGTGACGATCATGACCCACCGCGACGGGCATTCGGAAGCATGGGTGTTCCTCGCGACGGAGATCGAGCGGGGTCCAATCACCCAGGTACGGCTCCCCAGGCGCGTGCCCGCCGGGTTCCACGCCAAGTGGATTCCGGGCCCGCGCCTTTGGCCCGAGGAGAACAAGAGTCGATGATCAACAAACAAGTCAAGCTTGCAGCGCGGCCCGACGGCCTTCCAAGAGACTCAGACTGGTCGTTCGAGGAAATGCCGGTGCCCGAACCTGGAGACGGAGAGGTCTTGGTCCGGATCACACACGTGTCGCTCGATCCAGCGATGCGTGGATGGATGAACCCCGGCATGACGTACATCGAAGGTGTGGAGCTCGGCACCGTCATGCGCGCGGGCACGGCCGGGATCGTCGCCAAGTCGAATGCCCCGGAGCTTGCCGTTGGTGATGCCGTCGTCGGTGTCCTCGGGGTGCAGCAATACGCCGTCGCCCGGCCGAAAGAGTTACAAAAGGTGGATCCCTCGATCGCCCCGCTCGAGCGATACCTCGGGGCCCTCGGCATGCCCGGGATGACCGCGTACTTCGGGCTCCTCGACGTCGGTAAGCCCAAGGAAGGGCAGACCGTGGTCGTGTCGGGCGCGGCCGGGGCCGTCGGAAGCGTGACGGGGCAGATCGCCAAGATCAAAGGCTGCCGCGCGATCGGGATTGCCGGTGGTCCTGACAAGTGCGCTTACCTCATCGATGAGCTCGGGTTCGACGGCGCCATCGACTACAAGAACGAGAATCTTCGCGCACGGTTGAAGGAGCTCTGCCCCGATCGTGTGGACGTGTACTTCGACAATGTGGGTGGCGAGGTCCTGGACAGGGTCTTGGCGAGGCTCGCGATGCATGCCCGAGTCGTGATCTGCGGCGCGATCAGCCAGTACAACAGCAAGCGTTTCGCAGGACCGAACAATTACATCGCCCTTTTGAACTCGCGTGCGCGGATGGAGGGCTTCGTCGTGTTCGACTACGCGAGCGAGTACGCAAAAGCTGCAATCGAGATCGCCCAATGGATCGCCGACGGTAAACTCAAGGTTCACGAGCAGGTCATCGAAGGGATCGACCAGTTCCCCGCAGCGATGCTGAAGCTGTTTTCGGGCGACAAGCGCGGGAAGCTCGTTTTGGCCGTCGCCGAAGGCTGATTTTTCTCACCACTCGTCGAAAACTTCCGGGAAAGCTCGCGCCCAGTCCGGTATACGGAGCGTATGCGAACGCTATTCTTGTGTTGCTTCCTGCTGGGGGTGTCGGGGTGCGTGCGAGTCTCGGGGTACGAGCGTGGATACCTGAGCGAACCCACGATGCAGCCTATCGTCGACCCGCTCGAGCAGCGGGCGGACACGCAGCTTCACAAAGCGCGCGAAGTCTCTAGCGGTGGGATCTGGTCGCCTGCCGGGGGCGGATGTGGCTGCACGAACTAGAGGGGAGGGTCCGATCGGCAAAGCGTGGGTACTTCTTCCTCTGTGCCTCTCGCTCTTCTGCTCGCACACCACGACGGTTGCCGACGATTCCGAAGTGTTGGACGCCTCCGCGCGCGAGGGCTGGCGCGTTGAGGAGTCCCGGGTGCGTTTCGTCTACTACGACCAGCGGGGGTTCGGATACCAGTCGCAAGCGGGGCCGGGCCCCAAGGGTTCCGAGCGACTCTACGTCTACGAGCCGATGCTTTACTTGCGGGTCCGCCAGAACCGACGAGTCCAACATACGGTCACGCTTCCGGTCGACGTCATTACTTCGGCCTCCACCGACGCCATCGACGCGATGACTTCCGCGTCACGAACCAATGAGGCCGGGACCCTTCAGTTCGATTCCGAGATCCAAACCTCGGACGACAATCGCATCAAGGTGACCTACGGAGGCCACGGCGAGGAGTGGTTTGGTTCCGTGTTCGCCGGGATGGGCTACACGCGCGAACTCGCGCAAGACAACGCGACCATCATGGTGCGGGTCGATGGCAACTTCGATTGGTTCAAGGCGTATGGGCCCTGGCCCGGTGCCGAGTTCCCGGAGGCCGACAACTACGATTACCGTGGCGCCTTTGGCGGAAGCGCCGAGGTCTCGCAGATCCTCAACCCGACCACCTATGTGAAGGCGGGCTACGGGGCGACATGGCAGCGCGGCGACCTCGCCACGCCCTGGAACTCAGTGCCAATTTTTTGTGACGACGAGCTCACGGTTTGTTTGGCTCGGGTCCGCGAGGTGTTCCCCCGGAACAGGCTCCGACAGACTTTCTCCGGGTTGCTCGCCCACTACCTACCGACCTCGGCGACGACGTTTCGGCTTAGCTATCGGTTCTACTTCGACAACTTCGAAGCACGCGCACACACGGTTCTCGGGGAGGTCTACCAGAACCTCGGTGACCGAGTCTTGTTCAAAGGCCACTATCGCATGCACCAACAGAGCGCAGTCTACTTCTGGACCACCAACCTCGGCGTGTTCGACATCGATCCGAGGGCACCGAAGACGTCAGATTCGGATCTTGCAAGGTTCTGGGCCAACGAGTTCGGGCTGAAGTTCCTGTTCCATTTCTCTCCGCCCGGTAGGCCAAAGCAGCACGACCTCGACGTCTACTACAACCGCTACTCTCGAACCAACGACCTCACCGTCAACGTCGTGAGCATCGGCTACGGATACACCTATTGAGCTAGGCGAGGGCCAAGGCTTCGGCGAGCGCCGAGTCGAGGGGCTCTGGCTCGAACTCGGGGATCAGCTCCGAAAGCGCCCGCCCATCGATGCCGTGTGGAACGCGCCAGAGGTATCGCATCTCGACGACCTCTCGCATCTGCTTGTTGAAGAGCCCCATCACTTGAACTGCCGGCCAAGGAAAACGCCGCACCTTCATCTTCCGGCCGGTCGCCCGCTCGATGGCTTCGACGAGCTCGTGTCCGGTGATCGAGAATCCGGCGAAGCCCAGGCTGGTGAACGTGTCGAGCGACGCGCGTCGTTCGGCGAGCTCGACCATGACTCGCGCGAGGTCAGGGAGGTAGGCCCACGAATGCACGCGATCGAGTGGCCCAGGATACGTGACCTTCCCCGCGCCGACCTTGTTGGTCACGTAGGTGTCGAACCAGTTGCCTGTTTCCTGACGTTCGATGAAGTCTCCCGCGCGCACGACAATCGTTTGCACACCGTCGATCGCGGCGTTCTGGTATGCCCGCTCCATCTCTTCCCGAAGCGTGCCTTTGTGTGTTGTCGGCGCATGGGGTGTATCCTCTCGCAGGGACTCCGGCATGCTTTCGCCGTAGTTGTACACGTTGCCAGGAAGGATCACCGTGGCGCCCGAGGCTCGTGCCGCCCCGAGGATGCTTGCGGTGATCTTCGGGACCTCGGTCGCCCATCTGTCGTAGGGAGGGTTCACGGCGTTGACGATGACCTGAGCGCCGTCGGCCGCAGCGGTGACCTCGCCTTGGTCGAACGCGTCGCCTTCGAACACCGTGACGCCTGCTTGGACGCGATCGGCGGATCCTGCCCGCACGAAGGCGCGCGCACGCCAACCACGGTCCACAAAACGCGACACCGCCCATCGTCCCATTCTTCCGTTCGCACCCACGACCAGTACCTCTTGCCTGTCCATGACTTCCTCCTCGGCCCCGCTGACGGGACACGATGGATTCTAGCCATGCGAAAAGATCGGTAAATATGGACAAAATGACTCTTAGATATGCAATAATGAATAGCAATGCTGGATGACTTCGATTGGGACACCCTGCGGGTGTTCGTGGCAGCGGCCGAGGCTGGCTCGTTCTCGGGTGCCGCCCGTGCCCTGGGCCTCAGTCAGCCGACGGCGGGTCGACAGGTCCAAGCGCTTGAAGCGCAACTCGGCGTTCAACTCTTTGCTCGGACTTCGCGCGGGCTCCATCTCACCGACATCGGCATGTCGCTTCTCGAGCACGCCCGAACGATGGCCGCGGCCGCCAATCGGCTCGCCCTGGTGGCCCAGGGCCAGTCCGAGAGCATCGCCGGCGTCGTCCGCATCACGGCGAGCGAGATCGTTGCGACCTATACGCTGCCGTCCGTCCTCGTTGCGCTCCGAGCTGCCGAGCCAGAGATCGAGATCGAGATCGTCGCGTCGAACGCCACCGAGAACCTGCTCGAACGCGAGGCCGACATCGCCGTCCGAATGTACCGACCGACGCAAGCCGACGTCATCACGAGAAGTGTCGGAGCGATCAGCATCGGCGCGTACGCGGCCGAATCGTACCTCGCCCGGCGCGGGTGTCCGATGGAGCCCGAGGATCTGTTGAAGCACGATGTCGTCGGCTACGACCGAGACGACACGACGATTCGTGGTTTTCGTGCAGCCGGAGTCGAAGTAACGCGCCGTTTCTTTCCTGTCCGCACGGACGACCAAGTCTTGGCGTGGCATCTGGCCGTAGCGGGTTACGGGATTGGCTTCATGCAGGTCCAGATCGGCGACGCTGAACCCAAGGTGCGCCGAGTTTTGCCGAAACTGGCGCTGCCAACGCTTCCCATGTGGCTGACGGCGCACTCGGAGCTGAAGACGAACCGGCGCATTCGGAGAGTCTATGACTTCCTGGCTGACGCGCTTCGTCGCCAAGTGCGACCCACTTCGGTCGAACCCACCCTCGCGTGACGCCGCCCACGAGGGCGCGGCCCCGCTGTCAACCGACCTGGACGCCCGGGACGCCCCACGCGACATCGATCGGAAGGAGCCGATGTTCGGCGCACCGCTCGAGGAATGAAGCGCGTGCACCTGCGTCCGAGAAGAACGCCACGGCCGCGTCGCCCCCCCCCGCGCCGCAAGGCTTCGCCGAGCCCCCCGCGAGCGCCGCCCACTGTGCGACCGCATCGAGCTCCGGGGTCACAATAGGGGCGTCCGCGTGGTTCCCGAGTTCCCGCATTGCTTCGTGGTATCGCGCGGCGCAGCGGACCACAGATCCCAGGTCGCCTTCGTGGAACGCATGCGCGAACGCGTCGCCGAGCTCGAGCAACGGGGCCATGGCTCGTCTGTATCGGCGCACGTCGGTCGCGCGCAAGGCCTTGACCCGAGCCACCAGATCGGACGTCCTCACGGGTCTCCGGGTCCACACCAATGCCGGCGCCAAGGACTCGGGAACTCTAGCGGGTTTGGTTTCGACGGCCGAGTCTCCACCGATACGAAACTCGAGGAAGCCTCCATAGGCCGAAGCGGCTACGTCGACCCCGCTCCCTTCGGGCGCCACGACCCGGTGTCCTTCGAGCGCGACCGCGAACACACGGTCCCGAACGTGGTTGTCCTCGAGGTTGAAACCCCGTGCCGCAGCCACGACTGCCGCAGCCCCAACGGCCGCCGCCCCGGACGACCCGAGCCCGAGCTTCTTCTCATCCTGAAAGAGGGCGCTCGCGTCGAATCGCAATGGCGCCGTGATCTTTCCGAACTCACGCTGGGCCGCTGCCAAGGCCGCCACGGCTTCAGAACCCGGGCGCTGGTGCGGCGTCGTGGGCGCTCCCTCTTCGACTCGGAGCCGCCGCCCGACCGCCGCAACGACCGCGGTTCCACCTTCGAGCACGCCGTATTCGCCGCAAAGAAGAGCTTTGCCAGGCGCGGATATCAGCACCGGGCGACCTCCACGCCCGGTCCAGGCGATGCGACGATTACGTCGTGGACGCCGGGCGTGCGCCGGAGGGCCGCCTCGACGTCCAAAGCGTCCTTTGCTTCGCAAAGCGTTTTGACGTGTGGCCCAGCATCCATCGTCGCCCATGCCGACACACCATCCGACCGAAGGGAGCGGACCGTGCGGAGGGCGGCTACCGTTCCTGGGCCCCAGTAGAGCACGCTCGGCCGTGACGTCATCGCGCAGGCATGGAAGGCCATCGTGCTTTGTTCCATCGTCTGGCCCAACGTCGCGAGATCCTTCTCGCGTACCGCCGTCTTGATGGCGCCGAAGAGTTTGGGGGCGGACTCGACCCACGCCCGGTAGAGCGGCGACGTGTTGCGAGACGTCTGCATCGCTTCTGTGGATCCGATGGCCTTTGGCCCACGCTCGGTCAGTGCGACCACAAGCCGGACGTCCCAGTGGTCTACCGGGGCAAGCTGAGCGGCGTGGAGTCGGTCGTTTCCGGGAGCCCCCGCAACGAGCTCGACGAAACCTCCGAAGATCGACCGAGCTGCCGATGCGCTCGACCTCCGGGCGAGCGCGCTTAAGGCGTCGTCGGACAGCGTCTGGGCCGCTGCGGCCGTTGACGCCGCAGCCAGGGCCGCGAATCCCGAGGCGCTCGACGCAAGCCCTGCCGCGGTCGGGAACCTGTTGATACTCTCGACTCGCGCGTGGCAAGCGAACCGGGCGATGGCGCGAGTACGATCGAGCATTCGGGTCACCCGTCGTGTTTCGTTTGGCGATCCCGGTCGGCCGTCGAGAATGAGCTCGTCTTGGGCGAGCTTCGTGTCGAAGTGTACCTCGGTCTCGGTCACCAGCTCGCCCAGCGTCAACGACAGGCTCGGCACTGCGGGTAGATTATGGCTGCGGTCGCTCTTCCCCCAGTACTTCGCGAGGGCGATGTTCGAGCAAGCAATCGCGCGTCCGACACCGGCCTCAAGCGGCATGACCGAGCTCCTCGATGAACGCATCGACGGGTAGGGCGTCCCGAACTCGGATGGCATGGTCGGCGTCTCGCGCCAACGCGATCACACAGCCTCCGCCTCCAGCGCCAGTCACTTTGGCGCCCAGGGCCCCGGCGCTTCGTGCCGCCTTGCACAGACTCTCCACCTTCGATGTGCTCAGTCCGAAGGCGCGTAGCACCTGGTGGTTGCGGTCGAACGTTCGCCCAAGTGAGTCCAGGTTGCCCTCTCGGATGGCCGCTTCCGCTTCATCGACCAGGTGGCCGATCTGCTCGAGGGAGCGTCCGGTTTCGACGGGTTCCGCGCGGCGACGCTCCGCGACCGCTTCAACCATCACCTTCGTCTCCGATCTCTCGCCGCTGTGTGCGATCACGAGGTAGAACGGTGTTGACGAGGGCACGACTTGGACCGCGGCCCCATGCTGAAACCGAAGCAGTCCGCCGACGGCCGCGGCAGTGTTGTCGATGCCGGAAGGCGCCCCGTGAAAGACGCGCTCCCACGAAAGCGCGAGCTTCGCCAGGTCTGTGCGGTCTCGACGGACCCCAAGGTACTGGTCGACCGCATCGATGACCGCGACGCCGAGCGCCGCAGAGCAACCGAGGCCGGCGCCTGGAGGAAGCGCTACGTCTGCATGGACCTCGAGGGGCGGTCGCTCTCTTTGGAACGCGAGCGCTCGGTCGAACGCGCGTGCCAACGGCTCGCTCGCCGCGGCGTTCGGTTCGACTCGTACTCCCCAGGGTTCGATCGAGAGTCGATCACGCCGCCCCAGCACGGCGCGTGCGCGAACACCGCGCCGAACACCCGCCGCGATTGCGGGCTGACCGTGTACGACTGCGTGTTCACCGACGAGGATGACCTTGCCACCCCCGAAGCCTAGCGTTGAACCGGCCATGTTACGTGCGACGAACGGTGAGCTTGTCAGCAAGCTCCGCCAGCATCCCAAGCCCTTGCGGATTGAAGAGATCGGGCCCTACCGCCTCACGAGCTTCGTCGCATAGCTCCCCGATCCGCTGCTCGAGCCGCTCGACGACTCCGGTTTCTCGCAGGCATTGCTGCGCAAGGCTCAGTTCTTCGCTCGTGACGTTTCGCTTTCCGAAAACCGACTCGACGGGTTGCCGAGTCGCGAGGTCCGTCGTGCTCCGAAGGTCAGCCATTACGCTGCTGAGCTTTCCGTGGGGGATGTCCATCCCGGGCTTGCCTGTAGCCTCCGCATCGCCGAGGGCGCCGAGCAGGTCGTCGCGGATCTGAAACGCTTCGCCGATCGGGTTGGCCCAAGCCGCCAACGCCGCGATTTGTTCCGGGGTCGGACTTCCGAGGAGTGCCCCCAAGATCAGCGGGCCTCTGACCGAATAGCTTGTGGTCTTTAGGGCGTGCATTCGAGAGACATCCGGATCGCCCGTAAGATCGAGCTGTTGACCGCAGTAGACCTGTTTCTGAATCTCGATGAAGGCGCGCTGCGCGTCTGCCCACGATTGCATCGGGAAGGGCGCTTCAACGAAAAGCTCCCACGCATACGTTGAAGCAAGGTCTCCCGCGAGGATGCCGAGTGCGGCTCCGAGATGCACGTCCTCGTGGCGGTGTTGGAGGCTCGCATGAACCGCAGCGCCTCCGCGACGCACGTCATCTCCGTCCATCCAGTCATCATGGATAAGGAGATAGCTTTGCAAGAGTTCGAGCGATGCGCTTAGGTCGACCAGTCGATCCATCCCATGACCCGGGCGGACGCACCGGTACCCGGCCGCCGCGACGGCAGGTCGGAGGCGCTTGCCTCCACGCATGGTGAGGGCCTCGATCTCCTCAACTAACTCGAGGGTTGGGGGTGAAACGCTCTTCGTCTCTCGGCGCTTGGCATCAAAGAACTCCGCGAGGTGGGCATCCACTTCGAGTCGCACAATCTGCAGCCAATGCGTCGGCCGCGACCGCAGGCGGTCGGAGTCCCCTGCCGACACCGAGCGGTCGAGCTCACGCTGGCGGTGTTGGGGCACGACTTCGGTCAGTTGCGATGCTCTCATGACAGTCTCCGTCCGCTATCAGGACCTCGGTCCGCTCGATGGTTGAGCGCGAGCGCCATGACCGGGAAGTATTGCCGGTACAGGCGGTAGTTGAGGAGGGCGGTCTCGAAGAAGACCCCTACGAACTCGTCGCCTTCCCAAAGGCCTGACGGTTGCTGACGCTGCTCGAGCCAGGCGGCAGCTCGGTCGATGGCGCGCCGATCCGGTTCGTCGGCTTCGATCAAAGTGATCAACGCCCAAGCGGTTTGGATGACCGAAGCTTGCGACGCTTGCACATAGCCCCGGCGTGGTCCGCTCGTGTAGTCCTCGCCCCAGCCGCCGTCGCTCCTTTGCTGTGACAGCAACCAACCGCAAGCATCGCGAACGTGGGCGTCGGTCGGCGGGACACCAGCCGCCAGCAAACCCCGAACGCCGAACATCGTGCCGTAGATGAAGTGAACACCCCATGCCGCGTCCCAGGCGCCGTCGTCGTTCTGGACCCGTCGAAGCAGAGCGCTCGCACGATCGATCGCCCCATCGAGGCGTACGCGCATCAGGTCTGGGTAGTGGCGTCGCAGGTCGCACAACGCGATCAAGCACGAGGCCGTGCATTCGACGTACGACCGCTCGGTCATGCATCGTCCAAACATTTCGGCCGGGTTCATCCATTCGAGAGGAAAACGCGTCTTTGCGGGCTCGTAGCTTCCGAAACCCCCGTCGCGATTTTGGCAACGCAGCATGAAACGCGCCGCCCTCGCCGCGTTCTCCTTGCCGATGGCCTCGGGACGTGTGCGCAAGAGCCCGATCAACGCCTCGGCGGTGCAGTCGCTCACCGGCCAGCCATGGCCGACTTCCGAAAAACACCAGCCGCCATCCGGTTGGATACGATGGGCCGCTTGGTAGTCGTAGTCGGCCGTGGCTACCTGTTGCGACGCCAGGAACGCGGCGCTCCGCGAGATCGGCTCGCTGCAATCGACGCGCGCGACCTCTGAGAGCGCTTGGAGAGCGAAGGCCGTGTCCCAGCAAACGCTCCCAGCTCCTGCGACTCGCGATCCCTCGTTCGCGTCCTCCCAGAACCAGTCTTCGAATCGGCTACGTGCTCGCTCGAGGTGCGGATCTTCTGGGTTTTCCGCCCACAACGCGAGCATGATGAGAAGGCCGTTTACAGGTGAGAGGCCCAGGTAGTCGCTCGCATCAAGGTGGGCACGCATGTCGTCGACAAGACGCGTCGTGAGGCTACGTCGAAGTCGGCGAGAATGAACCCGGTCATATGCGCGGGCCACGGCGAACACCGCGCGGAGCGCGGGACCCGCGGAAAAAGGGGCGTCTTCAGGCCGAATGTCGTTGCGGTAGCGAGCGAACGGAACCCGAGCGAAGCGTTCTCCGTAGAGCTCGTTCTCGAGCTCGTTGATCACGGGCTTGCGCTCGGCAATGAAGCGCCTGCCGAACAGGACTGCGAGGCCGAGGTAGATTTGACGCGTGTGGCAGTAGTAGTTCGACGGGTGCAGTGGGATCCAGTTCGGGAGCGCCCACGCTTCCGGCACGATCGGGTTCACCCCGTCCCAGTCATAGAGACCAAGGGCTGCCAACCACACCTTTCCCCACGTCGGGATCCGCTCCACACGCTCTGTGGCGAAGAGGTGGCGCGCGTCTTTCAACCATGCCGTTTCGGCAGGCGCGCCCAGGATCCGTGCGGCGACGTATACCAATGTCGTCACGTAGAGGTTGCCCTCGTCGTGCGGGTGGAGTCCCCACAAACCCGATCGGTGCCGGGTGACCCGAAACTGCGTCAGGAGCCCTCTTCGTCGTTCTTGGCTCAGCCGCTGTTTCATGATGTGAGACGCGATCGCGTACTGGGCTGCGAGCATTGGGTTCCAGACGCACTCACCCTCCCAGCTGCCGTCGTCTCTCTGGAGGCTGATCAGTGCGTCGAGCCCTCGATCGAGTGGCGTCGTGTCGTGGGTAGAAGCGTGGGTAGTCGCCGCGGCAGGCATGAGTCTTACTCGGCAGCAGCGATCTCGAATCGCCGCGCGTGAAGATTCATGTGGCCGCTCTGGATCCCCTCGGACGCGAGCGCCGAGAGCGCACCGAGGTTCTGCGCGAGCCCGACCGCCGCCATGACCATCGCGAGCTCCCCGGCCGTTTCGACATTGAGCAGCTTTCGGAGCACTCGGAGGGCGGGCTGGACCAGGGTGGAGCCCCCGACGGTGCCCACCGCCATCGGCACTTCGATCTCGCCGTGCAGCTCCCCGTCAACGTGCCACCAGCGGGTCAACGGCTCGTACCGGCCGTGCCGGGCGGCGTAGGCGTGTGCGCCCGCTTCGAGTCCTCGCCAGTCGTTGCCGGTGGCGACCCCGACCGCGTCGATCCCGTTCATGACGCCCTTGTTGTGCGTTGCTGCGCGATAGGGATCCACCGCCGCGAATTGATAGGCTTCCACGACCCCATGGGCGACTTCGGCGCCCGAATGCCCACGTCGTTCGAGGAGGTCCTGTCGAATTGCGCAACTCGCGCGCGCCATGCGCCGGTCCGATAGGTTGCTCAGAATTCGCAAGCGCACCCGGCCACCCGTCAGCTCTTCAATGATGGGCGCCACGCCCTCGGCCATGTCGTTGACTAGGTTCGCGCCCATCGCATCGCGGCAATCGACGAGCAAGTGAACGACGAGCATCGGCGGGTCGGAGTCGAGAATCCGTACTTCGAGCGACTTCGCCCCCCCGCGGCGCGCCACCATGTTCGGGTGACGGTCGTTGGCGATCCGCAAGATCTGGTCTGCCTCTCGTTCGATGGCGTTGCGCGCCCCGAAAGGATCCGGCACTTCGAGAACCTGCACCTGAGCGATCATCAAGGACTCGCTTGCGCTTGCAGAGAAGCCGCCGGACTCGCGGATGACACGGGCCATGTTGCTCGCGGCGGCGACGACCGAAGGCTCTTCGACCACCATGGGGACCACGTAGTCGCGCCCATTGACCTGGAAGTTGAGTCCGAGGCCCACGGGCATCTTGAGGACGCCGACACAGTTCTCAACCATCTTGTCCGCGATCTCGGCGTCGCTCGGGTCTGTGCACCCGAGTGCCGCGAGGTCTTCTTGGTCGAGAGAGAAACGGTCTGCGAGCTCTTGATGGCGACCCGGAAGGTCGAGCCGATAGAAGCCGGGAATACGCGAAGAAGGGCGACGCGGAGAACGTTGGCTTGCTCTGTCGGTCATGCGGCATCCATCGTGCGGGGCCCGTTGCCGGTGGCCGCGTTGGCCGCGATCCGCCGAGCGACAGGGCTCCAAAGCGATTCGTAGTCCGAGCGCAGGAGGGCATCGTCGTGGTAGGTCGCCGCGCAGCGCGCGATCACCTCTTCGACATCGGCGCGGCTGACTTTGACTTCCTGCCCCTCGGTGAACATCGCATCGTTTCCGTAGGCCAGTACGACCGTCCTCACTGCGAGCCATAGGGGCAGCAAGCAGAACAGCCGGATCTCCCGATGCTCCGCAGGGATCGTCAACGCGTACTCGAGTGCGCGGTCGAGTTTGGTGCGCGCGAGGTCGAACATGGGAAAGACCGCCCGATGTGCGGCGGCGAGCCGTTCGGGGTCGAGAAGGTCTCGACTCCGCAGCCCCTGCGTCCGGCATAGCGACCGCGGGACGAAAGACCATCCTCGTTGCATGTCGTCGGTGATGTCTTTCAAGATGTTGACCAGTTGGAGGCCGGTGCCGAACGCCTCGGCGTGATCGGAAAGTTCGGCCGAAAGTTCCGACTCGGGTGACGCGTCCATCTCGGTGAGGAAGAGCTCGGTGAGCATGTGTCCCACCGTTCCCGCGACGAAGTAGCAGTACCGCTGCAGGTCGTCGCTAGTCGTTGGGGCGACCACGCCGTCGGCGTCTGCACGTCGATGGCTGTAGATCTCCATCCCGTGGGCCATCTCGGCGACCCATCGCACCACCGCGTCCCGCATGAGCGGCGGTACGGTGTCGAGAACGGCCATGACGAGATCGATGCGACGGCAAAGCTCGATCTCTTCCGCCGGTGACCCGGCGACATCTTGCCACTGACGCCCGAACTCCGGCGGGTCGACCGTCCCCGCGAGGACGCCATGGAACGCTCGGTAGCGTACGTCGCGCTCAGCGAGCGAGAACGATGCATTGTCTTCGACCGCGTCGACGATTCGGCAAAGGAGGTAACCACAGGTGACCGCCCTTCTGAGGTCTCCAGGCAGCACCTCGATGGGTCGCGAGAATGTCCGCGACACTTCCCGGAGACTGCCCGCGCAGAAGTCCCATTCAGCTGACATGCTTTTCCTCCTCGAAGGCTTCGACTTGGCCGTCAGGGCGCGCCCAAGACTCGGGTGCCGCCCACGACACCGACCGCTGCCGCATCAAACTCTGCCTTGGGTGAACGCCGGCCCATGGCCACCGTAGCCAGCCGGCGAGCTCGCGTGCGGTTGCAGCGTCAGAAAGAAGCACCCCGGCGCCGGCTCTCAGTGCAACGCGTGAGAAGGCCCGAACGAAATCGACTCGGCTCGTCGTCGTCGCGCCAAGCAGGTCCATCGTTCGGTTGCGTTGCATCGAGCTCGCACGCCAGGTGCTGAAGATCGAGTCTCGAATCGCGATCGCGCTGGCGTCCTCTCGGGCGAACGCCTGGTAGATCGCGTTCGAGAGGAGTTCGGGCACATAGCTCTCGGCAGCGCGTCGTGTCGCATAGGCGCCTAGCGAACGGGCTTCGGCGAGTGCCTCTGCGTCGAGGAGCGACATCGTGATGCCCATGGCGGTGAGCGGGTGGAACACCCCGGCCGCGTCGCCCACGAGCGCCACCCCGCGATCGGTCTGGTATCGTCGTGGCCGGAAGGTGTTCGCGGCCCACCCGATCGATGCGTCGGCTGCGCCCTGTCGGACGCCCTCGCGCAGCGCGGGCGGAAGCACCTCCGCGTACGACTTCCAGATCCAATCCTGGCTCTTCGTGTTGCCGCGCGTGTCGTGGGGCACGTCGATACACATTCGGACGGCGTTCTGTCCGATTCGATAAGCGAGTGCTGGCCCGGGACCGCCCGTGATCACGTGTCCGTACTCCTCGAAAGGGAGCTCCGTGTCGCGTACGACCAACCCCGCCATCACCGAGATCGACACCTTGTCGCTGACTGCACCATCACCGAGGATCTTGCGCGCCGAGCGTCCCGTCGCGATGACGACGAGTGGTGCACTGACGACGCGTGACTTGGACTTCTGTGTGAGCGTCACGAAGCGACCCCGGACCTCGCTCGCCCGCACGCCTTCGAGATAGTCGACGCCCTTCATCTGGCGCACGCGTGTGCGCAGATGGGTCACCAACGTTGCATGTTCGCACGACAGACCGCGCTCGCCGGTGCCGTACTCGAGGGTGATCGGCCCCAAGCCATCATTTGGAAACACGACGAATCCGCGCCCAGCCGCCCCGTGCTCGAGTCCGTCCAAGAGTCCGAGATTACGAAGAATTTTAGCGCCCTCGGGATGCACCCACTCGCCAGCGAAGCGCCGCGCGGCCTTCGGGTTCGATTCGACCAGAAGAACGTTTGCGCCTCGGCGAGCGAACGCCGCGGCCGTTGCGCACCCGGCCGGCCCAGCACCGATGACCACGGTGTCGTACGTCGATCGGATGTCGCCCAAGTCGAACGTTGGCTGCACGGTCTCCCCTGCCGCCAAGTATTCGCGTGCCTCGTCGAACAGCTACAAGATTCGCTTCGGTGGATCGAACGTTGGTGTCGATCGTCCCAAAGCACGCACGAACGGTTCGACAACTATCCAATCTTTACAGCGTGTTGCGTTGCTGTTGTTCGACGCAGGAGCTTTACAATGCGTTGGCTATCGCGCTGTTGATCGCGGTTCAACGATCGCTCCGAACCGCTGGCGAGATCTCACGAACGAGTCACACGTTTCTCGCTCTTGCCGTTACCTCGCGCGCTACAAACAATCGCGTCACATCGTCCCAAAGAGGAGAACACGTGAAATGAGCGCGAACCCTGTAGGCATTGCATCTATCGGTCTTCAACTTCCCAGACTCTTCATGCCGGTGACAGAGCTCGCTGATCTTCGTGGGGTCGATCCGAACAAGTTTACAAAAGGTCTAGGGTGCGGTGAGATCGCACTCTGCGATCCAGATGAAGACGCCGTCACGTTGGCCGTTGGAGCCGCAAAACGCGCACTATCACGATGGGATGGGCTCGCAGAAGACATCGGGCTAATCGTGTTGGGCACGGAGAGCGCGAAGGACATGAGCCGGCCGCTCAGTGCGTGGGTTGCTGAAGAGCTCGGTCTCTCTGGGCGCATTCGATCCTACGAGGTGAAGCATGCCTGCTATGGCGGAACGCTCGCGTTACGCCAGGCGCTCGAGTGGAAATGGTCCGGTGCCTCCGGAGGCAAGGCGGCGCTCGTGATCGCTTCGGACGTTGCGTTGTACTCGCTTCAAGATCCCGGCGAGCCCACCCAGGGCGCTGGTGCGGTTGCGATGATCGTCGACGAGCCCCTCGTCGCTCGCATCGAACAACGCTCCTATCCGTTTAGCAGTCCGGCGTTCGACTTCTGGCGTCCGGTTGGCGATCCGTTCCCCTCTGTCGAGGGGCAGTTGAGTCTTGATTGCTACAAGCGCGCGGTCGAGGAGTGCTACGGCGCGATGGTGGGTGACCAAGATGCGCGCAGCGTCCTCGGAAACTTCGAGGCCATGGCGTTCCACGTCCCGTTCCCGAAGATGGTGAAGAAGGCGGTCCTTCATCTGGCCGAGCAACTCGGGTGGACCGAAGCCGAGGGCGAGGCGCTCTACGCCGACAAGGTCGACGCGACCATGGCGTGGAACCGTTCGGTTGGAAACGCGTACACAGCCAGCCTTTGGATCTCGGTTGCCGGGGCACTCGCGGGCATGACCGAGGGGACCCGTATGACGGCGTTGTCCTACGGATCCGGCTACGGCGCCGAGCTCCTCGAGGTGGTTGCCGGTCCCGCGGCTTCTTCGGGCGCATGGGCGTCTGACATCGAGCAAGATCTCCGTCAGCGTCGCCCGGTCGACAAAGCGGCCTATGAGTCTCTTCGGGGTCATGCACGCGCGAGCTAACGGCCCCGCGGCGACGTCGGACGCGACCCTAGGTGCGCGCAAGGCCGACCACCTCGATCTCTGTGAAGGAGATGCGGTCGCGTTCCGATCGAAGACAACCCTCCTCGAGGGCGTCCGGCTCTTGCACCAGTCCCTGCCTGAGTTGGCAGCCAGTGAGGTCTCTACGGAGACCGAACTTCTCGGTCGCACGCTCCGCGCCCCGATCGTGATCGCCGCGATGACCGGCGGACACGAGCGCGCGGCATCCATCAATCGCGGACTGGCGACGATCGCGGAGCAGCGGGGCATTGGCCTCGGCCTTGGCAGCCAGCGCGCCATGCAACGCGACCCCTCGATGGAATGGACCTATCGGGTTCGCGAGTGGGCGCCGAGCATCTTGCTGCTCGGGAATATTGGCGTCGTGCAGGCCCGAGAGACTCCGACTCGTGACATCGAAGCGTTGGTGCGCGACGTAGGGGCCGATGCGCTGTGTGTCCACCTCAATCCGGCGATGGAGCTCATTCAATCAGACGGCGACCGTGACTTCCGCGGCTGTGTCGACGCTTTGCAGCGACTCTCCAATGAACTCTCCGTGCCGGTGGTGGCCAAAGAAACCGGGAACGGGCTCAGCCCCCAGACCGTCCACAAGCTCGCCGAGGCGGGGATTCGTCACGTCGACACGTCCGGTGCCGGTGGCACCTCGTGGGTTGGGGTCGAGACCCTGCGGGCCGACGGCGTTCGGCGCACGATCGGAGATAGTCTTTGGGACTGGGGCATCCCGACCGCCCCTTCGATCCACTTCGCGCGCCAGGCCAAGATGACCACGATCGCCACGGGCGGTGTCCGTTCAGGGCACGACGTCGCCCGCGCGCTCGCGCTCGGCGCCTCGGCCGCTGGCATTGCACGACCGGTCTTGCAGTCGCTCCAGCGAGACGGCGAAGAGGGCGCACTCGCGTTCATCGACGCGATCGTCGAGGAGCTCCGCGCCGTCATGTTGCTGACCGGTTCGGCCACGCCGGCGTTGCTTCAGGAGGCGCCGAAGCTCTTCTCCGGTGAGCTCGAGCGCTGGATGGGCGCAATGGGCCCGATGCCATGACGCTTCGGGCCATCGTCGTCGACGGTGAGCCGCCCGCCCGGGAGGAGCTCTCGTTCCTTCTTGGGCAGTGTGACGGCGTCGAGGTCGTGGGTCGGGCGGGCGCGCCTGTCGAGGCGGAGCGCCTTTGCGACGAGGTTGACCCGCACGTAGCGTTCATCGATCTCCGCATGCCGGGAACCGACGGTCTCTCACTGGCGAACGCCCTTCGTCGACGCCATCTCGAGCTCGATGTCGTGATCGTATCGCAGCACGACGAAGGCGCGGTTCGTGGGTTCGACCTTCAGATCTCCGACTACCTGCTCAAGCCGGTGAGCCTCGAGCGGCTCCGCCGTACACTGAGGCATCTAGAGGACAACCGAACCGACGCACGCAGCCCGTTTCCCATCGAACGTTTCGCGGTTCGACGCAAGAACGCCTACGTCGTGCTCAACCTGAAGGACGTCATCTATTTCGAGGCGCGGGACGAGCTGGTTTGGGCCGTGACCCCTGACGACCGCTTCGCCATCGATCGGACGCTCGCGAGCTTGGCGGAGCACCTAGACGGCGAGGACTTCTTTCAGTCACACCGAGGCTGCATTGTTCGGCTCGACAAGATTCGTGTGATCGAGCCTTGCGGCGCTCGCACCTTCAGGATCGTCGTCGATCACCCGGAGAGCCCTGTCGTGCCACTCGCACGTGACCGCGTGGGCAAGCTCAGGGAACGGATTCCTTTTCTTCGGTAGACCGGGGTTGGCTCTGCGCCCTACCTCGGACCGCCTCAGGCAGGTCGCTGCGCGACGAAGAAGTAGTTCGGCGTGAAGATGCCGAGTTCTCCCCCAGCGATGAGCGACTCCGCGGCGTTGCCAAGCATCTGGCTGACCTCAGCTGAACCTGGGGGCGCGATCCGAAGTCGTTCGAGCGTGCGAATCGTCTTGCGCGCGATCGCACGACCCACACGGCCGCGGCGAATGGCGATTGGATTGCTGAGCTCGCCCTTGAGCGGCAAGTACCAGGGTGTCCGCGCGTCGGACCTCGTTGCTGCGTCGTGGCTTTCGAGGACCTCGAAGCCGGCCTCGCGGAGTGCTTCGAGAACCTCGGGAATCGTCGCGATATCGGGCAGGCTGTCGCCCTCTTCGATGCCCTTCTTGATCTTCTGGTGGCGTGCATTCGTGGGGTCGAAGGCGTCCGTCATGCACCACTCGTAGGCGGCGAACTTGCCGCCCGGCTTAAGCGTCCTGAGGATCTGCTTGAACACGGCGACCTTGTCCGGGGCGTGGCAAGTCGCCTCGAACGCGTACGCTGCGTCGTACGTCTCGTCGGCAACACCGAGGTTCATGAAGTCGTCTTTGAATCCGGAGCACTGGCCCGCAAGACCGGCCTTCTGGTTGTACTGCTCGAGCTTGGTCAGCTGGTAGTCGTTGTTGTTGACACCCTCGATCGTCGCGCCGGAGAAGCGTGCAATGGCGCGCATCGGCCCTCCAACCCCGCAGCCCACGTCGAGCACCTTCATGCCTTCGTTGAGCCCCAGTCGGAGCGCAAAGAAATGCTCCGAGCGCGCCAAAGAGGCATCGAACGATTCGCCTTCGAACCGCGGTGCGAAGTGAAAAGACTGGCCCCATCCGTGCTCGTAGAAGTCGGTGACCAGATCATAGTAGTGGTTGATCATCGTCGTGTAGTCGGCCTTGCGCGTTTCGACGTCCGCGCCCGACGACTCGTCAAAGAAACCGAGGTAGTCGCGAATGGCACCGCGGACGGTGCTGCGCGTCCGCGCGTCGGAGTAGAATTGCGTCACGGCTTGTTCTTGCGTCATCGATATCCCCTACGAACGAATGAAACCTGGGAGTCCGTTACCACACGCGACGACAGGGACAACGGGTGTGTGACCGATCTCGCGCGACCGATAGGTCCGAGATTCGGACCGCCCTACCGTTCGACCCACCCCGAGGACCTCTCATCCGGCCGACTCGACCCTTGGCCCAGATCCAGCCCACGTCTCGGCCGACCGCACTTTTTTTCTTTCTGTGTCAGGATCCGCCGTTCGATGGCCGGCGGCGGATCCAAACTCGGGACTTTCTCGACTCTTTCGATCGGGATCGGGGGAATGGTCGGCGGGGGGATCTTCGCCGTCACGGGGCTCACCGTCCAGGTCACCAAAGGGGCCGCACCGATCGCTTTCCTGATCGCGGGGATCGTCGCGCTCCTGACGAGCTATTCCTATCTCAAGCTGACTCTTCGGTATCCGGGCGAGGGAGGCACGGTCTCGTTCCTCAATCAGGCTTTCGGAGGCGGAGTCCTGACGGGCGCGGCGAACATCTTGCTCCTCCTCAGCTACGTCGTGCTCCTCGCGGTCTACGCGTATGCGTTCGGGAGCTATGGGGCGAGCTTCTTTCCGAAAGAGGAGCGCACCTTCTGGCTTCATGCGCTGATCAGTTCGGTGATCATCGGGTTGGTGATCATCAACGTGTTTGGCACACAGCTCGTGATTCGATCCGAGAACTTCTTCAACGTCGTCAAGATGCTGCTCCTCACAGTGTTCGTGGTGTGGGGGCTTGCCACCCCGATGACTTGGAGTCGCCTTGCGCCCGCCGAGTTCGTCTCGCCGGTCTCACTCGTTGCGGGTGCGATGCTGATCTTCCTCAACTACGAGGGCTTCGAGCTCATCGCGAACGCGTCGAAGGACGTGGCCGATCCCAAGCGCTCACTCCCGATCGCGTACATCGGCGGGGTCTTGATGGTCATGGTTCTATACGTGTTGATCGTGACCGTGGTCGTCGGTCACATGACCTTCGCCGACGTGGAAAAGACCCGTGACTATGCGCTATCCGTGGCTGCGGAGACGTTCATGGGGCGTCCCGGGTATGTTGGCATCGCGGTCGCTGCGCTCATGGCCACGAGCTCCGCGATCAACGCGACGTTTTACAGCACTGGTCGGCTGACCTACATCATCGCGAAGAGTGGTGAACTACCGCGCGAGCTTGAGCGAGAGCTCCGGGGCGAGCACCTCGAAGGCACCCTCATCACGGCGGGGTTGTCGCTGTTAATTGCCAACGCGATCCCCCTCGACGCGATCGCGACGATGGGCAGCGCGGGCTTCTTGCTGATCTTCGTCGCGGTCAACGTTGCCAACGTCCGGCTCGCCAAGGAGACGGATAGTCGCGTCTGGCTTTCTGCGCTCGCGGCGCTGACCACAATCGGCGCATTGGTTGTGCTCTGCATCGAGATCGGATCCAAGCCCGAGACGCGGAGCCAGTTGTGGATCCTGGCCGCAATGGTCGTCGCCTCGTTCGGAATCGAAGTGGCATACCGAAAGAGTACCGGTCGACACCTTTCGCTCGGGTCCCATGGTAGTCCCGAGACGCCGGGATCTGTCCTTCGCCGGGACGCGGACGACTGAGGAGAGCACACGTGTTCAAGGACTACGCAGACTACGACGGCATGGGTCTCGCAGACCTCATCAAGAAGAAGGAAGTATCGCCCCAAGAAGTGATGGAGGCGGCGATTGCGCGTGCGGAGGCGCTCAACCCCAAGTTGAACGCGATCGTCACACCTCTCTACGATCGCGCTAAGCGAGATGAGGTGCGTAGCGGCGAGGGCCCGCTCGCCAACGTCCCTTTCCTCTTGAAAGACGTTCATCACGCGCTCGAGGGCACCCCGATGAGCAACGGTAGTGCGCTCCAGCAGGGAGAAGTCTCAACACGCAACGCGACGATCGTCGACCGCTGGCTTCGCGCTGGCCTGCGAGTTTTCGGCAAGACCAACACGCCCGAGTATAAGTTGACGCCAACCACCAACCCCAAGATCTTTGGCGCCACGCGTAATCCTTGGGACCTCGAACGAACGCCTGGGGGGTCGAGTGGAGGGTCCGCGGCTGCCGTTGCGGCACGACTCGCACCGCTGGCGTCTGGCACGGACGAGGCGGGCTCGATCCGAACGCCGGCAGCCAACTGCGGTGTTTTTGGGCTCAAGCCTTCGCGCGGTCGAAACCCGATCGGACCAGACTTTCGTTGGGAGCTCGGCGGCTGCTCGACTTCGCACGTCATCAGTCGAAGCGTCCGCGACAGCGCCGCGGCACTCGACGCCACTCACGGGCCCGAGCTCGGCGGTCCCTATCATTGCCCCGCTGGCGGGGGTTTCGTCGAAGCGCTGCAGGAGTCTCCGGGGCCGCTTCGTGTGGCCGTCGACACTGGGACGCACTTCTTTGGCCGTCCGATGGAGCCAAGCTGCGTCGAAGCGGTCGAACAGGCTGCCAAGATGCTGGAAGGCCTCGGCCATCACGTCGAGTTGGTGCCGCTGCCGTTCGACGAGTCGGAAGCGCTTTGGCTGTCCGTCATCTTGATCGCGACGAGTTTCTCGGGGTTCGTCGATGAGCTCGTCGAGGAGTACGGCCTCGCACGCGTAAAGCGCGGCATCGAGCCGCTCAACTACTTCATCTGGAAGGCCGGGCACGCGGTATCCTCGCAGATCAGCGAGCAAGCCCGTCTTCAACGCCACGAGCTTGCTCGTTCGCTCGCGGAGTTCCACACCCGGTACGACGTTCTCGTCACGTCGACCATGTGTTGCGCGCCGAAGCTGATCGAGGAGACCGAACCCTCGCCTGCGGACATCAAGCTCGCGACGCTCCTCGCGTCAGGACTGCTGCGACCCTTGAGTGCCGTCCCTGGTGCCATGCATCGCATTATCGATGCACAGATCGAGAGCCTGATCTCGCGGGTTCCGTACCGCACCGCTTTGGCCAGCGTGACCGGGCAGCCGGCGATGTCGGTGCCGCTTCATTGGACCGACAACGGCCTTCCGGTCGGGGTTCAGTTTCTAGGGAGTTTCGGAACCGAGCGCATGTTGCTTCAGCTGGCGGCCCAGCTCGAGGTGGCCCACCCATGGGCATCACGGCGACCTCCGCATGCGCCCTGAGCTTCGCGTTCGTTCCCACCGGTGGCCGTGCTAGGGTGCGCGCCCTCGGAGGACCGACCATGGGAAGAAAACCGACTGGCTTGCTTGCGTTCTGGCGAAACTACGATCGCAAGACCTACGTCAAAGCGGCAGTGCTCGCCGACCGTCTCGGATACGATTCGTTCTGGCTCCCAGAGGTCTGGGGCTATGAGTCTTTCACGCTTCTGACCGAGATCGCGTTACGAACCAAGCGCATCAAGCTAGGCACCGGAATCATCAACGTGTTCAGTCGGTCTCCCGCACTGATCGCCATGCAGGCGGCCACCCTCGACGAGGTCAGCGGCGGAAGGTTCATCCTTGGCGTCGGGACGAGCGGGAAGCGTGTCATCGAGGGGCTTCACGGGCGCGATTTCGAGAAGCCGCTCACGCAGACCCGAGACGTCATCCGGGTCGTCAAGACATTGCTCGACGGTCGCCCCATCTCGGATTCCGACGCCAAGCTCCGGCAGTACAGGCCCTTCAAGCTCGACTTCGAACCGAAGCGCCGAAATATCCCGATCTACGTTGCGGCGCTGAAGCAGAAGTCCGTGACGAGCATCGGAGAGCTTGCCGACGGGTGGATGCCAATCTTCTGGCCCTACGATCGTCTCGAAGATGGGCGAGCATGGATCGCGGACGGAGCCGCGAAGTCTGGACGTGACCCGGCGGAGATCGCGACCGCTCCGTTTACGACGGTTATCCCCGTGCCCGGTCGAGGAGCTTCCAAGAAGGCGCGCGAAATTATCGCGTTCTACATCGGTGGCATGGGCGAGTATTATAAAGAGTTGCTCACGGGTTTCGGTTACGGTGAGGAATGCAACGAAATCGAGCGGCTGTATCGTGACAAGTCGACTCGTCCCCAGGCCCTCGACGCCGTGACCGACGAGATGGTCGAACGTCTTACGATCTCAGGGGATCCCCTTCACTGCCGTAAAGAGCTTGGAAGACGACGGGGACTTGGCTTGCAAGAGCCAATCGTCAATCTGCCGCCCGGCATCCCGTGGCCGGCGATGGCTGCCTTCATTACGTCGCTTGCGCGCGCCTGACGGCTCCGCAGCCGACAAGTTGGTGTATGCTGAGCCCATGTCTCCCGTCGACGCGCCCTTCGCGAAGGGATGGTACATGGTTTGCTGGAGCACCGAACTCGAGTCCGGTGCGCCCTTGCCACTCCGCTACTTCGGCAAGGACTTTGTCTTGTTCCGAGGGGAGAGTGGTAACGCCACGCTGCTCGATGCCCATTGCCCACATCTCGGCGCGCACCTCGGTCACGGTGGGTGCGTCAAAGGCGACGACATCGTCTGCCCGTTTCATGCGTGGCGGTTCTCGCCCGAAGGTCGTTGCGTCGAGGTCCCCTACGCGAGCCGCATTCCACCCAAGGCGGCGCTCCGGCGGTATCCGGTTTCCGAGCACAGCGGGATGATTCTTGCGTACTTCGACGAAGAAGGCGTCGTCCCCGATTACGAAGTACCGCCGATTCACGAGCTGGATGACCCCAACTGGACCCCGCTCGAGATGAGTGAGATCAAAATCGCCACCCAACCGCGCGAGGTGATCGAGAACGTCGCGGACGTTGCGCACTTCGGTCCGGTTCATCACCAGACGATCGATGAGTTCGAGATGATCATCGATGGGCCGAGGGCGACCCAGCGAACGACTGGCAGAGGGGGCACCCTCGACGGAAGGCCGATACCGGTCGAGTCGGTCGCGACGTACCATGGACCGGCCGTACAGTTCACCAGGCTGATGTGGGCCTACGACATGGTCTTGGTCAATGCGCACGTGCCGATCGACCACGAGGAGCTCGTTCTTCGCTTCGGTGTGACGCTCCGCAAACGGGCGGGCGAGAACGCGGGACGTGACGTGATTCTGCGACACGTCGCCGCAGCGCGAGACGGCTACTTCCAGGACGTTGCCATCTGGGAGCACAAGCGATGGCGCGATCGACCCACCCTCGTTGACGGCGACGGACCGATCGGCGAGATCCGAAAGTGGTACCGGTCGTTCTTCGCCGAAGCATCTTGAGCGCCGGCGTACACAAGACGCGGTTTAGCGTGCGACCAGCCGCATCGGAAGCCCGTCGACTGGCTTGCTGAACGGGAAGTACTGAAGCTTCGCAGGGTAGTAGCCGCGTTTGGCGTACTCGAGCCTGTAGCTTCGAAGCATCTCCGCGAACGTCTGCATGAATAGGAGCCGAGCGAAGTGCATCCCGATGCACTTGTGCGCGCCGCCGCCAAATGGGATCCACATGAAGTTGTGCTTGCGGTGCTCGTTGCGGTCCTCGCTGAACCGCGCGTGGTCGAACTCGTCGGGGCGCTCCCAGAAGCCTTCGAGGCGCTGGATGTAGATCCCGGGCACGCAGACCATCGTATCGGCGGGGATTCGGACGCCTCCGAACTCGCACTCGCGAATCGTGCGCCGGAGAAACAACGACACAGGCGGGTGGAGGCGGAGCGTTTCGTAGAACACGCCCACGACCTCTTTCATCTCGTGAAAGAACGCCTCGTAGCTCGGTGGATGCGGCGTGTTGGAGAAGTCGCGGTAGAGCGTCTCTTGAAGATTGAAGTCGTGACATAGGTAGTACGCGGCCATCGTCGCGGCGCTCGTCGTCGTATCGTGCGCCGCCAGCATCAAGAAGACCATGTGATCCGCAATGTCCTCGTCTTCGTAGTAGTGCCCGTCCTCCGTCTTCGAACGACAGAAGTGAGCAAACACGTCTTGGTCGTCGGAGGTGCGCTTGCGTGCGATCAGATCCATGAAGAACTGCTTGAGCGTTCGGCGACCACGCAACCCCCGATTGTAGGGGAGTCCTGGGATCGGCAGCCGGACCACGCCAAGCGCGCCCTCCATCATGTCTGTGAAGGCCCTGTTGACGAGTCGGATCGTGTTGTCGGAGTCTTCGACCCAACAGAACACGTCGAACGCGATGTCCAGCAACAGCAGCTTCACCTCGTCGTAGAACACGAACTCGTCTCGTCGAGCCCATTGCGCGACTCGCCGCTGCACGATGCGCTGTATCCGCGAGAGGTACCCACGCATCGCGTCTGGCTTGAACGACGTCTGCATGATGCCGCGGTGCAATCGGTGCTCTTCGAAGTCGCGCATCACGAGGCCGCCTTCGAAGAAATCGGCCATCACCGATTCCCAGCCTTTCTTGATCGAGAAGTTCTTCTCGCGATCGAGAAGTACGCGCTGTGCATGATCCGGATGAATCAGGAGCGTGCACTTGTTGCCGGTGATCGAGATTCGGCTGACCGGCCCGTACCTGCGGAAGTGTCGATCGAACATGGCGTTCGGATCGCGGACCATGTCGAGCGTCTTGCCGACGAGGGGGAGTCCGTACTCCCCAGGCAAGTGCTTGAGGTCTCGATTCGCGGGTCGCTGGTCGTATGGGATCGGTTCGGCGTGTTCCATGAAACCCCGGGGCCCTGCTGCAGGAACCTTGATCCTGTTTGTATTCCTTATATTACAACTTGTAAAGTTAAACTCCGGCCGAGTTTTTCCAGCCTTTTCTCGCCGGTGTCCCGGGTGCTAGGCGGCGTCGTCCGGGTCTTGGCCGGGCTCTTGCGGAGCGCCCTTGGCGGCGTCTTGAATGGTTGCGGCAAGCGCCCGCACCTCGCGGTCACTCAGTGTCTCGGACTGAAGTCGCTCGGCGGTGCGCCGGATTGCGGCGAAACGCTGGTCGATGGTTTCGTAGATCGCCCCGTTCTTCGGCGGGAGGGTCAACCGGCCAGTGACTTCGCGGAGCCTGGACTCGGCCTGCCGTCGGTTGCGCTCGGCGGCCTCGTGCAACTGAACCGCGCCCTTGAAGTTCTCGAGCAGCTCGGCTTGCTCCCGCAAGCTCGAATCCAAATGCCGCGTGAGTACGTCCACGCTGACGATCGCCACACCGCCAAAGACGGCAAAGAGCGCGGTGACTCGCAACCAATCGATCAAGTCCGTCGGGTCGTAGAAGCGCGCAGTCTCTATCGACACGATGCCGTTCGAGAGGCAGATCCCCGCAACCAGGAGCGCGAGTAGGTTGAACCCCAAAGCGGTCCAGGTGGCGCGCCGTCCGAAAAGAACCGACGCGAGAATGTTCTGCGCGACCAAGATCAGGATGGGAGCGGGGAGGTAGCCCGCTGCCAAGAGACCAAAGACGCCGCCGACGTAGAGCAACCCGAGAAAGCCTGCGGCGCGGACCTCGTATGAGAGCCGCCGTGCGAGAAGCAGGATCGTCGATCCTGCGTAGACGACGAGTGCCGCGCCCGCGACGGTCCATGCCTCCATGTCGATCGCGTCGACCAAGATCCGCACGAACGCGAGGCCGCCGACCGCAACCGACATCAGAAGTGTCACGTTGAGAATGCGAAGCCGAATCGCGCTGGCTTCGTTTGCGATGTTGCGTTGCTTTGGCGCGTCGGCTTCCAACTCACACCACCCAGACGTGGATAGTAGACCGCTTCGCTTCGATGGGCAGTCCGAAGCTACGGGGCTTCCGACGGCTCCCTCGACCCTTGTCGCGCTCCGGCTATTGCACTGAAGTTTCAGGCACTTATGCGTCGCGCCTCCGGCTCGACCCGCCTCGGTCGTGTGGGGCCTACGTGGGTTCGCGGTAGGTCGCTTCGAGGGCGGTCACGAAGGCCCCAAGTTGGTCCGCCGGAAGCGCATTGATCCCGGCCGCCGCCGCGCGTCCCCCGCCGGTCGGGAACTGCCGACAGAGTGTGTCCGCCCCGCGCTTGTCGGCGAGGGGAGCGCGCACGCTTACGAGGTAAGTCCCATCTGCGCGCTCCGTGAGCACCGCATGCGCGCGAGATGGCTCGCGGTTCGCGAGTTCGTTGCCGTATACCCCGGAGACACGACGCGCCCACGGTTCGTCTGGCAGGATGACGACCGACGTCGCGTCGTTCTCCTGCGCCGGCTCGATCGCGGCTGCAGCGGCCATGTCCTGACGATAGCCCGTCTCGAGTGCCTCGAAGGTCTGCGGCGCTTCATGCACGAAGGTGAACGGTGACGGGAACGGGCTGACGAGGCCGAAGAGCTCATCCGGCGCGAAATGAAGATCCTCGAGTGACGCGCCGTACCCGTTGTAGTTGATGCATGTACCAAGCGTGTCGAGCAATGCGAGCTGGGCTTCGCTCAGCTCGAGGGGTGCAGCAATGGCTCGCGCAGTGTCCTTCAAGTTGTCCCCGAAAGCCCCGGTGACCGCCCACTCGACGTAAGCCCCCCCGAGGTAGCCGTTCACGAGCAACGACGTGCACACGTTGGGATCCGTGTCGATGATCGTTTCGAGCTCCGAGTGCTCCGGAACCTCGCCAGCGAAGTGGTGGTCCACGTAGAAGACACTCGCGCCGGCTTCGAGCGCCCTCTCGACGCCATCGCGGTTCTTGTCGAAGCTGATATCAAGCACGGTCACTTGGTCGCCTGCTTTCAGATCGGCCTTGGCAACCAACGCGATGTCGCGCTTGACCCCGGTGACGAGTCGGCTCTCGCGAGGTTCGGCGTTGTGCAGCTGCGTCAGCGCACAGATCCCATCCGCGTCACCGTTGAAAATGTCGATCCGTGCCATGGCGCGCTCCCTACTGAGCTTCGACGCGGTTGTCCAACCCGCCGAGATCGATCGATCCGTCATCGGTGGCGATCGTGGCCCGTACTCGATCACCGGGCTTTAGGAACCGGCCGCCGGCCTCTTGCAGCTCGGTAAACCGCTGCCACTTCTCTTCAGGTGGCAGCTTGGCAAGCATGGCGTTCTGTTCGGTCGAGCGCTGCATGGCAACGCCCGAGGGCGTGCCGCTTGCGATCAGATCGCCGATGCGCAGGTCCTGCACCTCCGAGAGTTCGGTGAGGGTCTCGCCCGGCTTGTAGACCATGTTCTGGCAGACCGCGTCCTGCCTCAGCTCTTCGTTGACGTACATCCGGAGACGCAGGGTGTGCCAGCGCTCCCGAAGCTGGTCATCGACAAGGGTCAGCCACGGTCCCGTGGGCCCGAATGTTCTGAAACTCTTTCCCTTGTAGTACTGGAGCTCCGGCAGCTGGACGTCGCGAGCGCTCACATCGTTGTGCACCACAAGCGCACCGATCGCACTTGGAAGTGCCGAGTCGCCGAATGTTTCGGGCGCGACGATGTCCCGTCCAAGGACGAGGCCAAGTTCGACTTCGTAATCCAGCAAGCGAACGCGTGCAGGCCTTACGATAGGATGGTTCGCCCCGCATAGACACGACGACGCCTTCCTGAACCACATGTTGAACGTCTTCGAGTCTGGATCGACGCCTGTCTCACGCGTGTGCGCGCGATAGTTCTTGGCGAGGCAAACGACCTGTTGGTTCTGGGTGACCGGCGAGAGGAGCTCTACGCCGTCAAGGGGGATCAGGGCCCGGGTGCGGGTGGCGGCCTCGGCGATGGCGTCGGTGCCACCCCGTAGTAAGGCGCCTGTGGTCTCGAACTCGCCCTCAACCCACGACAGGCCGCCGTCGAGGACCACGGCCCACCGAGGGCCGCCATCTCGTTGAACTCTGGCAACGCGAATCATGAACGAGTCTTAGCGCGTCGAAGCCTTCGGCGCCTGCGCCTTGGTGGCCGCATGTGTGCTAGGTTCGGTCCGTCATGACCCAATACGTGTTCGAACCCACAGACCTACAGCGCATCGTGAAGATGCACCTCAACGTGCCGCTCGACCGGCGCTTCGATCGCATCGCCCACACGCTGCATGCCGTGTACGGAGAGCACATCCATCCGGGCCGCGAATGGATCTGGAGCAACGCCGGTGGGATCATGTGTTCGATGAGCGTGCTCCACACCTCGCCCAAGGAGTATCTTTTGTTCTGCGGAACGGCGGTGGGGTCCGAAGGGCACAGCGGACGGCATCGTGCCGAACTCTACGACATCGTGATCAACGGCGAGCTTCAGACGTTCAAGCCCGATCAATTCGCACCACGAACCCTCCAGCCTGGCGAAGTCTCGCACCTGCCTCGATTGACGACCAACGGCAGTCACTTGAGCCGTGAGTGTTGGTTGCTCGAGTACGCGCGCGGCAACATCATGTCGATGTTTCCTTTCGCGCTCGGGGACACCGTGTTCAGCACGCAGGATCTGACCGATTTGGGCAAGACGATGGTGCACTCCACCAAGCTCATGCTCTCTGAGGCGAAGCTCGCGGTCAGGAGCCGTCTCGGGCGCGGCAGCCTTCCGGCGCCTCGGCTCGACCTCATCACCGATCCAGTCCCAGTGGGACAGAAGCCGTCGAGCGACGACACGTCCCTTAATTGACGGCGCGGCCGCCGACACCAGGAATGGCCTCAGGGGAAGCGGTTTTCGGCCGAATTCGGTCGGACAAGCCCCGCCCGGTTGCGCAGACGCGATTTCGCGGCTAGCCGGGCGTTGGCCAATCGCGTTAATCGCACGGGAAAACCATGAAAGACCTCACCACCTACCGGAACATCGGCATCTTCGCGCACGTGGACGCCGGCAAGACCACCACGACCGAGCGCATTCTCAAACTCACCGGCAAGATTCACAAAATCGGTGAGGTCCATGATGGGGCGGCGACCACTGACTTCATGGAGCAGGAGCAGGAGCGAGGCATCACCATCCAGTCGGCAGCGACCACCTGCTTTTGGGATGGCCACCAGCTGAACATCATCGATACGCCCGGCCACGTGGACTTCACGATCGAGGTCTACCGTTCGCTCAAGGTGCTCGATGGCGGCGTCGGTGTGTTTTGTGGATCGGGCGGCGTCGAGCCTCAGTCCGAAACCAACTGGCGCTACGCCAACGAGTCCAAGGTGGCGCGGCTGATCTTCGTCAACAAGCTCGATCGGGCCGGTGCGGATTTCTATCGGGTCATCGACCAGATCAAAGGCGTGCTCGACGCGAAGCCGCTCGTCATGGTTCTGCCAATCGGTACCGAGGCGGAGTTCGTCGGGGTCGTCGATCTGCTCACCCAGAAAGCGTACGTTTGGGACGACTCCGGACGACCGGAGAACTTCGAGGTGAAGGACGTCCCCGAAGACATGGCCGAGCTCGTCGAGAAGTACCGAACCGAGCTCATCGAGGCGGCAGTCGAACAAGACGACGACGCACTCGAACAGTACCTCGAGGGCAACGAACCTGACATCGATACGATCAAGGCATGCATTCGGAAGGGGACGCGTGACCTCGTTTTCTTCCCGACCTTTTGCGGGTCAGCCTTTAAGAACAAGGGCGTTCAGCAGGTGCTTGATGGCGTCGTCGCCTATCTGCCCAATCCGACCGAAGTGCCGCCGCAGCCCGAGATCGACCTCGAGGGGAACGAGACCGGCAAGTTTGCCGAGGTCGACCCGACCGGCCCCGTTCGAGCGCTCGCCTTCAAGATCATGGAGGACCGGTTCGGCGCGCTCACCTTCACGCGCATCTATTCCGGCACGGTCAACAAGGGCGATACCCTCGTCAACACGTTCACTGGAAAGAACGAACGCGTGGGGCGTATGGTCGAGATGCACGCCAACGATCGGACGATCGTCGAGTCCGCCCAGGCTGGAGACATCGTCGCGATGGTCGGGCTGAAAGATGTTCGGACGGGACATACCCTCGCCGACGCGAAGGACCCCGCGACCCTGGAACCGATGGTCTTTCCAGACCCCGTCATCTCGGTGGCGGTTTCGACCAAGGACAAGGCGAACAGCGAGAAACTCAGCACCGCGCTTGGAAAGATGGTTGCGGAAGACCCGTCGTTCCACGTCGAGGTCGATCAAGAATCGGGCGAGACCATTCTCAAGGGGATGGGCGAGCTCCATCTCGACATCAAGGTCGACATCCTGCGTCGGAGCCACGGGGTCGACGTCCAGGTGGGTGCACCTCAGGTGGCGTATCGCGAGACAGTCACGTCGATGATCGAAGACAGCTACACGCACAAGAAGCAGACCGGTGGCTCGGGTCAGTTCGCGAAGATCGAATACCGAATCGAGCCGGCCGAGGCAGGTGAAGGCTTCGTCTTCGAGTCGAAGATTACGGGCGGCAACGTGCCCAAGGAGTTCATTCCCGCGGTGGACAAGGGGTTCAAACAGATGATGGAGACCGGTCCGCTCTGTGGTTTCCCGTTGCTCGACTTCAAGGTGACGCTTCTCGACGGGGGTTACCATCCGGTCGACTCCTCGCAGATGGCGTTCGAAACGGCGGCCAAGGCGGCGTTTCGCCAGAGCATGCCCAAGGCGAGCCCCCAGCTTCTCGAACCGATCATGAAGGTGGACGTGTTCGTTCCGGACGCGAACGTCGGCGATGTCATCGGCGACCTCAATCGACGACGCGGGATGATCGGCGCGCAGGAAAAGGGCCACACCAACGTCCGCATCAAAGCGGATGTCCCACTGAGCGAGATGTTCGGCTACATCGGCGACCTTCGCTCCGCGACATCGGGACGTGGCCAGTTCTCGATGGAGTTCAGCCACTACGCCGCCGTTCCCCGGCACATCCTCGAGAAAGTCCAAGCCGAAGTCGCCGAACGCGAAGCCGCCAAGAAAAAGTAGGGTCACTCCGCCCCTCCAAAACCGCAGCAAAATCGGAGGCTTGCCCACCGCACCGCGAAAACCCGGGGTCACTCCGCGTCTCCAAAACCGCAGCAAAGTCGATAGTTTGCAGACTGCACCGCGAAAACCCGAATCGACGGTCGCGCGGGCGTTTCCGGCGGGATGAACGCCCACGCCAGCCGCAAGCAATAGCTCGAATGGCGCGGACTTCGGCCGGAGGCATAGCCCGTCGGCGGGGGATCGGGTTTTCGCGTTGCGGTCGGCAAGGTGATGAAATGGTTGAGTTTTATTGGGTGTGGAGTGACCCCGGGTTTTCGCGGTATGGTGGGCAAGTTGCGGAGATGGTTGGGGTTTTGGGGGTGCGGAGTGACCCCGGCGGGTCTAGAGTTGCGGGCGATGAAGAAGCTGACTGCGGATGAGGTGGCTGCGCACATGAAGGCGCTGCCGAGTTGGGAGCTTGGCGAGGATCGGATTCGGCGAACCTTCCGCTTCAAAGACTTCGTCGAAGCGTTCGGTTGGATGACGAGTGTGGCGTTGGTCGCGGAGCAGATGAACCACCACCCCGAGTGGCGGAATGTTTGGGCGACGGTCGAGGTCGAGCTCTCGACTCACGATGCCGGCGGCCTGACCGAACACGACATGAACATGGCCGCAAAAATGGACGCGCTGAGCGGACTCGACTGACCGCGGTGTCGATCGATCAGGCGGCGGCGGGATCCTGGGTGTGCCCAATGCACCCCGAGGTGGTCCGAGCGGGTCCAGGCGACTGCCCCAAGTGTGGAATGGCGCTCGAACCGCGTACGGCCACCGCCGACGCAGATCCAGTCAGCCCCGAGTGGCAAGATATGAAGCGGCGTTTCTGGATCGCGCTCGCGTTCACGCTGCCGCTTCTGGTGGTTTCAATGGGCGACATGTTCCCGAGCCACCCCATGTCCCGTCTGTTCGGAGACCGCGGTCGCGTTTGGTTGGAACTCGCGCTTGCGACCCCCGTGTGCCTCTGGGCCGCGTGGCCGTTCTACAGCCGCTTTGTCGCTTCGCTCCGTCACCGCAGCCTCAACATGTGGACACTGATCGGTCTCGGCGTCGCGGTGTCGTATCTCTACAGCTTGGTCGCCGCCATTGCGCCTGGGATCTTTCCGACTGCGTTCCGAGATGCGAACGGCAGCGTGGCTGTCTACTTCGAAGCCGCCGCGACGGTCGTGACCCTGATCCTGCTCGGTCAGGTATTGGAACTGCGAGCCAGAGGTGAAACCGGCACGGCGATCAAGGCGCTGCTTAGCTTGGCTCCCAAGCTTGCGCGGCGCATCTCCGAAGACGGAAACGAGAGCGATGTCCCGATCGAAGACGTCCTGGTTGGGGACCGACTCCGCGTACGACCTGGCGAGAAGGTCCCCGTCGATGCGATCGTGTTGGACGGAAGCAGCCTCGTCGACGAATCGATGGTCACCGGCGAGCCGATTCCCGTCGCAAAAACGGCCAACGACAAAGTGATTGGTGCGACGATCAACGGCTCTGGGGCGCTCACGATTGAAGCGACGGCGGTCGGCGAAAACACCCTTCTTTCGCGGATCGTCAGCATGGTTTCAGAGGCCCAACGGACGCGGGCACCCGTGCAGCGCCTGGCCGACTCTGTCGCGGGCGTGTTCGTCCCCGCCGTGCTCGTCGCTGCGGTAGTCACGTTCGCGGTGTGGAGCATCATCGGCCCCGACCCCAAAATGGCTCATGCGTTGGTGAGCTCGGTGGCCGTTCTTATCATCGCCTGTCCCTGCGCACTTGGTCTCGCCACGCCGATGGCGATCATGGTTGCGACGGGGAAGGCCGCTTCCGCTGGCGTGCTGTTCAAGGACGCCGAGGCGATCGAAATCATGCGCACCGTTGACATGTTGGTTGTCGACAAGACAGGAACGCTCACTGAGGGCAAGCCCGCCCTCGTGACCGTCGAAGCGATCGACGGTGATGACGATATCCTGCTTTCACTCGCAGCAAGCCTCGAGCGACCAAGCGAGCACCCACTTGCCGACGCCGTCGTCCAAGGGGCACAAGATCGTGGCCTCGTCCTGAGCCCCGTCGAAGAGTTCTCCTCGGTCACCGGCCGTGGTGTCGTCGGTCACGTTGGCGGCCGGAAGGTCGTGCTCGGGAACGCGGACATGCTCGCGGAGAGCGGCATCGACGTCACTCCGCTCGCCGCCCTTGCCGACGACGCGCGAAAGGAGGGGCAAACGGCTCTCTTGGTCTCCGTAGACGGACGTCCTGCGGGGGTTCTCGGCGTGGCTGACCCGATCAAACCGAGCGCGCCCGCCGCCATCGCCGACCTACATGCGGCCGGGATCTCGATTGTCATGCTCACCGGGGACCACGAGAAGACCGCGACGATCGTCGCTGGCAAGCTCGGCATCGACCACGTCGTCGCCGGTGTTCTCCCAGACCAAAAGGCGGCTTCGGTACAAGCGTTTCAGCGCGAAGGACACGTCGTTGCGATGGCTGGCGACGGCGTGAACGACGCGCCAGCCCTGGCCCAAGCCGACGTGGGCATTGCGATGGGCACCGGAACCGACATCGCGATGGAGACCGCCGGCGTCACGCTCGTCAAGGGCGACCTCGGTGGAATCGTCCGGGCGAGACGACTCAGTCGGGCTACCATGAAGAACATCCGGCAGAACTTGTTCTTCGCGTTCGTCTACAACGCGCTCGGGATCCCCGTAGCCGCCGGCGTGTTCTATCCGATCCTCGGTCTGCTCCTGAACCCCATGATCGCCGCGGCGGCCATGAGCCTCAGTTCAGTCTCCGTGATCACGAATTCGTTGCGCTTGCGTCGCACGGAGATCTAGCCTCCGGCGCGAGCTGTCCCGATGAACGCGATCGATCCAACTCTCGACCCGGCCCTCCTGGCGTTCGCGATCATCGTGCTCGGCGCCTACCTCGTGCAGACCGCGATCGGCTTCGGCAGCATGCTGATTTGCGTCACCTTTGGCGCCCAGTTCCTGCAGCTCGAAGAAGTCATCCGACTCGCGATCCCGCTCTCGTTCCTCCAGACGGGGTACATCGTGCTTCGCCACTCAGAAGGGGTTCGTTGGCCGCTCCTGCTGAGACGCGTACTTCCGCTCATGGCGCTCGGAATGGCCGCAGCGTTTGCCGTGTTGGCGGCAGTCCGTGGGCCCGGCCTCGGGCTGGCATTCGGAGTGATGGTGTTGGTGCTCTCGGCGCACGACATCCGGAAGCTGCGCCATGCCGACGCGGCCGCATCCGAGCCTCCGATCTCCCTCGGGGCCTCGATCGCAGCCCTGTTCTCCGCAGGTTTCATCCACGGGATCTATGCCTCGGGCGGCCCGATGCTCGTCTACGCCATCGGACGCGAGGGTCTTGGGAAACGCGATTTTCGGAGCACGCTCTGCATGATCTGGATCCTCCTCAATGTGATCCTGGTCGCTCGCTTCGTGTCGGTTAGGGCCTACCAACCTGGCGATCTCTACCGCGTTCTCGTTCTGCTTCCCGCCGTCCCGATCGGGATCGTCCTCGGAGAGTGGGTGCATCATCGGGTGGACGAGCGTCGCTTTCGGATGGCCGTCCTCGTCTTGCTGCTCGCTGCTGCGATCTCGCTGATTCTACGGTATGGTGCGCAACTCCTTTGAAGGCAGAAAGGCGGCGTCATGTACGACCTGAAAATCGTCGGCGGCACAATCGTCGATGGGACCGGAACCGAACGCTTCCAAGGCGATGTCGGCATCAAGGACGGTAGGATCGTCGCCGTCGGGGCCTGCGAAGAAGAGGGAGACCGCATGCTCGATGCGCAAGGCGCAGTCGTCACCCCTGGCTTCGTCGACATCCACACCCACTACGACGGCCAGATCAGTTGGGACGAGGAGCTCGCACCCTCGTCGATTCACGGCGTGACCACCTGCGCGATGGGCAGTTGCGGCGTTGGTTTCGCGCCCGTCCGCCCGGCGGATCACGACAAGTTGGTCGAGCTGATGGAAGGGGTCGAGGACATTCCAGGTACGGCGCTCTCCGAGGGCATCACTTGGAACTGGGAGAGTTACCCGGAGTACATGGACGCGCTCGACCGCATGCCTCACACGATCGACTTTCTCGGCCACGTCCCACACGACGCGCTTCGTGTGTACGTGATGGGAGAGCGAGGCGTGCACGACGAAGCTGCGACACCGGAAGACATCGCCGAGATGCGTCGGCTGCTCCGGATGGCATTGGACGCAGGCGCCGTGGGATTCAGCACCGGCCGGAGCGACAACCATAGGAGCGCTGTGGGGGAGTGGACCCCTTCCTCGGAGGCATCGGGAGATGAGCTCGCAGGCATCGCGAAGGCGTTCGTAGGGCTCGACCACGGTGTCCTTCAGGCTGTGAGCGACTTCAACATCCTGCACGGTGACGACCATTTCGATGCGGAGTGGGGTGTCCTCGAGCAGATGCTTCGCGCGGCTGGCGGGCGCCCCATGAGTATCTCGACGATGCAGCGCGACCACAGCCCCGAGCAGTGGCGTTGGATCCTCGATCGCGCCTCCAAAATGACCGAAGCGGGTTTCGACGTTCGTTGCCAGGTCGCGTCGCGCGGGATCGGCGTGATGCTCGGGCTTCAGGCCACGTTCCACCCCTTCATGGGTTTCCCGAGCTACAAGGCGATCAGCCACTTGCCGCTTGCTGAGCGCGTCGCCGCGATGCGCGATCCTGCCCTCCGCGAACGGATGATCCACGAGACGAGCGATCCCGTTGCAGGCGATGGCAGCATGCTGCCGCCTCTCGCCGACTTCTTCCTCTCGAACCTCGAGATGGTGTCCATGCGTCTCTTCAGGCTTGGCGAAGATCCGAACTACGAGCCACCAGCGCAAGAGAGCTTTGGCATGCAGGCGATGAGTCGCAAGGAGCCCGTGCTCGGCGTCATCTACGACGCCATGCTCGAGCAGGATGGCGAGGCCCTCTTGTACTTCCCCGTTTACAACTACACCGGGATGAACCTCGACGCCGTTCACGAGATGCTGACCCACCCAAGGGCGCTCCCAGGACTGAGCGATGGCGGTGCACACGTCGGGACGATTTGTGACGCAAGCATGCCGACGTTTCTCCTTACACATTGGGCACGAGACCGCAGCGAGGGCCGGATCTCACTCGAACGTGTCGTGCAAATGCAAGCTCACGATACCGCCCGCTTCATCGGCCTTGCAGATCGCGGAACCCTCGCGGTCGGCCAACGGGCCGATCTCAACATCATCGACTTCGACGCGCTCAGGCTTCGACCCCCGGTCATGCAAAAAGATCTGCCCGCCGGTGGGCAGCGTTTGATGCAACACGCCGACGGTTATGTCGCCACGCTGGTCGCGGGTGAGGTCATCGCAAGGGACGGTCGGCTCACGGGGGCCCGGCCGGGGCGGCTCGTTCGGGCAGGCCGGTAACGACCCGCCGGGTGGCTGGCCGCCCGGCGCCCGATGTCGACGTTCTCCGTTGAACGGTCCAGCCGGGCGGGCGGGGCCACCATGCGGCGAATCTGGAGATTACAAAAAGTAAACTTAAACCTTGCCTTGCCGGATTCCGAAGTTTACACTTCGTTAAATAATGGTGCAGAGCATTGATAATACTCATGATTTAGCTCCTCCCAAAACGGTCCCGAGGCACCGTGGTCACTGGCTCTGGGGCGGGTTCTTCGATTTTCAGCGCGACCGCGCGGACTTCCTGCTTCGTGGTCACGAGGAGTACGGCGATGTCTTCGTGACCCGCGTGCTGACCGGTCAGTCCTACTTCATCCGAGACCCGGCGGTCGTGAACGCGATCAACGTCACGCACGCCAAGTACATCGACAAGCCCAAGGTCGTGAAGCAGATGTGGCGCCCTTTCCTCGGCAACGGCCTGGTGCCGAACGGAGGCCCCGCGTGGAAGCGCCAGCACAAGCTGATTCGGCCTGGGTTTCACAAGCTCCGGATCGACGCGTACGCGCCCACGATGGCCGAGTACACCCGCGACCTTCTGCGCGGATGGGCCGAAGGGGAAGAACGTGACTTTCGGCAGGACATGGTCGAGCTCACCCTTCGCGTCGTTGCCAAGACCCTCTTCGATACCGACCTCGCACACGACTCACAGACCGTGCACGACGCGATGGTGCACATCGTCGAGGCGTTGATCGATCACGCGCAAACCCCTGTTCCCGCGCCGCGATGGTGGCCCTCCGAACGCAATCGACGCATGGTGCGCGCGCTCGATGCAATGGACGGCGTCATCACGCGCCTCATCGCCGCGCGCCGCCGCGACAACCGCGATCACGGTGATCTCTTGTCGCACATGGTCTTCGCGACGGACGAACAGGGCGGGATGTCCGACCGGCAACTCCGGGACGAATGCATGACGTTGATCTTCGCGGGCCACGAGACCACCGCACACAACCTGACGTGGGCGTGGTACCTCATGGCCAGTCACCAAGACAAAGTGGAGCACGCGCGCGCCGAGGTCGACCGGGTCCTCGGTCGTAGGCCCATCACCGTCGACGACCTTCCGCGTCTTCCCTACCTTTCGATGTGCGTCAAAGAGTCGCTTCGGCGGCTGCCCGCGGTTTGGATCTACGGCCGAGAGGCGCTCCAGGAGCTGCGGCTCGGCGACTATGTTTTCCCGAAGGGTGCGGTCTTGGCGATCAGCCCGCTCGCCCTCGGTCGAAACCCCAAATACTTCGACAATCCCCTCGAATACCGGCCCGAGCGTTGGACCCGTGAGTTCGAGCGTGCGCTTCCGAAGGGCGCCTACGTGCCTTTCGCCGCGGGTCCGCGGGTCTGCCTTGGCAAGCAGTTTGCGCTCATGGAGATGCAACTGGTGCTCGGCACGCTCCTGCAGAACGTCGAGTTCAACTTGCTGGACGGCTTCGTACCTGACCTCTTGCCGGAGATTTCGCTCAACCCCGGCGAGCGCGGCATGAAGATGCGCGTCCGCTTCAGAGACGGCGCGCCAGTTCTTGCCGGAGGTCGAACCGATTCTGATCCCGTTACCGGCGTTCACGCCGCGTAGTCCACAGTTGGTTCGGGTGGCGCCCGGGGACGATCGGTTCTGAGTTGCGCGACACCCATGGTCGCAAGTTCATGCCAGGCCCTTTGTCGCCGCGTTCCCGGGGGCGGCCGTGGCAGCGAAACACCGTGCGGAGGCTTCCGCCGCCGCCCGGTGTTGCCAGCCGCGCTTCGGAGTCGTGTTAGTTGACGACGTCGGTGGCGGCAGCTTGTCCGCCCTCTTTCATGCCCTCTTTGGCGCCGCCCTCTTGTCCAGCGGCCACGCCTGCCTCGACACCGGCCTTGCCAGCCGATTCCGCGCCTTCGGTCACTTGCTGCTTCATTGCGCTCGAGTCGTCCTTGCACGCGCCGCTGAGGCTGAGCGCGAGGAGTGCGGTCCCGATCGTCAGGTATTTCACGATGGAGCTCATGTTGGTCTTCCCCTTCATCTTAGGCGGGCGCTTTTGCCCGTCGGTGGGCGTTTAGTACGGTCGATCGAGATTCCGGTCAAGGCTGAAGCGGGCCGTTTATCGCGTCAATTGCGCCCCCGAGCGCCCCCGAAGCCTTCCCAGCCACCAATGCGTCCCGGACGGCGTGCCTTGGGCGCGCGATCAGGGGGCCGAGGCCGACCACTGGTAGAGCGCAAAGGCTGCACCGGCGAGAAAGAGGACCGCAAAGACGGCGAACCACTGCCGCCGAATGTCTTTGACGAGCGCAAAACTGTCGACTGACTGGACCGACTCGGTCTGGCCGCATGTGGGGCACGGCGGGCGGCTTTCGCCCCCCTCCAAGAAGAACTCCCGTTCACAGAGCGCGCAATAGTAGTCCCCAGCCATCGCGCGAGCATACCTCCCCTGGACGCGCTACACCACGTTCCATGAACGCTCGTCCTGACACGGAGGATCGCCAGGAGAACGCGCCGAACTTCGTTCATGATCTGGTCACAAAGGAAGTCGCCGAAGGCCGTCAACATGGGTCGGTCGTCACCCGATTTCCGCCCGAGCCCAACGGGTACCTCCACATCGGTCATGCGAAGTCGATCTGCCTCAACTTCACGACTTCCGAGTTGGCGGCACCCGGACGAGGACGATGTCATCTTCGGTTCGACGACACCAATCCCGAGGCCGAAGATACCGAGTACGTCGAGGCCATGCGAAGGGACGTTCGCTGGTTGGGTTTCGATTGGGGCAGTCACGAGTACTTCGCCTCGGACACGTTTGAGCGCCTCTACGAGTGCGCGCGTTCCCTCATCGAACGCGGGCTTGCCTACGTCGACAGCCAAAGCCTCGAAGAGATCCGTGAAGGCCGCGGCGACTTCTACAAGCCTGGCGTCGATAGCCCGTTTCGCGACCGGCCCGTGGCCGAGAACCTCGATCTGTTCGAGCGCATGCGCGCCGGCGAGTTTGAAGACGGGGAGCACGTCCTCCGAGCGAAGATCGACATGGCGTCCGCGGACGTCAACCTTCGCGACCCGTTGATGTACCGAATCCGGAAGGTTTCACACCACCGCACCGGTGACGAGTGGTGCATCTACCCGATGTACGACTACGCGCATCCCATGTCCGATGCGTTCGAGGGCGTCACGCATTCGCTTTGCACGCTCGAGTTCGCGCATCACAACCCGCTCTATCAATGGTTCGTGTCTCAGTTCGAGTTCGACCCAGTGCCACGCCAGATCGAGTTCGCGCGGCTGAACTTGACCTACAACGTCATGAGCAAGCGCTTGTTCAAGCGACTCGTCGAGGAAGGGCACGTCGATGGCTGGGACGATCCACGGATGCCAACGATTGCCGGCGTTCGCCGTCGAGGCTACACGCCCAACGCGATTCGTCGCTTCGCCGAACGCATCGGCGTTTCTCGGCGCGACAGCGTCGTCGACATCGAGCTCCTCGAGCACGCGCTCAGGGAAGACCTCAACGCAACGAGTCCTCGGACGATGGCCGTTCTTCGGCCGCTACGCCTCGTCATCGAGAACCTCGATGCCGACGAGGAGATCACCCTCGACGCACCGTTCAACCCCACCGATCCAAGTTTCGGATCGCGCGCACTTCATCTCACGCGCGAGTTGTTCGTCGAGCGAGACGACTTCATGGAAGAACCTGCGAAGAAGTGGTTTCGTCTCGCTCCCGGAAAAGAAGTCCGCCTCCGATACGCCGCGCTCGTGACCTGCAACGAAGTCGTCAAGAACGATGCGGGTGACGTGATCGAGCTCCGATGCACCTGGGATCCGGCATCTGCCGGTGGCAACGCATCCGACGGCCGCAAGGTCCGCGGGACGATCCATTGGGTGAGCGCACGCCACGCCGTCGATGCCGAAGTCCGGCTCTACGACCGGCTCTTTCGGGTGCCCAACCCAATGGAAGAGTCGAAGGACGGCGATTTCATCGACACCTTGAACCCGAACTCGCTCGAAGTGATCCGCGACGCCAAACTCGAGCCCTCGCTCGCGTCCCGATCCCCCGAGGAGCGCGTCCAGTTCGAGCGGCTCGGCTACTTCGTGGTCGATAGAGACAGCCGGCCCGAACGCCCGGTGTACAACCGCACGATCCAACTCCGAGACTCCTGGGCAAAGCTCGCAAAGAAGGGCTGAGGAATTGCAGCTCCAAGAAAAACCAAGTTAAAACAAGCTCTTACGCCACCGCGGCTTTGTTAGTGGTGATTTGCATATTTCGTAGATCAACTTAATATAGTCCCTGCCATGCAGGTGACCGCCCGCAGCATCATCACCGAGACCCTTTCGGTGGCCGAGTCCACCGGCCATCCAGTGGCGCCCGTCCGAACCCTGATCGACTCCTGCGCGATCTTCGGCTTCACGGCGAACACCGTTCGGGTGACCCTCGTGAAAATGCGCGCCGATGGCGCGGTCGTGTCCGAGGAGCGGGGCACCTACCGACTCGGGCCTCGGTCGCGCGAGCTCAGCCATCGCGTCATGGGGTGGCGTGACGTCGCCGAGCGGACCGTCGATTGGGACCACTCATGGGTCGGGGTCTACGTGGGCCACTTGCCGAAGAGCGATCGGGCAGCCCTAGGCCGGCGCAAGCGTGCGTTGCGGCTCCTCGGTCTTCGAGAGCTCGAGGATGGGCTCTTCGTCCGTCCGAACAACCTCGTCGGTGGCGTGGCCGAGGTTCGCGCCAGTCTCGAGCGGCTCGGCGTGGAGCCCAACGCCGTTTGTTCCCGCATCGACGAGTTGTCTCCGCGCGACGACACACGTGCCCGCAATCTGTGGGACACGGTGAGCACGATCCGCGGCTACCAGGAGCTTCGGGGGCAGCTCGAAATGAGCCTTCGCGCGCGCGCCGACCAGCCGCTCGTCGAGGCGGTCCGCGAGGCATTTCTGCTGGGGCGCGAGGTCATCCGCTCGGTGACGCTCGACCCACTGCTCCCGCCCGAGATGAGCCCTACGAACGAACGAGACCTGCTCGTCGAGTCGATGCGGCAGTACGACGAAACTGGCCGCGTGTTGTGGTGGCGGTACATGAAGTTCAACGAAAGAGAGGCCGCGGAATGAACGATCCGACCCCGATCGATTGGCGAGAATCCTTCACCAAAGAAGAGATCAAGGAGCTACGCCAGCATAGCGATTGGCACGGATGGCTCACGCTGGTCACCGACTACGGCATGATCGCCGCGTCGATGGCGCTGGTGGCCTACGTGCCGAACGTTTGGACGGTCCTCTTGGCGCTCGTCGTGATCGGGACCCGTCAGCTCGGTCTCGCGGTGATTTTGCACGAGGCCTCCCACCGCACGTTGTTCAACAACCGCAAGCTCAATGACTGGGTTGGAAACTGGCTCGCCGCGTATCCGATCTACATCAGCATGGACATGTACCGCCCTCACCACCTCGATCATCACGGAAAGACTTGGGGCGACACCGATCCCGATCGCGAATTGGCCGATGGATTTCCCGTGTCGAAGGCGAGCATGGCCCGCAAAGTGCTCCGTGACCTTCTTGGTGTCACCGGCCTCAAACAACTGATCGGCACGAGCTACGTCGCGTACAGAGTCATTCGCCGTCAAGAGGTGGGGCAGGGCACCCTTCCGATGCGCCTCGATCGCGATCGCGTCATTCGCATGGTCGTCGGTACGGTCGTGACAAACGCGGTCTTGTTTGGCGTCCTCTGGGCGCTCGGCCACCCGCTCCTCTACCTGCTGTGGTTCGGTGCGTGGCTGACGACGAACAAGCTGGTCGTTCGCCTCCGGTCGATGGCCGAGCACTCGGCCGTGCCGTCTCCTCATCCGGGAGACCCCTTCGGCAACACCCGGACCACCCTCACGAGCTGGTGGGAGCGCGTTCTCTTGGCGCCACACCACGTCGGCTACCACCTCGAGCACCACCTCGTCATCACGATCCCGTACTACAAGCTTCCCCGGTTCCACCGCATGCTCGGAGAGCGTGGTTTGCTCGATAATGCCTGCGTCGAACAGGGCTACGTGCGTGTCCTAGGCAAGATGATCGCTTGATCATGAAATAGACCTGGGGGCTCTGGTGTTGATCGGGGGAGCCAATGCAAAGCTTCGGAAGAGAGACATCTCCCACGTACTGCGCACGGGGCCGTATGGCCAAGATCGACGAATCCTGCGCGACCACGACGACCTCGATAACGGGCGAGGTCTCGCACGCACCCAATTGCGTGTTCGTCGCGCGTACGCTCCGCGATCGCCATGCGGAGCGCGTCGTGGGGGATGTCACTCGCCGTCAAGCTGAGCGGCGGCCGCAATTCTACCACCCACCTGTCGGCCCACGGGCCGAACCTCTTCTCTCGTAAACACGGGGCCGCGGCCGCCCGCCACGAATGCCAGTCGGTCTTCGTGTCGTGGTGGCCGCGGCCCTTGGTGGTGGTGACGATGGCGTCGCGCCCGTTGTGGAGCCGGTGCTCGATCGAGTCTTCGACCGAGCGCCCTAGGCAGCCTCGAGCGATCCACCCGCGATCCCGAACTGCTCGGCCTGGCTCCGTAGTGACGATTGCAGGCTCTTGCGAGCCCGGTGGAGCCGGGACATCACGGTGCCGATGGGCGTGCCCATCTCTTCGGCGATCTCCTTGTAAGACCAGCCGTCGACATCCGCGCGAACGACGATCGACCGACCCGGTTCGGGGAGTTCTGCGATGGCATCTTGGATGGCCTGGGCCACCCGCGGCCGCTCGACACTGTGCTCGGCCGCCCGGCCCTCGCGAAGCGTGGCTTGGCTCGTACACCGGTTGTGAACCGCTTCGAGCGCCGACTCTGTCAGGAGCGCACGTTCGCGCTTTTCTCGGCGGTACCGGTTGACGAACACGTTGCGTTGGATCTGGAGGAGCCACGCCTTGAAGTTCGTGCCCTGCTCGAAACGGTCGTAGTACCGATACGCGCGGACCATCGTGTCTTGGACCAAATCGTCGGCGTCGGCGTCGGTTCGCGCGAGGCGCCGGGCGTTGCCCTGGAGCACCCCGAGGTGAGGCCGTGCTTCTTCCTCGAAGCGGCGGCGAATGCGAGCCCGATCGGCTTGTGATTGCGTTTGAGTAGACATCTGCGTTCTCCATCCTTTCGCTCTTCCCGAGCGATCACGAGATGCTCATTCCAGACGCGTGGGTCAAGCCAAAAAATCAGCTTATTAAGCTGATTTTCCACAAGAACTCGCGCTTAAAAGATCAAAAATCAGCTTTTCATTATGATTCATTGCGTCACGTCGCCCATAGTCGCAGCTGCACTATGAGTTCCGGGAAACGTCGGCTTTTTTCGCCATCGCTCCGGCTTTCGGTCCTCGCGGTGGGACATCACACGGGGCTGGGCGTCGCGGGCGCCGGGCCTAGGGCGATGGCGCGGGCAAGTCGCTCGGCTGCAGGCAGTCTGCCCCTGGCCAGCTGGTCACGAACCTCGCGATGATCAGCATGGTTTCGTCACCGTCCCGGTCGGGGCTCGGGCGTCGATCGATGCCGCCTTCAACCGACACCACCAGGGGCTCGCCGATGGGGACCCCGGATACGATGTACGCCTCTTCGAGAGCGACGTTGTCCCCCTCTTGGGCCACCCGCCACCGTTGTCCGGTCGTGCAGTCTTCGAACGTGCCCACGCTCCCGCGATACTCGTAGTTGCCGCGCAGGCTCATCGTTCCCGATGGAGAGGGAGGGCGCGTTGGCTTGACGGCCACTGGGGTCTCCGTCTCCTTGCCCCCCTTACAGGCGCCTAATCCGAGCGCAAAGCAGAGCGCGGCGAGGATGGCAAAAGTTGCGTTCGCTCGTGTCATGGTTCGAATCCTCGTTCTCATTCAGCGCACGAGAACGCCAACATATGGCGTGACCCATTGTTCCCGCGAATTGAAGAAGCTCCCCGCACCGGAGAGCGAGTACTTGATCCCGACATCGATGTGCACGCCGTTGCGCGCGCGAAGCCCAATGCCCACTTTTCCTGTGAAGCCTGGCGTGAACTTGAAGACCGCCACCGTGTCGCAGTACCAGAAGTTGCACACCACCTCAGTGTCCCGAAAGCGCCACCAGTTGATATCGAACGAAGCCGCCAGATATGGGAGAATCGGGCTCTTGTTGGGGACTTGCACCCGTGCCTCAGGCGCGATGTAGAGGCGCGTGAGCGGGCTGCGTCCCGGGTTGAGCCCGGGCGGGAGGTTGGCGACTTGGTTCAGATCGATCGGCGTCCACATCGCGCCGAGGTTTAGACCAAACATCGCGTAACCGATGTCGTATCCGCCGAAGAACTGAAGATCGGCGCCGGGTCGCACCACGTCTCGATCCACGTCGAACCAGAGCGGAACGCCGATCGTGAAGCCCCCTTGAAGTCCTCGGTGGTCTCCGACTTTCGGTTCCGGTGGCGGCGCGTACTCGGGCTCGGTCGTGTAGGGCTGATTCTGAGGGGGCGGCGTAGGGTAGGCGTAGTCTTGGGCGGCCGCATCGATGCAAGCCAGCCCGAACACCAGTGGCAGTGCGAGTCCGCAACCTTTGATCGTGTCCCCCGGTGTCATGCCCGTCCCTCTCGCGCGCCCAGCTTTCGCCGTTGGCGTTGCCCCACAGCCTCGGCCGGAACCTACAAGAACCTGAGCCCGTGACCAAGCGAGTGGTGCCCGGAGGCGGGACCCATCGCCGCAAAGTAATAGAGAATCGGGCACTCCCGGGGTAGATGGATTGGGTGGGGAACGCTGGGGAAGGATCGAGAGGTTCGGTCGCGGGTCCATGGCATCCAGCTTGGGTGGGTCTGGTCGGCGTCCTCGTCTATCTCCCGACCCTCCGTTTCGGACTGACCAGGTACGACGACCCCTGGCTGATCGGGGACAACGCACTTCTCCAGCGCCTCGATTGGGACTCCATCCGAACGGTGTTCTTCGACTTGTCGGTCGAACGGCGACTGCTCCTCGGCGCCGAGTACCTCCCGCTTCGCGACCTTTCGGTCCTGCTCGACTTCGCGGTTTGGGGCGACGCCTACGGCGGACACCATTTGACTCAGGTCCTCTTGTACGGCGCGCAGTGCGCGTTCGCAGCGTGGTTGGTGCTCGAGTTGTTCGGCAGCCGGCCGCTGGCTTGGTGGGTCGGAGCCGGGTTCGCCCTGCATCCTGTTCACGTCGAAGCCGTCGCGTGGCTCTCCGAGCGCAAGGGGGTTTTGGGCGGTGCTCTTTTCTTTTCTGCTGCGCTCGTTGGGGTCCGCTACCTGCGGCGGGGGACGTCTTGGCGGCTTGTGTTGTCTCTCCTGCTTCTCGCGGGTGCGATCCTGTCAAAGGGACACATGCTCGCTGGCGCCGGCGCGCTCGCCATGAGCGCCTTGTGGTGTGAAAGCGCTCCTTTGCGCCGGCGATGGGCGCTTGGCGTCGGTTCGCTCGTCGCTGGGGTGCTCGCGTTCCTCCCCGTCTATCTTGCGGGTCAAGCGGTCGGGATGGTGCAGGCCTATCATGGGGGTGGCCTGCTCGAAACGGTGATGCTCTTCACCGTCGTCCACGGAAAGTACCTCTTGCTCACGATGCTCGTGGGACCCTACGCAATCGCGTATCCGCTCGGAGCCGACCTCGCCGGCGCCGCGGACCCGTGGCTTGCCCTGCTCGGCGGAAGCGCGCTTCTCGTCTTTGGGTTTTTCTCGGTGCGCGCCGTGTTCCGATCCCCCTTTCGAACGCCCACGAGCTTCGGGCTCGGTTGGTGGCTCATCTTTCTCGCGCCGGTCAGCCACGTGGTCTTCCCACTCCAGAATCTCCTCGCGGACCGGTACCTGCTCGTTGGCATCTGGGGCCTTCTCCTGGTGTTCGGGGTTGGGCTGGTGCGTCTCCCGGTGCGGGCAGGTCGCGTCCTCGGCGCCGCTTGGCTGATCGCGAGCCTTGCCTGGACGGTGCTCCAGGTGCCCCACTGGGAGTCGTCGCGGAGCCTTCGGGCGCACGCGGTCTCGGTGCATCCAGGTCACGTCGATTCTTGGCACCGGCTCGCCTCCGAGGCGCAGGAACGAGGCGACTACGATGAGGCCGAGCGCTTCGTCGAGATCGGGCTCAGTCACGCCGAGGGTTCCGACCACCGCTGGCGACTGCACCACCGGCGCGCCCTGATCCTGAGAGCGCGCGGCGACGTCGACGAGGCGATCGCCTGGATGCGGCGCGCGGCAAGCGGGCCCCGAGCGCACAAGGCCTACGCGAACCTCGGCTACATGCTTGCGGCACGCGGTGCGTTGGTCGAGGCGCTCGCGGCGGTGCGTCAAGCCACCGAGTACGAACCGCGCTCCGCTCACAACCAGCGCACGCGGGGCATTGTGGCGCTTCAAGCCGGGGAGGTCGAAGAGGCCTGCCTCGCCTTCGACAAGGCCGTGCTTCTCGAGCCCTTCAACCCCGACAACCACTTCAACGTCGGCTTGTGCGGCCTTCGCACCGACGACCGAGCGAAACGGGACACCGGTTTCGAGCGCGCGATCGACCTCGATCCATTGCTCGCTCCAAGAGTGGAGCAGGTGCTTCGACAAGGCTCACCATGAGCGATGTCCGGGATTCCACCCACAGAGCGTGGGTCTACGCGATCCTCGCGTTTGCGCTTCCCGTGGGCCTTGCGGTCACGGCACCGCTTCGGCCCCAAGGGGGTGACACGGTCCCCGCCAAGATCGGCATGCACGTTTGGCAGTGCGAACGGACGTTCGATCTCGCGGGGGTCGAGTGGCTGAGGGCGCAGGTGCTCGAAGGGAAGCGACCTTACTTCGCGGTCGTCACCGAAGACCGGGCTCGCTTGGTTTCGGCTTGGGGCCCTGCCCCCGCCCTTTGGGGCGCCCTCACCACCCCGCCGCTCCGTCCGGGCGCCGTGATCGACGACGACCAAATGGCGCGTCGCGCGCGTGGTTCGGCAGCGCTCGCCCTGGGCCTCTGCGCATTGTTTCTGTTCCTCGCGATTCGGGTTCGAAGACCGCCGCTCATCGCTTTGGTCGGTGCGATGACGGCCGCCTTGTCGTTCGCTGGTGCGGCCCTCATCGGGCAAGCGCTGTGGCAACAATCGGTCTCCTGCGTCGCCCTTTGCGCCTCGTGGTGGGCCCTCGCCGAGGGAGCAACGGCCCGTCCAAAATCGCCCGCCCTCGGTGCCGCGATCGTCCTTTCGACCCTCGCGATCGCCATTCGTCCGGCCGATACCCTCGTCGCACTCGCGGGTGGCGTCTTGGCCTTCAGCGCATTGTGGCGCACCGGGCGGCGAACTGCGCTCGCGATGTCCCTGGTGGGCGCCCTGGCGGTCATGGTGGCGTTCGCGTTCTGGAACCTGAACCATCTCGGAACCTGGTGGCCTTCCGGACAGGCGCTGACCCATCGGGGGACCGCGCCGCTTTTCGCGCACGATGTCGCAGATGTCGGTCTCGCCTACGCCGGCCTGCTTCTCAGCCCGAGCCGCGGCCTCCTCTTCTTTGCACCCGTCGTCATCGTTGCGATCGTTGCGGGGGCGCGGTCCATCGCCGATGCACGCACTTTTTCGTTGTCGCTTCTCGTCCAGCTGGTCGTTTGTGCCGCGTTCTACAAATGGTGGGGAGGCGTCGCGTTTGGACCGAGGCTGACCTCGGCCGTCGTCTGGGCCGCTTGCTTCTCGCTCTTTGCGTTGGTGGAGCCGAAGCACGTGCACGGACGTCTCGTCGGGCTCGCCGCGATCGTCACGATCACGGTCGGCCTCATCGGTCTCTACAGATACGATCCGCGCAAGTGGGATCTTCGGGTCGACGTCGACCGCGCCCCGTCGTCGGTCTGGTCGGTTTCCGACTCGACCATCGCAGCCTCGCTCCGACCTTTGCCGCCGGGGACCCCCGCGATCGTCGACAGCCCCGAGGGGCCGTTCCTCTACTGCGTCGACCGAACCCTCAGTTCGACGCCACCGCAAAGCTGAGCGGGCTCCCAACCAGTGACTGTGAATCGACGCAGCTTTGCGGGACGCTGAAATCGCCGAACGAGATCGCAACCGCGGAGATTGAGAACTCCACCATGTTGGCGCCCTGTAAGGGCACCACGGTTTCCGTGATGGGGATCAGTTCGAACCGATGTGGGCCCGGGACACCGTCGTCGTCTGGATCGGTCCGCAGGTCGAAGTCTTCGAGGGGGGCATCGGCGAGCAGGGTGGTCATCGTGCTCGGTTCCGCCCCAAGGAGTCGCGTCTGTACCGACATCGAGGTCACATCGATCGACTCCACGCCGGCGTCGATTAGGGCCTCGGTCGAGGCTTCGGTTAGCGTGACGGCGGGACCGAACGTCGCGTCGCTCGATGTGCCGCTGACAAAACGCTCGCTCAGCCGGACGGCGAGCTCGATTTCAAGGTTGAGGCTGACATCGGGTCGCATGCATCCGAGCTCGAACGTCTGCTCTCCGGACGGCGAGAGCGGGGTTCCGCCTGTGCCACCGGTGGCGCTGATGTCACCTCCGGTGCCCGACTCGTTTTCGGTCCCGCCGCAAGCGGCCGTCGCGACCAGGGTCATCAACGCGATAAGCTCTTTCCACTGCACCAAACGCGACTCCTCGAATGTCCAAAAACGGCCAGTCGGCGCGTCGGACATAAGCATTGAACTCCGAACCTTGGTCGCTCCCTTCAGCTTCGGTCAAGTCGCCGATGGTTGCACCCAAGTGAAACGTGATCTCGATCACGTGTGAGGCCCGTCACAGTCTGCGGACCCCACCATGCACTTTCCCCGTGCATGACGCGATTTCGCGAGGCGCGTGTGTACGTGCACGTAGTCGGCTGTACTGGTGAAAAGATCGCACGCACTTGAAGGTTGTCGTGAGTTGTCAGCGCTCGTGACTTTACGCTTGGAAATCAAAGACGTTCCTGCGATAAACGGGGTCCCGTTTGGCCCGAGTGCCCGCTCTGGCTTGCCCGCAAAGTGTCGGTTTATCTATGAGTCCACGCTTCCTAGCTTTGGTCGCTCTAACTCTCGT
>JBCCHE010000004.1:0-174113 GCA_039028875.1 Myxococcota bacterium | reverse complement strand
GTCCTCCTCGAAGCCAGAGTCGACTGATCCGGAGAACGCCGCGCCCCCGTAGCCTGTAGGGTTCATGTGGGCGCGCACGATGACTCGGTCCGAGGCTGTCGCATCGACCGGCCCGCCGCTGCGGGTGAACGGCTGCTCGTCCACGTGGCTGTGCTGAAGAATCCTTCGGTAGAGGAGCGTGCCATCCGGTGTCAGAACCTCCCACCAGTCCGCGTATTGGTCGCACCCGGTGTCGGGACTGCTCACGGTTACCGAAAACGTGTACGCACCGGACGCGCCACTCGCCTGCACCGACACGACCTTCGCCAGGTCATCGTTTTGGGTGACGGGGTCCGGCTCCTCCGAGCCCGAATCTGTGCCTCCGGTTGGTTGGCTATCCGGCTCCTCGGGTTCCGGCTCGGTGGGCGTTGACTCCGTGCCGCCGGTCTGCTCGCTTCCGGGCGTATCGGGATCCGATGGTGCCTCGTTGCCTCCGGGATCGGCGCTCGAACAGCTGAACGCCGCCGCGCTGGCAACGACCGCCACGAGCGCCCTGACGGTCAGATGGGGATGACGAATCGGTTGCATCGTTTCGGGATTGTGAGGCGGGTCTCGGGTCTGTTCAAACCCAACGGCTCCGCTTCAGAACCTACCGGTCGCGCGAAGGCCGATTCCGTCTCGTGTGCCGTAGGGGCTCAGGTAGCGCAATGCCCGTGCCCGGTCGGGGTCGCTAGCGAGGGTATCGTGACGGAAATGCAGGAGCCACGGCATCAGCCAGCCCGAGAAGAGCCCCACGCCCGCTCCGGCAAACACGTCCGTGATCCAGTGCTGATTGGCCATCACCCTAAAGAGGCCGGTCAACGAAGCCAGGGTGAGCGTCGTCGCACACGCCAGCGGATCGCCGACTCGGCCATAGAGCCGGAGGTGTCGATGCGTCACGCACGTGAGGCCTGCCCCGGTGAATGCGAAGGAGGTATGCCCGCTGATGAACGAACGGTTGACCCCGCCTGTGCACTGGGGTCCATCGGGGCAGTCGAGGTCTTCGCCGAAAGGCCGTTCGCGTCTTGCAGCGACCTTGATGCCGTTCGTTAGGACGGCCGTCATGGCGAATGCCTCAGACTGGATCGCGGCAAGCTGTGCGAAGACCTGAGGGTTTCTGTCGAGGATCAGTGCGACGCCGGCGGCGTCGATGATCGCGGGATACGCGATGAGAGAGAGCGCGAAGATATCGCTCGCGAGATCGATCCTCTCTTCGGGTCGCCCGTTGAGCCCGATCCCGTTGCGAAACCAATTGTCGAAGCCGTTCACCTTCCTCCAGCGAGCGTCGGGAGTTCGGGCACGGGACAGTGCGATGGCGCTCACCGCCATGAGAGCGCTTGCGGAGACTTCGGCGGGGTGTGCGCGCCTCCAGTGCCAATCCAGGCGACGCGGACGCCCGGCCTTACTCTGTGCTTCTGGTTTGGCCCCCGCCGATGGGGCAACGGTGCCATGTGCTGGCCCATCGGGTGGTGCGGTCTCGTTCTGCGATTCGTCTCCCGCGGTTGGCGGCTCCGCCCTTACAGCGCTTGGAACCACGCAGAAAGGAATCGCCAAACAGAGTGCCCAGCGAAGGCGCGCAGTCGTTGTGCGAATCGGGGTCGCTGGCGAGGGCACGTCGCGTTCGGCGACACCTCGATAACGGTGCGTGGAAGTCATTCAGTCGGAGCGTTGGATTGGGCCCTGACGATGGCGTGGGTTCATAGATGTGGCAATGCGAGCGCGTCGCCCCTCATTCGGTGGCGCCGTCGCCTTCGTCGAGCCTACTCCGAAGTGCCTGGCAGGCGGCTTCCAGGACGGACAGCCGTGCGCTTCGTTTGTGGTCGGCCGCGATCAGCCTCCAAGGTGCGTGACGGGTATCGGTCGCTCCGAACATGTCGTGAACCGCTTGCTCGTAGTCCCACCAACGCGCCCGATTGCGCCAGTCCTCATCCGTGAGCTTCCACCGCTTGTGGGGCGTGTCGAGGCGCGCTTCGAAGCGCTTCCATTGCTCGTTTGGACTGATGTGAAGATAAAATTTCACGAGGACAATCCCGTGATCCACCAGCTGCTCCTCGAAGTCGTTGATCTCCGAGTACGCTCGGCGCCACTCGTCCCGGGAGGCGAATCCTTCGACGCGTTCCACGAGGACCCGGCCGTACCAGGATCGATCGAACACGGTGAGTCGGCCCGCACGCGACAGGTGTCGCCAAAAGCGCCACAGGTACGGTTGGGCCGCTTCTTCCTCGCTCGGGGCGGAGACCTGAATCACCTCGTAGTTGCGGGCATCGAGCGTCGCGACCGAACGTCTGATGGCACCTCCTTTGCCCGACGCGTCTGGCCCCTCGAACACGTAGATGCTCGAGACACCGTTGCCCCGTGCCGACCGCTGCAGCACGTGATGCTCCGCCTGCAGCTCCCTCAGGCGGCGTTGATAGTGTTTCTTGTCGACATCGTCCGACTTGTTGAGGTCTGAGAGAATCGTTGGCGGCCCGTTTGGTCGCTTGGGAAGCGGATCTTTCTTAGGTGGGCGGGTGTGTTTGTCTCCTTCGAAGGGGTCAATCCCGGCGTCGCGCAGCCGCTCGGCGATCGCACCGACCAGGATCTCCGACACCGTGACGTCGCGGTAGTGTGCATCGGCGCTTTCCACGATGTGCCAAGGCGCGCTTCCCGTGTTGGTCTTGGTGATCACGCGTTCCGCGATGTCGGCGTACCGATCGTACTCCTCCCAGTGCTTCCAATCGAGGTCGGTCACGCGCCAGCTCGTGGCAGGGTCAGACTCGAGCTTCTTCAGGCGCGCAGCTTGGGCATCGCGCCCGAGATGCAACCAGAACTTGAGAATCAGCGCGCCACCCGCTGCGAGGTCTCCTTCGAATGCGCTGATCCGATCGAGCTCGGACTCGAACTTCGCCTCGCTGATCCGGCCGTCGAAGAGGTCGATGATCGGTCGACGATAGCGGCCACGCAGGTAAAGCCCGATCCGTCCTCGCTGCGGCAGGTCGCGCCAGTAGCGCCAATACTCGGGCCGTTCACGCTCCTCCTCGGAGGGCGCGGAGTAAGACCGCGTGAACAGCAGGCGCGTATCCAGCCAAGCGTGCATCGTGTTGGTCGTTGCGCCCTTGCCGGCTCCATCGACGCCGGCAACATCGACGAGCACCTGGAACGCACCGCTACGATCCAGTTGATGCTGCGCAACCAAGAGCTTCAGTCGCAGATCTTCGGCTCGCTTCGCAAACTCCTCGGGCGACAACGCGCGTCCAAGCTCCGCCGTCTTGAACATCAGCGCCTTTCCCGCGATGCTTGGATCCGTTCAACGGCAATCAGAGGGGCGTGCGCTCCGACCATGTCTTCGGCGGTCCAACCCGGCATCACATGGAGACTACCTCGGTTTGCGCGCGCAACCCGAACCTTTTCTTTCGCGCAAGCCGGAGCACATCTCCGGATCGGCGTTGGGACGAGCTGCAGCCGTACGAAGGGTCTAGCCCATCGTCCATGGAGAGGATACTCTCACCTCTTGCGAGGCAATCCCGTATGACCCGCACCGTCGGACTGGTCGAAGACGATGACGTAATTCGCGAGAACTACGCGGACTTTCTGACTTCGCGGGGTTTCAGTGTCCGGCAGTTCGCAGACCGCCACAGTGCGGCGCGGTCGTTTGCCGCGCAACAGCCAGACGTGGCGGTGTTGGACGTCGCGCTAGGCGACGAACGCGACGGTGGCTTCATTCTCTGTGCGGAGTTGAGGAGGTCTTGTCCGAAGCTCCCGGTCATTTTCCTGACCTCCTACGACGGCGACACGGACCGCATCTCGGGGCTTCGGGTGGGCGGCGACGACTATCTTTCGAAAGACAGCAGCCTCGAGTTCCTTGCCGTGCGTATCGAGACTTTGCTCCATCGCCACGACACCCTTCTCGAAGGGGCCGCGCCGGGTCCACCCGAGATCGAAGTAGGGCCCCTGACGCTAGACTCCCGTCGAGCGACCGTCGCTTGGAAGGGTCAGCAGGTCGCCCTGTCCCTCACACACTACTGGATCGTGTCGGCGCTCGCGACGGATCCGAGCGAAGCAAAGAACCCGCAGCAACTCATGGACGCAGCCAGCATCCACGTCGCGCCCAACACCATTGCCGCTCACATTCGCGCGATCCGAGCCCGCTTTCGAGCGCAGGATCCTACATTCGATGCGATACGAACCGAACGTGGCCGAGGCTATCGTTGGTTGCCCGATCCGGACGACCCGAGCGATCCCTAGACGTCCACTGGTCGAAGTGCTGCGCGGACCGCGGCGAAGGACGGATCGCGGCGCGGCTCCTCCACCGTTGCCGCGGGCCCACCGGTTGGGAGCCGTACCGTGAACCTGGCGCCGCGCGCACCGGTGGGATCCGCCGCAGAGACATCGCCCCCGTGGTTTCGGGCGATCGAGCGCGCGATGAACAGGCCAAGCCCGAGGTTGCCAGGCTCCCCGCGCGAGGAGACGAACGCTTCGAAGATCTTCTCTTTGTGGCTTGGCAGTGGCCTTCCGTGGTTTTCAACGACCAACTCGACGGTTCCGTTCGAAGGGCGCTGAAGCTCCACGAGGATGTCGGCCGAACCTTCTGTGTGCTGCGCGGCGTTTTCGAGCAACTTGTCCGTGAGTTGGGCGAGGCGCTCTTCGGAGCCGCGAACCTCGACCCCCGGACTCATTCGAAGGCAAAAGTCTGGCGCCTCGCGTGTGGAGGCGAACGCGCGGACGCGGTCGATGACGACGCCACTCAAGTCGACCACGTCCATCGTCTCGGATGAAAGGGCGGCTTCCAAGTTCGTGGCTTCGGTTGCGGACGAGACCAGCGCTCGCATCCGATTCAGGCTCCGGCGCGCGCGGCCGAGAAAGGTTCCGCGCGCGGCGGGCGAGTCCGTCTCGCGCGCGAGGTCTAGCGAGGTTCCGACTGCCACCAGTTGGTTCTTGAGCTCGTGGCGCAGGAACCCAGCGAGGTTCTCGAGCCAGGCATGCCGCTGTTCTCGCATCTCGGTGATCTCCCGAAGTAGGTCCTCGGTTCGCTTCTTCTCGTTCGCCAGTCGCTGTTGCGCCTCGTATGCACGAAGGTCACTTTGGCGAGACTGGATGCTGTCGAGCACAGCAAACCCGACCGCGGTCACGAGGAAAATCGCGTGGCCCCGAACGAGTGTCTCGTTCACGCCAAAGTGAACCATGAGGCCCACTGCTCCGAGTGTCGCGATGCCTCCTGCGAGTGCGGTTGCCAGGGCGTTCGCCTGGAATAGCGTGGTCGACGCAGTGATGCACAGGACGACGCCCGCGATTCCGACCTCAAAGCCATGAGGAAACAGCGACAGAATCGTGGCGACCGACATCGACGCGACCGGGATCAACGCGACGTAGAACCCATAATAGGCTCGTTCGAAACCCGGTACGAGAGTGGCCAGGTAGATCGCGATGCAGAACGCTGCGACGCCAAGCCGGATGTAGAACGCCTCGTCGACGCGCTCCGGAACGGCGATCATGTCCCAGGAGACGAATGCGATGAAGGTTGCGCAAGCGACCAACACGTTTCGCCCGAACTTCCGCGCTTGCTCAGCGCGACGAAGGCGCGAGAAATCGGCATGCTTCGTCAGGTCTACGAATTTGGAGAGAACGGTTTTCATCGTCGGCCATGGTACACTGTGATCAGGCCGATCACTGGATCAGAAAATGTAGCTTCCGGTTGAGAAACGGGATGATGTTGTTTCGGGTCTTCGGGCGCCCGGTCACGGTTCGATCTCGTCGCCACGAAAGTCGAACACCTTACCCGTTTGATCGGGCGTTACGGAGCCCATGACGGCCAGCAGGTCAGCCGCGGCGCGGGCGGGTTCGAACAGCCGAGTGGACGGCACACCACGCTGGAACGGTTTCGAGAGCTCCGTGTCGACCGTACCCGGATGGAGTCCGATGACGATTGCCTGCGGGCACACTCGCCCGAGCTCGATCGAAAGCGTCTTCGTAAACATATTCTGTGCCGCCTTCGATCCACGATACGCGTACCAACCGCCCAGTCGATTGTCCGAGATGCTTCCAACCCGCGCCGAGAGGCTCGCAAATACCGAACGCTCCTCGTGGCGCAGGAACTCGAAGAAGTGCTTCGCGATGAGCAATGGACCGAACGCGTTGACCGCGAACACTTGGCGCAGTGCTTCCGGGTCGACGTGTCCGAGCTTCTTCTCGGGCGAGAATGTCGGGCCATGCAGAACGCCGGCCACATTCACCAGCCTTACCAACGCTCGGGTATGCGTTGCCACCAGCTCAGCGGCGCGCGCGATCGTTTGCTCCTCGGTCACGTCCAGTGTGAGAACGCGGAGTCGATCCGGTTGTTCCGCGGCGAGGCTAGAGAGCCCAGCACTCGCGTCCGGGTTTCGGCACGTGGCGATGACCTGCGAGTCCGGCTCGCGATCCAAGAGTTGACGGACCATTTCGAGGCCGATCCCGCGGCTGGCGCCCTGGACGAGCGAAGTCGTCGTCACCGAGTCGGCCCCGATTTCATCGTCGACCCCGACCTCCGCCGCGGCTACTCCGTGATCCGCTGCCCCGGCTCCGACTAGAAGGCTGCGTCTGGCGCGTGCTTGGCTGAGTAGGCCTCGTGCTTGGCTGCGTGGGCCTGCTTGGCTGCGTGGGCCTCGTACTCGGCTGCGTGGGCCTCGTACTCGGCCGCGTCGGACGCGTGCCACCTTGCGGTGGCCGGCCTTGCGGCGGCCGGCCTTGTGGTGGCCGGCCTTGCGGTGGCCGGCCTTGCGGCGGCCGGCCTTGTGGTGGCCGGCTCCCGTAATACGGCGGGCGATGATTGCGAGCGTAGTTGTAGCGACGCGCGCGATACGCCGGTGGTCGCCGGTAGTAGGGATGCCGGTAGTACCAGTGATAGTGGTACCAAGGGTGCCACAAAGGGTACACGATGAGCGGTGGCCGGTAGACTCCGGCGTACACGTACACCGTCGTCGTTGCGGGCTGAGACTTCACTTCTTGCGCACCACCGGGCGGAGGCTGTTGCGGATCGCTGGCCGCTTCGCCGCTGCCTGCCGGCGTTGGCCGATAGACCACCTTGTCGGTTCCGGGCTTCGCCCAACCGGCGTTGTGGAACACCCACTGCTTCCCGTCCCACGCCCACCTCGGGGGAACGAGCACCATGTCCTTCACCTTGTAGATCCACTCGCCGTCTTTCCACTCGAACTGTTCGCCCGTCCAAACCCAGTGCCCAGGCAGCCAGTGGTACTTAGTCTTGGCCAGGGTCTCTGCCGTAGGTTGTTCCTCCTGGAGTTGGGGCGGCGTTTGCGGATGTGGAGGACGGTCGTCAGTTCCACCCGTCGGCGGCGCTTCGGCGGGAGGCGCGTCATCGGGGGGCGCCGGCATGTCCTCCGGAATCTCGTCAGGCGATCGCGGCGTGCCTGGTGGGGCGTCCTGCACCGTGGGTGGCGCATCTTGGACCGTTGGCGCATCGTCCTGCGCTTTGGCAACGCTCGCTGTTGCCAGGAGCACCAACAGAATCACTAGTCGCATCGCGGGAGTATACGGCCTCAGTGCCGAAGCCGCTCCTCGAACCCCTTCGACACACTGAGCGGGTTCATCGCTCCGGCTCGATCTCGAGGGCACCCCACGGATCGAGGGCTTGCACCGCGTCGGTCTTCAGTGGGATACCGAAACGTTTCCGCAGATCGACAAGGGGCTCGTCGGCCATCGTGAAGTAGTCGACGTCGAGCAAGAGATCGGTGTTGCAGTCCTTGCCTCGCGTGATCGCTTCGCTCATGCGCTCGATGCCGCCAGGTCGCGAAAGGCCCTGGTGGGGAGTTGCCCCGGTTACAAATCCTGCACGCATGACGCCAGACTCGAACAGGGCCAGCGCGCCGATGAGGCCGAGCATAGCCCCCGGGGTTCGCGTGCACGTTGTCATGAAACTCACGACCTCAATCTCACCTAGCGGTGTGGTGCCGTAGTCCGACAGCAGGTGGATCCAATCGTGATGCGCAACCGCTTCGCTTGCAGCGCCTTCTTCCCCTGGGAACCCAAAGCCACGCTTCTGATAGAACTCGTAGAGGTAGCGACCGAGGCTCTCCTCGGGACACGACGCGAGGTTCTGGTATCGCGCCGCCTTTTTCGGGTCCGGCACTACCGTTCGGGCGTAAGCTTCCTCGCCGCCGCGTTCCAACAGGCGACCGAACCCCGACGCTCGTCGCGACAAGTCGCCGATCCAGTTCAGCCGGTAGAAGTCTTCAAGCATCTTCCGGAACTCTCCGTCCGCAAGATCCCGCAAGAACACCAATCCGCGCTCAGGGACATCGAGCGCCTCGGCCCAAGCTGCCACCGATTCCTGGGTCTGCTCCAGCATCGACTCGCTCAGCACCTCGACCGCGCACATGAGCTGCACCAACTCTTGACGTTCTTCCGGCGACTCGAGTGTGGCCGTGACCTCAGCGGGGGTGTTCGGCTCGAGCGACTCAAAGTCGAAGTCGCACCGCATGAGGTCGTGAAAGAGCGTGCGGAGGAGCTTCGGTTGCGTGGGAACGGCCCAACCGTCGACCCGGCAGGCACCCACGACAGCGCGCGCTACCGTCTCGGCATGCTCCGGGGGTGTTCGGTTCAGAAACACCGCGCCCTCCTCAAGACGAAGCCAATGCGCGGGCCGTGACCACGACGCGGTGCCGGAGCTCGCCGGCAGCCTTGGCGAGCCTCGCCGGTGGCCCGAACAGGGGAATCTCGGCCGTGCCGACCTTCAACGCACCTGTGGCGTCGCACCCGAGGCTCACGAACTGGCCGAGGACACTGGGCTCATAGGGCGAGCGTCGCTTGCCATCGAGGCTGGCGATGATGTCTTGTGCGGCGAAGTCGCCCTGTTGGACGGCCAGCTGTGCGCTCGGGGCGCCATCGTCGATCGCAGCGGAGTCACCGACGACGTACACGTTCGGATTGGCCTTCGATACCAAGAAGTGGTCGACGGGTGCTCGCCCGTGCGGCGGCGCGAGCGAGGAAGCGGCAAGGAGCGGGTAGGCTTCGACACCGGCGGACCAAAGGAGCGAGTCGTAGGGCAGCGATTCGCCCGTCTCCAAGCGCACCGAGTTCGGTTCGACGCATACCACCTTCGCGCCGGTCTCAACCCTCACCCCGCGCGACCACAAGGCCGCGCGTGCGTACATCCGGGGGGCCGCGGAGAAGCTCCGAAGAACCCGTTCATCGGCGTCGATCAGCGTGACGCGTCCCCGCCCGAGACGCTGGCTCGCTTCGGCCGCGGCCTCGACCCCTGTGGGACCGCCCCCAACCACGACGAGGCGACCGCCGGTCTGCCCGAGTTTGCCGATCGCGCGCGAGAGCCGATCGGCGTCGGCTGCACCATCCAGCATGATCGCGTGTTCGCGGACGCCTGGGATCCCGAAATCGCTGGTCCGGCTCCCCAGCGCAACGACGAGTCGATCGTAAGCAACCCGCTTTGTCCCAACCTGAACTTCCTGGCGCTCGAGGTCGATCGCGTTCACCTCGCCCTCGATGAATCGCACGTTGGTTCTGTCGAGCAATCGGTCGACCGGGAGTGTCGAAGCCGACTCTCGCAGCTCGTGGAGCTTGGTCTTGACGACCGGGCGCCGCTCGCGATCGACCAGGGTGACGACAACCCGCGCGTCGCGGGCGAGGCCTAGCGCCGCGCGGAGACCCGCGTACCCAGCGCCGATGACGACGACGCTCAGCGGGGGCGGCCCACCCGCTGCTGTCTTGGCCAACCTCATCTCTGGGTCACTAGGGCTGAACGCTATCCCGTCAAGGAAAGGTCCCGCGCCGCTCTCCTCGTGCTCGGACGCAGGAAGCCTTTGGGACTAGGAACCTAGATGGCGAGACGCTTCCGACGGTCGATGGCGTTGCTCTCGGCTCGAGTGCGAGTGCCGGCCGGGCGAACCGCGCTGCTCTTGCCCTTCTTGTTGAACAAGTCTCGCTTGCAGGCCATCGGTGTAATCACGGCACCCGCGATCGGAATGATCCACGAGACCATCGCGATCTTCTCGGCTTTTGAGAAGTTGCAGTTTGCGGCCGAAGCCTGCGTGGGAGCGACGGCTAGCAAGGACGCCAGCGCGACGCCAAAGAGCCACGTGCGAAGCATGTTTGTCATATCGTTTTGAACCCCCCTTAGCCCGGAGCATGCCACGGGTTGTCCGACCCTTCTAACCGAACCCGCCCCGCACTCATTTGCGTCAGCCGCCCAGTGTTTGCAGGAACGCTTCGAGGTGGTTGAGATCCTCGTCCGTTAGGTGCGGAAGAGCGATGAGTTCGTGCGGCATGGCTGGCGACTTGGGTGGTGGCGCCCGGTAGAACTCGAGCACTTCCCGAAGGCTCTCGAATCGACCGTCGTGCATGTATGGGGCGGTCTTGTGGACGCCTCGTAGGCTCGGCACTTTGAAGGCGCCTGCGAGGTGCGCTTCCGGCGCCAAGTGCTCGAGTTCGTTGCAGTGCACTCGATCGTCCGAGTACCGGCCCAAGCAGTTGAACTCATCGAGGATGGCCGACTGAAGCCCGGCGATTCGACCGACATCTGGATGCTCGGGGTCCGCCGAGCCCGTACCAATGTTGTGAAAGCCGCCATTGGTGAACGCAGGCCCGTTGTGGCACTTGAGACATTGGTTCTTGGGGTCGAGGAACAGCTTGAGCCCTGCCATCTCGCGTTCGCTGAGGACGTTGCCTTTGGCCCCTGCATCGACGTAGTGATCGAACCTGGCGGGCCCAAAGTCGAGGGTCGACTCGAAGGCCGCGATCGCCTTTCCCAAGTTGGCGAACGCCGCGTTGATCGTACGTCTCGTTCGGACCGGGATTTTGCGCCAGGCCCGACGGTGCGCTTCGGGCCCAATCGGTCCTGCATGTGGCATCGATAAGCCGTCGAGTACAGGCAGCGGGCCGAACAGGTCCTCGTACGCGGCCCGATGCTCGCCGTCGTCGCGAATCCTCCGGACGACCGCAAGCCGGCTCGACCCCATCTCCCGTGCGGCTTCCATCGGCACCAGCGCCTGTGCCCACAGGCTGTCGCGTCGACCGTCCCAGTAGAACCACCGTTGTCGCGCGCCGCCGATGACGCTTGGGGCGTTCCGATCTAGAACCGCGATCCCTTTGGCCGTCGCGCGTCCATCGGTGAAGGCCAGTTCCTCCTGGTGACACGATGCGCACGATACTTCGCCGGTCCCGCTGATCGACGGATCGAAGAAGAGCGCGCGCCCGAGCGCGACCGCTCGAGGGTCTTCCTGAACGCGGTTCGTCCGGTCACGGGGTGGTTTGCCCGCAGACGACCAAGACAGGCTTTGAAGGACCCCGAGCTCAGAGCCGCTCCACGTCGAGTGATGCCCGTGTCGACCCTCGGCAGGGTCCAGGTCGATGGGAAACGCCACCCTGTGCCAGCGGTTCCCGTCGAGGATCCGGATGACCATCTCCCATGGGCCCCCCATGTTGAACCTCATGCCGCTCACCAGAAAGGTACCGTCGCCGAGATGCTGAGATGCCGAAGGTTGCGTTGGAAGACCGTGACCGTGAGATGGCATCCCGCCGTTGACCACGAGCGCCTGCGGGATGAACGGCGTCGTTTCGCTCGCCTCGCGTCGGACTTGGACTCGCCACTGATGCGTGACGTTGATCGGAACCGGCATCGAGTCGGTGTGGACTACCACCCGCAGGTCCCCTGTGTCGCTCGTCGCACTGCGAAGGCGTGTCCACGCTGCGGAGGTCTCGCGCTGCTCGGCGCGCTCTTTCGAGCAACCCCACGCCGTCGAAAGGCACAGCGCGGCCAAGCTCAACCACAGCATCACGTTCGCACGCATTCGGAAACTCGCTTTGCGATAGCGTGAGCTCACGTGGGCGCGGTGCGGCCTCGCATGCGCCTCGACCGTCGGGCGACCAACCCCAACATAATCAAGAGGGCGAACGCTGGAATAGACGATTCCTCGAGGCGCAGCTCCGACGCCGAGCAGCTCGTAGTCGGTGCGGGCGTTCTCTCCACGCCTCGGAGGTAGACGGCGATTTCGTCGACGGTTTCTGGCGGCAGGGAGGCTGCCGAGTCATGACCGGCGATCGCTTCCTCGAGCGTCGCCGCCGACCCGTCGTGGAGGTAGGGCGGCGTTGCCCAGACCCCGAGCAGCGACGGCGTGTCGAATCCATCGAGCGGGGCACCGAGCCGTCCGCCTGACTCCAGGGTGACCGTGCCGATGTCATGGCGCGCACCTGTGGCGCTGTCGGTCATCGCGGAGCCCGCATGGCAGCTGTCGCAGCCCGCGGCCAAGAAATCGAACCGACCTTGGGAGCTGTTGCCGCTCCGGTAGGGGCTGAGCGGCGCGGCGGTGAGCGAGTGCATATACGCGGCGAGTGCGTCGAGGTCCGGCGAGATGCCGGCTTTCGGGTCTCCCAAAGGATCTTGCCTGGTCCCGAAGAAGAAGTCGGCGTCGTCCATCAGCCCGGTCCCTCCGCTGAACGAGCGAAGTTGACCCTCGAAGTCGTGAATTTCGTCGAAGTTGCCTGTCCAGTGGATCATCCCGTGCTCGGGCCCTCCGCGGCCGACCAAGGTGATCGTGTTGCGGAGGCCTTCGCCTGCCGCGGCGAAATCCCAGACGCGCCCGTCTTGCTGACCCTCCTTGTGGCACGACGCGCAACTCATGTAGTCGAACGCCGCAAGACGGTCGTCGGCGGCGTCGTAGAACAGCTGCTTGCCGAGGAGAACGGTTGGGCTCAAGACCTCGAGTCCGGTCGTGTCGACGACCGCGACCTCAGATGCGCTCGCGACGGCAGCCCCTTGGATCACTGCGTCGGCATCGATGATCGTCACACTTCGATCCATGAAGTTGTGCACGTAAAGCCGATTCGTCGACGACCTCACGAGCCCCTGCGGCGCCCGCCCAACTTGCATTCGACCGAGTTCTTGGCCGGTGGTCGCATCGTTGATGACCAACTGGCGGTTCCCTTCGAGCAGGGTGAACACGTGGACGCCGAATGGGCCGAAGACCGCGTCGGTCGCCACCGAGGCGTCGTCGTGTTCGACTCGATCGTCGACCATCTCTGTGAGGGTTCCAAGGTCGATTCGAGAACTGATCGCGCGAACGGTCTGATCGAAACGCAGGGCCTCCCCGTCTCGCATTAGTCCCCCGAGAACGTTGTCCTGCTTCGAAGGCACGTGGGCGGTCAGGCCCGTCGGCGCGATGACCGCGGGGCCCAAGTAGTTTGCGATGCCGGGCCCACTGTGCTCGGTGGGTGCCGCGTCGCTGTACCCGAGTACGATAGGCGTGCCGGGCTGCAGCGTCAGGGTGTCTATTGGCGTGACCATGCCGCCGTACCGCATCCCATCGGCTTCGACGATCGGGCTCGCCCCGGACTCCCCGGGGAGGGGCGGGCTGACGAAATGAGACACGAACAGTGTTCCTGACTGCGGTTCCACCGAGAGATGCTTCGGCCGCGACCCGACGTCGACTGTGTCGATCTTCTCATCCGAAACCCGCGCGATCTGCCCGGTCGCTTCGAGGGCGACGAACGCATCGTCCCCGCCGAAGACGATGCCGTGGGGCTGTGAGCCGCGCGGCAGCACGACGGTGTCGATTCGCGCCAGGGTGCTCGTGCTGTGAATGGACAGGGTCGCGCTCTGCTTGTTGGCCACCCAGATCTCAGGTGCAGTCGGATGCAAGGCGAGTGACCAGGGCTTGGCGTCGGTCGGGATCTCACCGAGCACGTTTCCATCGGCGTCGATCACCGTCATGGTGTCTTGGTCGGGATTGACGTTCCAGATGCGATCTCCGCCCGCGTTCTCCTCGAGCGCGATAGTCGACGAGTGTCGCGGGCGCTCCGCAAGGAACGTGTCCGCGTGCACCACCTGGACGAACTGCTGGCTGATCTGCCGTCCGGCTTTGTCCGACGCGAGCACCACCACCGTATACCGTCCGGGTCCCGCGTACTGGTGCGAGATACTCGAGTCGGTGGTCGTTGCGGCATTGCCATCCCCGAAAGACCAATCGTAGGTGACGGCACCCGCGCCCGTCGCCGGGGCGGACCAGCCGATCGGGTCGCCGACCGGTAGGGGTTGCGGTTGTACCTGTGAGAGAAACTCGAGCGGCACTTCGACGTCGCCCACGTCTCGGCCGTCGAACGACGTTTCTGCGAAGCCGGGGCCGCTCCATCGAAGGCCGAGCTGTCCCGCCCCGGTTCCGTTGAACATTTGAACTTCGACGTCGTGGTAGCCCGCGGTCAGGGCGATCGATCCGTCGACCCGCGCGAGCGAGTGCACGCCGTCGTTGTCGACGACGAGGGTGTCGTCGACCAGGAGCTTGGAGCCATCGGTCGATAGGGTCGCGAAGTTGTAGTCGCCGTCGGTTGCGACGAAAAACCGAGCGGTAAATCGTAATGCGTAGTCGTTGTCGCGCAGCCGAACCTGGAGCGTGAAGTCGTCGACCACACCGGCGGCTTCGGGCGTCAACGCGTCCATGTCGGGTAGTGCGGTCCACGTCCCGTGAAAGACCTCATAGGCAATCGGGGTCTCCGGCGGAACGACGTCTCGGACGATTTGGATCGTCTCGCCGACCGAGGGCACACCTTGCGCGTCGATGGCGAAGAGCCAGTAGTACCCCGGTAACAGCACGTTGGGGTTGTCGTGGAGGAATAGGGTGTACTCGCCGGGCGTGTCCTCCGCGAATTCAACCGGGATGAATCGGGCGTCGGTGTTGATCGAATGGGTCACTCCGGAGAGTCGGATCAAGTTGAATGCCTGCAGACCGGGCGTCGCGGTCACCGGGTGGTCATCCCCGGCGCGTGCGCTCGGGGCGCTCGCGGAAACCACCGGGCGCACCGCCGGCGCACCCCCAGTCGTGAACAAGTACGGAGGGGAGAAGATCTCGGCGTCTTGGTGGTTGGCCGCGCAGTTTCCGCAAAGGCCGCCGCCCCCGGAGATCACGCGTCCGTCTTTGAGCAGCAGCCCGATGGAGTGGTAGTTTCGAGGGATGGTGTGCGATGCCATCGGGGTCCACTGATCGGTCGCGGGGTCCCAAACCTCCGGTTCGAACACGCTGGTCTGGTCGTTGAAGAGCTTGGCGTTCTCGTTGCCACCGATGACCATCACGCGACCATCGGGCAAGAGCACGGTGTCGTGGTTGGTTCGTTTGTAGGCCATGTCGGCGGCGCGTGTGACGATCGGGGCGGCTCCCGTGATGTCGATCGTGATGGCCTCTCGCGAAGACGCCTCAGGTGCTTTTCGATCCTGACCCCCGATGACGAGGACCTTGCCGACGTCGTACATCGTCGCCGTGCCGAACGCGCGGGTTTGGTCGCCGCCGAGACGGGAACCCGCAGGTTCGATGTCGCCCGAGCCGACCGGATCGTACCAATGCATGGTCGGCCACGGGCCCGAGTGGAAGACGCGCCCGTCCGGTGCGACATGGAGGAACGACCACCACTGTGAGTTCGTTCCGCCGTTGTTGGCACCACCCGAGTTGGTTGCGGCTTGCTCGCTTGCCGCGGTGGTCATTTCCATCCCGGGGAGCGGCGTCCAGCGATCGACCGGCAGCGCGTAGCGTTCGACGACGGGGCCGGCGCCCTGGGCGAACACGGCCATCACCTCGTCATTGGGCAGCGTGAGTTGCGTCCCGTACCACCGCGGGAACCCCATGTCGGAACGGCGTGACCACAGCAGTGTTTGGTGATCGAACGCGGCGGTGCGGCGATTGACCTGGCGCCCTCCCGAGACCATCACCGCCCCGTCTTCCATCAGCGAGATCCCCGCGCAGAACACGTCGTTGTGCGGGTTGTTGGTGGTGGTGAAATCGCCTGACGCGGGATCGTACACAGCTGAATGCGTGAAGAACTCGCCGTTGTTGGGAAACGCGGTTTCTCGGCTGGCCGACCAGGTGACGATGCGTCCATCCGGCAAGTTGGCTGCCGAGACGGGGATATGGGGCCATGCGATGACGGGGGTCCATTCCCCGACGACCTCAGGACCCTGCGCATGCGCCGAACCCGCGAGGAGCAACAGCGCGGCAACCGAACAGAATAAGGCGCCTGGCCCGGCCAGGCCGAGCGAGTGAGGGTGGGTTGGTTTCATCGGAGGAGAGGGGAGCGGGCCCTCCGGCACCGCGTCTACAACGATAACAGTCGCGAACACGCGATCCCAGGGTAGAGATCATCTCGGTGAGTGACCTCACGTGCGTCGTCGCGATCAGGATCGCGAATGCATCCCAAAGGACGAAACACCTCCACCGTCGGCGTGCGGTCTCATCGATGGAAGCGGCTCTCGATGTGCTCGCGGCGCGCCACGATCTGGTCGCGGCGCGCCGTTGGCGAGAGCCACACCGTATCGGGAGGCAGTGCCTCTCGAAGCCCCGAATGCTTGAAACACGCCGCGGACACGGTCGGGAGTGCCTCTCCATTGAGGGTCCGCATGACCAGGAGTCCGTCCCCTCGGCCCTCCGTGTCGAGCCAGTTGGTGTGGCCCGGGTCGGCCGGGGAAACGACGATCCGGATCCGACCGTCTCCATCCACGTGCAGTTGACCTTGGTTGAGGCTCGTCGTCCGGTTCGCGAGGTCGCCGGTCTCGAACCACGCCTGCGTGTAGTACACGAGGCCGATGTAGTCCGCGCGAATCGGCTCGACCGTGAGGACCAGTGCGTCATCTTGGCCGAGCTCGAGTCGACCTCCTGCGTAGGTGATCACTTCGTTCGAGCCGCCCGCCACCTTCATCGGTGGGGAGATCGCGTTAACCGGCAGAAACGGGAGTCGCTGCTTGAGCCAGTCGTTCCAATAAACGAGGTTGGTTTCGATCCAGTGTGCGGCGCGGTCGAGTCTACGTGCGAGTGTGCCTGCATCAAGTGGCGCAGGTGACCTTCCCTCGTGGCCGACCTTCACGATGTGAAAGACCGGTGGCGTCTGCGTGGCCCACTCATCGAAGTATGCACGGATCCCGACCTGCGTGGCGTTCGGCAGCATGGGCATCCAGTTGTTCGGGTGCTCTCGTGCGCTGAGGAAGACTTCGAAGTTGCCGTCGGCATCGGTGGTGATGTCATCTGACGACAGGTCGGCGACCGCCTCGTCGCCTTCGTGCATGAACCCGTCGCGGAGCGAGATGATGAAGCCTGAGGTCGTGCTTGCGTTGCCGTACAACCGGTATGTGCTCTTGGCGTCGATCCGCGCATAGAGATAGGTATTGTCGGGATTGTTTCCACCCCACTGACTGATGTCGTCGTTGTGCCTGAGAAACCTCGGAAACTCGGGGTCGTCGTATTCGACGAAGAGGTTGAGTCCGAGCGTCACCATCCGCGACAGGTGCCGAAGGCCCTCGGTTTGGTCTCGTGGGTCTTGCGGGAAGTCCTCCGCCAGCACGCGTTGGCCGAGCGCCTTCATTCGATCGCAAAAAGTCGCCCACTCCGTCGCTGCGGCAACGGATCCGTCGTTCTCGCGATCACGGTCCGTCACGATGCGACCTCGTCCGGCACCCCGTAGTGCGCCTGATAGCGCGAGAACATCGTGCCCAAGGCCTCGCCGTCGAGCCCGAACTCCTCGAGTGTATAGTCGTGGGCCCCGTGCTTGCCCTTGGGTTTGTCCTCGATGTACCTGGTGATCGCCGCTGCCCGCTCGTTCGAGAAGGGGAGCGCGAGCTTCGCGTAGCAGCGCCTCAGTGCTTCGACCGGGTCTTGGACTAGGTCCGCGTAGAGCAAATCGCAGATCTGGTCGGTTGGTACCGCGCCGTCGGCTCTTTGTTGGATCCCTTTGTCGAACGTCATCTGCATGCTCATTGGCATGAACTCGAGGGCCGAGAGGTCCACGTGATCGCTTCGCATGAACCGGAGGGTCCCCATCAGCGAGTAGCTCGACGGGATCATCTTGCGTGGGTCACGATGGAGGTGGACCACCAGCGCATCCGGAAACACCGAGAAAAGAACTTCGAGCCTCTCCTGATGGGTCGGTCCCTTGAGTACCCACCGAGTGCCGGGCCGTTGGTGCTGCATCACTTGGAGCATTCGGTACTCGTACTGATAAGCGGAGGTTCGGTCGGATGCCATCGCATGCATCATGTACGTCGGGACATCGAGGGTCCCAAAGTACTGTGCGCTCAAGAACTCGTGCATCTGGAACATCAAGCACTCGACGGGTAGCTCCGCGCCGTTTTCGTGCATGGTCTTGAACTCCGGCGTGACGTCTTCGTAGTAGAGCTGCTCCCCATTGGCGTACCGGATCCGATCGTGCCGACGCGCGCCCTCCAGGTCTTGCAAGGGCGAAACATCGAAGAGCTCCCACGCCATCGGTGCGCGTAGCGATGGGTCGAGCGCGAGGAGTTCGTGCGTAATCGACGTTCCGCTTCGGCCATACCCGCAAACGACGATTGGCGCTGTCACCGGGGCCTCGAGAGCCTCGGGGTGCGCTCCAAGGTAGTCCTCGACGAAGAGGCGGTTTCGCAGGCTTCGCATCAGCTCGGATCGAGTGAGCAACCGCCCTGCCGGCGTGAGCTGCGCTTCGGTCTGGATCGACTTCACCAACACGTCGTAGTGCACACGCCACGAGGGCGGGCCGAAATCAGACAGCCCCGTGCTGGCGCGTGCAGCAGCGACCATCTCCTCGGCGTGGATCGGAACGAGGGCGTCAGCGTTGCCGAGAGCTTCCCCCATTGCGTTGAGGTGCTTGACCCACGCCGGTCGCGTCGGAGGCGTCCATCCAAAGAGCTTCGGCATGGTCAACAGTGGGGATCCTTGTACCGGAACGGTGGACAATGCGCGATCACAAAGATGACACGAGGCAACCCTGTCGGATTCGTTCCGTTCTCGCGTGTACGACGGAGGGGGGAACGACGGAGCAGCCCTGGCTTTCTCGAGAAGCATGTTTGTAGCGAGGTTGGCTCCGGCTACCGGTTCTCGACGTTACACTCGGTGAGCACCGCTTCCTCGGCACCGCACTCGGCGGCGGCGCGCGACTCGCTGCACCCTGCTTGCTCGAGGCACTCGATGAACGCCTGAGCGACGTCACCGCAGCCATCGTTCCCGAGCTGCGTCTCCCGGCACTGAATCACGCAGTCACTGAAATTGAAGATGCTCAGGCTGATCCCAAACACACTCGGGCAACTCGTTCCGCAGAACGCCTCACAAGAATCTTCGGGTGCCGCCCGAGCGGGCTCCCCCCCGGCCCCACCTCCGCCGGGATCGATGCCGGCGTCGGGCGCGCTACTGCTCCCGCAGCCGATGAGGCAAGCCAATGCGATCCACGTCCAACGCACCTCTTGAACTTAGCACCTACCGCGCAGCGCGTTAACGCGCTGGGCTTGGTAGTCGCAGCGCGTGCGCCGCCGTGGTAGGCCGAGGGCGATGATGAGACTCGTCATAGGCCCGTTGAACTACTCCTCGTGGTCACTCAGGCCTTGGCTCGCCCTCAAGCATGCCGGGGCCGACTTCAAGACGCACGAGATCGCCTTGTTCGTCGAGCCCGACTACCGAGAGCAGATCCTGCGGTTCTCCGGCGCCGGCAAGGTTCCGATTCTCGTCGACGGTCAGCTGAGCATCCACGAGTCGCTTGCGATCTGCGAGTACGTTGCGGAACGGTACCCAGCGGCCGGGTTGTGGCCAGACGACATCCAGCTCCGCGCTCGCGCCCGCGCCGTCAGTGCCGAGATGAGCGCGGGTTTTCTGCACGTGAGGAGCGACATGCCAATGAACTGCCGGGGGCGCGCGTCGACGTTCGCATCGAGTGTCGACACCCAGCGCGAGATCGATCGCATTTTCGACGTTTGGAACGCCTCGCTGTCGACTTCTCCCGGCCCTTTCCTCTTTGGTGGGTTTGGCATCGCTGACTGCATGTACATGCCCGTATTGAGCCGCTTTCGAACCTACGGGGTGGCTTTGCCAGAACCGGTCGAGGCATGGGCTTCACGTATGTGGGCCCATCCCGCGGTGGAGGAGTGGGCCGAGCTCGCCCAACACTCCCCGCCAGTTCCGCACTACGACGCTTACTGCGACTGAGCGTCCCGCTGCCCGTGCCTACGCGCTCTCGAGCCCGAGCACGCGCGTGATCTCGCGGACCGCCGCCTCCTCGGGGGCTCGAGCGCGACCGTCTGCCGCCAGCGCGATGGCTGCGGCGCTCCGCACGAGTTCGCTCTTTGTTCCATCGCCCCGAACGCCTGCGACGCAGTCGAGGGCGCGAAGACGCCCGTCCTCTGGGTTCGCGATGAGTGCGTCGGTCAGCTCTCGAAAGTTCGTCTCGAGCGCGTCAAAGTCGAGGTTCGAGAACACCGACTGCTGGTCCCGCAACAGGGTCACGAACGCTTCCACTTCGGACGTCGCAAGCTCGCCATCGGCTGCCGCCACCAAGGCAAACGCCCCAGAAAGCGCGCGCAGCAGGTCGTCCGAGACCTCCGCATGGAAGCGGGTCCAAGCAGCGACCGCGTAAGCAACGTGTTCATCAGGATTCATTCGAGCCTCCCCGTCCTCTGAGGATATCCCAGGTAGCGCAGGGCGCGTAGGGGAGAATCGAAGATCGAGAGCCCTCCGGGGAGGGGATCTTGAACCGGGCGGGACCCTGTGGTTTATGCTGTCGATGCGAAACGTAGTTGTTCTTGCCCTCCTTGGGCTTCTGGTGAGCGGAGACGGTCTCACGCCGCAGGCGCGCGCCGACGAAGTCCAGTCGCTACGATTGGCGACCTTGGCGCCTCGCGGCTCCGGCCTCGGGCAAGCGTTCCGCTACTTGGGCGAAGAGCTCCGCAAGCGTACCGATGGAAAGGTCGAGCTCAAAATGTACTTCGGCGGTGTCGCGGGGGACGAGCTTACCGTCGTACGAAAAATGCGAGCCGGTCAGCTCGATGGTGCCTTGCTCACTTCGCACGGGCTTGGTGCACTCGTCCGCCAGGTCTTGGTGCTCCAGGCTCCGGGGTTGATCGGAAGTTACCCGGAGCTCGATGAAGTGCGTGATGCGCTCGCCCCCGAGTTCAGTGAGCTTTTTCGCAAGGCCGGCTACGAGCTCATCACGTGGGGTGACTCGGGTCGCATTCGGATCTTCTCACAACAGAAAGTCCAGCAGCCCTCGGACCTCAAGCGCGTGCGCCCTTGGGTGTGGCGCGGGTCGCCGACGATGCGTGCGTTTGTCGAGGCCGCTGGCGCGAACGGCGTAAGTCTTGCGCTTCCCGAGGTGTATGGCGCGTTGCAGACCGGCATGGTCGACACCGTGATCGCTTCGTCGATCGGTGTGCTCGGGTTTCAGTGGTTCACGCGCCTCAAGACCATGAGCAAGCAGTCGGGGGGCATTGTGGTCGGGGCGTACGTGATACGCTCCGACAAGCTCGCTGCGCTCCCGCAAGCGGCACGCGACTACATCATTCAGAGCGCCCGCGATTCGGCTTCCGAGTTTCGTCAGGCGGGCCGCAAGCTCGACGAGGATGCCTACCAGGCGCTCACGAAACGGCTCAAGGGTGTCAATCTCTGGCGCTACCAGCAGGCATGGGAGTCGGCCAACCTCGAGGCCCGTGAGTCCCTCGTCGGTCGTCTGTATTCGCGCGCGTTGCTAACGCGTGTGCAGGAGATTCTGGGAAAGCAGAGGTAGGCGTCAGCGGAGTGCCTGGCCGACGATCTCGGCCACGTCTTTCGATAGACCTGGCGCCGCAGCGATGCGTTCGAGGGTCGTACGCATCAAGGTCTGTCGTGGTCCGTCATAGCGCTTCCATTGGTTGAAGCTCGACACGACGCGCGATGCCACCTGTGGGTTGATCCCATCGAGGCGAAGGACGCGGTCGGCCACGAACTCGTAGCCGGCGCCATCGGGGCGGTGAAACCCAACTGGGTTCCCCGCCGCGAACGCATAGACGAGTGACCGTACACGATTCGGGTTGGTCAGGTTGAAGTCTGGGTGCTCTGCCAGTGCGACGACTCGTTCGAACGACCCCGGGGCGGTCGACATGGCCTGCATCCGAAACCACTTGTCCAAGACCAGCGGTTCCCCCTTCCAACGCGCGTAGAAGGCGGCGATCGCTTCGTCGGCTTGGGGTGTCGCCGTATCGAGCAACGCGGCGAACGCACCCTCGTACTCCGTCATCGTCGTCGCCGCGTCGAACTGGGCTTTGGCAAGTGCGGTCGTCTCGTTGGTGTCGAGCGCGGCCAGGTACCGAAGGGCGCGGTTCTTGAGTCGACGCCGGTCGACTTCGGGCTTGTCAATCGTGTCGTCCCCTTGGGCGTGGCGCTGGTACACCGCCATCCACTTGTCTTCCAGGGACGCCGCCAGGGCGCGTACGGCGAAGTTGCGAGCGTGGTGGACGGCCTCCGGGTCGACCGAGTCGATCGCTTGCGCCAGCCTTTCTTCAGAGGGGAGTGTCACCGTCAGGCTCTTGATCGAACCGTCTAAGGCGTCGTCATCGAGGACGGTTCCGAAGGCGTCGGTTAGACGCGGGTCGAGCACGAGTGCCTCTCCGCCCCCGACCCTTCCCACGAGATCGAGAAGGACCCTCTCGCCCAACTCCTGCCCGGCTTCCCATCGATTGAACGCGTCGGTGTCGTTCGCCAGCAAGAAAGCGAGTTCCTCGGGTGTGCGCTCGATCTCGAGCTTGATCGGTGCCGAGAAGCCACGGCCGATCGACAGCACCGGTCGTTCGTCGACGTCCTCGAAGGCGAAAGATGCCTCTCGGTCTCGGAGGACCAGCGTTTTGACCGTGCCTGGAAGCTCATCGCCGTGGGTTCCGAGAAGGCCCACGCGGATAGGTATCGGGAGGGGCTCAGGCGTCGAGTCCTGACCGACCGCTTGCTGCGATTGTGAGAGGACGAGCGTATACCGGCGATCGGCCTCGTTCCAGGTCCCTTGTCCGCGAACCAAGGGCGTGCCCGCCTGGGCGTACCACCGTTCGAGCTCGGCGAAGTCCGTGTCGTTCGCCTCACCCATGGCGACCCGAAAGTCATCGCAGGTGACCGCGGACCCGTCGTGCTTGCTCAAGTAGTTTCGCAGCCCATGTCGGAACCCAGCCTTTCCGAGGAACGTTTCGTAGAGGCGGACGACTTCGGCGCCCTTTTCGTACACCGTGGCGGTGTAGAAGTTGTTCATCTCGATGTACGACTCCGGTCGGATCGGATGCGCGAGCGGACCTGCGTCCTCCGCGAACTGCGCCGATCGGAGTCGGTTGACGTCTTTGATTCGCTGCACGGGTCGAGAGGACATGTCCGCCGAAAATTCTTGGTCGCGGTAGACGGTCAGGCCTTCTTTGAGTGTGAGCTGGAACCAATCGCGGCAGGTCACGCGATTGCCGGTCCAGTTGTGAAAGTACTCGTGCGCGACCACGCCTTCGATTCCTTCGTAGTCGTCGTCCGTGGCGGTTGTGGGTTTGGCAAGCACGTACTTCGAGTTGAATACGTTGAGGCCCTTGTTCTCCATCGCGCCCATGTTGAAGTCGTCGACGGCGACGATCATGTAGATGTCGAGGTCGTACTCGAGGCCGTACGTGTCTTCATCCCATTTCATGGCGGCGCGGAGCGAGTTCATCGCGTGCTCGCACTTGTCGGCGTTCTGAGGCTCGACCCAGATCTCGAGCGATACGTCACGACCTGACCGGGTCGTGTACGAGCCCGGGTGGCAAGAGAGTTCGCCGGCCACGAGCGCAAAGAGGTAGCTCGGCTTCGCGAATGGATCCTCCCAAGCGACCCAATGCCGGTTGCCGGGGAGTTCACCACCGTCGATGCGGTTTCCGTTCGATAGCAAAACCGGAAAGCGCTTACGGTCGGCTTCGATACGCGTCGTGAACCGTGCCATCACGTCGGGTCGGTCCAAGAAGTATGTGATGCGCCGGAAGCCTTCCGCCTCGCACTGGGTGCAGAACGACCCCCCGGACATGAAGAGTCCCATCAGTTTGGTGTTGGCGCTCGGCCGGATGGTCACCTCGGTTTCGAGCTTGAAACGGTCGGGCACAGCTCGGACCAGCAGGCGTTCCGGCGTCGCTTCGTATCGTCCGTCGTCGAGGGCGACACCGTCCAGCGCGATCGATTTCAACTCCAACTCGTCGCCATCGAGGACTAGGTCGCTGGCGTCAACGGGGGCGTCTTCGCGCCTTCTCACGTCGAGCGTCGCATGTACCGTGGTCTGCGTCTCGTCGAGCAAGAACGTGAGGTGGACCGTGTCGATCGAGAAGGGCGGGGGGGCGTAGTCGAGGCGGTAGATGCGCGCGAGCTCGTTGTCCGGCATAGGGGTCTGGTGTGAGAGCGAACGGTGGACGGGGCAAGCGCCCAGCCATCTCCGGACCCCGTTCTGTCTTGCCAAGCGCCCCGCGTCGGCATGGGGCTTGGCTGCGGTTTTGCACGGTGACGACCCGAAGAGCGGCGCTAGGTAAAACCTGATGTCGTTATCCGAGCCCGCCAAGAACACGGAGCCCCGTCAATCGTTTCTCGAGGCGACCACATGGGCGCCCGTCGACACGAACCGGTTCGCCGGGCATGTCGACGGCTCCTGGGGCCAAGGCCGATCCGTGTACGGTGGGGTGGTCGGCGCGGGGATGGTCCGGGCCTCGCGACACCATGTCCCAGAAGGCCGCGAGCTCCGCTCGGCGTCCGTCGCGTTTGTCGGTCCCGTGGTGGCTGGAGCCCTCGAATGCGAGACGGAAGTGATTCGCGAGGGCAAGTCGGCAAGCTTCGTGGTGGCCAAGCTGGTGCAGGAGGGCACCACCCGCGCGCTCGCGACGACCACGTACGCCCTGGCGCGGCACTCGAGTGTACCGGTGGCCGGTCCACCGCGTCCTGAGACGACTCCTGTCGAGTCCGTCCACTCCTTGCCCTACATCGACGGGTTGATGCCGCCCTTTACCCAGTGGCTCGAGACCCGCTACACCGAGGGAAATCATCCATTCTCCGGCAGTGATTCCTCGTCGATCGCCGGCTGGTTTCGTTTTCGCGAAGACGCGCTGCCGGTAGACGACGCCGCGATGTTTGGCCTCATCGACGCGTGGCCATCACCCGCACTCTCCATGCTGCGCATGCCCGTGCCCGGAAGCTCGATCACTTGGAACGTCGACCTGCTTGCAGCACGCCCCGACTGCCGGCTTGACGAGTGGTGGTATTTTCGAGCCGAGAGTTCCTTCGTGAGTGATGGCTACACCAGCTTCGACGCGTCACTCTGGGCTCCGGACGGGCAGTTCGTTGCGCGGTCGAGGCAACTCGCGGGGATCTTCGAGCGCCCACCCGCTGGGTGACGGGGCCGATCGGCACTAGACTGCGGCCCATGCCGGATCCCCACATCTACAGAATGCACGTTCGGTTTCGCGACACCGATGCACAAGGCCACGTTTACTTCGCAAACTACCTCGTGTTCTGCGATGAAGCCTGGGGCGCTTACATGCGGCACATCGGGTTCCCCTACCAAGACTTGGCCACGCTCGGGGTCGATACCTATTACGTGAAGGCGCAGTGCGAGTACTCCGGCAGTGCGCTCTACGAAGACGAGGTCCAGATCGAAACCCACGTGACCCGCCTCGGCCGCACGAGCATCACCACCGAGTTCACCGTCCGCGACGACCAAGGCAACACCCTCGCCAAGGCCTCGGTCACGAGCGTCTGCGTCGACCCCACCACCCGAGAAACCACCCCCATCCCCGACCAACTCCGCACCCGCATCCAAGCCTTCGAATCCTAGGGTCACTCCGACCCCCCAAAACCCATTCATTTTCAGGCGCTTACGGATCACACCGCGAAAAACCGAATTGGCGTCGGACGCGCTCCGCGGATCAACGCTGAACCGAGATCCGGTTTCCGGGTTTTCGCGGTGCGGGCTGTAAGTGGCTGGAATGGTTGGTGAATTTAGGGGTCGGAGTGACCCTGGTTATTGGTGGGCGTGGCGGACCATGAGGTCTACGTAGTCTTCTAGGGGGGGGCAGGCGATGTCGGTGTCGGTGAGGAGCTCGCGGGCGTTTCGGTCGTCGTAGATGACGTCCGTCTTGAGGTGGTCGAGGAAGGCGCGGGTGGCGTGCGTGAAGCGTTGGAGGCCCGGGGCGCGAAGCAGGGCCGTCGCGAGGTTGAGCGGGTCGTGTTCCCTTGGAAGCGGGCGACCCGTCGCCTCCGCGAACAAGTGCAACGCGTGTTGGACGGTGATCGGCTTCGGGTCGACGACGTGAAACGTACGTCCCACGGATCGCTCGTCTGCCGCGATCCGCAAGCCCGCTTTGGCCGCGTAGTCGACGGGTACAGCGCTGATACGAACCCCGCTTCGAGACGGGCTTGGCAAGCGGTAGTCCTCGGGCGCGCTCAAGAGAAAGCGGATGAGTAAGTAGATCCCATTGAGTTCCTCGGTTTCGCCCGTGACGGAGTCTCCGACCAACAGAGCGGGCCGTACGATCGCGATCGGGAACTCCTCCATCGACTCCTGCATCATTCGCTCCACCTGATAGAGCGACTCCTCGATCGGGTTTCGAAAGCCGTCGCTGTCTCGGAGGTCCCCTTCCATCACGAAGCCTTCTCGGTTCCCCGATACGATCGCGCTCGACCAGCACACCAGACGCCGAAGCGAGGGTGCGTTCTCGGCGACTTCGAGAATCTCCGCAGAGGCTTTGACGTTGCCGGCGCCCTCCTCCTTGGTGCCCGCGGGATCCGTAATGCAGGCACCATGGTGAATGACGTGGAGGTCGGCGGTGAGCCTCTGGAACTCTTCGCCGCTCAGGCCAAGGTCGAGTGCCCGCGGATCGCCCACGAGGAGCGTCGCGTCCTCGCCATCCGTCATCCCCATCGACGCGACCAATTCCCGCGCACGCTCTTCTTGGGATGCGGTTGTCAGGCACCAAAGCGAGACGGACGGATCACGACTCAACCCTCGTACGACGTGCGTCGCGAGCTGACGCCCGGGGAACCCCGTCACCAACACGTTCGTTTTCCGGCCATCCGTCATCTTTCTCGCGCCTCGAAACGGGCGACGAGTGCAGCATGCACCTCCGCGACCCGCCCTTGTGTTTCGGCCAACATTCCGTCGTTCGCCACCACGTAGTCGGCTACCGCTTCCTTCTCGGACAAAGGCAGCTGCGCGGCGATCCTGGCCTCTGCTTCTTCGTCGGAAAACCCGTCTCGTTCGGCCAGTCGTTGCTTCTGGACCCGAGGGTCGGCGCTCACGACGACGAGGGCCCCGAACGCCTTGTAAGACCCTGTTTCGACCAAGAGCGCGGCTTCATAGAGAATGTACGGGGCGGGGTGCCTCTGGAGCTCTCCGATATGTGTTGCGCCTGCCGCCCCGATCAGAGGGTGCAGGATCGCGTTGAGCTTCTTTCGCGCATCATCGTCATCAAACACCACGTCCGCGAGGCGCTTGCGATCCAATCGACCTGCGTCATCGAGAACATCCTCCCCGAACTCCGCCACCACCCGGGCGAGCCCCGGCGTACCGGGCTCCACGACCTCGCGCGCCAGGTCGTCTGCGTCGATCACCGGGATGCCGAGTTCCCCGAATATGCTCGCCACGGTCGTCTTCCCGCAGGCAATACCCCCCGTTAGCCCCACGACTGGTTTCATCGCGAGGAGTATTCGCCATCACTTCGGTCGGGCAAGACGATTGTCCACGTGCTACGCCGCGACGATGCGTGCAGTCGTGCAGCGCGTTCACGACGCGAGAGTCGTCGTCGACCGAAAAGTCGTTGGTGCCATCGGGCGTGGCCTCTTGGTCTATCTCGCTGCGGGCAAAGAAGATACCGCGAACGACGTTCGCTACATGGCCGACAAGATCGCAGGCCTGCGCATCTTTCCGAACGACGACGGGCGCATGTCGCTGTCCGTCGTCGAAGTCGGTGGCGCCGTGCTCGTCGTCTCGCAGTTCACCTTGTTCGGCGACGTTCGACGCGGAAGGCGACCCTCCTTCGAAGATGCGGCACCTCCAGAACCCGCCGAGCGACTCTACCTCGAGGTCGTCGAAGGCCTGCGAGCCAAGGGTCTCTCGGTGGAAACTGGCCAATTTCGCGCGACCATGCGCGTCGAATCATCCGGCGATGGCCCCGTCACCATCCAGATCGACAGCGGTAAGCTTTATTAGGCTTCCGGTTTGAGACGCGGCATAATCGTTGTCGAATGCGGCGGGTGTTCACCGACAGGCGCGCATGGGCGTTCGGCGCGGCCGCGTTGGGTCTGGCTCTAGTCTCGATCTGGTTCATGGGTGTCCGACGCGCCCCCGCCAGGATCGCGCGAATCATCGAATCTCGGCTACCGCTGACCGCTGAGATCGACGACGCAGACATCGGCCTTGGCACTGTGACACTCAACGGCGTCCGACTTCGCGACGACAGCGGGACGCTCTCCATCCAGATCGACAAGGTACAGGCTGAGGCATCGCTCTTGTCTGCCCTCTGGCAAGGCGCCCGCGCAGTACGTTCTGTCCGCGCCGACACGGTGCAAGTCTCGGTCGACCTAGGCCGCGCCAGTACCGAGGCGTCGCTACGCGAGTTCTTCTCCGCCCTCACACCTCCCGACTCGGCCGATCGCACGTCACCGGATTCGGCCGGGGGTGGGCGTACGTACATCGTGACCGATTTGGTCCTCGAGGTCCGGGACGCCCATGGCCCGCTGATTCGCATGAGTGAGCTCCAGCTCCACAAGGAGGGAGACCGCGTCCGAAGTTCGGTCGCCAAGTCGCTGGTCGGCGATGCAGACAGCGACCACGCTCGGGTTGGCCTCGTCGAGGGCGAACTCGTTCGGAGCGAGGGGAGCTGGGCTCTCGAGAGCCTGGCGGTCGAGCAGGGGAGCGTGCGTTGGCTCGAAACGTCGGTCGAAGGGGACGAGCCCCTCGCGCTCCGGCTGCGCGACGCCGCACGTCTCGTGATCGAAGCACGGAGGCCGCCGAACGCCGTTGCGGTCGATCCCGCGCCGCAAGATGAGGCAGGTGGCGACCCGATCCCGGATCGCCGCGCGTTCTTGTCGCGTCTCAGCCCCACCGGAAGTGTCACCGTCTCGAACCTCGACGTCGAAAGTCGCACGCCGGGCGGTGACGTCGAGCGAGTTGAGGACTTCACCTTCGCATTGACCGGGCTCGGAGAGGGTTGGTTCCGGATGCGAACCACCGGTCGCACTTCGAACTCCGGCGAGGTCGATGTCGATCTGAAGCTCCAGCCCATGCAGGCGCGTGCCGAGGGGAATGTGAAGATCCGCGGCGTATCACTCGCGTTGCTGGCGCCCCTGGTGCCGGAAATCCCTCTCTACAACCCGGAGGAAGGTGTGGTCACCGCCGAGCTCGCCCTCGACGCCGATCACACCGGTGAGATTCACCTCGAAGGCGTCGTCGCGCTTCGCAATGCGTCGCTCTTCTCGGAGCGCTTGGCCCCCAACCCCATCGAATCGCTCAGCGCGAGTGTTCGGGGGAAGGGCGTTTGGTACCCGGCCGAACGACGCCTCGGCATCGAGGAGGCTCAACTCCGCACGGGCGCCGCCCGGTTGCTCATTCAAGGAGAGCTCGAGCGGACGCACGAACACTACCGGGTCGATCTCACCGCGAGGATGCCGCCGACGCCGTGCAACGATGTGGTCAGCGCAATCCCGAAAGACGTGTTCGGTCCCCTGGCGGGTTTTTCCTGGACCGGCACCTGGGGCGGCATGGGTCACTTGCTGATCGATTCCCGCGACCTCGATGCGACGGAGCTTTCGATGCGAGTGCGCGATCTGTGCGAGTTCGTTCGCGCCCCACGCTGGGTTCGCGTCGAACGGTTTCAGGAACCTTTCCGCCATAGCGTCGTCGAGCCCGACGAGACCACCTTCCAAATGGTGACCGGCCCCGAGACCGAGAACTGGGTGCCGTTCGCAGAGATCAGCCCGTTCATCGTCGAAGCCGTCCTTAGTCACGAGGACGCCCGCTTCTATGATCATGGTGGGTTCGCGCCCTGGGCGATCCGCGACGCCTTGGTGCGCAACCTCAAAGAGGGCCGCTATGTCGTTGGAGCCAGCACGATCTCCATGCAGCTAGCCAAGAACCTCTACCTCAAGCGCGAGAAGACCATCGCCCGCAAGGTGCAGGAGGTCATCCTTACCTGGTGGCTCGAGAACGCGCTCAACAAAGACGAGATCCTCGAGCTCTACTTGAACGTGATCGAGTACGGGCCCGCGATCTACGGGCTCCGCAACGGGGCCGCATACTACTTCGGGCGCACGCCCGACGCGCTGAGTCCGGCCGAGGCGGCGTTCCTTGCGTGCATCTTGCCTTCGCCCAAACGTTACCACGTCTCTTATGAGCGAGACGCGCTGACGCGAGGGATGCGCGGGAAGATGACCCGTCTCCTCGAGCACATGTCGAATCGTGAGCGCATTGGGCCCGAAGCGTTGGAATATGGCCTCGCCGAGATCGACGCCTTCGACTTCCGACAGGCTGGCGAGCCACTACCGCTCGCGCGCGCTTTGCCCCCGCTGGGCGTTGCGGTCGAGGCGCCGGACGACCCAGATCCTTTCGAAGCACTGTTCGTCGCACCGTGACCCTTGCGCTCGAAAATTCTTGCCTCATCGGAGGCACCCGCGCAGCGTTCGGCCACTTTCTTAGCGTGCGCGCGGGCTGAGGGTAAACACCGGAAGGGTGCGCGCGCCGGTGAATCGGTCACAACCGCACACGTCCGAGGATTTATGCAACGGTGGCTTAGGGTGAGCGGGATGGCGCGGATCGTGGTGGTGTTCGTCGCAGTGTGGTCTTCCTTTGCGCACGCCGTCGACGCGCAAGCACCGGGCTCAGAAGATGCACAACCGGGCGTCGTCGTGATCACGCCGGGCGACGAGGCCACCCAAGGCGCATCGATACGCCTCGACGGTCAACCTTCGGGCAGCGTGCCGCTCCGCCAAACGCTCCCGCCGGGCCGACACCTCGTCCAGGTTGGCAAACGTGGTTTCGTGACGTTCTCGAAGTGGGTGACCCTCACCAGCGGCCAGGTCGAGACGATCTCCGTCACCCTTCAGCCCCAAGACACGCCGACCGGCTCCCTGCTGGTGACTGCCGATGTGACTGGCATCCCGGTTTACATCGACGGCCAAAAGCGCGGTGCCACCCCGTTGGTCGTCGATGGCCTGACCGAAGGAGAGCACCTCGTCGAGATACGGAGCCCGGGCGACGGGTACGTCCCGTTCGCCAAGGTCGCCACCATCACCGCCGGCGCCCGCACAACCTTGGAAGCGACCATTCGGGTGGAGCCCGACCTCGGGAGCCTTCGCGTGATCACAAACGTGCCGGGTGCCATCGTCAGCCTCGACGGCGTCGACATCGGCGTTTCCCCGGCCGCCAAGGGCGGCCTCACGCCGGGCGAGCATATCGTGATGGCGCGTGCCACCGGATACGAACCGGTCGAGCAGCCCGTGACGGTCGTGGCCGGGCGCGAACGCGTCGTCTCGGTCCGGTTCACCACCGCCAGCACCGACGCCGCCCGCATCTTGGTTCGCACCAACATCGCCGAGTCGTCCATCATCATCGACGGCGTCGACTACGGGGCGCCACCGGTCACGATCGAGCCGGCCGAACTCGGGACGCATACCATCGTCGTGACCGCACCCGGCTACCGTGAAGTGAGGCGCTCCTGCTCCGTCAGCCCATCGCGCAATTGCGACGTCTACGCCGAGCTCTATCCCCTCGGAGTACCAGTTCGCGTCGAGGCCAACGTTTCTAACGCCCAACTCTTCGTCGATGGCGAACTCCGCGGGCCCGTCCCTTGGGAGGGAGATTTCCCCGCAGGGTCCCACAGGATCGAGGTTCGTGCGGAGGGGTACCTGCCGCACACCGAACAAGTCCGACTCGAGAAGACCGGCACCGTGCGCCTCATCCAGGTGATCCTCTCCGCTTCGACCGTCAGCGATGACCCCGTCGAGATCGACAAGGAAGTACGTCGCAAGGATCCGGTTCGCAACACCGTCACGCACACCGGCGCGCCGGTGCCCGTGGGTGTTTCCGCGCTGGACTTCTCGGCCGGCTGGCCATTCATCGCGTCGGTGGGCTTTCGAACCGGTCTCACCCGGTTCCTCGACGTCGGCCTCTGGATCGGCACATTCGGCCGCCTCACCGATGTCGCCGTCAGCACCAAGGCAGGATGGCGCGTGAGCGACAATTTCTCGCTCGGCGCTGACTTGACCGTCGGCGGGGGCGCGGGGCCAGCCCAACGAGACCTCCTCGGAGACAAGCACCCCACCAACAACTTCTTCTTCAGCCTCGACGGGATCTTCAGCCTTCACTTTCCGCCCCGTGGCGCGCTGTCTCTTTGGATGGCGATGGACTTCAACAGCGACCGCTGGGACTTCGCGGGTGCCAACGACGCCGTGGTCGTGGCAGACTCTCGCCAGAACCTGGTTCGTGGACGGCTCGGTGGTTCCCTCGAGGTGGTTGTGACGCGCAAATGGAACGTATGGGTCGAAGTCGAAGGAATCGTGGCTGGCCGTGATCGACGGATCCTCGGCGACGTGTTCGGAGGCGGTCGCTCCGACACACGGATCTACGCGCAGGCCGGGGCGACGTTCAAGTTCGGCGAAGCGAAAGCGACCATGCGATGATCGAGGGCCTCTTCATCGTTCTCGACGGCATCGATGGTTCCGGCACCACGACCCACTGCGCTCTGCTAAGCGATCGGCTCGCCGCCAAGGGGCTCCCGGTTCACATCACGCGCGAGCCGAGCGATGGGCCGGTTGGGGTATTGATTCGGCAGATCCTCACCGGTCGCGTCGTCGTTCCCGGGCGGCATGGGCCGCGACCACCGGGTTGGGCCATGATGGCGACCTTGTTTGCCGCCGATCGACTCGACCACCTCGAGGCCGAAATCGTTCCCAACCTGACGGACGGCGTCACGATCATCAGTGACCGCTACGACTACTCCTCGGTCGCCTACCAAACGGTGAGCAGCGGCGGTGGCCCCGATGCGGCACGGTGGGTCCGCGAACTCAACCGAAAGGCCCGTAGGCCGGACTTGACGCTCATCCTCGATGTGTCGCCCGAGGTCGCGGCCCAGCGACGAGGTTCGCGCTCTGGCAGTCCCGAACTCTATGAAACCGACGCGATGCAGGTCGAGTTGGCTGCGTTTTATTCGACGATCGAGGAGCTTTTCCCCGATGATAGAATTCGTCACATCGACGCCAACCGCGACATCGAGCGCGTGGCCGACGCGATATGGGCTGAGGTCGCCGCGCTCCGAGGAGAGACTCCATGACCCGTCTGTACTTACCCATCTTGCTGATCGCCGCGTTTGGTGCGAGCGCTGCTTGCGATCGCACCACCAAGCTTCAGCGCGACATGTTGGAAGACTCGACTTGGGAGACCTCGGGCGACGAGGCCCCTTGGGAACCTGCCGAACGCCAAAAAGGTGTCGACGAAGAATGGGAGAACGAGAACGCGCCTCCTGGAGCGGGCAGCCAGATGACGCCCCGTCGCACCAACGGCGTCATCCAACGGGCGCAGCTCGACAACGTCCTCGACCGAGGCCTTGGTGACTACCTTCAGAACGTCGAAACCGAGCCGGCTTTCGATCGCGGTCGGTTCATCGGTTTTCGGATCGTGAAACTGTTCCCGGGGGACCTCTTGTACGCGTCGCTCGACCTACGGCCCGGGGACGTGGTCACGCGCGTCAACGGGCGGCCGATCTCTCGGCCGGAGCAGGCCTCTGCCGTCTGGGAGGGGCTGCGAACCGCGTCAGACCTGAGGGTCGACTACCAACGCGGCTCCGCGGAACGAACGATGCGATTCGTGATCGTTGACGCCGGCTGACTTCGACTCCATCGTCCCGGCGTGGGTGTCCACAAGCGTTTCGCCATCGCCGCGACGGCACTGCTGCCGTATACGGTCGCGGTCGTCTTGTGGGGCGCGTTTGTTCGCGCTTCGCTCTCCGGAGACGGCTGCGGCGACCACTGGCCTCTTTGCAACGGCTTGGTACTCCCGGTGGAACCTTCCACCAAGACGATCGTCGAGCTCACACACCGCGTGACTTCAGGGCTCTGCTGGTTGTGGACCTTCGTCATGTACGTCCTGTCGCGTCGACTCTTCTCGTCTGGGCATGCCACGCGCTCGGCCGCTGGCTGGAGCCTCTTCTTCATGACCACCGAAGCGCTCGTCGGAGCCGGCCTGGTCCTGTTCCGCATGGTTGCCGAGAACCCTTCGACAGCACGGGCCGGATGGATGTCGGCCCACTTGGTCAACACGTTTCTACTGCTCGCTTCCCTGACGTGGCTCGCGGCTAGCGCCTGGAAAGACGACGGCGTGCGCTGGCCCGTTGAGCGCCACACCCGGATGCGGTTCGGTGGCGCCGCCTTTCTTCTTCTTCTCGCCGGGGTCAGTGGCGCGGTTGCCGCGCTGGGGGATACGCTGTTTCCGGCCGGGAGCCTCGCGGAAGCGCTCGCCGCTGATCTGTCGCCTACCTCGCACCTTTTTCTAAGGCTCCGCGTTTGGCACCCCGTGATCGCGATCTTTGCGGCGGGGTATCTCTTGTGGTTCGCTGGCGTGCTCGTCCGCCGGAACTCCCCGAGTCTTGGGCGGATTCAGGTTTGGAGTCTTGGCGGCTTGGCGCTGATCCAACTAGCAGTGGGCTTCTTCAACGTCGCGCTCCTGGCACCGGTTTGGCTCCAGCTGGTGCATCTCCTCATCGCCGACGCGATTTGGATCACGCTCTCGTTGCTCGCACTTTCCTCACCGGCCGCGACTTCGAGTGCTAACCTGGCTTCGTGAGCGAGTCCTACCTGGGCAAAGAGGTGGCCGGCCAGTTCCGCATCGTCGAGAAGATCGGCAAGGGCGGGATGGGTGCGGTCTACCGCGCCGAGCAGCCCGACATGAATCGCAACGTCGCGATCAAGATCCTGCACTCTCGCTACCTTTCCCGCAGTGACTTGGTTTCCCGTTTTCGGAGAGAGGCGCGCGCCATGAGCCAGCTCTCGCACCCCAACACGGCTCGCGTCTTCCTCTATGGGCAACTCGACGACGGCGCGTGCTACTTCGTCATGGAGCACCTCGTAGGAAGCAACCTGGCGCAGCGGGTCCGGGCCGAGGGGGCGATGAGTCCCGAGCGCGCCGTGCGTATCATGGTCCAGGTCTGCGGGGCGCTCGAGGAGGCACACCAAGCTGGCATCGTCCACCGCGACCTGAAGCCCGAGAACATCTTCATCACCACCCAAGGAGGGATTACAGACTTCCCCAAGGTGCTGGACTTCGGGCTCGCCAAGGTCACGGAGAGGCAAATGCGGCCAGGCTCCATGGTCTTGACGCAGCAGGGAATGGTTTTCGGGACACCCGAGTTCATGAGTCCGGAGCAAGCCCACGGCAAAACGCTAGACGCCCGATCCGACATCTACTCGCTCGGGATCATCCTTTACGAGCTGCTGACCGGAAAGCTGCCTTTCGACGCCAAGCAGCCGATCGAGTTCATCGACCTCCACGTCAACGCACCGCCGATGCCCCTCGAAGAGCGCCGACCCGATATCGACTACCCTCCGGGGCTCGAAGGTGCGGTCATGAAGGCCCTCGAAAAAGCCCCAGAGGATCGCTATGCCTCTGCTGCCGAGTTCGCCATGGCGCTCGAGGCGGTCGTCGCACCCCGCGAGAGCCAGGACCTCGTCACTTCCGTCAGCCTTCCCACCCAGCCGCCGGCTGTAGAGCGCGTCGAGTCCTTCGAACCGCCTCCACCGGTACGGCACGACTATTCGCAGCCACAAGCTCAGCAGCGGGGCTCCTGGCTGGTTCTCGGGATCGGCATCATCCTCGCCCTCGCCGGGGCGGTGGCCCTGTGGGCTTCTTTCGGCCGCGGTTCTTGACCGCCTAAACGCCTGACCCTACCCGCCCTCCACGGAGCTTGACCTGCTTTCGGCCCGGCGTCAGAGTGGGCGACCGTCCGAGGCGAAGTCCCCATGACCGCTGCGACTCGACCAGCCACTGCACTGCTCACGGTGCGCGATCTCATCGCGCTCACCAAGCCTCGTATCACGTTGATGGTGCTGGTGACGGCCGCCGGTGGCATGTGGATGGCGCCGGGGTCGCTGAGTCTGCGTTCGATGACGGTGATGCTGGTGACCACCGCGATGGTCGTAGGCGCCGCGAATGCGCTGAACTGTTACCTCGAGCGCGATAGCGACCGACTCATGGCGCGCACTGCGAACCGGCCGCTCCCCGACGGGCGGCTTCAGCCAGCCTGGGCCTTGGTCCTCGGGGTCGGCATGGGCCTGCTCTCGGTTCCCCTCTTGTGGAACGCCGTCAACCCCATGACCGGGTTCCTCGGGCTGATCGCCCTGCTGAGCTACGTCGCCATCTACACGCCGATGAAGCAGTGGACTCCCGCGGCCTTGTTCGTCGGGGCGATTCCTGGGGCCCTCCCGCCGCTGATGGGGTGGACTGCGGTTACCGGAACCATCGACGCGCCGGGCGTCGTCTTGTTCGGCATTCTATTCTTCTGGCAGATCCCCCACTTCATCGCGATTTCTATCTTCAGGCAGGAAGAGTACGAGCGCGCGGGCCTCAAGGTTCTCCCGTCGGTCCGGGGCATTCAATCGGCCAAAGTGCAGGCGGCCGCCTACAGCTTCGCCCTATGGGGCGTGTCCATTCTGTTGGTGCCTTATGGCTTGGCAGGCCCGATCTACCTCGCCGTAGCGCTGGTCGGGGGCGGGTTGTTCTTCGCCGAGTCCCTTCGGGGCTTTCGGGCGCCAGACTCCAAGGTCTGGGCCAAGAAGCTCTTCGTCGGTTCCCTCATCTACCTCACCGTGCTGTTCGCGGCGCTCATCGTCGATGCTCTCTAGTCCACGTGGTTGGCTGGTCGTTGCCGCGGCGCTGGTGGCAGTGGGATGCACCAAGAAGGCCGAGCCACCGCCCGTCCTGAGTCAGATCGGGGCGTTTTCGCTGATCGATCAGAACGCTGAGCCCTTCGAACAGAGCGCCCTGGAGGGCCGCCTTTGGGTGGCCGACTTCATCTTCACGCACTGCAAGTCGAGCTGCCCTCGGCTCACAGGCCACATGAAGGGGCTTCAGACCCGACTTGGGGACGTGCCCGACGTCGAGTTTCTGTCCGTCAGCGTCGACCCCCGGAACGACACCCCTGAAGTGATTAAGGCCTACATGACCGACAACGACCTTCCCGAGGTCAATTGGCGGTTCGTGACCGGCGAACAAGACGTCATCGTCGACGTCGTCCGCAATGGGTTCAAGGTCGGGCTCGCCGAAGGCGACGGAAAGTCCGGAAGTGAGGCCGTCATGCACTCGAACCACTTCGTCTTGGTCGACGATCGGGCGCAGGTGCGGGGGTACTACCGCGCCAACAACGACGGCATCGCCGAGCTCGAGCGCGACCTCCGTTTCCTAGCAGCGAATCGTACTGCGGCCCGTTGATGCTGCCGGGGTTCGGTGTTATTGGCGCCGAATGACCGAGAGCATTCCAGTCGCCGAGCGGCTCAGTGCCGTCAAGCCATCTGCCACTGTCGCTGTCGCGCAGCGCGCCCGGGAACTGAAGGCGCAGGGGATCGACATCCTCTCCTTCAGTGTCGGGGAACCGGACTTCAATACGCCGGCGCACATCATCGAGGCCGCCAAGAAATCGATCGACGCGGGGGCGACGCGTTACACGGCGGCGCGTGGCATCGTCGAACTGCGCGACGCGATCTGTGAGACCTCGGCCGCTCGCCGCGGCGGCGTGACCCACAATTCAAGCGAGGTCGTCGTGTCGGTTGGCGCGAAGCACACGCTCTTCAACTTGGCCCTCGCGCTCTACGACGAAGGCGACGAGGTTCTCATCCCCGCCCCGTACTGGGTCAGCTACCCGGAACAAGTACGACTCGCAGGGGCGACGCCGGTGATCATCAACACGACCGAAGAACAAGGCTTTCGCGTCACCAGTGAAGCCCTGCGTTCCGCGATCACGCCCAAGACCAAAGCCCTGATCCTGTGTTCGCCGTCGAACCCTACCGGCGCGGCGTATTCTGCCGCCGACCTTCGCGCGCTCGCAGACGTGGCGGCCGAGCACTCGTTCTGGATCATCGTAGACGAGATCTACGGCCAGCTCATTTATGGGGACTTCGAACAGAAATCGATCCTCGAAGTGGCGCCCGAGCTGCGCGACCGCATCATCATCGTCGACGGGGTCAGTAAGACGTTCGCCATGACCGGTTGGCGCATCGGTTGGATGCTCGCACCCGACTACGTGGCCAAGGCATGCGACAAGATCCAGGGGCAGGCCACAACCAACCCTGCTGCGGTCGCGCAGCACGCCGCAATCGCCGCGCTGCGCGGTCCTTGGGCGCCAATCGAGGAGATGCGGCAGGCGTTCGAAGCGCGCCGGAGCATCATCATCGACGGCATCAACGCGATCGACGGCATGTCGTGTCGCCTCCCGGAGGGAGCGTTCTACGCTTTTGCCAGTGTGTCCGGGCTTATCGGGAAGCGAGCAGGCGATCAGTTGCTCGAGACCGATCTCGACGTCGCCGGCTACCTGCTTGAAGAGGCGCGCTGCGCTGTCGTTCCGGGTACCGCGTTTGGTGCGCCGGGGTACGTGCGGATTTCGTACGCGGCGTCCAACGACATGATTCGAGAAGGCCTCTCCCGCATGGGTGAAGCCGTGTCGAAGCTCGCCTAGCGCACACCTGAGGCAGAACGGTGGCGGCTGCGGCTCGCCCTCGGGCCGGTTGCGGCGCTGGTCACGAGGTGGACCCGTTCGCCCGCCGGTGGGCCAGCGAGAGCGCGACGCGCGCGATGAGGGCGACCGCCAAGACCGAGGTCAAGAGCGCCAAAGGCGTCCTTGGCGCGTACCCGGTGAACAAGAGGAGCAGGAGGGCTGCGCCGAGTTGTCGCTGCGTCGGGTCTCGTGACAGGGTTGCCGCGACGCCTACGCCTCCGAGAACGCCGAGTGTTATGGCGTACCAGACGACGTTGCCGTACTCGGCGAAGAGGTCGAGGCGAAGCGCGCCATAGAACAAGTCTGGGAGCTCGTTGCCTGCGGCGCGCCGCCACATGAAGATGGCCGCACAGACCGCCAAGAACCCCGCAACGGCCGCGAGTCCACGCCACTTCCCGCGCGCGTCGCGCCATCGGATCTCGAGAGAAGGCACGAGTGCGAACGCCGCGGCCAAGTAGGCGAGCTCTCCCGACCAGCGGAACGCGAAAGCCAGCCGTTCGGTGTGCTCCCACATGACTCGTCCACCCGCCAGGCTGACGATCAAAGAGGCGATGCCGCTCACGTAGGCGACCATGAGAAGCCCCAACGCAACGGAGACAGGCTTGGTCGAGCGCCAGTGGATCCCCGCGAGGATAACGAGCAGGATCAAGGCATGGGCAAGCCCCGCCACGATGAGCACGAGCTCGACACGGGTCCAAGCCAAGGGCAGGAATGTCATGAGCGTGACGATCGGGATCAGGGCCCAGCCGAAGCCGAGAATGCCGATTCGCGCGGAGAGCGGGAGACCACTCTTGCGAGAGCCAAACGCCGCGAGACAGATGGCGACGGCGACCAGCGCACTGACCGCCGCGAGGTTTCGACTGAACGCCCCTGCGCGATCGAGGGCGAGGAAGGCCTCTTGGGAAAGTGTTTCGCCCGACGACCGGAGGACCACCCGATTGATGACAAGATCAGCCGCGCTTCCGACGACGGCCATCCACGTGAGGGGTGGCGCGACTCCGAGAGGCCACGATCGACGCCGCACGGCGGGTTCCGTGCCTGCCACGGCGGGGAGGGCTGAGTCGAGGCCTTCGGACAAGGTGCCCGCAACGTAGTCGCAGTTTCCGGCGTTTCAAGGCGCTGCCCAGTCGCAGCGACCTCACCTTGCGCTGCTACGCGCGCAGGCGCTATGACAGCGCGTCATGACCGATCCCCAGCAGTGGACGCGCGACCAGGCGCGGGAGCTCTATGACCTTCCGCTCACCGATCTCCTGTTTCGCGCGCAAGAGGTACACCGCGCCAATCAACCGCCAGATGCAGTGCAGCTCTGCACCCTGCTCTCGATCAAGACCGGCGCTTGCCCCGAAGACTGCGCGTACTGTCCACAGAGCGCACGCTACGACACGGGTGTCGAGGCGGAGCGCCTCATGGATGTCTCCGAGGTCCTGAGCAAAGCACGGCAGGCCAAGGACGCTGGCGCCAGTCGCTTCTGCATGGGTGCTGCGTGGCGCAGCCCCAAGAAGGGAAGCAAGCAGTTCGACCGGGTGCTCGAGATGGTGCGGGGCGTTCGTGCGCTCGGCCTCGAAGCTTGCGCCACCTTAGGAATGCTCGACGATGAGCAGACCCATCAACTCAAGGATGCCGGCCTTACCGCGTACAACCACAATCTCGACACGTCCGAGGACTATTATGGCGAGATCATCACGACGCGGACTTACGCCGATCGGCTGCAGACGATTCAGCGCGTTGCGGATGCCGGGATCTCGGTATGTGCCGGTGGTATCATCGGAATGGGGGAGGGCATCGTCGATCGGATCGGCATGCTCGTCACCCTCGCCAACCTCTCGCCCCAACCGGAAAGCGTCCCGATCAATGCACTGGTCCGGGTCGAAGGCACACCGCTCGCCGATCAAGATCCAGTCGAGTCACTCGAGCTCGTAAGGCTATGCGCGGTTGCGCGCATCATGATCCCCGAGGCGCGAGTGCGTCTTTCGGCCGGCCGAAGTGCGCTAAACCGAGAGGCGCAACTCCTTTGCTTCATGGCGGGCGCCAACAGCATCTTCTTTGGAGACAAGCTCCTGACGACGGGCAATCCCGATCACGAAGCCGACCTGGCCCTCTTGCGCGATGCCGGGCTCTCGGCGCTCGATCCTGGCGACGTCGCCCAAGGCACGGTGGCTCGCGCCGCGGAACTGCCAGAAAACGCAGCCGAGTAGGCCCGCATCGTCCTTGGAACTCGTTTGTTTCGAGCCTGATTAATATTGAATTTGATTTTCAACTTCCAAGATCTATAAAGAAGACATGCTGGTTTGCCACTGCCATGCCGTCAACGACACCACGATTCGTCGCTGTGTCGCCGAGGGCGCACGAAGCGGAAGCGAAGTTCGCGAGGCATGTGGCGCGGGTGGTGCGTGCGGCGGTTGCCGGCCGATCATCGATCGTTTGATCCAGTCGCAAGACAGCGCTGAGACCACAGCGCGCGCGCACACACGTGCTTGAAATGATAACGGATTTCAAGTTCACGGATAGAGTTTGCTTCACTCGAATGCCGTCCTTATGCTCCCGCGATGAACGGCAACAAAGACGTCATCGAGCTCCTCAACCAGGTGCTCACTTCCGAACTTACCGCGATCAATCAGTACTTCATTCATCACAAGATGTGCGAGGACTGGGGCTTTCACGTGCTCTCTGATAAGAAGCGCGGGGAGTCGATCGAGGAGATGAAGCACGCGGACGCCGTGATCTCCAGGATCCTCTTCCTCAACGGTGTTCCAAACATGCAGCGGTACTTCCCAGTCCAAGTTGGTGAGGATCCGATCGAACAGCACAAGCTCGACCTAGACCTCGAGTTCGAAGCAGTCCGCCGACTCAACGATGGGATCGGCCTCGCGCGGGAGCACGGGGACAACGGCACGCGCGAGCTCCTCGAGGGAATCCTCCAGCAAGAGGAGGAGGGCATCGACTGGCTCGAAACGCAGCTCCATCTGGTCGAGACGATCGGCAAGGAGCGTTACCTCTCCGAACAGATGGGCGAAGGGACCAAGTAACCCGACGATGCCCGTGCACCCGCTTGCCGGAAGCGTCGTGCCCAAAGACATGCTCGTCGACGTCGACGCGCTCCTTGCGGCGTACTTCGACCACGCACCTGATCCCAATGAACCGGCGCATCGTGTCAGTTTCGGAACGTCGGGTCACCGAGGCTCATCACTGCGATTGAGCTTCAACGAGGCTCACATCCTCGCGACGACCCAGGCGATCTGCGACTACCGCGTGGCCGAGGGCATCGACGGCCCGCTCTTCATCGGGATCGATACCCATGCCCTGTCGGCGCCCGCGGGTCGAACCGCCCTCGAAGTCCTCGCCGCCAACTCGGTAGAGGTTTGTTGCGCCAAAGAGGGGCACTTCACCCCCACGCCAGCGGTGTCTTTCGCGATTCTCGAGTACAACCGCAGCCATCCGAGAGAGGCGGACGGGATCGTCGTGACCCCGTCCCACAATCCGCCCGAGGACGGGGGCTTCAAGTACAATCCTCCGCACGGCGGCCCCGCCGACACTGAAGTGACCGGGTGGATCGAGCGACGCGCCAACCAGCTGCTTGCTGCGGGGCTGCAAGACGTCCGACGGGTCGGACTTGAAGCGGCGTTGGCGGCCGACACGACCCACTTCCACGATTTTCTGTCGCCGTACGTCGAAGCGCTCGGTGCCGCCATCGATCTCGAGGCCGTTTCGGAGTCGGGCCTACGAATTGGCGCGGACCCCATGGGAGGCGCCGGCGTCGCATACTGGCCACGGATCGCGGAGCGCTATCGGCTGCGGCTTGAAGTCGTCAACGACAAGATCGATCCCACGTTCTCGTTCATGCCCCTCGACCACGACGGCAAAGTCCGGATGGATTGTTCATCACCTTACGCGATGGCCCGCTTGGTAGATCACCGCGACCAATACGACATCGCTTTCGCGAACGACACCGACTTTGATCGACACGGCATCGTGACGCAGAGTTGGGGGCTCCTCAATCCGAACCACTACCTGACCGTTGCGGTGCACTACTTGTTCACGCATCGGCAGTGGTCGGGACGTGCCGCGGTGGGCAAAACCCTCGTCAGCAGTGCGATGATCGATCGTGTCGCTGCCAGCCTCGGGCGGCAACTGGCCGAAGTTCCGGTCGGTTTCAAGTGGTTCGTCGAGGGCCTCAGTGACGGATCGCTCGGCTTCGGGGGCGAGGAAAGTGCGGGCGCGTCCTTTTTACGCAAGGACGGCCTGGCATGGACGACCGATAAAGACGGGATTCTCTTGAACCTGCTGGCTGCCGAGATCACCGCCACGACCGGGCAAGATCCTGGCGAGCGTTACCAATCACTTGCGCAAGAGTTCGGGAGCCCGGTCTACGAGCGCATCGATGCGCCCGCGACACCGGAACAAAAGCGCGCACTGAAATCGATGGACGCCTCGAGCCTCGATGCCGATGCGTTGGCGGGCGAGCCCATCCGCGAAGTGCTGACGCGTGCGCCCCACAACGACGCGCCCTTGGGTGGTTTGAAGGTGACGACCGACAGCGGTTGGTTCGCCGCGCGGCCTTCGGGGACCGAGGACGTCTACAAGATCTACGCGGAGAGCTTCTCTGGGCGCGAACATCTTGCGACGATCCAGAGTGAGGCGAAGCGCCTGGTGGGCCGGGTCTTCTCGCTCTCCGAGTCCGGTTGAGCAGGCCACCGAATCGTGTTTCACTCCGCCCCGTGCTTACCGTAGTGACGGGCGGCGGTGGCCGCCTAGGCAACGTGTTGGTCCGGCAGTTGCTCGAGAGGGGCGACCGAGTTCGGGTCCTCGAACCTGGAGAGCGCCCTCGTTCTCTCGAGGGATTGGACATCGAGTTCATCCAGGGTTCGGTGCTGGAGATGCGCGACGTCGCGCGGGCGCTTGAGGGCGAGGTCGATCGGGTTTTTCACCTCGCCGCCAAGATCGACCTGCGCATCAAGAAAGACCCGTTGATGGCGGCCATCAACGTCGACGGAACTCGCAACGTGGTCGAGGCTTGCCTGCTCCGAGGGCTGCGCATGGTCCATACGAGCTCCCACCATGCGGTTGAACGGAGGCCGCTTTCGCAGCCGCTCACCGAAGAACGCCCGCTCGCGCTCGACGAGAAGTGCGATTACCACCGGTCCAAAGCCATCGGCGAGACGGTCGTCCTCGAAGCATGCGAGAGAGGGCTGGACGCTTGCATCATCAGCCCCGGTTCGATGATTGGCCCGCACGACTACGAACCATCGATGATCGGTGCCGCGCTGCTCGACATGTACTTCGGTCGCGTACCGGTCCTCCTGCACCTCTTGAGCGATTACGTCGATGCGCGCGACGTCGCCACGGGCGCCATCCTTGCAGCCGAGCACGGCCGTGTGGGTGAGCGATACTTCCTCACTGGGGAGGTGATCCCGGTGCTAGAGATGGTCTCACTCTTCGGAGAGCTCACCGGGAAACCGATGCCCACACGCGCTCTGCCGCTTTGGGTGGGTTGGGCGGCGCTTCCATTCGTGCTCGCCGCGAGCGCGATCACCCGCACCGAACCCATGATCACGCCGGACATCCTCAGGGCGAGCGTCTCTAACGCCGTGGTTCGACGGGACAAGGCCGAACGTGAGCTTGGCTACACGATTCGCTCCCTCCGTGAGTCGCTCACGGCATCGGTCGAGTTCTACGAGGTGCAGGGCTGGCTGACCGAGTAGCCGACGATTTCGCCGTTGACGAGGCGCCCATGCTACACATAGACGAGCCATGACGGCAGAGAAACCGAAGCGTCATCAAGACCTCGAGAACGTCATCGATCTCATCGCGAAGTCGTACGACGACGAGGATGAGATCAACAATCTCGACAGCGCCGCCTTGCCGAACAAGCGGGCAGTCATCACTGCCTTTCATCACATCAAACCCGTTCTCTACATGGGCTTCTACAGCACGCGTTCGCTCAATCGAACCAACTTGCGATACGCGATCAGCGAGCACGTGTACCCTGCCCAAGACATTTTGGTCGAACAGATCGATCGCGCAGTTCGTTACGAGGAGAACTCCGGACGACTCGGGGGTCGGCGTCCGGAAGGTTGGAGCGAAGAAGTCGTGTTGAGCCTCTTCGCGAAAATTCCGGCGCTCCGCAAGGCGCTCGATAAGGACGTGCGTGCGGCTTTCGAGGGAGATCCCGCGGCCGCTGGCATCGAAGAGGTCGTCTTCAGCTACCCGAGCATCGAGGCGATTACCGCGTATCGGGTCGCCCACGAGCTGCACGTCGCCAACGTGCCGATGATCCCGCGGATCATCACGGAGCACGCACACAGCGAGACAGGCATCGACATCAACCCCGGGGCTCGCATCGGAGAGAGCTTCTTCATCGACCACGGCACCGGTGTGGTCATTGGGGCGACCGCCGTCATCGGCAACAACGTCAAGCTCTACCAAGGTGTCACGCTAGGGGCGCTCAGCGTCTCTCGCGGCGACGTCGCGTCGGAACCGGGACACAAGCGTCACCCCACGATCGAGGACGACGTCACGATTTACGCGGGGGCCTCAATCCACGGCGGCGACACAGTCATCGGGAGCGGCAGCGTCATTGGAGGCAACGTCTGGCTCACGCGATCCGTGCCGCCGGGGTCCAAGATCTTCGGCCGGGCCAAGTAGGCCAGAGCGAGTTCGCCTTGAACTGGCCCGATGCGGACCGGGGTCGCGTTGGCGTTCTGAAGCTCGGAGGGCCGACCAGGTGAGGGTGAAACTCGGTCTAGGAGCCGAGTTTCTCTTTGACCTTGTCGTACACCGCCTTGAGATGAATCAGCTCGGGGAGCTCTTCTTCCTCGATCGTGACGTCGTAGTTCTTCTCGACATCGGCGACAATCTCGATCGCCATCATGCTGTCGATGCCCAGATCCGCGAACGGGGTTTCCTCCGGGATATCTTCCACTTCGGTGACTTCGACGATGATCTGTCGCAGCTCCTCTTTGAGTGTTTCCGACATGCCGCCCGGTTATGCTTGCGTTCCCGGATCGGGTCAAGCATTTGAAAACTGGCCGGCCGACCTGTTTCAAATGTTGTCTCTCGTCGGAACTACGGTACCTTGCGCGAGTCGTCGCGCGCGCCATAAACCGCCCGCAGAGTTCATGAGCTGGATAACCGAAAAGGCCGTCGCTGAGCTAGGTCGCGTTCGAGACGCACAGCGGCAGCAAGTCTATCCCTACTTCCGCGCGTTTGAGTCGGGTGGGCTTCACACGACCATCGATGGGAAGGCGATCGTCAACTTCAGCTCCAACGACTACTTGGGGCTCACCAACCATCCGAAGGCCAAGGAGGCCGCCAAGAAGGCCGTCGAGCAGTTCTCGTGCGGGCTGGGATCCTCGCGCGTCCAAGCTACGGCCACGACGCATCTCGAACTCGAGGCGCGCTTGGCGAACTGGTATGGCTTCGAGAGCTGCCTCACGTTCACCACCGGCTATCAAGCGATGGTCGGGACGATCATGGCGTTGGCCGACAAAGATACGACGATCGTCCTCGACAACCTCAGCCACGCCTGCATTCTTGATGGCACGTTCCTCGCCGCGGGGACTCCCATGAGGGCGCCCGAGGTGCGGTTCTTCAATCACAACAGCGCCAAGGCGCTCGACCGGGTGCTCACCAAACGGGACCGCAAGAACGCACTCGTCATCATCGAGGGGATCTACTCACTCGATGGAGACGAAGGGAAGGTCCAAGAGTTTATCGATGTCTGCGCACGGCACGAAAACACCGTCATCGTCTGCGACGACGCACATGGGACGGGCACCCTCGGTAAGGGAGGGCGCGGCATCATCGAGAAGTACGGCCTCGAGGGCAAGATCGACATCGTCATCAGTACCTTCTCGAAGACCTTTGGTGGGATCGGCGGGATTCTCCTCGGGAGTCAAGACGTCGTCGACTTCATCAAGCACAACGCGCGGTCGTTTCTATTCAGCGCATCGCTCCCGGTGCCCATCGTGGCGGTCGCGAGCACCATCCTCGATATGCTCGAGGCCGACGGCGAGGCTCTCGTTAACGAGCTCCACGACAAATCCGATTACATGCGCAAAGGCCTCCTCGAAATGGGGTTCGATCTCGGCGACAGTGACACGCACATCATGCCCATCATGGTCCGCGACGAGATGAAGGCGATGATGATGCACGTCGCACTGCTCGAGAACGGCGTCTTGATGGTTCCGATCATGTACCCGGCAGTGAAGCAGGGCGAGGAACGGCTCCGCCTCAACGTCACGCGCGGCCACTCTTACGAGGACATCGACCGAGCCCTCGGCCTCCTCAAGCAGTACGGCCACCAGTTCGACCTCCTAAACACCCCCCCCACCGCCGCCGCCCAATAACGGGGTCACTCCGCCCCCCGAAAACCGCTTTGGTTCCCGTGAGTTGCACGCCGCACCGCGAAAACCCAAAACCGTGACAGGTCAGGTCCCGGTCAGAACAGAACGAGCGGCCCCTGGCTTGGGAAGTAGTAAGCCCAGAAGAAGCACATCTCGTCGTCGACGCCCGTGCCAAAGCCCACGAAGTTGCCGCTCTGGTTGTTCCAGTCGCAGGTGAGGTTGAAGCCACCGCCGTCCGGCAGCTGAAACGGCGGGTCGTACGTGACCGTTTCCGGCTCGTCCCAGCTGAAGTTGACGACGTCGTACACGGCCGTGCCCGGCGACCCTGGGTCGGGTGTCGCCTCGACGAACACGTTGGTGCCCCACTGGTGCTCGTGCCCGGTGATCGCGAAGTAGTTCACGCCATTGAAGCGTTCGGGAATCTGAATGTAGGTTGGCCCCACCGTGTGCAGGGACGTTGGCGGGATGTTGATGTTCACGTCACCCAAGAACATCACGTCCGCGAGATCTGTGACTTCTTCGGCCGGCATCGGGACGAACGTTGAGGTTGCCTCCGCCATCTGAGGTGCCGCGCTTGGGTTCACGTAGTGCAGCTCGAGACGGATCATTTGATCGGGCTCGAGCTCGTACGCAATCCCCTCCGGCAAGACCAGTCGGTCCTCCGCGCGTTGTGTGATGATCAGTGGCGGGTCCTCGAGAACGTCTAAAAAGGGTTGGCACGGTTGAGGGTCGAGCTGCTCCACCGTGTCGTTCACGCGGTACACGATGAAGTGGTGAGACGTCGCTCCAAGGACGTTTTGGATCTCGTGAATGAAGGTTCCTGCGGGGTTCCCAAGCCGACGCACGACGCATTCGGTGGACTCGTTCCCCGCCGGCACCTCTGTCGGGCCCCACTTGATCGAGAAAGACCCTTGCGGGGCCGCAAGGCTCCTGCCCGTGCCCGCGTCTCCACAGCCAATCGTGAACGCCCCGACAATTCCCAAGCACCAAAGCCACCTCATGACACCCTCCGCGCTTCCATCAAAGTAACACATGGCTCCGGCGCCAGCAGCTGGTGTCTGTTTGGATCGGGGCACCCCCAACGAAGTCCCGCCTTTCCCGGGTGGCGTTCGCCAGCAGACCTCGGTACGATCGCCGCTGGAGTCAAGATATGCCCGTCACCTTCAAGTCCCCCCTCGACCTCAAAGACGCCGTGGGTCAGCACCTCGGGCACAGCGAGTGGCTTACCGTTGAGCAGTCGAGAGTCGATCAGTTTGCCGAGGCCACAGGCGACCACCAATGGATTCACGTCGACGTCGAACGCGCGAAGGCAGGCCCCTTCGGGGCGACGATCGCGCACGGTTACCTCACATTGGCACTCGTCGCGTACTTCATGCCGCAGATCGCGGTCATCGAGGGGTTCGAGTTTGCGGTCAACTATGGGACCAACAAGGTTCGGTTCCCTGCACCGGTCAAGGTCGGCGCGCGAGTCCGCGGTAGTGGCGAGCTCATCTCGGCGGACGAGGCCAAGGGCGGAATTCAAGCCGTGATCCGCGTCACCGTCGAGATTGAAGGCGAAGACCGACCGGCATGCATCGCCGACACGGTAAGCTTGTACTTCCCGAAGAAGTAGGGTCGAAGACAGGCAGCGCGACGCGTGTGGCTCAGTCGGGGTGTTAGCTTTCTCGGAGCGAAGACAGCCCTTCGTGACCACCCTCGGCGATCGTCCTCGCGGCATGCATTGCAGTCACACCACCCGACATGATGAAAGCCATGAACTCGGCGCCATCTGCGTCGAGCGCGTGGACGCGTTCGCGGGGAACGACGACGAGGTTCCCCGCGAAGTTGTACGACTCCGGCAAGTAGACTCCGACGTGGCCCCGCAGGTGAGGGTCCTCGAAGTGCTCACTCGTCAGGAACCCCATCACCTTCCAGCCGTGCTCGTTGAGTTCCACGACGACCGGTTTGTCGAACTTCCGCTGCGTCCCTACGAACGCTCCAAAGAGATCCCGGAGCGAGTTATATAAGAGCTTAATGATGGGAACCCGCTGAAGACCCGCCTCCAGGAACGAGACCAAACGGCTCCCGACGACGTTTCGCGTGAGGTAGCCGATCAACGTGATCCCAGCGGCCGCGATGACGATCCCAAGGCCGGGGATCGGCGCGTTTAGCCACTCATCGAGCTTGGTGACCGTGAACACGACGATCCACGCAGTGATCGCAACGGGTGCGAGCACGAGCAGACCCTGAGCGAAGCTTCTCGTGATTGTTCTCATGGTGGGTCCTATCACCCACTTGCGCCTAGTGCATTTGCGTTCACAACCCGCGACGTGCCGAGCTTACTCCCACCGTGGCGCAACGTGTCGAGAGGGCTCCGACACATGGTGGTCGGCTCCCTGTTCTTCAGCGTCATGAGCGTATTCGCGAAGGTTGCGGGCGAGCACCTTCCCACGATGGAGCTCGTACTCGCGCGCGTCGTCGTCACCTTCTTGATGAGCGCCTGGGCCCTCTGGAACCTCGGGATCAATCCGTGGGGAAACAACCGGCGCCTTCTGCTTGCGAGGGGCTTCGTCGGCTTTGCAGGGCTGAGCTGCTACTTCTACTCGATCACCCACCTTCCTCTGGCAGATGCCACGGTGATTCAGTTCTCGAACCCGATGATCGCGGCGGTCGTGGCGGCCATCGCCCTGCGCGAGCGACTGCGCCCGTCGGACGGCTTCGCGCTGCTGCTCTGTATGTTGGGTGTCGTGTTGGTGGCGCAGCCCGCTTTCATCTTCGGCGCCGGTGAGTCGCTCGACCCAACGGCGGTGGTGGTGGGTGTTCTCGGCGCCATCTTCTCCGGCATCTCTTACGTGATCATCCGGCGCCTCGGGGCAACGGAGCATCACCTTGTCGTCGTCTTCTACTTCCCCCTCATCACTGGCCCGGCGTCGATCCCGGTGCTCGCTTTGGAGGGGCTGGTGCCCCCCACGCCCATCGAGTGGCTTCTCCTGCTTGGAATCGGGATCACCGCCCAGCTTGGGCAGATCGAGATCACCAAGGGCTACAAGCTCGAGACCGCGGGCCGCGCGTCCTCGGTCACGTATCTGCAGATCATCCTCGCCTACGGGTGGGGCGTCTTGCTGTTCGGCGAGTACCCCAACGCGCTCAGCGTGATTGGGGCGGTCCTCGTCGCCGCCGGTATTCTGAGCGTGGCTCGCAGTGGCCGCTCGAGCTCACCGACCGCGGGCTAGTTGCTCAGCGACATCCGACGAAGCACTCGCAAATGCAGTTGCCTCCCAGCGTGCATTCGAGGGCGGCGAGGTTGAAGGTCCCTTCGATACAAGTGTCCGCGCACTCGTCGAAGCATTCTTGGTCGTCGACGCACGCGCCGCCTTCGCAAAGAAACACTTCGTCTTCGCATCCGAGCGTGCCGAGCCCGCTCACCAATAGAAACATAAGAGGCAAGAACTTCTTCATGGGCGCATCCCTCCTTGCGGTTCTGGGCGTGACCATACTCCCTTGCAGAGGATTACGCGAGGGGTTGACCCCCGTGATAGCGTCGGCTCGGGCAAGTAAGGGGCGAGACATGTCGGTACGGGTGTTTGCTTGGGTTCTAGTGGGGATCGGGGTGGCGACTCTCCCGGTCGTGGCCGCGGGTTGCAGCGACGACGGCGGGGCGACGATCGACTTCAACCAGCTTCCATGTTCTGACGGCGCTGACAACGACAACGACGGCTTCGTCGACCTTGCCGACCCTGGCTGCTTCGGCAATCCGTTGGCAGGGTCCGAGGAAGGCAGCCCCGTCTGCTCGGATGGCGTCGACAACGATGGCGACGGGTTCACCGACTACGGCTCCGATATCGGCTGTGGAAGCCCCGATGGCGCCAGTGAGGTCGACATGCTGCCCGAGTGCGGTGACGGGGTCGACAACGATGGCGACGGCGACGTGGACTTCCCGGCCGACTCCGGTTGCTCGAGCGCAATCGACACCCTCGAGTTTCCCGACATCCCCTGCCAGGACGGTGTCGATAACGACGGCGACGGCCTTACCGACTACGGACAAGACCCGGGTTGTCTCAGCGCCATCGACGCGGACGAAACCGACGTCGTCCCCGAGTGCCAAGATGGCGTGGACAACGACGGGGACGGCGCGATCGATTTCCCGGACGACAAAGGGTGTTTGAGCAGCAACGACACGCTGGAGTTCCCGGACATCCAGTGTCAGGACGGGATCGACAACGATGGCAATGGGCTGACCGACTACGGCGAGGACCCGAAGTGCTCGAGCCCACTCGACTCCGACGAGATCGGAGGAGTCGCGGCCGAGTGCAGCGACGGGATCGACAACGACGGGGATGGCGCGATCGATTTCCCGGACGACAAAGGGTGTTTGAGCAGCAACGACACGCTGGAGTTTCCGGACATCCAGTGCCAGGACGGGATCGACAACGATGGCAATGGGCTGACCGACTACGGCGAGGACCCGAAGTGCTCGAGCCCGCTGGACTCTGACGAGGTTGCCGGCGTGGTCGTTGAGTGCAGCGACGGGATCGACAACGACGGGGACGGCGCGATCGACTTCCCGGACGACAAAGGGTGCAGCAGCGGCAACGACTTGCAGGAGTTCCCGGACATCCAGTGCCAGGACGGGATCGACAACGATGGCGATGGGCTGACTGACTACGGCGAAGACCCGAAGTGCTCGAGCCCGCTGGACTCTGACGAGCTAGCCGGTGCGGTGGTCGAGTGCAGCGATGGCGTGGACAACGACGGCGATGGCGCCACCGACTTCCCCGATGATCTCGGATGCGCCAACGGCAACGACTTGCGGGAGTTCCCGGACATCCAGTGCCAGGACGGGATCGACAACGACGGCGATGGCCTGACCGATTACGGCGAGGACCCGAAGTGCTCCGGCCCCCTCGATGCCGATGAAATCGGCGGTGTCGTTTTTGAGTGCGGCGACGGGATCGACAACGACGGTGACGGGAACATCGATTTCCCCGACGATCTTGGCTGCGCGAGTGTTCTCGACCTCTTCGAGTTCCCTGATATCCGATGTCAGGACGGGATCGACAACGATGGTGACGGCCTGATCGACTACGGGCAGGACCCAGGTTGCAGCTTTCCGACGGACGACAACGAGACCAACACGACACCCGAATGCCGCGACGGCATCGATAACGATGGCGACGGGGAGACAGACTTCCCTGACGACCTAGGCTGCGCGTTCCCCGACGACACCCGCGAGTTCCCAAACCCCGGGTGTAGTGACGGGATCGACAACGACGGCGATGGAGACATCGACTTCGGAGAGGACGCCGAGTGCAGCTCCGGAAGCGACACGCGCGAAGATCTGTGACGAGGATCCGCTAGCGCTGGAATAGCGGATCGAAAAGCGATGCGTTCGCGCCGTCGAGTGCTTCGAGTGTCTCGGCGCCCGCGACGTTCGTCAGGAAAGTCATGACGCGGCCACCACCCTCGTGTTCGGTCGCGACAAGCGCGCCTGTGCTCAGCTCGACCCAGTTCTCCCACGTGACGGAGATCCCTCCGATCGGGATGATGCTTACCCACATACGCCAGCGCACCGGAAGTCCGTCGGGGTCGACGTTCCAGAGGTACGCGTCGCCTGGCGTGACACCACCGCTGCTGTAGCTGACCAGCAAGCCTTCCTGGCCGTCAGCTTCGGTCACCGTGCTCAGCGTGACGCCCGGGTCGCGCAATTTGGCGACGGGGTTTAGCCAAAAAGAGTCGTTGATCCAGAACTTGTAGGCTCTTTCGAGTGCCGCGTCCGCGTCCTCACCCGTTATCGCCCCGTCCTTGCCCCACGCCAATCCGGTCTTGTCGTCGGTTCGGAGGAGCACGCGCGTCTCACCCCACTGCACTTCCACGACCCGCCGAACGCGGTCCCACACGTAGTGGTGCTGTTCGAAGAACGACCATCTCACTGCGCCGGTACGGTCCCAGGCCTCTTTGTTGATGGCCTTCTCCATCTTGGTCGCGAGCGCTTCGGCATCGGGTCCAGGACTCCCGGTCGGCCGGGGCTCACTCGCGAAGAAGGCAACCCCCATCAAGAGCACGACCGCTCCGACCAGCACCGCGCCAACTACTTTCAAAAACCCCATGGCCCTCCTTTGGGAGCACGGAGCCTACACTGTGCAGGGCGCGCGCAAAAGCGCTATGAACACGGCATGGGCGAATCCGGAGACTTGATCGACATCCATGAACGAGGGGCGCACCGCGATGGTCAACCCCAACAGATGGATCGGCGGCTGTTCATGCAGCTCTTGGTGTTCCAAGTGCCCAACGGTGTCTCGATCCTCGAGAACCAAGGGGCTCTCATCGCGGCTGCCGAAGCCGCTGGTTTACCAAGTGTAGTGTACGCGGACGCCAACGATCCAAGGGGCGTCGGGCTCCTGACCTTCGGCGAAGACCCGGCGATATTCGTCGAGTCGGTCCGCCCACTGTTCGAGCAGGAGCAGCTTCGAGACTGGGTGTTGCGTCCCGAGCTCACCATGATCGGTCGCACCTACAGCAGCGGCTACGAAAAAGATCTCGAGTTCTGGCTGTTGGATCGTCCTCGCAAGACGGTGCTGAACCCGAGTTGGCCTTGGGCGGTATGGTATCCGCTTCGTCGTTCCGGGGCGTTCGAGCAACTGGAAGGTCGCGAGAAGGGCGGAATCCTTCGCGAGCACGCGACGATCGGACGCGCGTACGGCGCGCAGGATCTCGCACACGACGTGCGGCTTGCGTGTCACGGCCTTGACGCGAACGACAACGAGTTCGTTATCGGTCTCGTAGGCGAGAACCTCCACCGATTGTCCCACGTGGTGCAAGCGATGCGAGGCACGGTTCAGACGGCTAAGTACATCCAACAGATGGGGCCATTCTTCGTCGGTCGCGCCATTGGCTACCACGCTGGCGTTGGAGGTTGACGCGTCATGGCGGGTAGTACGTTCGGCTCTGCGTTCCGCGTCACGAGTGCCGGCGAGAGTCACGGGCCCGGGAACGTGGTCATCATCGATGGTTGCCCTCCCGGCATTCCGCTGACCGAAGAAGATATCGCGGCCGATCTGGATCGACGACGGCCAGGCCAGAGCAAGATCGTCACCCAACGCAAAGAGCCCGACGCCCCCGAGATCCTTTCGGGCGTGTTTGAGGGCGAGACCACAGGCACCCCGATCGCGGTCTTGGTCCGAAACCAGGACCAGCGGTCCCGAGACTACACCAAAATCAAGGACGTCTATCGACCGGGTCATGCCGACTACACGTTCGACGCCAAGTTCGGCCGTCGCGACTACCGCGGGGGAGGGCGAAGCAGTGCCCGCGAGACGGTTGCTCGGGTCGCCGCCGGCGCAGTCGCCAAGAAACTCCTCTCGGTTTCGTTTGGCGGTTCCGTCGTGGGCTACGTCATCCGCATCGGAGACATCGAAGCGAAGATTCCTGAGGGTGTGACCTTGGATCAGGTAGAGCGGTGGCCCGACGGCGAACCGAATATCGTTCGATGCCCCGACCCCGAAGCGGGTGCGGCCATGGTTACGTTGATCGAAAAGATGCGGAAGGCGCAAGACTCGATCGGGGGTGTGGCCGAGATTGTCGCAACCGATGTTCCCGCGGGCCTGGGCGAGCCGGTCTTCGACAAACTCAAGGCAGACCTCGCCAAAGGGCTTTTCAGCCTTCCTGCCGTGATGGGCGTCGAGTATGGGGCAGGTTTCCACGTGGCCCGTCTCAAAGGGAGCGAGAACAACGACGCATTCGAGATCGATGCGGGGGGGCGAGTCCAGACGCGTACGAACCGGCATGGTGGGATGCTCGGCGGCATCTCGAGTGGGATGCCCATCGTGTTGCGGGCCGCGGTCAAGCCCACCAGCAGCCTGCCACGCGCCCAGGATACCGTGGACGCGGAGGGGGAGGCGACGACGGTCCGTACCACCGGTCGTCACGATCCGTGTTTGCTTCCGCGCTTCGTGCCGATGGCCGAAGCCATGGTCGCGCTCGTGTTGGCGGATCACTGGCTCCGGTGGCGCGCGATCCGCGAGTGAGCGCTTAGGGAGTGAGCACTACTGGGCGAAGTTCCAGGCGACGACGGCCAATGTGACCGTCACCAACACGGCGGTCCACAGCAGGCTCGAACCCTTGCTCGAACCTTTGTCTTCCTCGGAACCGACAGCTCGTCGGAAGCCATGGACCATACCGCCCATCACGCCCGTGGTCTGGCCGCCGACGGCGTTTCGTGACGGCCCGTGACCGCTCTTGTTGCGCTTCTTCTTCGTCGCGCTCTTCTTTTGGTACCGCTTGGACATGAGCCCATTCTACCGAGAAATCGAGCGTCCGGGAATCGCCTTTGTGGGGGGTTCAACCAGTTCGTAGCGCGGGATTGGCTGCCTATCGGTTTGGCATCGCACATGTTTCCGCTCGCATCGGGCGAGTTGGTGCGGGGTCGAATCTGGGGCCCTGTGTCGCAGCCACCTCTCTTCGGCGGCGGCGGCTCCTCGATCTCCAAGCCCGCGTAGCGCCAACGCCCGGGAACGCAGGAGGCCCTCGTCTCGAGGTGCCCAACGGAGACCTTCGTTCGCCGCTCTCAGGGCTTCGGCGTCGTTTGCCAGGCTACCGTAGGCGTTCGCGAGACTACGCCAAGCGGTTGGGCTACGAGGCGCTCGTCGGACGACTTTCTCGTACGCGGCAGCGGCCTCCCGCCAACGCCAAACCTGCGCGTACGCGTCCCCGACGATACGATCGATCGTTGCGTTTGGTCCGAGCGCAGCTTCCGCGCGCTGCGTCGCTTCCACTGCTTGCTCCGGCCGGCCTTGTCGTGCGTGAAGTCTCGCCAAGAGAAGCTCTCCGCGCCCGAGGATCTCGGTCATCCCTTCTTGTCGAGCCCGTGAGATCACTCTGTTCAAGCTTGGGCGCGCCAGTTCAACGTGCTCCTGCGTTTCGCCGAGCAAGCCTCGCGCATGGGACAACAGGCGCTCTTGGGTGGACCGCGCGGCGCCGCCCAGAGGAGTCGTGTCCAGTCGAGCGTCGTTGCGCCCGAGCCATGCTGTCGCCTCCGCGATCGTCGTCACGGGCTGCGGCAAGCACGGATCGAGTGGAACCTTCCCAAGCGCGATCGCCCCTTCGGCGAACGCCTGCCCGCGTTCGCTCTGGCTCTCGCGGCAAGCCACCCGCTGGAACGCGAGGCTGTGTTTGCGGTGCATCACGCGTGCATGGACTCGGAGTGGCAGGCGTGGTCGTGGCGGAAGCTCCATCTGGTAGCGAACGATCTGCGTACCGTGTGCGGGGATGGTTCGATCGAAAGCCACGGTCGAAAACTGGTGAACTTGGTGGAGGGTCTCCGGGTCGCCGCTGCCGTCCAGCAAGGTCGACCTTAGAAGGAAGACTCCGTCTTGACCGTCCTCTGCGTGCGACGCGCCGAGCACACGACCTGACGCATCGACGATCTCGACCTCGACCCAAACGTCATGCATGTCGCGAGTACCTCCGGGAAACCGGTGCCCGGCGCCCCTGTTCTCGAGGACGGCATCGACAACGATGGGTTGCCGACCCTTCACGATGACCTCCTCGGGGAGGAGGTACCGCTTGGCACCGACTTGCACCGCCCCGATGTCGATCAAGGTCGCGCGTCGCAATGTCTCAATCGCGTCTGCGAGTGGTTCGGGGCCGAGCTGGGACGCCATCGCGGTGTGCGACGATGCCCACCGGTGCTGCCTAATGGACCCATCGATCCCGGCCAGGTCGCCAAGAACCGGCGGCCCTTTGGGCATGTGACAGTCCTGGCATCGGGCGCTCTCGACGTCGACGAAGTGATCCGGGACTCCCCCACCAAACGCCGAGTCGAGCCAGCCCCCCAGGTCCTCGATGCCGGCCAGGTGATGTTCGTTGCCGATCGCGCGCCCGGAGAACGATCGGTGACAGGACCCACACAGGGCTTCGGTTCGAAGTGGCGCGAGCGTCAGTCGCCGCCGGTGGGCCTCGATCTCTTCAGGCACCGCGGGGTCGGGGTTCAGGATGGCCTGATCGCTCAGAGAGAGGCTCGCGTTTCCGTCGAAGGTCGACGACTCGACGCTGTGGCAGACGGTGCATGTGATCCCCGCGTACGCGAGCGCGTTGTCCGGACGGACCTCGGCGTCGATGTCTCCTCCCACGAGGAGCAAGGGGTCATGGCACCCTGCGCAGAAGCGGCTGGCCTCAGTGCCTCGGGCGTCTCGAAAAGCGTCCACGCTGACCCGGTACCACGGGTTGTCGAACGAGGAGCGGGCGTGAACGCTGTGGGACCACTGCGATGCGACGTCCGCGTGACAGGTCCCGCAGTCTTCCGTCGATGCCAACCTCTGGAGGTCCGTCGTGGAAGGAGCGCCGAAGAACGAGGGATGTGCAAACCGGTTGTGCCCGTTTTCGACCCGCACCGGACCCTCCGTGCACGCGCCGAGCCATGCCCCGGCGACGAGCAGGGGGGCGAGCCATCTTCGGGCTGACATCTCTCGGTAGACGCGCGACCCCATCGACGGATCCAATTCTCCCATTGGTGGCCGCGCTAGAGCGTGCCGAAACTCACGAATATCTGGGTCAGCAGGGCGTCGGCCATGAGGATACTGATCGACACGACGACCACGGCTCGGGTCGTCGACCGACCTACTCCTTCGGTGCCGCCACGCGTCTGAAGCCCGAAGTAGCATCCGAGCAGCGCGATGAGGAAGCCGAAGAACGGCGTCTTCGAGACCCCGCTCGTGAAGTCTTGAATGCGAAGCGTGTCGAGCGCCGTGGAGTAGAAGAACTCCATCGGGATGCCGTACGAGAGAGCTGCGACGAGCATCGAGCTCACCATGCCGAGGATGAACGCGATGAATGTGATCAGGGGCATGATGACGATGCCGGCGACCATGCGTGGGACCACGAGTTTGCGGATCGGGTCGGCACCGAGCGCGCGGATGGCGTCGATTTGTTCGGTGACCGCCATCGAGCCGATCTCGGCCGCCATTCCGGCGGCGATCCGGCTGCCGACCACCAGTGCCGTCAACGACGGAGCGAGCTCTCGCGCCTCGGATACCGCGATCACGCGACCAAGCGTGTCCTTCGCTCCGAACGCCTCCATCGAAACGGCGAACTGAATCGTCATGACGATCCCGACGAAGATCGCCGTGGCGGATGCGATTGCAATGCTTCGAACCCCGAGCTGCTCGATCTGATAGACGAACTCCTGGGTGTCGAAGCGCGTGGTGAACAAAGTTCGAAACGTTCGTCCCGCCAGCAGCGTCGCATCACCGACCTCTTCGACGAAGTATCGAAGCCTACGAATTTGGTAATCGATCCAGGCCGTCAGCGTTCTCGGTCCAACGGAAGGACGAACGGAACTCATGACTTTTCCGAGATCGTATTGAAGCCGTCGACGAACCCGTCGAAATCGTCAACTGCGTCTTCGAAGGCTGGACCCGGAGGTGTGATCAGTGCGAAGTCGTAAACGCATCCGTCTTTCTTGAGGATCTGCATGACGATCTCGCGCTCGACGCCATCGAGCTTCGCGGTGAAGTGTGTGCGGAGCGCCTCACGACCGTCCATCGGTACGGTCTGCTCGGAGATCACATCTCGGTCGGTGAACCCGATCATCAGGTGGGCGCGGAGTGCGGTGAGGGGGATGTCGAGCGACGGGTCGCATCGCGAATCCACATGCATCACGGCTTCTTTGGCGGCGTTGTGGAAAGCCAGGTCGTTCTGGTCATTGACCGCGAGCCGAGTCCAGCCTGGCCCGCGCGGGCCAACTTGGTAGGTCGTCTCGGGGCTCTTGTAGACGCTATTTTCGAGCGTTCCCGTGGTGGCGCAGCCGCTGACGGCCGCGAGACCCGCCGATACAAGGGCCACGAGGAGCCATGTTCGCGCCCGCCACCTCACGGGGCCAGACTCTAGCAGGCCCCAGATTGTTGTCTATTTCGCACAGCCCTCTCGGAAGTGCGGCACCGGCGATTTTCGTCCGCTAGACTGTGAGAGACGATGGGTCGGGGGGCTCAACATGAACAAACTGCGCGTATCCGCGGGGTGGCGATTCTCGATCGCCTCGTGGTTGACGGCAGGATTCCGCCCGAGCGGTACGACGAGGTCCTGATCCACGCACAGCGTACGCAGTCGACGGCCGAGGAAGCGATGCTCCAGCTCGGCTACATCGAGGAAGCGCCGCTCCTCAAGTTCATCGCCAACTTGTATCAGACCCGGTTCGTGGGGTCCGAGAAGCTCTCCAAGGCCGGGATCGATTCATCGCTGCTACGGAAGGTGCCCCGGAAGCTCGCGAAGCGGTTGACCGCGTTTCCGATCTTGTTCGACACGCGGTCCCGGACACTCTCCGTGGTCGCTGCCGACGTGACCGACGATGACGTACGTCAACAGATGCTGTTCACAACAGGCGCCCGCGACGTGAGGATCTACGTCGCCCGTGAGGCGGCCATTCGTGCGCTCATCTCGAAACACTACGATCAAGACAACCGACCGTTCGAGATGCTTCTGAGTGGAGCCTCTTCGCGGGTTGTCGAGCCCAAGCGCGAGTCTGATCCGGTTCCCGGTTGGGGCCAAGTCTTCGAGGAGGAAGACGGCCTTCTCATTCAACGAACTGGCGTGGCGCGCGTCAATCAGGTGCCTGCCAATGATCCGGTGCCTGATCCCGACCCGGTCCCCGAGCCCGAGTCCCTCGAGCCCGAACCGCCCGAGACACATCCTCGCATCGCGGCGGGTGCGGCCGTGATGGAAGCGCTGAACACACCGGCTCAGCCCGGAGCGCTCGCCGTGGCACCGGAGGCCTACCTCGAAACACTGAATGTGTTGGTCACGCTGGTCGAACAGCTCAAGCGCGACCGCGGCGGGCACTCAACCCGTGTCGCGCGCCTTTGTGAACAGCTCGGCGAGCGGATTCGGCTCACCAAGCCGCAGGTCCAAGGCATCCTTGCTGCCGCGTACCTCCACGATGTGGGCGTGCCCACCGAGTCGCACGTCACACCGTTCGACGCTGCCGAATCGGCCGCCAAGCGGGAGCTCGCACGGCGGGTTTACACGGCTCCAATGCGGCTACTCGAGTCGGCCGATCTACCGGCGACCGCGGTCGAAGCCTTGCGACACCGTTACGAGTGCTTCGACGGTGCCGGGTTCCCAGAACGATTGAGCGGGAAGCAGATTCCTCTGGGTGCCCGCATTCTGGCGGTTGCCGAGAGCTACGTGGACCTTACCCAAACCGACACCAATGTGGCCGGCCGGCGTCTCACGGCCGAGGACGCGTGCGACATGCTCGATCGCTGCAAGGGGTCGACTTTCGATCCGTCGGTCGTCGACTGGCTTCGCCACGTTGTCCTCGATGACGGCCTCAAGCGACAGATCCTCGCGAGCAGCCATCGCGTCCTCATCGTGGACCCTGATCCGGAAGAGACCTCCGTCCTCGAAGTCCGGTTCGCCGAGCAGGGGTACGAGGTCACGATCGAGCGAGATGTCGAGGGCGCCCTCCGACGAATCGATGCCGAGCCGTTCGATGTCATCGTCAGTGAGGTTGCGGTCGGGGCCGAGAGCGGCTTCGACCTCTTGCACAAGATCCGCCAGCGGGGTCACACCCAGGTGCCCGTCATGTTTCTGACGGCGCGGCGCGATCAAGCTTCGGTGAACCGTGGACTCCAGCTCGGCGCAGCGGACTACGTCGTCAAGCCAGCATCGGCGGCAGTCGTCGCGGCCAAGGCGGGCCGGATCGTAGAAGCGGCCCGCAATCAGAAATCGGGGCCCCGAGGCATCTCAGGGTCGCTCCAGGAGATGGGTTTGCCCGATGTGATCCAGATCCTCGCGAACGGTCGCAAGAGCGGAAGCCTTCGAGTCGTCAGCGGCACGCTCAAAGGTGAAATGATGTTTCAGGAGGGATCGATCCACGACGCCGTATTTGGCGATCTCACCGGCGCGGAGGCGGTCTACGCGATCTTGCGCTTGACTGTGGGAGAGTTTGAACTCGATCCGGGAACCGATCCGGTCGAGGACCGCATCGGCGTGCCGACGCATCACCTCCTGCTCGAGGCCATGCGTCGCATGGACGAAGAGGCTCGCTAGCCACTTCTCAGGTGTTCAGCGCGGATTCGTGGCGAGTTTGAGCCCAGCATGGGGTGGGATATGCTGCACGGGTGCACCTCTGCCTTCAGTGCGGCGCGGCCATTGAAGACGACGCCCGGTTTTGCTCGGCGTGTGGGGCGCCATCTGACGAAGGCGGAGGCTCGGGTGGCGCCGATCCGCTGATCGGTCGGATCGTAGGAGGCACCTACCTGCTGCAGGAGGTGGTGGGTGTCGGCGGGATGGGGCGCGTCTACAAGGCTGAGCAATCGACGCTCGGCCGTACCGTTGCGGTCAAGGTGATCCACCCCCACCTCCTGGGTGACGAGCAGACCGTCGCGCGTTTCTACCAAGAAGCCAGGGCCTCGAGCCGTCTCAATCACCCGAACAGCGTCAGTATCATCGACTTCGGCAGGACCGACGACGGCATCCTGTACCTGGCGATGGAGTTTCTGAGCGGCAAAGACCTCGCGCTCGTCATGCACGAGGAAGGGCCACTCGCACCGGATCGCATCTGCAACATCCTGATCAACAGCCTGGACGCCCTCGGGGAGGCACACGAACTCGGGATCGTCCATCGCGACTTGAAGCCCGAGAACATCATCCTTCGGCCATTGCGTTCTGGCGACGACCTGGTGAAGGTCGTGGACTTCGGTTTGGCGACGATCGTCGGAGGTGAGAGCTCTATCACCAAGCCGGGCCTCGTCTGCGGCACGCCGGACTACATGTCACCGGAGCAGGGGCGCGGCGATGACGTCGACGGCCGCGGCGACATCTACGCCCTCGGCGTGGTGCTCTTCGAGTTGATGGTAGGGCACCTTCCATTCATCGACGACACTCCGACACGTGTCGTGCTTCGACACCTGAACGACCCGGTGCCTGATCCTCGCCTCGCGAGCCCGAATCGCAGCATTCCGGACCGACTCGCCGCGATCACCATGAAGGCGCTCGCCAAGAGTGCCGACGATCGCTACCAGACGGCTCGCGACATGCAGGAAGCCCTCCGCGAAGCGCTTGAGGAGCTGCGGGTCCAGAGGGCCTCGATCATTCCGTGCCCGAACTGTGGGGCGCAGGTCACACTCTCTCAGAATTTCTGTGGCGAGTGCGGGGCCCGTCTCGGGAGCGCGCGCCCCTCGTATGCAAGTCATCACTCGCTTCGGCCGTCCTTCTACCCGCCGCTCGGGTCTCAACGAGACTTCATTGGTCGCGAGGCCGAGTTCCAGGTCCTCAAGGAAGCGCGACATGCGGCCTCCCAAGGGAGTCACTGGGTTCACGTTTGGGGGGAACCTGGCGTTGGCAAGACCCGCTTCCTGACCGAGATCGCCGAGATCGCCGCCGCCGAAGGCGACCTCGTGGTCGGTGCGGGCGCTCACCCCACGGGCGCACCAGTTCCCTACACCGCGGTGCGGACGATCCTCGCTGAGCTCCTCGAGGTCGACGACTCTGAGTTGAAGCGAATGGCCGATCGTGGCGAAGAGCTCGGGTCGGCTCTGGCGGGCGCGGGGGTACAGGAAGTGATCCAACCCGCCGGGCTCTTTGGCGGCGATGGACGATCACGAACCGGTGCGGTCGCTGAGGCGATGGCTTGTGCAGTGCGGCGCGCGCGGGGGCGTGCGGCCAGCGGCCGCGTGATGCTGATCGTCGATGATCTACCCTATTGCGACGGTCTGACACAGCGCACCGTCGTCGAGCTGGCTCGCGTTTTGGGGAACGAGCCGGTCTTGTTGGTCACCGCTGGGGACGACGACCGTGGGGTGCATGCGAACGAACTTGTCAGGCTCGACGGACTGAGCTCCGAAGACGCGCAGCGGTTCTTGGCCGGGTCCTTTCAGCTCCGACTGGTGTCCGGCCTTCATCGTCTCACCGATGCGATCGGAAGAGTGCTCCCCTTGCACCTCGAACAGCTCGAAGCGCTTGGGGTCTCGCCCGATGACGGTCCTCCTCCACGACTTGCGGACGCCGTGCTCCAGCGGATCGAGCGTCTCGACGTCGACGCGCAGCGTTTGCTTCAGGCCGCCTCGGTGCTTGGGCGCACCTGTGATCTCGATGCCCTTCGCGAGGTATCTGGAGACGACCAGCTCGAGGGGCTCGACGAGCTGGCCGGCAACTCGATCATCCAGCTCAACGGCTCCCGGGGCAGCATCGTTCATCCGTTCATCGCCGAGCTCGTCGAGGCCTCGATTCCCGCCGAGGCGCGCCGAGACCTGCATCGCGCCGCCTACGGCGTTTTGAGCGAGCTTCGCGCACCCGAGGAGGTGCGAGCGCTGCACGCTTTCCGGGGTGTCGAAGCCGTGACGAGCCTGGTCGTTCTCGAACGCACGGGGGACTCGGCCATGGTTCGAGGCGATCATCTCGGTGCAGTCGCGCAGTACCGTCGCGCCCTCGAACTCGCCCGAAGGGAGACCCTCGAAAGCGGTGACACGGTCCTCGATCGCGCAATCTCCACGTTTAGCCGGAAGCTCGGCGAGGCGATGTCTCGGGGCGGAGACCCCGCGGGGGCGGACGGTGTATTGCGCGAGGCGCTCGACCTCACCGACCCTCGCAGCGCCGATCGGGCGCGCATGTTGCTGTCTCTGGGCCGTATCGCCGCACGTCGCGATCGGCCGCGCGACGCGATGCGGCAGTTTGGTCAGGCCCTCGAGTTGGTGGCCGGCGTGGAACCCGAGATCGAGTCTCACCTCCAAGTCGCCATCGGGCGAATCCGTCGGATGGAGGGTGACCCCCAACATGCCGCCAACGCCTACCGAAGGGCTCTAGAACTCTTCGCAGAGACCGGGGCCTCGGTCGACGTCATCACCCGGACGACGCTCGAGCTTGCCGATGCCTTGACCGCCGCGGGAGAGCACGAAGGCGCGGCGCGGGAGCTGTCGCGGGTCGAAGAGCACGGCCGCCGTCGAGGCTCGCTCAGCGTCGTGGCCCGAGCCGTCGGAATGCTCGGGTCGATCGACGAACTGGCCGGTCGCGCCCGGGACGCCCAACTCCGGTACGAAGATGCGGCATCGCTGGCCGCACAAGCCGGTGACGCCCCAGGCTATCGCCGTTGGTTGTCCGCCAGCAAAACGCTTCGGGCGAGCATTTAGGGGCTCGATGGCCGAGGCTAGGGCGGGCTGATGGCCCCTGCCGCGGGCTTCCTCTATGATTCGCGCCATGCGGCTCGGTGCGTTTTCGTGGGTTGTTCTCGCCGTGTTCGGGTGCGACTCATTGAGTGAGTTCAACACCGGCGACGACGAGATCTACACGGGCGCGGTCGCAGGGGTCAACGACCCTGAGGTGTGTCCCGACGACGTCGACTGCTCGTTCATTCGCCGCGGGTTTCCTTTCGGTACTTCGCTCGACCTCCGCTTTGACCCGTTCAGTGCCTTCGACGATCCGGGCGCGATTTCGACCCGCGGCGAGGCTTGCGCCCCAACGTTCGAGGACACCCCCTTGCTCCCCATCCCCCCGTTGGCGCACGACCAGCTGGGGCTCTACGAGATTCCCGGTCGGGGTAGGCTTCGCAACTACATGTTCGTCGCTCGCCCCGAGAGTGGCCCGCTCGCCGGAAGAGACGCGATGGTGTTCATGTCCTTGATACGCGGGGGTTCCATCGAAGTGCGCGTCGTGGCGGGATCTGGCCTGACGATCTGTGACCCAAACGACTGCGCTGAACTCGAGGCCGGCGATTGCGACTTCTACGGGTTCTTTTCACTGGACCGGGAGGCTCTTTGATGCGCGTCCTCGGTATTGAGAGCTCGTGTGACGAGACCGCGGCGTCCATCGTGGATGAAGGTGGCCACGTGCTTGCGGATGTGGTGGCAAGTCAGATCGCGACTCACGGTCCATACGGGGGAATCGTCCCAGAGCTCGCCTCTCGTGCCCACATGCGGGCTGTGGTCCCGGTACTTCGGGAAGCGCTCGATTCGGTCCCCGGCGGCCTCGATGCCGTCGACGCCATCGCGGTCACCCAAGGCCCTGGGCTCGTAGGTTCCCTCCTCGTCGGTGTTCAAGTTGCGAAGGCCCTCGCATGGAGTCTTGGCAAGCCGCTCGTCGGCGTGAACCACCTTGATGGTCATCTCTTTGCCGTCTACCTGCGACGGCCCGACCGCGATGCCGACCCGGTGCCCGAGATGCCTTATGTCGCTCTTCTCGTCAGCGGCGGCCACTCGGCCCTCTACCGGGTCGAGGGTTTCGCGCAAATCGCGCTTCTTGCCCAGACCCGTGATGACGCTGCCGGCGAAGCCTTCGACAAGGCCGCCAAGATCCTCGGTCTCGGTTATCCGGGGGGTCCGGTGATCGACAGGCTTGCGGCCAAGGGTGACCCGCAGGCCGTCCGTTTCCCGATGCCGATGGCGTCCAAGAAGACACTCGAGTTCAGCTTCTCCGGCCTGAAGACCGCCCTCGCTCGCCACGTGCAAAAGGAAGGCGTTCCCGAGGACGAAGGCCGCCTCGCCGACATTTGTGCCTCTTTCCAGGGCGTCATCGTTGAGAGCCTCGTTCGAAAGTCCGTGCTGGCGTGCGAACGAGAAGGCCTCAAGCAACTGGTCATCACGGGTGGCGTGGCTGCGAACCGAGGCCTTCGTGCGCGCGCCAAGGAAGCGTGCGAGGCCGTGGGCATCGAGCTTTACGTGCCACCCCCCGTCTCTTGCACGGACAACGCCGCCATGATCGCTGTCGCGGGCTTGCATCGACTTCAGGCTGGCGAACGGGACGATCTCTCTTTTCCCATTTACTCCCGTGACCCCGAAAGGCGGCGCGGCAAGTTTCGGGCTGATGGAACGCTCGTTGCCCGCGAAACAAAGTAGCCCCAAGGTCGTCTCGGCGGCGGCTGCGAATGCGCGCGCATTCGCCGAGGTGGCACTGCCGGTCCCTATTCGGCGCTCCTTCACGTACCGTGTACCCGACTCACTTGCGGCGCATTTGGCGCCCGGTTGCCGGGTGGCGGTTTCTTTCAGCGGCCGAAAGCTGTCGGGGTTCGTCGTCCGCTTCCGGAGCGAGCTCCCGCCCGGCGTCAAACGTGCGCTACCGGTTGCTGGCCTCCTCGAGGACCAGCCTGTCTTTACGCCGGAGCTCTTCCATTTCCTCGAGCAGGCTGCGAAGTACTACATGCATCCACTTGGTGAGGTGCTTCGCGCGGCGGCTCCGGCGCTTCCTTCGGGCGCCATGAAACGCCTGCGCAAGGATGGGTTTCTGGCCCCCGAAGAGAACCTCCCAGGCCAACGGGTCGCGCATCGCAAGACCTGGAAGATCTCACGCACGTCTATCGAACGACCCGACACGCGGCTTGGGGCTCGTCAGCTGCGCGTGCTCGACGCGTTTGGTGATCAGCCCTCGCTCATGCTGGACGAGGTTCGCAAGTTGGTGTCGGACCCCCGTGCAGTCGTCCGCGGTCTCGAGCAGCGAGGTCTCCTCGCCGTCGAGGAAGTAGACGCTCATCCCGATCCGTTCTTTGCTGGCCAAGTATCACGCGACGAGCCACCGATCCCCACGGCGGAGCAGCAACTTGCGATCGACGCGATCACGAAGGCCGTGCAGGAACGAGATGCGGGCGCGTTTCTTCTTCATGGGGTGACCGGATCGGGCAAGACCGAGGTTTACCTTCGGACGATCGACGAAGTGCGCCGCCTTCGACGCGGGGCGATCCTCCTGGTTCCCGAGATCGCACTGACACCTCAGCTCGTCGGACGGTTTCGAGCCCGGTTCGGAGACGAGATCGCGGTGCTCCATAGTGCGCTCACCGCTCGGCAGCGGGACGATGCGTGGCAGTCTCTTCGATCGGGTCGCGTGCAGATTGCCGTGGGTGCGCGGTCCGCCCTGTTTGCCCCCGTCGCCGATCTCGGGATGATCGTCGTCGACGAAGAGCATGACCCGTCCTTCAAGCAAGACGATGGGTTTCGGTACCAAGCGCGCGACATGGCGCTGCTCCGCGCTCACTATGCCGGCGCTACTTGCGTCCTCGGTAGCGCCACACCGGCGATCGAAACCTATCAGCGGGCACTCGAGGGGGGGCTTCGGCTGCTGTCGCTTCCGCGGCGCGCCACCGGTCAGAAGCTCCCGGAGGTCGAGGTCGTCGACCTTCGGCGACACCGGCAGGGGCCGACCGGTCACCGCCTGTTGTCCGGTCCGCTTCACTCGGCGATCGGCGATTGCCTCGGATCGGGCTACCAAGCGATCCTCTTCTTGAACCGGCGCGGCTTCGCTCCGAGTGTTCGTTGCCTCGCTTGCGGCTCGGTCGCCGAGTGCCCCGCATGTAGTGTCGCGTTGACGGAGCATCGAAGCCAACGCGCTTTGCGTTGTCACTATTGCGACTTCCAGCAGCACGTCGACGCCCCATGCAAGTCTTGTGGAGGACTCGAGCATGCTCGCCTGGGTCTCGGAACCGAACAACTCGAGGCGGCGATCGTCGAGAGTTTTCCCGCCGCACGCGTGGCTCGCCTCGACCGTGACACAGCGACGGGCATCGGGGTCGAGGAGGTTCTCGATCGGCTTCGGCGCGGAGACGTGGATGTCTTGGTGGGTACACAGATGGTCACGAAGGGGCACGACATCGCGCGCGTGACGCTCGTCGGTGTGGTATCGGCCGACCAGAGTCTTGCCTTTCCTGACTTTCGCGCCTCGGAGAGGACGTTTCAGTTGTTGGCCCAAGTCGCGGGGAGGGCGGGGCGCGCAGAGACACCCGGCAAAGTGGTCTTGCAGACCTACCAGCCGGAGCATGCCGCCATCCGTTGCGCGGCGAGGCACGACTACGAGTCGTTCTTCGCGTCCGAGGTCGCATCGAGGGAACAGGTCGGTTATCCACCGTTTGCCCGACTGGTGACCGTCCGGGTTCATGCAGGAGCCGAGTCCGAGGCACGCGGCGCGGCCAAGCGTCTCGCTGAGCTTGCCAAGCGACATGAGGCCGCGCGCGACGGTGTCGTGCAGGTGCTCGGCCCGGCTCCGGCTCCCCTTGCTCGCTTGCGCGGCCGCTACCACTATCGCGTTCTTCTCAAGTCATCGGTCCGAAAGAGCCTGCGTGCCGTTGCGGCGGGTCTGGCCGCACGGATCGAAGACGGCCTCGCGCCGGCCAGAGCCTCGCTCGACATCGACCCCCTCTAGCGTCCCGTCGCCTAGGGGCGTGGTTCGAGTGCGACGAGCGGAATCTCGCGCTTGACGTTCTGCCGGTAGCCTCGCCAGTGGCTGTTGTACGCCGCTGCTTTCGGCCACACCGAGTCGTATTCGGCCTTGCTGAGGGCTCTCGCGACAACGGACTCCGATCTCGTTCCGATCTGAACCGACGCCTCGGGGTTGGCGCACAAGTTGAGCCACCACGCAGGGGGCGACTCTTGGCCGCCGTTCGATGCGTACACGATGTAGCGGCCCTCGTGAGCCATGAAAATCAATGGCAGCGTTCGCGCAAGTCCGCTTTTCCGACCGGTCGTGGTCAGGAGCAACACCTTGCGTCCGGCGCCCAAGCTACCGACGAACCGACCTCCGAGTAGCCGGTAGAGCTTGGTGTGGAAGCGCCCGAAGGAGCGCCAATCTCTCCCACTCATTCGGCGGCTTCCATCTCGCGCGAACCCGTCGAATCGGCCGCCGCCGCCTCCGCCGCGAGGAACCCGAACATCAGTGCCGGCCCGATGGTACCGCCAGCGCCCGGATAGGTCCGCCCCATGATGGACGCGGTGGAGTTGCCCGCCGCGTAGAGCCCCGGGATCCATTTGCCTTCGGCGTTCAGGACGCGACTTTGGTCGTCGGTTTTGAGGCCCCCTTTGGTGCCGAGGTCGCCGGGGTAGATCCGCACCGCGTAAAAAGGTCCCGTTTCGACCGGGCCGAGCGCACAGTTGGGTTTCACGCGCGGATCACCATAGTAGCGATCCTGCGAGCTCCACCCGCGGTTGAAGTCGGGGTCCTCGCCGCGGACCGCGTGCTCGTTGAAACGCGTGATGGTCTGCCGAAGCGAATCCGCGGGAACGTCGATCTGAGACGCGAGCTCTTCGAGGGATGAGGCTCGGAAGAGATAGTTGCCGTTTCTATAGCGTCGTGGCAGCTGTTTGTCGGGCATCACCTTGCCCGGGCCGACTGGGCCGGCGATCGATGAGCGCCGATAGGTTGCGTCGAACACGTGATACCAACGCGGGTCGTCGGAGTTCGTCCGCGCCACGTCCTCGTACATCCCGTGGACCACGTCGATGTAGGGGGCTGCCTCGTTCGTGAACCGACACCCCTCCTGGTTGACGAACAGACCGTGAGGAAGGCTCTTCTCGACGACCATCACCCATGAGAACGGTGACTTTGGGACCAGCGACACTGGGGTCCACCACGCTTCGTCCATCAGGTCGAGGGTGCCGCCCGCCTTCTCTCCGAGTTGAATTCCGTCGCCGGTGTTGGACGGGCTTCCAGCGGTCCAATCAGTCTCGATCGGGAGCCGTTGGTACTTCCGTCGCATTTCGAGATTGCGCGAGAAGCCCCCCGCCGCGATGAGCACGCCGCGTCGCGCCCGAACGCGTAAGGTCTCTCCATCTTTGTCGAGGATGGCGCCCGCCACCCGGTCACCCTCGAAGACGAACTCGCGGACTTCGGTGTTGAGCCAAGCTGGGATGTTGCGTTCCTTGACCGAAAGCAACAGTCGACCGACCAACGAGTTCCCGGCGCAAAGTTTCGTATCTCGGCCCCAGCGTTTGCGTTTTCCGTACCGCAGCAGGTACAGGAACATCTGCCATGCCATGAAGAGCATGGTCCGGAACCCCACCCCGATGGCCGAGTGCGCCTCTTTGGCAGTGATGCCGAACTTGCCGAGGATCTGTGATTGCGGGTGCGGCCTACGAAGTTGAATCAGATGTTCGCGGAGCCGCGACCCATCGAAGGGCAGGGGGTCCATCGAGCGGCCGCCCGGCCTTCCACCCGGCGCTTCCGGGTAGTAGTCCGTGTACTTGGCGAGCGGCACGTATCGGACATGCGTATGGTCATGCAGATACGCGAGCACGCGCTTGCTCTCGCGTACGTAGAGTCGGAGCCGCTCGTCGGGGACCTCGCCGCGTGTGATGTGCTTCAAGTACGTGAACCCGTCTTCGTCGGAGTCTTCGATCCCCTCTGCGGCCATCCCGGGGTTGTTGGCCACCCAGCAGACCCCGCCCGACATCGCAGTGTTTCCGCCGAACACATCACTCTTCTCGGCAATCAAGACGTCGAGGCCGAGATCGTGTGCCCGGATGGCGCCCGACAACCCGGAGGCGCCGCTTCCCATCACTAACCAATCAACACTTCGGTCCCACTCGGGCATCGGTGCTCCCTCGCCCGCCTTCGGGCGCGCGAAAATAGAACATGTTCTACCAGCGTGCTCGTGTCAACTCGCCGCTGACGTTGCCACCTAGCCGACCCGGCGCTAGAAAACGAGGGTGATTCGACCGATTCTCGCCTATCCAGACAAGCGTCTTCGCAACCCGGGCCAAGAGGTGACGGAGTTCGACGAGGAGTTGCAGACGCTCATCGAGGACATGGCCGAGACCATGTACGCCGCACCAGGAGTTGGGCTGGCCGCCCCGCAGATCGGCGTGTCCAAACGGCTCTTCATCATCGATGTCGCCACCGAGGACGATGAACCAAGCGATCTCAGGGTGTTCATCAACCCAGAGATCGTCGAGACCGACGGCGAGACGACATTCAGCGAAGGTTGCTTGTCTTTCCCGGGTGTCCGCGAAGAGATCGACCGCGCCGAGCGCGTCAAGGTCCGAGCGCTCGACCGCGAAGGCAAGCCCTTCGAACTCGAAGCCGACGGCTTGCTGGCGATCGCGATTCAGCACGAGAACGACCATCTCGAAGGCAAGCTCATGATCGATCGCTTGAGCGTCCTCCGAAAACGTCTCGTGCACCGGACGATGACCAAGCGCGCAGCTTCGGCCGACGCGGCTCAGTGAGCCTCACGTGCGGACGGTTTTCTTCGGTAGCCCCGAGTTTGCGGTGCCGTGTCTCGATGCGTTGCACCGGATGAGCCAGGTCGCGGCTGTCGTATCTCAGCCCGACCGGCCTGCCGGGCGAGGCCTCTCGGTGAGGGCGCCTGCGGTGAAGCAACGGGCCCTGGAACTCGGGCTCGACGTTTGGCAACCCACCAAAGTCCGCACGCCGGAGTTTGCCGATCGGTTGCGAGCGCTCGAGGCCGACGTCGGTGTCGTCGTGGCCTATGGGCGAATCCTTCCGCGCGCGGTGCTCGAAGCCCCTCGGTTGGGCTGCGTGAACGTGCACGCGTCGCTCCTTCCACGCTGGCGAGGCGCCGCGCCCATCCAGTGGTCGATCGTGCATGGAGATGTGGAGACGGGTGTCACACTGATGCAGATGGATGAGGGCATGGATACCGGTCCGATCCTTGCCACTGCGAGCACACCGATAGAGCGTGAGGACGACGCGTCGTCCCTGAGTGACCGCCTTTGTGCGCTCGGCGCCGACCTCTTGGCGGGTAGCCTCCCAAAGTACGTGGCCGGCCAGCTCGAACCGAAGCCTCAGGACGACCACGCGGCCACGATGGCGCCCCTCCTCGACAAGACTCACGGGCGGATCGACTGGGATCAGAGCGCCGACCGTGTCCACAACCAGATCCGGGGAATGAACCCCTGGCCCGGCGCATACACGGAGCTCACCGGCCGCCGAATCAAGATCTATCGCGCGCAGCCTTCGACGCTTGATCCCACACCCGCCGTTCCTGGTGAGGTTATTGCACTCGACCCCGAGGGGGTCTTGGTTGCCTGTTCCGAGGGGACGATCGAGCTTCAAGAGCTCCAAGAGAGCGGCCGCAAGAAGCTCGGTGCACGGGCGTTCATTTCGGGCCGGAGTGTGAAGGTGGGCGACCGATTCTCGGCCGCGGAGGTCAACGGATGAAGATCTACACGAAGACCGGCGACGCCGGACATACAGGATTGTTCGGGGGTACGCGGGTTTCGAAGGCCTCCCTACGCGTCGCCGCCTACGGTGAGGTCGACGAGCTCAACAGCACGCTCGGATGGGTGCGCGTTCCGATCTCCGACCCCGAGATCGACGCCTTGCTCAACCAGATCCAAACCGAGCTGTTCGAGGTCGGCGCGGAGCTCGGTTCTGCGCCGGGTCGGAGCGACAAAGGCGGGCTCCCGATGATCGACGAGAGCCAGGTCGAAGCTCTCGAGCGCGCCATCGATCGATACGAAGAGGGCCCACCGCCGCTCACCTCCTTTGTCCTCCCGGGCGGCGGCGAGAACGCGGCTCGCCTCCACGTCGCGCGATGCGTCGCACGTCGCGCCGAGCGTGCCGTCGTATCCCTGAGTGCCGAGGAGCCCGTGCGCGGTGAAGTCTCCCGCTACCTCAACCGCCTGAGCGACCTCCTCTTCACCCTCGCCCGCTACGCCAACCACCAAGACGCCATCCCCGACATCCCCTGGAACCCGGGGTCACGCTAGCCCCCCAAAACTCCTTTATTACCAGCCACTTACCGACCGCACCGCGAAAACCCAAAAAACCGCCCGCGTACCCCTCCGCTGGGCGTCCGAAGCTCACGGCGCCGTCCACGCGAGCACGCCCCCTAGCGTCCGAGCCGGTTCGCGAGCCGTTCGTGCCACTGCGTGAGCGCTCCTTCGAAGCGTCCAAAGCGAAAGAACTCGTTCGCGCCCGTGTGCATCCCACGCTGGATCTGCTCGCCCACCTCAAAGTCCTCATAGAGGGTCTTCTTAGTGAAGTCGTGATTCGCCGTCCAAAACTGGGTCGCCCGGTCGCTGAAGCCAGACTCACGCGGTGCCGGCACAACGGTCAGCACCTCCACCCGTGTCTGGTCCACCGACATCGGCGTGGTCAACACCAACTCGTAGTGTCCTTCTTGAATCAGAATCGTCGCGTTCGGCGCGACGAAGTAAACCACGTGGGTGTGCTTTCGGATGTCCCAGGTGGACTCGGGTTGTTCTCGAAGCTCGACGATCGAGCGCTGAGGGAGAACAGTACGGATGTGTTCGCCTAGGAATTCAAACGTCGAGATGTTGTCCGTGAAGAAGTCGGCGATGGTGTTCCGGTGCAAGATTTTGAAGTGGTACGACTCGAGACCCCCATCGGCGATCAGTTTCCAGTTCGCGTTCCACACGCGGTCGTCCGACGCGAACACCACCGATGAACCGCAGCCGAGTCCCTCGAGCTCGGCGATCAGCGTGCGCGTTCCCTCGTCGGGTGACCACCTCGGCGCCCCCGGATCAGGGCACACCCATACGAGCCCCGCGGCCTCGTGGCATTGAAGCTCAACCAAGCTCGTGCTCGCGACTTCGAGGGTCGGGAACCCGTCCTGGTGTCGAACCGCCGCAAGAGCGCCGTCGGTCTGGTAGGTCCATGCGTGGTAAGGACACACGAAACGCCGGCAGTTCCCCTGCGATCGCGTCTCGACCGTCGCGCCGCGGTGCCTGCATACGTTGACGAACGCCTTGAGGGTACCGTCCTTTTGCCTCGCCAGCAGGACCGGGGTCCCAAGGACGTCGCGCGTGATGAAGTCACCGGGGCTAGCGACCTGGCTCCCGTGGGCCACGATGTTCATCGAACTGCGAAGTAGCTGAGCCCGTTCCTCGTCGAACATGCGCTCGTCTAGATACTCCCTCACCGGGACCTTCATTTCATCGTTCGTCATGAACGGCTCGTCTTTGCCGATCAGCTCCAGGCATTCCGAGATCAGTTCGATCGCCTTTTCTTGTTTCATGGCCTACTCCTCGATCTGCAAGACGTTGCGCATGAACGCTTGCAGCTGTTCCACGACGCGGGTACGGGCGAGCTTCGGACGATGGGTCAGCGCCAGGTGGATGGCCTGCTCCACGCCCCCCATCAAACAAGCGCCTGCGAGCTCCGCATCGATGAAACCAGGGACGCGTCCAAGTCGCTTCCCTGTTTCTACGTTCGCGGTTGCGCCTCGTACACGCTGTGTTGCGCGGCGCGTCTTCGTGGCGGCAACGGCTGCGTCCCCAGCGAGTTGCGTTGCGACGTAAGGACCGAGCGGTTCATCGTAGAAGAACTCGACCATCTTCTCGATCCGAACCTTCTCGCGCTCCCACCAGTCGTCGGACACCTCGGCGAACACCGGTCGGTAGACGGCCTCGTCGAGTGAGTCGAAGAACCCCTCGACCACCGCAACCAACAACGCACTCTTCGACTCGAAGTACCGGTACGGGAGCCCCGGCGAGACCCCTGCGCGTCGCGCGACGGCCGCCAGCTCCATCTGACCCTCGTTTTCGATCAGCTCTGCCCGCGCGGCCTCGAGCAGTCGCCGCTGAGTCGCATGGCCACGGGGCGTTCGACCTGGCGCTAGAGTCGTCAGTGTCATGAAACATAAAGTAAATTCACTTTATCCGCTGATCAACCCCAATTACGGGCAGTTTCCGGCTGCAAGAAAGCCTCGGCGCCGCCGCGCCCGGGTTTTTCGGCCGAAGATGCGCTCCTACGGCATGTCGTCCGTGTCGAGTCCGAACCCCGGTGTCGCGCTGATGCGACCGTCGTCTCGAACCCGCCCGGGCAGATCCAGCCCTTCGCTGAGCGACTGCAACGCATCGAAGAGCGAGCTCCGCTCCTCCGAGAGCCGCGCAATGATGGTCGGGCCCCACTTACGCTTCGCCCGGATCTTGATCGAGTTCCAAGTGCGCTGGACCAACTCGAGGTAGACCAGGGCGAGGGCCCCGCCGAAAGCCCCAATCAAGAACGTCGTGAGGCCGGCGGCCCATGGCGCTCGAGGGATGCCCGGAAAGGAGCCGTGGATCTCTATCGTGCCGAGCCCGACGAGCAGGGCAGCGAGCAGCCAGGCGGTTGGGAACAGAACGAGCCCCGCGATGAGTTTGATCGTCGCCGTGTCCTTATACTGCTTGGCCGCGAGCTTGGCGATGGCGTTCGACAAGAAGTAGGGGCCCGCATTGATCAACGAGCCGAGGACGAGCACAGGTGGGAAGACCAGAAACACGACCGCAGCCTGCAGGGCGAGTATGAGCGGTAACCACTTGGACTCGATCGCGGGGGGCTTATCCAGATCGTTGTCATCCAGCTTTACCTCTCGGAGCGCTTCGTCGTATGCCGCCACTCGTTCGAGCAACTGCTGAACCATCCCAGGGTCTGTGATCGAACGTGATTGGTAAGCCCTCCACACGCGCGCCATCCCGAGCGCGCGCTCTGTCATGTCCGCAGCCTTCAGGTTGGCGCCGGCCCGTTTGGCGCGCTCCGCCCGCATCAACGATCGAACTCGGCCCATCAGCCGGTTCAACTCCCAGCTTTCCGTTGCATGCGTCACTTCCTGAAGAACTGGCTCGAGATGCGTCGTAAGCTCCGCGCTTCGCTCGCGCAGTAGCTCGTCGTCCGAGTCCGGAATCGGCGTGTCCAGTTCCCGAGGTAATGTCAGCGGGCGATGAAACTCCACCAAAGCGTCGGAACGAAACGATGTCTTGTCATCGTAGTGGAGCCCGACAGGAATGATGACGGGCCCTTCGCCGGTTTCGCTCCGAAGCTGCTTTGCACGGTAGTAGAGGCGAGCCGCTCCAGTCTTGAGCTCTTGTAGGAACGGCTCGTCGTGGCTCACGCCCTCTGGAAACAGCGCCGCGAAACCTCCGTCGCAGATCGCCTGCGCGAGGGCATCCAGGCTCTTGCGGTTGGCGGCGCGTCGTGCGTCGTCGTCGGCGTTCTTGAGATCCACGGCACGGTAGATGGGCACCGTCCCGAGCGCACGCATGACCTGCCCCACGAGGGGCCAGCGAAAAAGGCCGTGACGCGCACCAAAGACCACGCGCCGTGGGAAGCTACTGACGATCAACGCGGGATCCACGAGCCCGTTCGGATGCCACGCGATCAAGATCCCGCCCCCAGAGGACGGCACGTTGTCCGTTCCGGTTACCTCGACTCGACGAAAAAAGAGACTCACCAAGAATCGTACGCCCCGCACCGCACTGCTGGTGGTCATCGCCATGCCGCGATGATATCCCGAGACCGAGCGACCAGTCTGCTTTTTCCCGACCCGGGCTCGGGGGCGTTTCCAACGATACACGCGACGCGCGCGGGTTGTCCTTCGCGGCGATTCCGCGATATTGCGGGCCATGATGCCACGCGCCGCAAGCGTGATCGGGTGCGTCGCGTTTCTCGTCGCGCATACGGGATGCTCGAACAAGGAGCCGCAGCCCTCTCCGCCCACGCCAGCGATGGAAGCCGGCCCCGCCAGCTACGTCGGTACAGACACCTGTGCTTCGTGTCACGAGGCGGCACATGAGGCTTGGCTAGGATCCCACCACGACCTTGCCATGCAGCCCGCCACCGAGGCGACCGTCCTTGGTGACTTCGATGGCGCCACGGCGGCTTACTACGATGAAGAAGCTCGCTTCGACCAGCGCGGCGAAGGTTTCTTCGTGTCTGCGCTTGGCCCCGACGGGAAAGGCGGTACTTTTCCGGTTCGCTACACGTTCGGGGCGGTTCCACTGCAGCAGTACCTCGTCGAAGTAGAGCCCGGGCGGCTCCAGGCTTTCGCTTTCGCCTGGGACACGCGACCGAAGCCCGAGGGTGGGCAGCGTTGGTTTCACTTACAGCCCGACGAGTACATCGGCCCGGGAGACCCACTCCACTGGACGGGGCTCCTCTTCAACTGGAACAACAACTGCGCGGACTGCCACTCGACCCGGCTGCTCAAGGGCTACGAGCGTGAAACACGCCGCTACGACACATCCTATGCCGAGGTGAGCGTCGGCTGTGAGGCGTGCCATGGCCCGGGTTCGCGCCACGTGAAGGAAGCCAAGCTTGGGGTGCTCTCGGCCGGTGCGGGCTTGGAAGCGAGGTTGCCCGATGCCAACACGCGGCAGTGGTCTTTCGTTCCCGGACGCGACATTGCGGTGCTGACGACATCCGCTGAGACCGACGAGCTCGAGACATGTGCCCCGTGTCATTCGCGACGTGCGGACCTCGGAGACGACCAGGCCGGCTACCACAACCGCTATCGCATGGCCACGCTCGACACGGACCTCTACTTCGATGACGGTCAGATTCGAGACGAGGTTTACGTGTACGGCTCTTTCCTTCAGAGCAAGATGTACCAGGCCGGTGTGATCTGCAGCGACTGCCACGAACCTCACACGGCCGAACTTCGCGCCGAAGGCAACGCACTCTGTACGCGCTGCCACAAGGCAAGCGTGTACGACGCCTTCGAACACACATTTCACGCGACCGGGAAGCCCGGCAGCCGTTGCACTGACTGCCACATGCCCCGCCGGAACTACATGGTGATCGACGACCGGGGCGACCACCGTTTCGACGTGCCTCGGCCTGCGCTTTCGAAGCGTGTGGGTTCCCCCGATCCATGCACCACGTGTCACGCCGAAAAGACGACCGCCTGGGCCGAGCGGCAGATCGAGCGCCATTTCGACACACGATCGGCCCACCCCTTCGCAGATGCCTTCTTTGCGGCACGGCACGGTCTGCCCGACGGCGAAGCCCAGCTCATCGAGCTGGTTGCGGCGGGTTCGGCGCCGGCGATCGCACGTGCCACCGCCCTCCTCGAACTCCGGAACCTCCAGTCGCGAGCACTCCCCGCCATCGGCATGCGTGCTTCCTCGGATCCGAGTCCCCTCGTGAGGCGGGCGGTCGCGGTCGCGTCACGTTCGCTTCCTGCTGAGATCCGGTCGGTCATCGTCGGGCCGCTGTTGTCCGACCGGGCTTCCTCGGTACGTGTCGAGGCCGTCGCGAGCTTGCTCAATGTGGATCGAGGTGCTTGGAAGCCAGCGGAGCGGCGTGCTTACGAAGCGGCTCTCGTCGACTACAGGAGAGCCCGCGCATTCGCGTCCGATCGCGGCGAGGGCCTTGTCGACTTGGCGCACTTAGCGTTGCTCGAGCGCCGGCCCGACAGGGGCGAGGAGATCTTGCGCGAAGCGCTGGAGGTCGATCCCTCGTTCACCGCCGCGCACGTTAACCTGGCCGACCTCTACCGGGCGCTCGACCGCAACGTCGATTCGGAGGCCGTACTTCGTCGCGCCGTCGACGTGGCTGCGGATCGGGCCACAGCCGAGCACGCGCTCGGTCTCGCCCTCGTCCGGTTGGGTCAGCATGACGAGGCACTCGAACACTTGCGAGCGGCTCACCTTCTCGCGCCCGACGCGACGCGGTTCGGATACGTCTATGCGGTAGCGAGCTTCGACCGCGGACGTCGCAAGGAAGCCATTCGCGTTCTCGACGCGCTGCACCAAAGAGAGCCGACCAACGTCGAACTCCTCAGGCTGCTCGTCCACTACAGCGACACGTCGGGGCGCGCCAAGGCTGCCAAGCGTTACTCCGCAAAACTCGAAGCACTTCGCCCACCCGAGCCGCCCCCCGATCGGCCTTGACAGGGTTGGGCCATGCGGGCGAGCCTCTGCGGCCGCCCGCCCATGGAGCAATCCCCCCTCATCGAATACGGCCTGCCGCTCTCGCTCATGATCATCATGGCGGGAATGGGCCTCGGCCTAACTTTCGGCGAGTTTCGTCAAGTCTTTGTCCGTCCCCGGGCCATGGTCGTTGGCACGGTCGCCCAAGTCATCCTGATCCCGCTGATCGCGTTCGGCCTCGCGTCTGCGATGGGTCTACGACCCGAGATCGCAATTGGCCTCGTGATCATCGCCGCTTGCCCTGGCGGAACGACCTCCAACATCTTCACGCTCCTTGCAAGAGGGAACGTAGCGCTGTCGATCACGCTGACCGTGCTCGCGAGCCTCTTGACGATCTTGACGATCCCGCTCTTCACCAACCACGCGCTCGACCTGTATGCGACGGGCGAGGCGGCACAAACGGTCCGCCTTCCCATCGTGCGTACGGTGTTCACGCTCCTGGCGGTCGTGGTGGTTCCGGTGCTCCTTGGCATGGGCGTCCGCCGTATATCGCTTTCCTTTGCTCAGCGCGCAGAACCTTACGTGGGCCGATTCGGTTTGTTGGTGTTGGTCGTCCTGATTCTCGCAATCGTCTATGGAACTCGAAACGAGATCCTTTCGCTGCTCGCCCAAGCAGGGCCCGCTGCTGCTGCGCTCAGCATCGTCGGTATTGGTGCCGGTTTCCTGAGTAGCAGGCTCCTCGGTGTCAGTACGAGAGACGGTCTCACCATCGCGATCGAGGTGGGGATCAAGAACGGCACCATTGGTCTGATGGTCACGCTGACGTTGCTCCAGTCTGCGCAGATGGCGATTCCGTCCGCGGTGTACGGCGTTCAGATGTATATCTTCGGGGGCGCGCTCGTGGTTTGGGGGAGGCGACGGTCGCCCGAAGCTGTGCCCCTTCAACATGGGCAGGAACCTGGCTAGTTCTTGGTGGCGGGCGTATAACTCCACACGGGCGGCCCTTGCGCCTGAGGAGGCGAACCATGACTAGGGCGATGACGCTCGCACTCGTGTGGGCAGTCTTTGGAGTACCGGGAGTTGGGGGGATCGCGGTTGGCCTCGCAGGTTGCCAGCTCGACCGAGGCGTCGCTCTCCCGCCTCGTCCCGCACGCGACTCCGAGTCCAGCACTCGGGCCGATAGGCCGCGCACGAATCGAGCCGCCAGACCGATCGCCTCGCCGCCCGCTCGGCCTCGGCCGGGCAGGGCACCGAGCGCGCCCACCCCGACGCTCGCGCCGTCGTCCTCGCCGCCAAGCCCGAAGGTCTCCCCGAGTCCATCGGAGGTCCCCCAACCGAGGCGAGCATCCCCGCCAAGGCCCGCCCGTTGCGGTCCTCCACTCGTCGCATAGATCTCAACCGAAAGGCCATCATGACCGCCGCCGATGTCGCATGGGTGTCTCTTCGTTCCGTATACGCCTGGATGTTCATCTACCCAGCGATTGGGCTCGTCCGAGACTGGCGAGGCACCGTGGAAACCACGGCGTTGCTGTTCAAATGGCAGCCCGCGCTATTCGCGGCCTCATCGGTGGCCGCCATGTTCATCGGGGGGCTGATGATCCTCCTTGGCGCGTTCGGGTGGATTGCCGGGCTCTATTTCTTCGTGTTCTGCCTCGGGGGTGCGCGTATACACTATCGGCTCGCGGCCAAGGCGGGCCAGACGAAACCACCTTCGGATCTTCAGGGGCCGGAGCAAGACGCGTTCGCAGGCTTGGTCGGCCTTGCTGTGGTGGGGCACGTGACCTCGGCCCAGAAGAACTTCGTCTTAGCTGCCGTTGGCCTTTTCTTCTTCCTGATGGGCACAGGACCGTGCAGTATCGCAGACTCGGTCGCGCCCTTCTTTGGAGAATGACGATGGCGAAGAGGCAACGTGGTGCCAACCTCATCGTGGAGAGCCTCAGGCGCCACGGCGTCGACTATGTGTTCGGGATTCCCGGTGCAAAGATCGACGCCGTCTTCGATGCGCTCCTCGACTATGACCATCCTAGGCTGATCGTCTGCCGGCACGAGCAGAACGCCACGTTCATGGCCGCGTGCGTTGGCCGCCTCACCGGCAAGCCGGGCGTCGTTCTCGTGACCTCCGGGCCCGGGGTTTCGAACCTGGCGACCGGTCTGGTGACCGCGACGACCGAGGGTGACCCCGTCGTTGCACTCGGAGGTGCGGTCCCTCGCGCGATGCAGCTCAAGCAGACCCATCAGAGCATGGACAACGTCGCCTTCGCGCGTCCCCTTACCAAGGAGAGCGTCGAGATCACCATGCCAGAGAGCATCCCGGAGGTCATGGCGAACGCGTTCCGACGCGCCGTGGCCCCCCGCGCGGGCGCGGTGTTCGTCAGCCTGCCACAGGACGTGCTTAGCGAAGAGGTCAGCGAGGAGGTTTGCGCGGAGCACGACTCGGTACCGCTCGGCTCTGCACCGGAGGCACTCGTCCGGTCTGCCGCGGACCGACTAGAGGCCGCTCGCAATCCGGTCTTGCTCCTTGGGCTCGAGGCCAGCAGGCCAACCAACACGACAGCCGTTCGCGAGCTCTTGCGGCACTTTCCCATCGCGACCATCGAGACCTTCGAAGCGGCGGGCTGCCTCGATCGGGACCTTGCGAAGTACTTCGTCGGGCGAGTCGGGCTGTTTCGCAACCAACCGGGTGACGCGCTCCTTCGGGTCGCCGACCTTGTGGTGACGGTGGGGTTCAATCCCGTCGAGTACGATCCTGAGTCGTGGAATGCAGAAAACAAGCTCGATATCATCCATATCGACGACGCGGATACAGCCGTCGGGCACCACTACCAACCCGGCATCGAGCTCAAGGGAGACATTGCAGCGACGCTCGCCGAGCTGGCGAACCACCTCGGTGCGCGCGACGACGTGACCGAACCGGCATTGGTCGCAAAGCTGCGTCGTGACCTCGATGCCGGCCTTGCTTCAGCCGTCGACCAGCCCGCTGCGCCGATCCACCCGCTCCGGTTCATCCACGATCTCCAAGGTTTCATCGACGACGGCACCACGGTCATCAGCGATGTCGGATCGCACTACATGTGGCTTGCGCGTCATCTCTACAGTTACCAACCGCGTCATCTGCTGTTTAGCAACGGCCAGCAGACACTTGGCGTGGCGCTGCCCTGGGCTATCGCCACGACGCTCGTCCGTCCTGACGAGAAGGTGATCTCGATCTCAGGCGATGGCGGCTTCTTGTTCTCTGCAATGGAGCTCGAGACGGCGGTCCGTGAGAAACGCCGGTTCGTTCATTTCGTGTGGCGCGACGGAACGTACAACATGGTCGGAGCCCAGGAACAGATGAAGTACGGTCGCGTTTCCGGTGTCGATTTCGGGCACGTCGACATCGTCCGGTTTGCGGAAAGCTTCGGCGCCAACGGGATCGCGCTGAGCTCCGCGGACGACATCGTCCCCGCACTTCGTCAAGCGCAGGCCACTGACGGTCCCGTTCTCATCGACGTGCCAATCGACTACCGAGACAACGACGAGCTGTTTGCCCTCACCGATCCGTCCGGGGGCCACTGATCACCATCAAGGAGCCACGAATGACCACGGAACAGTACAAGAAGGGCATGAGAGAGATGCGTCGTCACCTAGGCCCGGCGGCGGACACGTGGATCCAGAGCATTCGGGAGATCTCGCCCGAGTTCGCCAAAGTCAACGTCGAGTTTCCGTTCGGGGAGCTCTACACACGCGACGTACTCGATGAGAAGACCCAAGAGCTGTGCACCGTAGCGGCGCTGACGGTTCAAGGGTATGCGCTTCCCGAACTCAAGGTGCACGTCAAGGGCGCACTGAATTGTGGGGCGTCCCGCGAAGAGGTGGTGGAGGTGATCACTCAGATGCTCGCGTACTGTGGTTTTCCGGCGGCGACCAACGCGTTGCTCGTCGCCAAAGAGGCCTTCGACGAGTATGAGGAGCCCTGAGGTGCGCCCGCCTCGGTCCACTTGCGTAGGGCTCCCAAACCTCTAATTGCCGGCGGCATGGACGAACATATTCAAGCGATCGTGACGGTGCTCTCCCTGATCAACCCAGCGGTGTGTGTCGGAATGTTCACGCGAATCGAAAGGGGACAGTCTCCCAACGCGCGTCGCGGCGACGCAGCCAAAGCAGCGCTTGCGGTGTTCGTCATCTTGGTGATCGCCGCACTCGTCGGCACTCGCATCCTTCAGGTGTTCGGCCTTTCGATCGACGCTTTCATGGTCGCAGGCGGCGTCGTTCTCGGCTGGATGGGCTTCTCTATGCTGGCAAGTGGATCCGAATACGGTTCAGCGCGAGGCGGAGAGTCACCGAACAACACCTCGCTCACACCACTCATCCTGTTCGCTGCAAGCCCGGGGACCATCACTGGCGTGATCACGGTCTCGGCGGCTCACTCTGTGTATGGTATTCCAGAGACCGCGCTCGTGGCGGTTGCCGTCGGGGCGCTCCTCCTTTGGGCCGTCTTGGTGTTGTCGGTCCGCTTCGCGACCAAGGGTAAGGGCCCCGGCTTGTGGTCTGAGACCGCGACTCGTTTCATGGGCCTAATCGTGCTGGCCATGGGCGTTCAGTTTGGGCTTCGTGGGTTTCGATCGTTCATGAACGCAACAGGGACGGGCTGACGGTGTTCGCCGCGTTGCTCGTCGTCACGTTCCACACGCTGGGTGCGGTCTCGGCGGTCCACGCGGTGATGAGCACGCGCACCTCGCAGGGCGCGATCGCTTGGGCCGTTTCGCTGATGACCTTCCCCTACCTGGCAGTCCCGGCATACTGGGTTCTCGGGCGAACCAAGTTTCAGGGCTACGTGTCGGCGCGGCGCGACGCGGACGTACGGAACCGGCACCTCGAACGGGAGGCGATCGAGCGGGTTCAGGCCTTCCGAGTGGAGGCGCCAGAGCGGTACGAGGCGGCGCACGCGGCAGAGGCGTTGGCCGGGATGCCTGCCCTCGGCGCAAACCAGGTCGAGCTCTTGATCGACGGCGAAGCGACGTTCACGAGCATCCTCGAAGGCATCGATTCCGCCCGAAAATACGTCCTCTTTCAGTTTTTCATCGTGAAGGACGATGAACTTGGTCGACGCGTGAAGGCTCACCTGATTCGCAAGGCGATGGAGGGCGTGCCGGTTTACTTCCTCTACGACGAAGTAGGGAGCCACGCGCTCTCCGCAGCCTATACACGTGAGCTCCGCGAGGCTGGCGTGCACGTCACGGAGTTCAACACGCGCAAGGGCCGCGGCAATCGCTTTCAGATCAACTTTCGCAATCACCGCAAGGTCGTCGTGGTCGATGGTTGCTTCGCCTGGATCGGCGGCCACAACGTTGGCGACGAGTACCTCGGTAAGGGGCAGTTTGGTCATTGGCGAGACACCCACGTACGCATCGAGGGTCCGGCGGTGTTGAAGGCGCAGGTCTCATTCTGCGAAGACTGGGCTTGGGCAACCGACGCCATTCCGCCGCTCAGCTGGGATCCGATGCCTGCCGACGATGGTGGCCAAGACGTCGTGCTCATCATTCCAACGGGCCCAGCCGATGACCTGGAAACGGCCAGTCTGATGTTCGTGCACGCGATCCACTCGGCGCGTGAGCGCATCTGGATTGCCAGTCCGTACTTCGTACCCGACCAGGCGGTCATGGTCGCGCTCCAACTCGCGGGCCTGCGTGGAGTCGATGTCAGGATCCTGATCCCCGACAACCCCGATCACTTGCTCGTCTTCCTCGCGGCATTTTCATACTTTGATCAGGCTGGGCAGACGGGCGTGAAATTCTACCGCTACCTCGACGGGTTTCTCCACCAAAAGGCCATGCTGATCGATTCCGGCGTGGCGACGGTGGGCACAGCCAACTTCGACAATCGCTCGTTTCGCTTGAATTTCGAGATCACGGCCGCGATCTCGGATCCTGCTTTCGTTGCCGAGGTCGAACGGATGTTCGAGCAAGACTTTGCGCACGCTCGGCTGATGGAGGATGGCGAGTACGACAGGAAACCTTGGTGGTTCCGCTTCGGGGTCCGGCTGGCCCGGCTCACCGCCCCCATCCAATAACGGCCTAGCGCGGTTCAGTACGTGTTTTCGCCGAAGAGCTGCTCGTCGAGGCGCTCGAGGCGTTCGTTGCGCGCGTTGGCGGTCTCGAGGACTTTCATGAGCTTTTCAGCGTGCTCTCGCGGAATCAATCCCTTGTCGACCTTCTCGTCCAGGATGGCTTCGAGTTCTTCTTCGGTCGCGTCCTCGGGGACGTCGTTCGCATGCCCGATTTTGTCGAGTGCATTCCGAATGCGCGCCCTCGGATCGTCCTCGGCGATCTTGGCCGCCCCGTACTCCATCAAGTCATCGTGGGGTGCCGTCGCTTCCGCCGTCGACTCCGATCGCGGAGGCTCATCGCCGGCGCGCTGACTACACCCCACCAGCACGAAGAGCGCCAGCATCAAGATTCCCCCAACCTTCATGCCCACAGAGTAGCGGTCCTGTGAGGTCACCCCCAAACGCGACCGCGACGACGGCGTGCCCACGAAAAGGAAGAGCCGACTCTTTCGAATCGGCTCTTCATAGAAGTCCTGACCGTCGTGCCGTGGGATATATCGAGTCGAATCCCTACCGTACTAGTAGGTGGGAACAGAAACCGCATGCTTTAGGCCCCCCGATGAAGCTAGCCGGGTCCGCACACCACATACGCTGAAGTTCCCGATTCGACCTAGTCAGGGATTCTTTACTCCTTCCTCACATGCACGACAGAGGGACTAGGAGAAGGTAGAGCCCGGGCTCCCGGGGGTCAACTCATCGCTTGACGGGACTCGCCTTCAACGCGGCACGCCCTTCTTTGACGTAGACCGTGAAGCGGACCGACGCGGCGTTGTGCCTCTTCATCACTTGTTCGCGAGCGGCATGAAGTTTGCGTACGAACTTCTCGAAGGTCAGGCCAGCGACGGAAGCCCCACACTCCTTCTGAGTTTCGACGAACTTCTCGAACACTTCGCGGAAATGTGCTTCTTCGCCCTCCTCGCCGGGGCTCGACTTCTCGAGCAGCTCCTGCGGGATGTGCGTGACTTGCGTCGACTCCTCGGCTTCGCCGTAGCCGTCGTCGTCACCGAACCCGCCGTACTCGTCGACGATGGCGCGTGGCCGGGTCGGTGGGTCGTCGGGCATTGGGGTCGGTTCCCGTTCCGTTCGCACGGGTGCTGGTGTCGCTCGATGCCTAGGCATCGGCGCAGGCGGTCGCGACGACTTCCCAACGGCAGGTCGCGCGGTCGGCGTTTCTTTCGGTCGCGCGGTGGTCGTCCCGGCGGGACGAGCCGTCGGAACGCCCTTCGTCACCGTCGCGACACTGGCTTCCTCGACGGACGTGCGACGTGCGGTTGGCGCCTCTTGTTGGCCGAATCCGAAGTACCCCGTGTCGGCCTCGTCCCGAGTCGAGCTCAGCATGTCGTCCAAGTCGACGTTGGCTCGTACCTCCGCGTCCTTTTTGAAACCGATGCCCGCCCTGAGAGCGGTGTTGACGTTCTCCGCGATCGCACGGTAGTGCCGGCGAAGCTCACCCGCTGGAAGGCCATCGAGGTCGCCCTTGGCCAGGTTCGTGCTCGACCTCCGAAGGATTCCGACGGCCTTGTCATGTTCGAGGTAGAGCAAGGCCAGTCCAAGAAGGAGGAGAACCAAAGGAATCCCGATCACGGCCCACCAGGGCAGCGATGCGACGTCCTCCGAGAACGTGTTGGCGAACAGGCCCCCAAGGCCGACCAGGCTTCCATTGCGGCCGACCATGTAGCCCACGCCAGCATGGGATGCGCCGCCGCGAACTGGCGCCGCGATCGCACGCGTCCGAGGTCCAATTTCCGTCGACCCGTCGGTCTCACCCATCGCCCCGAGGGCAGGCGCGAGGCCATTTTTGATCTCGCTCCGGGTCGGTGCCGACGCACCGCCGGTGTGTGCCGCGATGAGCTCATCACCGAAGAAGAAGACCACGGTCGCGTTCGGGAGTTTTTCCCCAAGCCGGCGGGCCAGGTCGTCGCCGATTAGCATCCCATGAATGATCGCGCCCACATACCGACCACCGTCGAACACCGGGCGTGCGGCCATCCGATATACGCTGCCGTTGTAGACCCAAACGTCGTCGCGCATGAAGCCGCGAAGCGCGTCCCGCACCAACGGCATCTTGTCGAGACGCTGGTCACTCATATCGCTCTTGTCGAGCGTAGCGACCACTTCACCTTCCGCGTCGACCGCGAACACCATGTCACCCTTGCCCTCTTCGAGTTTGGCGTTCAGCGCGTTCAGCTTGTTGCTCAGGCGCTTTCGGGTGCCGACTGGTGGCGTTCCGCGCTTGTTGCTCGAGTTTCGTAGGGTCTGTCGAACCTCTGGCTCCACCGCCAGTGCAGCCAGCGCATCGAGACGCAGTCGCGCGTCGAGTCGAAGCCAGAGTTCCGCTTCCACGCGGTCCCTACGCAGCTGTTCTTCGAGCTGAAACTCGGCTTCTCGGCTTGCCGCTGACTTGTTGAGGAACGCTCCAGCAAGGGCGACTCCGAGCGCGACGGCGAGAACCAGATACCAAAGACGCGACAGCATCGCTTACTTCCTCCCGCTCTTGAGCGCCAGAGGCTCGACTTGAAGGGCTTTGCCCGGCGGAACGATTACGCGGCGAACCGCCACTTGCTCGGTACCTCGAAGGATTCGGAGCGAATAGGGACCGGGCGGCACGTTCTCGAATCGGAACTTCCCGCCGGCCCCAACGGCAGCACACGCGACGAGCTCACGAATCGAGTGCATGTAGCCCTCGACGTGACCGTAGTAACCGTCCCCAAGTTTCCACGGTCCGCCCGCAGGCACTGGAATTGCGCGAACGGCTCCTGGGCCGGATTCAAGCGGGGTGAAGCCCGGCAGCCCGTCGACTTCGAGTTCGTGGGTGAACACGTCCTTGTTCTGGATGCGCACCGTCGTTCCCGCGCGTGCAGCGATCGTTGATGGATCGAGTGAGCCACCGCGAAAGCTGAACGTGCAACCGATCGGTGGCCCGGTGAACTTCCCCGTCAACACGGCGAGCAGCTGGTCGTTGTCAGCGCGCCGCGGTTGTTCCGGGAGTGCGCCGTTCCAGACTTTCCAGTAGTAGTCGGCGCCGTCACTCGGTGCGGCTGCAGGGGGCGCGGCCTGTCGCACCGACCCCTCGACCGACTCGGCCGAAGCGCCCGAGTAAGCCATCAGTACGGCCACGGTTCCCGCGGCCGCCAACGTCGTCCAAGTCCGAAGTCCCCTCATTGGTATGCCTGTATTATTACAGTTCTACTGAGAGACAGGTAACAAAATCGTGAGGCTTCTCAGGGAAGGGCACCGACCCTGCCCATGGGTTCAGTCTCAGGGGGAGTCGGACAGGTCTTGGTCGACGATCTTCACGGGCTCGGGGTAGAGGCGAGCGCGCATCTCGGGGGTCTTGCCGCCTGGATCGCCGCCGATCTCGATCGGGGTGGGCTCGGGAAACTCGAGGGCGACGTCATCGGCGTAGAAGTCGAGGAGCTTGTCATTGCGATACGTTCCCTTCCACGCGCTGAGCATGTGTGCAGCGACGTGGAGCGGGTGCGCTGCGACGACGCGTACACAGAACCGACCCTTCGGAAGTCGGTCAGCGAACGGGAAGATGCGAAAGCCGAAGCCCCAATAGGGAATCGTCGACACCAGTGCGGCGATGCATTCGCCCTCGAAAAGCACGCCGCCTGGCTCCACCAGCCGACCCGTGGGCCTGCCGGAACGATCGAGGACTTGTGCTGGCGATCCGTGGTTGACGATTCGCACCCGAAGGCGCGGTTTCAGAGCCAGCTCCGGGATGGTGAGCGTTGGGATCGAGATCGCGTAAGACACCGCGCCGGTCGCATGCCGCCCGACCCATGGAAGGCGGCGCATCAGATCACGAACGTCGTGGAAGTGCTTGAGGCCTAGCGCGTCGAACCCGGCGCCTGCGAATGGTGTGAGCAACCCTTCCACCTCGATCAGGTCGAGTGCCTTGTGCGGGCAGTCGTGTCGAAGCTGCGCGACGTCCGCCAGGATGTTCCTCCGATGCGTGCCCGCGCCAAGCGCCCAGGCGAGCGAGTTGCCTGTACCGAGGCGCAGGAGCCCGAACCTCGGTGGCTCCTGACCGAGTTCCTTAGCGTGCTCAACGATCGAAGTGACCATCCTCACGAAGGTCCCGTCGCCGCCCCCAGTGAGGACCACGGGGTATCCCGCCCTCACGATTCGGCGCGCGATGGTCTCGGCCTCATCGAGGCTCTTCGACAAAAAGAGATCGCCGGCGCCGACGACCTGATCGAAGCTCTCGACCAGGGCGTCGGTGACTTGTCTTGCGTTGCCGTTCAAGACGACCGCAATGCGGTCCGACTTGGGCAACGCCGGCTGCGCCGATTGATCCATGACCCGCGTTCGTCGACTCCTCACAGTCGAACGAGCGCGGCTCCCCAGGTAAATCCGGACCCAAACGCCGGGAGCAGGAGCAACTCGCCGCGCTTGACCCGGCCTTCCTGCACCGCTTCGCTGAGGGCCAACGGAATCGAGGCTGCGGTGGTGTTGCCGTAGCGTTGGATGTTGTGAACGACCTTCGCGGGGTCGACCTCGAGCTTCTGAGACACGAACTCGTTGATGCGTCGGTTCGCTTGGTGAGGCACCACCCAATCGATCTGATCGACCGTAGTTTGGTTTCGCTCGAGGACCGATTTGCTGACCTCCGGCATCTTCGAAGTGGCCCAACGGAAGACGTGTCGGCCATTCATCGATGGGTAGATGGACTTGTCGTCGATCATCTCGTGTGTCAGCCGAGGGTTGTACGCGCTTGCTGGCCCTTCGAGCCAAAGCTCTTTCGCGCCACTTCCGTCCGCGTGTACCTCGACGTCGAGGACGCCTCGGCCTTCCTCTTCGGTAGGCCCGAGGATGGCGCATGCTGCGCCGTCACCGAACAACACCGTGACGTCGCGGCCTTCGTCACTGAAGTCGAGTGCCGTCGAGTGGACCTCGGCCCCCACCAGGGCGACGCGCCGGTACATCCCGCACCGAATCCAGGCGTCTGCGACCTGAAGCCCGTACAAGAAGCCGGTGCACTGGTTCCGTACGTCGAGCGCCGGCACGCCCGCCAGCCCGAGTTTGTCGCCGAGAAAGCAGCCGCTCCCTGGAAAGAAGAAGTCGGGCGAGAGGGTCGCGAAGATGATTGCATCGATGTCCGCGACTTCGATGCCCGCGTTCTTGCATGCCATCTCGACGGCGGGAATCGCCAAATCACTCGCGCCTATCCCGCTTTCTTCGACGTATCGACGCTCTTTGATGCCAGTGCGCTGCTGGATCCATTCATCGCTCGTGTCGAACATCTGAGCGAGGTCGTCGTTGGTCACGACTTTGGAGGGCACATAGTGTCCCAGCCCGAGAATCGCGGTCTTGGTCATGCGATAGCCTTTCCCCGTTTCGGCGAGCCTAGCGAACCCGCAGATCGTCGTAAAGCCGGCTGCACGGCCCGTCCAGCGGCGGAAATTCGGGCGTGACTGCGTACATGCACGCGGTTGGCTGGCTGCTATAGTCGCCGCCGCGCTGGCCGAGTGGCGGAATTGGCAGACGCGCCGGATTCAAAATCCGGTGTCCTTTGGGCGTGTCGGTTCGAGTCCGACCTCGGCTACCACGATTGATCTTGACTGGACGGCGCGGCGGGGAGCGCGGGGTCACGGTCTCTGGGGGGCGGCGTGTTTTCGTGCGCGCGTGTCGACCTGCGAGGCGAGTCGTGGAGCGCTCACGAAAAAACGCCTCGCCGCGAGCACCCGCTCGGGTTGGAAAGGGCTGGCGCGCGTGTACTCGCGGAGCCCCCAGAGACCCCAACCCCGCGCTCCCCGCCGCGCCTGACGTCTGTTGCATCGGGTGGCCTCGTCTTGATACAGGCGTCTGTGGGGGGCGGGGTCTTTGCAGACCCGCGCCCGCGAATCTAGCGCAGGCCCAAGCCGTTGCCGACACCACGAAAGGCTTGAGAGGCGGCCGTGACGCAAACTGGGGCAGAGCCGAGCACGTCTGAGTGGGCGAGGTGGTGCCCCACCCCTCGCTCACCCCGGCGGACCGTCCCGTCAGCAACCCCTATCGCGCCGCGACGTGCTGTTCCATGAGCTCTTGGAGCTCAGAGGGCTTGTCGTCCGGGTCTTGGCCCTGACGTCGCTTGTCGATGTCCTCGAGCAGCTCGCGGCACTCAGGCTTGTCGCGCAAATGATCGAGCAGCATGCTCGATGCGCTTCCAAAAGACTTCTCGTAGTCGAGCGCCTGTCGCACGCGGTTGGCGATCCGCTCTCGACCCGTCTGAAGGTCGTTCTCGAGTGCTTCGCTGTAGCGCTTGAGCTGGGCTCGGAGCTGTTCGATCTGCTTGCGTCGTTCGGCGGCCGCCTCTTCTTTGCCACGGGCCCTACGCTCGTACTCGCGCGCGACACCATCGAGGACGGTGATCTCGGCGCGTGCCGCTCCGAGGGACTCATGCGCGCCTCGAACGCGGTCGAGATCCTGACCCGCGGCTTGGACTTCCGCTTGGGCTGCCCGCATCTCGCGCTGTGACTTCTTCTTGCGCAGGACGATGTGACTCAGCAGGTCCCGTTCTGCCGACGCATCACGCAGCGCGCGCGACTCCTCGCCCGCGAGGTCTTCAACTTTACGACCGATCTCCGCCCGCAGACCTCGCCCCCGTTTCTCGATGCTCTCGAGTTTCTTCGAGTGGCTTTCGAGCTCGCCCTCGAGTCGTGACGCGCGAGATGCCATTTCCCAGATCTGATCAGCAGCGCTCTGCACGGCTTCGGGCGCATCGCCGTCTGGATACGCGCGCGCAACGGCTCGGAGGAAGTTCGCGGCGGTGCGGCTCCACTCGACGACGCCAGGGGCCTTGGCCGGAGGCGGAAGCGGTGGTGCAGCCGGGGTCGCATCGGTCGGCGAGTCCCATGTCCGCGCCGGAAGCGAGCGCTGCATCTCCTTGAGCTCTTCCTTGAGATGGTGTCCGTCGCGGAAGCGGTTGTCCGGGTCCTTCTCGAGCAGCTTCAGGATGATCTGCTCGGCGTGCTCGGGGACTTCCGGACGGTACTTGCGCGGACTCGGAGCCTTGGCCTTGCGTTGCATGTCGAGCAGCTCGTCGCGGTCGCCGGACCTAAAGGGCAGCCGACCGGTCAGCATCTCGAAGAAGAGAATGCCGAGGGCGTAGAGATCGCTCGACGAAATCGCGTCTTCGCCCCGTGCTTGTTCGGGCGACATGTACTCGGGAGTTCCGAAGACCGCACCTTTGGGCGCGAGACGCGGGTCCCGCGTTAGTGCCGCGAGCCCAAAGTCGAGGATCTTGACGAAGTCTTTTCGGCCCCCGCGCGCCGTAATCATGATGTTGTCGCTCTTGAGGTCGCGGTGCACGACTCCGAGGTCATGCGCACGTGCGAGCGCCGCCGTCATTTGCTCGAGGATGTCGACCGCGCGTGCGATCGGCATCGGCCCCTTCGCGATCTGCGACGAGAGCGAATCTCCGATCAGATACTCCATCACCAAATAGAGCTCTCCGTCTTCGGTCTCACCGACGTCGTGAATGTCGACGATATGCGCGTGGTCGACCCGGTTCGCGGCCCGCGCCTCGCGCACCATCCAAGCCCGAAGGTGAGTTTCTCCCCTCAAGTCTGGGCGGATGAGCTTCAGCGCGACCACACGATCGATCAGCACGTGTCTCGCCCGATAGACGACTCCCATGCCCCCTTCGCCGAGCTGTGACTCCAGCCGATACCGGCCGGCGATCACCTTGCCGAGAAGCGGATCTTTGGATTTTTTCGAGCGCGCAGTCTTCCGAACAATCCCCATGGTTCCCCCGTACCGAGTGGACGTTCTTATGATAGACAGAGACAAAGGTGGGCCCCAAGTGTTCCGTTGTCGTTGGAACGGTGATCGAGCGGTGGGGACTAAGCTGACAGCGGGGGTCCGACACGCGTATATTGGTCGGGTCGGTCACCAACGGAGGGATGTGTGAGCGAAGAGCGGCCGCTTCTCGGGCCGTACCACATCGAACGTCGATTAGCGACGGGGGGAATGGCCGAGGTTTTCGTTGCGCGTCGAGAGGGGCTTCACGGCTTCCAGAAGCGTGTCGCGCTCAAGCGTATTCTCCCTCAGTTCTCGAGCGATCCGGACTTTGTCGGGATGTTCATCGACGAGGCGCGTCTCGCGGCCCAGCTCGAGCACCCCAACATTGTTCAGGTGTTCGACTTCGGGACGCTCGGGGAGGATCTCGTCCTCGTCATGGAGTTGGTCGACGGATCGAATGTCAGTCGTGTCTTGCGCACCGGTCCCCCGGAGACCCCAATCCCCTGGGACGTCGCGCTGCATATCGCTTACCAAACGGCCCAGGCCCTCGACTACGCCCACCATGCCGTCGACGACCACGGGCAGTCGCTGGAGTTCGTTCATCGTGATGTGAGTCCTGCCAACATTCTGCTGACACGCACGGGCCACGTGAAGCTCACCGACTTCGGCATTGCGACCGTTCGTAGCCGGGCCCCCACGACCGAGGACGGCCAAGTTCGCGGCAAGCTTGGGTACATGTCACCCGAGCAGGTGCTCGGGAAGGAGCTGACTGGCAAGAGTGATGTGTTCACGCTTTCGACCGTCCTCGCGGAGCAGTTGATCGGGGAGCCCCTGTTCCAAGGGGAGAGCGAGCTCAATGTTCTGCTTCAGATTCGCGATGCGGATCTGAGGGTTCTGGCCCGATGCGAGCGCCGGATCCCTCAAGACATTCGACAACTGGTTCTGCGGGGCCTCCAAAAGGAGCCCGCGGAGCGCCCGACCGCCGGCGCTTTCGCAGAAGCCTGTGCCGAGATCATGCGTAGGCGAGGCATGGGGCACGGTCCCGATCGGCTGGCCCGGCTCCTGTCGCAGCTTGGGCTGGTTGAGGGCGAGGCGCCGGAGGTTCACGAGCCGGGCGCGGCGGTGCCATCGCTCGTCGACAGCGACCTCATGCATCACGCGGGACAGGAGCTGCTTGGCCCGCAGACCGCAACATCACCCACGATCTATCGCGTACTTCTGCCGGACGGCAGCGAGATGGGCCCCATGAGCTACCCACGCCTGATCCAACTGTTGACCACCGGCGTCATCGACAGTCGCAGCAGCAAGATCGCCAAGAGCGATGGCACCTATCTCGACGCGACCCGAATTCCCGAGCTGACTCGGTTCGTCACTTCCCCCGGCCTCCAATGGAAGTTGGAGGAGCTCGCACAAGCCGACAAGCAAGGACAACTCCGGGCCGCGACGCTGCTGCCCGTTGTCTACGACATCGTCGCACGGCAGGAGACCGGCGTGCTGCATCTGTGGCAGCGGAACCGTCGTAAGAAGATCTACTTCGTGTCCGGTCGACCCGAGTTCGTGGCGTCCACCGACAAGTCGGAGTTGCTCGGGGAGCACCTCGTCGCGACCGGGCGTTGTCTCCGGATGGAGATCGAGATGGCCCTGGCGTTGCTTCCGAAGTACGGGGGGCGCTTAGGGGATGCGCTGGTGGGGCTCGGGATCCTTCGACCTGTGGAGTTGTTCCGCGCGATCACCGACCAGGTGCGCGGGCGACTCATGGAGTCGTTTCGATGGCGTCGCGGCGAGTGGGCATTCGTCCGGGGGGCCCGAAGTCACGAAGAGACGTTCCCGCTCGGCCAAGACCCCTACGAGTTGCTCCGCGATGCTGCCCGCGAGGCGCACCTCGAGGAGATCGAATCGGTTCTCGACCCGCTGCGAGAGCGCGTCGTCGAACGCTGCCAGGACGGGCCGCCGCTCGCGTCGTTTAGGCTGGATCGGACCTGGGAGAACGTTCTCGAGGCGGTTTCGGGGGACGCCACGCTCGGGGGGCTCATCGCGAGAGAGGGTCACTCGGGCGCGGATCTCGAGCCGGTGTATCGGGCGCTCTACCTTGGGCTTGCGTGTGGGCTCGTTCGGACCAAGGTGAATCCGTCCGAGATGCCCTTTCGTGAATCCTTCAGCGCTTGAGCCCGCCGTGACCTTCGTCGAACTGACCGAACCCACCGTCGAAGCCACCCCTGTGATGGTCGAGGTGCCCCATTCTGGGCTTCAAATTCCGCCCGAGATCGATGCCGAACTCGATGCGTCGCCACTGTCGGCGCTTCGTGACTCGGACATCTACGTCGACAAGCTCTATGCGGACGTTCCAGGTGTCGGGGCGACGCTCCTCGTCGCACGCTGTTCGCGCTACGTGGTCGATCTCAACCGAGGTCCGGACGACGTCGACTCTGCCGCCGTTCCGCGCCACCCGAAGGCGCGCCAGATCCCTGCACGCGGGGTCGTGTGGCGCGCGAGCACCGATGGCAAGCCTCTCCTTCGTGCACCGCTGACCGTCGACCAGTTCAACCAGCGCATAGAGCGATACTATCAACCGTATCACCGCGCGCTTCGCGATGTATCGTCCGAGATCCGCGAGAGACATGGCCACGTGATCGTCGTTGCCGCGCACTCGATGCCGTCCCATGGGCGACGCATGTTGGGGGGCAAGTCGGTTCGTCGACCCGACATCGTGCCCGGCACCCGCGGGCGCTCGACGGCCGATGGGCGCATCATCGATCTCATCGACACCCACTTCCGAGAGGCGGGCCTCAGTGTGAAGCATGATGTGCCCTACCGCGGGGGTTGGACGACCGGTCACTACGGCGCGCCGAAACAAGGCCGACACGTCGTCCAGATCGAACTCAATCGAGCGCTTTACGTCGACGAGCAGACCAGCGAGATCAAGAAAACCGAGTTCGCGCAATTGAAGGCGCTACTCGAAGAGCTCGTCGCGAAGCTCGGTCAGGTGAAGCTGAACAGTACTCAGTTCGCGACCGGCTGATCGACGACACCAGATTCGTCGGACCGTACTTCGAGGCGGTAGCGGCTGTTCGCGGTCTGCAGGTAATAGGTATCCTGCCCGCACAACTGAAGGACGCGCTTGACCGGTGTGGTGACGTACTCGTGTAGGCCGTCCGCGAACTCGATGACGACGACAGACCCCTTACGAGGCGGACGCAGAAGACGGCCCACAACAGCTCGCCCGGGCTTGCGGCCAACTTTACGAAGCACAACGTCCACGAACCGAAAACTAGCATAACTGGACCACCCGGCAAAGCTGACACGGAAAAATCCAGCCTTTTTGCGCGTCTCCTGACATCACCGGCCTCGGTCGCGGCGCCGCGGCGGGAGAGCGCCGTGATGTGGCAAAACGCCGCGTCGTGATCGTAGCGCCCCAACGATTCCAGAGTGTTTTCGTTGGATCGCTAGAACGGCACGCTTAGTGCAACCGAAAGGTCGCATGGCGCAGTCTCCGACCCCAACGACCCTCGACCGCTATCGGATGTCCCTCAAGCGAGTCCACGTGCTCGACCCAGACCGCGAGCGCATGCTGGCCGAGCTGTGGTCGAGCGGCGATGAATCCGCTGGTGCGGAGCTCATCGAGTCGAGCCTTCCGTTCGTGATCTCCATCGCCCGGGAGTACCGGCGATGGGGCGTGCCGCTCGAGGATCTCATCCAGCAGGGGAACCTCGGTCTTCTCAAGGCGGCCGCGAAGTTCGACCCGGAGAAGAAGTGCCGACTCATTACCTATGCAGCCTACTGGATCCGCGCGGAGATCCGAGACTACGTCGTTCGAACGCATCGAATCGTCCGACTCGGAACGACGCGCACCGAGCGTCGCGCGATGCGCGCCTATCGTCGGAAGGCCGTCGACTCGCCCGAGGCGCTTGCCGAAGAGAGTGGGATGCCGCTGGCTCGCGCGGCTCAGCTGTGGCCGCTGCTGACCCGCGGCGACATGTCGCTAGATGCCACCACGACGGACGCTCCGACGCCGCTCGATCGCATGAGCTCTGAGCAGTTGAGTCCGGAGGATGAGCTCGCCCGTGCGGAGGCGATCGACCGCGTGCGAAGCGACCTCGGCTCGGCGCTCGAGAGCCTTACCGACCGCGAGCAACGCATCGTGGTCGCTCGTTTGATGGCCGAGCAACCTCGCACCCTCGAGGCGCTGGGCCGTGAAATGGGGGTCAGCAAGGAACGAGTACGTCAGCTTGAGGTGCGCGCGCGCGCGAAGCTTCGGGAGCGCCTTGGCCACCTTCGATCGGCCGCGTAGCCAGTCGTCTCGAGACCGGCGGCACGACGCTTGCTTGACTCCCTTGGGATGTCGAAGCAATTTGGCGCGAGAAATGCTTAGTCCCCGCTTCCTTATCTTCCTGGTCGTCGGTGCCGCGGTGTCCGGCCTGGGCTGCAATCGAGACCTCGGCGAGTGCAACCTCGACGGCACGACAGATGAAGGGAGGCCCATCGAGGGCCCCGCGGCGTTCGATTTGGCTTTCCGGGAGGTCGATGGCCTTCCGATGTACGAAGGCCAGGCGCTGATCCAGACGAGTTGTGGCGCAGGCCAGTTCTGCCACGCCCCTGCCGCGGAGCGCGCCGACCGATTCGGTGTTCCGGCGGGCCTGAATTTCGACCTCGACCTGGCCTGCACCGACGCCTCAGTCGACTCCACCTGTAGCGATATCCAGCCATGCGACGGCACCACGGGTGATTCGGCTTACTGTGAACGCCTCGATCGACTCGACGCCAACCGCAGCAAGCTCGGAACTTGGGCGGGACAGAGTATCCAAGAGATTCGTGCCGGGACGATGCCACCGGGAGAGGCAGGCCGGAACGTTCGCGACACTCGAACTTGGCTCCGCGCCGACGGAAGCACCTTACCGGAGATCGGCAGTTCGGAAGCGCGGGAGATCATCCGAAACTGGCTGGCTTGCGCCTCTCCTGTCGTTGCGCGCACGGAGTTCGCACCGACGGCCCAACTCGAACTCACCCCGTGCCCGACCGTCGAGGGAGAGACCTGTGTGTACTCCGGGCCTGGGGGCACGCTCCCCGACCCGACATGGAGCTCCATCTACGCGAGTCTCATCTTCTCGAGCTGCCTGACCTGTCATGCCCCGGCCAACACCAACATGGATCAGAACCCTGAGAATCCCGGGGGTTTCATTCCGGGCGGGGCCAGTGCAGCTGGCTTGGCGGCACTCGATCTGTCGGGCAGTGATCTCACGGACACCAGCAACTGGGCCTCGGAGTCCCACGCAGCAGTCTTCGAAGCGCCGCCTTCAGCCAACGGGATGTGTGCCGGGAACGCGTTGCTCGTTGACCCCGACGACGCCGCCGGCTCGCTCATGATCCAGAAGCTTCGCGCTGTCCAGACGTGCGGCGATGAGATGCCGCCGGCCGGGGGGGTGCAAACGATCTCGAACTCGGTCATCGATGTAGTTGAGCAGTGGATCAACCTAGGCGCGCCAAACGACTAGCCTTCGCGCTCCCGGCCGGGTTTCTTGTGAGCCTGGCTGTGACGACGCTCATTGGGTGCAGCTCTTCAGGGGCCTGTCCTGCGCAGCCGATCACGGACCCAGCTGAAGTGCTCGCGTCCCTTGCTGATCGACGAAACGGATGGTCGTCTCTCAAGGCCGAGGCAAGGGTCACGCAATGGGCCGATAGGGGACGGATTCGTGGCACCATCTTGATGTTTCTCGAGAGGCCAGCGCAGGTGCGCTTCGATGTGATGAGCCAGTTTGGACCCGCGGCCGTGCTCACGAGCGATGGTGACAACTTTCAGCTGAGCGATCTGCGAGCCAACACGTTCCTGTACGGCCCCACCTGCCCTCAGAACATCGCGCGGCTCCTCGGGATTGCGATCGACGGTGAGAATCTTATGCGATTCTTGACCGGAGACACGCCGTTGATCGCAGCCAGCGCCCAATCTATGGAGTGTCGCGGCGGCAGCTACGTTCTGGTCCTCCAGGCCGAGGACAACCGCACGCAAGAGATCGAGATCGCCATCGCCAGCGAAGACCGCGAAAAACCTGCTGGGTCGCAGCGTTTGACGCTTGTCGAGTCGAGCGTGCTCGGCCCGGACGGCACGCTCGAGTGGCGCGCGACTTACGACGGCCACGAGAGCTTCGACGGCGTGATGTTCCCGAGCGACATTCGATTGGTCGACTACGTCAACGACGCGGATACCCAGGTTCGTATCAAGTCGGTCAGCGTTGATCCGTCGGTTCCGGCGGCGGCCTTTCGACAGGCACCCCGGTCCGGCGCGCAGTCCGAGTTCGCCCCCTGTCCATGAAGCGGCGTTGCCTGACTACGTCATCGAGGAGAACTTGACGCGATCTGAGAGTTCGCTGGCGAACCCCTGGCCTTTGCGAGCAGGAAGCGCAGTCTTTTCGTAGCCTGAACAGTGGTCACGAGGTTGCCTGTCATCTCGCTGAGTGAAGACCGCGAACCGCTTGACCGCTGCCATGGTGATCAGTACACCCCTTACCGTGGTCGGAGCGTGGGGACGGATCTACCTGGGGTGCCTCTTGATACTCGGTTGCAGTGTTTCGGCGTGCGCCACCACGTCGACCGCTGGAACGCCGGACGGGGAGCGCTCGTATCGAGAGTTCCAACTCGCTGCGAGCCTTCGTGATGAAGGGCAAACCGCGAGCGCAATCGACCACTTACGCAAGGCACTCGACCTAGACCCGACCAACGCCGAGGCTCACTTACTGCTTGGATTCATCCAAATGGAGCGTCAGTCGTACACCGAGGCAGAGGAACATCTGAGCACTGCGATCGACCTGTTCGAAAAGCAGAAGCGAGACGGCGCGGCACTCGCGGAAGCACGCAATATCTATGGGCTCTGTCTCATTCAACTCGGCCGATACGACGACGCCATCGAGGTTCTTCGCGAGTCCGCGAACGATGAACTGAACACAGCTCCACATCTTGCGTGGGGAAATCTTGGTCTGGCACAGTTCGAGTTGGGAGAATACCAAGAGACCGTGAAGTCCACGATGGAAGCTGTTCGAATCCAGCCACGATTCTGCGTCGGTTACCTGACCATGGGTCGGGCTTTGACGCGTATGGAGCTTTGGCCCGATGCCGAGAAGGCACTCGTACAAGCGATCGAGGCGGACCCATCTTGCAACGACAGCCCGGCGCTTCAGGCCGCCTGGCGTCTGCGCGGCGAAGTCCGCGCGCACCTCGGTCACCATCGTGACGCGGTTGCCGACCTGGAACGCTGTGTCGAGCTCGCACCCTTCACCAATGACGGCCGAATGTGTCAGAGCATGCTGGAGGTGCCCCGGTGAGCCGCGACTCGATAGGCGCGACGCTGAAGAGCGAGCGGGTGACCCGGGACCTCTCGCTCGAGGAGGTGTCGAGCACCACGCGCATTCCGCGGAGCACTCTCGAGTCGCTTGAAGGCGACCGTTTCGAGGACCTTCCAAGCGGTGTGTTCGTGCGCGGTTTCATCAAGGCCTATGCGTCGGCCGTCGAGATCGACGCAGACGACGTTCTAGCTCGCTTCGACCAAGAGCAGCCGATCGACACTCTACCGCCGCCGAGGCTTGGCATACGCACCCGCGGTGGGCACGGGCTCATTTTGGCGCTCACCACCGCCGCGCTTTTCCTGATCATCGTGGCGACCTTCGCCATGGTCCGGCGGGCGCCTGCCCAGAACGGGCCTATTGAGCTATCCTCCGTCACCAAGTGCCCAGCCGATCTCAACAGAGTCGCGCGCTTCTCTTACGCTCCGTCGACTACCGCGATTCCGACCGAGTCGTCACCCTCCTGACCGAGGACTACGGCAAGGTCTCCGCACTCGCGCGAGGTGCGCGCAAGAGCCAACGCAGGTTCGGCGGTGCCCTACAGCCGTACGTCGTGATGCACGCACACTTTCGCCAAGGCCGCGGTGAGCTTGCGCACCTCGAGCGGGTTTCGGTCGACCGACCCTTCAACCGAATCCTGCGGGACCTCGAAGCCATAGGCGCGGCTGGAGCTGCTCTTGCGGTGATCCGAGAGCGCCTGCCCGATCACGAGCCGGAGCCTTTGGTGTTCGACCTGGCCGTCAGGTTTCTGGCGGCTCTTGACGAGGGTGCTCCCCCGGAAGAGACGCTCCTGTCGTTGCACATTCAGGTCCTCGCGCTGCTCGGCTTCTCCCCAGCACTCGATCGCTGCGTTCGTTGTGGCAAGGCCCCTCCCCAGAACCGAGCAGCCGCTTTCGATGCAGGTCGTGGTGGAATCGTTTGTCGCGTCTGCGGTGGTGCGCGACTGGTGTTGTCTGCGGGGGCGCTACGCCGCTGGGTGAGCGTCCAAAGCAACGACGGCTTCGCGCACGACTCTTGGCCCGACAAGGAGCGAACGCAGATTCGAGAAGCGCTCCAGTTGTTGGACGAGAGTCACGCGACGGCCTCGGTTCGTGCGCGAACGTCAACGGCGAGCCGGGCTTGGGAGCGCCGCGCGCCATGACCGACGCGCCGACGCCAGTTGAGCTCAGAGCGCCCGAAGGCGCTCGCGTGATGGAGATCGAGTGGGCTGACGGGCACACCAGCAGCTATCCGCATGAGATCCTACGCGGGTTCTGCCCGTGTGCACATTGTCAGGGACACGACGGGCCGATTCGCTTCGTCGAAGGAGGAGACCTGGTTCTCCGCGACATTCAACAGGTAGGAAATTACGCAGTGCGGCTCGTTTGGGGCGACGGGCACCAGACGGGAATCTACAGCTTTCGCTTCCTTCGAGCCCTGTGCGCATGTTCATCGTGTAGCGACGGCAACCCGAGGGAACGCTCTTTTTCGCGCCAATAGGACCGGTCTAGGCCCCCCCGACTCTGTTACTGTGTAGCTGGGGGGAACGATTGGCTTTTCACGCTCTAATTGTCGATGACAGCGGCGCGGTGCGCACTTTCGTCCGGGCTGCGCTCGAGAGTGACGACTTCGCACGAGTCCAGGAGGCTGCCACGGGGTTCGAAGCCCTTCGTATCTTGGCGACCCAGGCCTTCGATGTGGTCGTCGTCGACGTCAATATGCCGGACATCAACGGTCTCGAGTTGTTGTCCTTCATGAAGAAGAGCCCTCGGCAACAAGGCGCGGCGCGGATTCTCATCAGCACGCAGACCGACGGTGCAGACGCCGAACGCGGCTTGCAGCTCGGCGCAAACGCGTTTCTGAAGAAACCGTTCGACGTCGACGAGCTGCGTGAGCTTGTCGCACGGCTTTTGTCAGCGATGCCCGAGGAGGCGTCGCAGTGAGCGATCCGCGTGACAACGTTCAGCAAGAGTTCCTTGCCGAGGCGCAGGAGCTCGTCGAAGCGTTGTCCCGCGACCTGCTTCTCGTCGACGAAGCCCATCACCGTGATGAACGGGTCGAACCGGCGTTGATCAACGAGATCTTCAGGAGCGTCCATACCCTCAAGGGAATCGCCGGCATGTTTGGGTACAAGCACGTCGGAACGGTGGCCCACGCGCTCGAGGACCTCCTCGACGACCTTCGTCTGGGGAGAATGCCGGTTAACAAGGGCCTTCTCGACGTCCTATTCGACTCGGTGGAAAGGTTTCAACGCCTTCTCGCTCTCGAGGATCCTCAGGCACCTGGTGAAGAAGCTGGGGTGCAACAGTACATCGATGCGATCCGTAACCTTGGCAATCAGGAGCCCGTCCAGTCTGGTGACCCTGTCGAGAAGTACGCCATCGACCCCGACGTTCTCGGCGTACTCACCGAGTACGAAGAGCATCGCCTCCGAGCTTGCGTTCGCGAAGGGCTTCCGCTCTACCGACTGCGCGCGTCTTTCGATCTCGTCTCGATCGACGATTCGATAGAGGCGCTTCGCGAGGACACGCGCGAAGAGGCCGAGATCATCACCTACTTGCCAAGTATGGAGGGTGGCAACGACGATACGATCGAGCTGGTCGTTCTGTTGGCGGCTCGCGTTCCGGAGGACGAGCTACGCGCTCTTTTCGAGCCTAGGTATGGGAAGGTCGACCCCATCGCCGAACGAACGCATCTGGCGACACTTCCGCCGAGAGCCACCTCCATCCCGGTCCTCAGCATGGGGCCTGTTGCGGAGGATGGTGGCCAGGCGTCTCTTCGATCGGTTGCCGACTCTGTTCGAGTCGACATTCGCAAGCTCGATCACTTGATGAATGTCGTCGGCGAACTGGCTCTCGTGCGGAGCGCGGTGAACCGTCTCGTGGACAAGTTCAAGAATGATTTGACCTACCGCCAGTCGATGATGGACCTCGACCGGATCGGTCGAGGCTTCGAGCGACAGCTCTCGGAGCTCCGAACCGGGATCTTGGACGTCCGAATGGTGCCGCTCGGGCAGGTCTTCAACAAGTTGGCGAGGATCGTGCGCCAAGCCGCACGCGAGAACGAGAAGCAGGTCCGGCTCGTCGTGACGGGTGCGAGCACGGAGGTCGACAAGCTGATCGTAGAAGAGCTGACCGATCCCTTGATGCATCTGGTGCGCAACGCGATCGACCACGGGATAGAGACCCCAAAGGCCCGGCAAGGGATCCACAAGCGGGAAGAAGGAACTCTCGCCTTGAATGCGTACCAGAAGGGCAGCAACGTCGTCATCGAGGTCGAGGACGACGGTGGCGGGATCGACCCTCAGGCCTTGCGCGACAAAGCAGTCGAGCGCGGGCTGATCAGCTTCGGCGCGGGAGAAGACATGTCGCGACAGGACATGCTCAACCTCGTCTTTCTTCCGAGTCTTAGTACGCGGTCCGAAGTCACCGACTTGTCGGGACGGGGAGTGGGGATGGACGTCGTCAAGACCAACATCCTTCGGCTTGGCGGAATGGTCTCGGTCGAAAGTGAGCCGGGCACGGGGACCAAAGTGACGGTGACCCTACCGATCACACTCGCCATCATCCGTGCGCTGATCGTCAACGTATCGTCGCGGACCTTCGCGCTTCCGATCACGGCTGTGCGCGAAGCGATCCCCTACGTTCCGGACGAAGTTCGGACGATTCAAGGTCGGGAAGTGATCACGCTCCGAGGCGAAACGCTGGCGATCTGTGATCTTGCTCGGCTGTTCGGGTTTCGCCGCTCTGCGCCAAGAGGCGACCAGTTCGTCGTGGTTGGCGCGATGGGCAACAGGGAGCTCGGCTTCGTCGTCGACGAGCTCGTCGGCCAGGAAGATGTGATCATCAAGGCGCTCGGGAAGAGCTTGTCCTCCGTTCGCGGTTTTGCTGGGGCAACCGATCTTGGAGACCAGCGGGTTGCGTTGGTGCTCGATGCGCCAGCGCTCTTCACAGAGTATTTCGACGATCCAGACGCGTTTCGCCCGATGGAGAGCCGACCATGAGCGTCGCTTCAGGCGATACCTTGGTGCCCGAACAGGGCCGTGACGGAACGATCATCGCGGTGCTTGGGGTGCTCGCGGGGAACGAAGCGTACGGGGTTCCTCTTTCCTCGGTTCGCGAGATTCTGGTTCCGCCTCCTTTGACCGAGGTGCCACGCGCCGACGAGTATCTCCTTGGTGTCATTTCGGTTCGCGGCGACATCATCACGGTCGTTGACCTTCCAAAGCTGCTTCAGCTCGAAGTGGCCCAACCCGAACCCTACGGCCGGGTGTTGTTGGTCGACAACGGGCAGGAGTTGATTGGGGTTGCCGTCGACAGTGTGATTCAGGTCTACCGCCTCGAGCCACACCAGATCGAGTATGCCACGGCCATGGGCACCGACCTCTCCGACTACGTTGTCGGTGTCGGCCGTGTTGGCCGCGAAGGCTCTTCCGACGACGCCAACGACATGCTCATCTTGATCGATCCCGTAGCCTTGTTGGGGGGTCGCACGTGAGTGGCGGGCGAGCCTATAGTGGCACCCTGGCCAAGGATCTGATCCGGGTCGAAGTGGGGCCCGTCCTTTACGCGCTACGCGTCTCGCAGATCCGCGAGATCGTCAACCCGCTCCCGATCGTGGAGCTTCCGCACGAGAGAGAGTTCATTCTCGGGGTCGCCGACTATCGCGAGGAGGTCGCCGTCGTCGTAGACCTCCGGAGCCTGTTCGGCCTGCCCAAACAAGAGGCCAGTCGCCGCACCAAGTGGATCATCATCGAGAGCGCACAACGTTTGGTAGGGGTCGTGGTCGATGCCGTCTTGGATGTGTTCTCCTCGGCGGCGCATCTCGAACGGTCTGTGCCGGTTCTCGACGAAAGGCATGTACAGCGTGGAGTCGCGGGTGCCTACAAACACGACAACCAACTGGTCTTTCTTCTCGACGTCGAGCGCCTCGCTGAGCCGGCTATGCAGGTCGATCATGACGACATCTCCCTCTTGCCATCGAGGGCGCCATGAAACGGGAAGACGTCGCGCGTGCTCTGCATTCGGCCGACCCCGACGTGCGACGGCAAGCCGTGCATACGCTCAGCCTGCGTCCGGTTGGCACGCCACTCGTCCAGATCCTCGATGCCCTTAGCGACTCGGACTGGCGCGTTCGGCGCGAAGCGATCTCCCTCGCGGCCGCGTGCGGTCAGAAGAACCAGCTGATCGACGCTTTGCTCGTGCGCCTCGTCGAGACCACCAACATCGGTCTCAGAAACGCCGCCATCGAAGTGTTGGGCCTGATAGGCCAAGGAGAGATCGCGAAGTTCGATGCTGCCTGCGCGTCTGCGAGCGACGCTGCGCGCAAGTTCCTGATCGAAGCGATGGGAAAAACGCGTGACCCGCAGATGATCGACAGCTTGGCATTGCTCCTAGCCGGGTCAGACACCAATACGGCGGCAGCCGCAGTTGAAGCCCTCGTGTGCATCGGTGGAGCGAGAGCCGAAGAGCTACTCGAGCAACGCCTCTGCACCCAAGACCTCTTCTTGCGCATCGCCATCGTCGAAGGTCTCACGCGGCTTGGAACCCAGGTTCCTTGGGCAAGCCTCGGTCCAGCCGTTGAGGATGCCATCGTGCGTCGGATCTCGGCCGAGCTCCTCGGACGCACAGGAGACCCTCAGGCACTGGAGTTTCTTCTCGAGCTTGCGCTCGACCCGTCTCCACAAACATCCGGTGCGGCCATTCGCGCGATCGGCCAGTTGGTCAATGAAGCTCGCGCTCAGCAGGCCGCGATGATCGACCGACTGAGCGCGTCCAACGAGTCGTTTCGACGCGCTCTCTATGATGGGCTGCATCACGGCGACACCAATACGCGACGCGCATCCGCGTACCTTGCCGTCCTTTGCAGAGACGAGTCATCCCTTGAAGCCGTCCTGCAGGCAGTCGCAGACGACGTTGCCTGTCCTGACACGATAACCGCGCTCCGTGACTGGGGCGGTGGTCTCGTGGAGCCGTTGCTGATGCTCCGCCGAGCCGAATCCCGCGTTTGGGCTCTAGGTCTCGGCCTCGCTTCGGAACTCAGTTATACCCACGAGAAGGAAGTTGCAGAGCAAACCCGCGATCGCGTGCGCTCTCTCATCGAGCGGGATCTGATCGAAGGCGAGGATGCGGTACGCGCCGCGGCCGCAGAGAGTCTTCGCTGGTGGAGCGACCCGCGCGACTGCCAGGCGCTGGTCGAGTGCTTGAATGCGCGATCTCACGCGATTCGCGCGGCCGCCTCCAGTTCTCTCGAAGTCCTCGCGAAGCGGGTCCCGGAGGCCGTGGAACGAGCCCTGAGCAACGCCGATCTCGATGGTCGAGGGGGTGCGGAGATCGCTCACATCTTGTCTCGGCTCGGGTCGGATGCCGCTATCGACGTGCTCAAGCGAGGGCTACGAAGTAGAGAGCCACGGACGCGCCGGGCTGCCGTACAAGCACTCGCCATGGCCAATGCCACCGACGTCGCGCAACTGATCGGCTACGCCGTTGCCGACGAAGACATTGACGTGCAGATCGCCGCCGTCCGTACGCTCGGGCAGATGAGCAGTGGCGAGGCTACTGCCCCGCTTCGCACAGCGCTCGACTCTCCGTTCCCACCGATCCGCGCGGAGGCGGCGCTTGCGCTCGGCCGTAGAGACGCCGGGGCTGCCATCCCGAGGATTCGAGCGCTGCTCGAGGACGAAGAGCCGGTGGTTGTTGCAGCGGCACTTGACGCGCTGGCGTGGCTGGGCGATTCGGACGTCGCGGCAGCCGTAGACGCCGCGCTTGGCCAAGAAGACGACGAAGTCTATCAAGCTGGTCTTCGTGCCGCGCGGACCCTCCCCGTGCGAGAAGCAGAGACCCTGCTCGCCAAAGGGCTCTCACATCCGGGGTGGCACGTTCGGATGCTCGCCATCCGACTCTTGCTCGAACTCGGGACTGACAAGTGCCGCGAGTTCCTCGTTCAGGCCCTCGAGGACGAAACCGACGCCATGGTGCGTCGCGCCATCGAGAGCGGCCTACCCAGCGAGGGATGACGTGACTTTGCTGCACGACGCGGGGCCCGCGCTCGACATCAAAGACTTCCGGTTGCTGCGCGACTATGTGAATCGGTTCTGCGGGATCTACTTTGCCGATGACTCGGCCTACATCGTCGAACGTCGCCTGCGTGAGCGATTGCGCGAGCTCGGGATTTCCGACTTCCCCGAGTACTACCGCTACCTTCGCTACCATCCGAATGCCGACTCAGAGCTCGAGAGCGCCGCGGAGGTGCTCACGACCAATGAGACCTATTTCTTTCGAGAGGCCTACCAGCTTCGTGCGTTCACAGAAGAGATCCTGCCGGTCGTCCGTGCGCGCGCCCTGGCGAGGGGGGCAAAACGAATCGACGTATGGAGTGCGGGGTGCTCGAGCGGCGAGGAGGTGTACACGATCGCGATGTTGATCGAGGCGTCTGGGCTCTTCGAAGGCTGGGACATCCGTGTTTTCGGCAACGACATCTCGCGCCGAGTCTTGCGCAAAGCCCGCGAGGCGACGTACCGATCCGCGAGCTTCCGTGCGATGATTCCGGAGTACGAGCGGTTCTTCATCTCGACCGACGCGGGCAGGCAAGTTCATCCGCGAATTCGGGCCATGTGCCACTTCGGCCACCTGAACTTGATGAACGAACGCCGAGCCGCCATCGTCGGTACGGTCGACGTTACCTTTTGCCGCAACGTGTTGATCTACTTCGACGACATCTCTCGTCGGAAGGTCCTCGACATGATCTACCAGCGACTCCATCGAGGCGGCTACTTGCTGCTCGGTCACAGCGAGTCGTTGCTACAGACGAGCACCGCGTTCGAGATCGCCCAATTGAGTACCGACATCGTATATCGGCGTCCCGTTCCCTATACCGAGCTTCCACCCAGAACGGTTGGACGATGAAGCAGCTTCACGCGTTGGTCGTCGACGACTCGTCCCTGAATCGACGAACCATTGCCGCGATGCTCAGCGAGATCGACGGGGTGTCTCACGTGGAGGTTGCGCGTGACGGCGCCGAAGCACTACGGCTCGTCGAGGCGAACCCGCCCGACTTCATCGCGCTCGACCTCGAGATGCCTCGCGTCGACGGCTTCGAGTTCCTCCAACTGCTGATGGACCGCCACCCTGTGCCGGTGGTCGTCATTTCAGGCCAGTCCGGAAAAGAGAGTGTGTTTCGCGCTCTCGAGCTTGGCGCGATCGACTTCCTGCCGAAACCGCACGGGGATGCGGCGCCCCTCGAGCGTTTGCGCGGCGAGCTCGAAGAGAAGGTTCGCGTCGTTCGGCAACTTTCGCCTCTGGCGCTGCGGCGGACCAATGTGGGGGGGCTCGACCTTCGCCTCGAGGGGAGCGCGCCCCCTCCCACGCGACGAGAGCCCACCGCCCCGCAGAAGGTTCCGAGCAAGGTGGTCGTGATCGGGGCATCCACTGGCGGACCGAAGGCGCTCATCACCCTTTTTCGTCAGCTACACGATCAAGTAGATGCCGCGTTCGTGATCGCGCAACACATGCCTCCACGCTTCACCACGACGTTTGCGCAACGACTCGACCGCACCGGCGTCGTGAAAGTCACCGAGGCCAAGCCATACGAACGCCTCGGCCGAGGCCGCGGATACGTGTGTCCAGGTGGCCGGTGCGTCGAGATCGTGCCGTCAGACCGCGGTCCTGCACTACGGGTGGTCTCGCCGGGCAATGGTGTGCGCTACGTACCATCCGTCGACCAGTTGTTCGCGTCTGCGGCTCGCGTCCTTGGAGATCAAGCGGTTGCGGTCGTTCTCACGGGTATGGGGGATGACGGTGCCCTCGGGGCTCGTGACATCGCTCGGCGAGGGGGAACCGTCATCGTCGAGGAGCCCGAGACTGCGGTGGTATCGGGGATGCCTCTCGCCGTTCAACGATCGCGCGTGAGACATCAAGCCCTCGGCATTTGGGCCCTGGCGGACACACTGGCCGATTTGTGTCGCCCCAAGAAGGGGAACGGCGCGAAAATTTGAGTCGGCCGGTCCCTGTCGTACGATGAGATAGCCATGCCCCAGTACCGCTGTCTAGTCGTCGAGGACTCCCAAGCCATGCGCAGCATGTTGACCGAATCGCTGCTGCGCATTCCGGGCATGGAAGTCGTGACAGCGGAGAACGGGCTCTCGGGCATTCGTGCGCTTGCGACTCAGCGCTTCGATCTGGTCCTCACCGACGTCAACATGCCTGTGATGGACGGCCTGAAGTTGGTGCGTCACGTGCGCGGCGACCCTCGCCACGCAGATACGCCCGTCGTCGTCATCACGACCGAGAGTGCTCCACATGACAGAGACCGGGCCATGTCTCTCGGGGCCAACGCGTACATCGAGAAGCCCATTCAGGCGCCACGCGTGATTCGAGCGGTGAAGCGGCTCTTGGAGCTTTGAGCGAGGCTTGGTATGGCCGATGATCCACAGCGAACGGCCAAGGGCATCCTCCATCCGGAAGGAATGCGGGCTGCGCGAGACCTTGCCGTGGGTGTGGTTCACGAGATGAACAACGTGCTCGGCGTGATCGTCGGAAATGCTCATCTCGCCCTTAAGAACGGCGCCGACGCGGATGCTGTCGCCAAGTATCTCCGCGAGATCAAGACGGCCGCCGAAGACGGCCGGGAAGTCATGCGGCATCTATCGACGTTGTCGGGCGATGATCCCGATCATTCGCGTGTGGTGTCTTTGAACGACTTGGCCCACCATTTGGGTCAAGAGTGCGCCAAGCCTGTCGAACGCGTGTTGAGCTCCGTCGAGCCCACGGTACGTCTAGACCTTTGGCTCGCTCAGGGAACCCTTGGGAGCATCGCGCGATTCCTCACCGGAGCGCAGTCCGTGACTCGGCTAAGGGTCAGCACCCGCATCTTGGGCGCCGCCACGATGCTCATCTTCGAAGACGACGGCCCGCCCCCAAGCGACTCTGAACTCGCGTCGCTGTTCGCACCCTTCACGAAACTCGCTGGCCGACCGAAGACCGGTTTGGAGCTCACGAAGCTCGCTCACCTCGCCGAGCGTGCTGGGGGACACGTCGCCGGGGCGCGTCTCGAGCCACGTGGAATGCGATTGGTTCTGACGTTGCCGCTGGCGACGGACGCGCCGTCAGGTGACGGTCCAGGTATGGCCTTGCCGAAGTAGCGCCTTCAGGTCTGCCTTGCCGAATCGTTCCTCGGCCAACTCCCGCTGCTTGGCGACGCTTTGGTCGTACACCGGACTCGGCTCGCGATACAACACGCCGAGCGCAACCACGTCGGGGAGGTCCGTGAGCATCCAAGCGAGGGCGTGATTGGTCTCGTCGTGGACCACGATGTCGTCCTCGGCGACGCCGTCTTCGCCGACGGTGACGACCTCGAGGGTCAGGGTCTGTGGGTTCATCCGCAGGCCCTTCTCGCCATCCGCGCCGAACCGCATCGGCGCGCCATGCTCGAGCCATAGCTGATACGCAGGTCCGGTTTTTCGGTCGGTAATGAGGTCGAAGACCCCGTCGTTGAACACCGGGCAGTTCTGCAATATCTCGATGAAAGCGGCGCCCTCATATTGCTTGGCCGCGGTGAGCGCCTCGGGCAGCCGCTTGGATGTGTCGTAGCTCCGCGCAACGAACGTCGCCCCCGCACCGAGCGCGAACCGTGTCGGGATGACGGGCTGGTCAATGGAGCCTAGTGGACTCGAGGGGGTGACCTTCCCGACCTGAGACGTGGGCGAGTATTGCCCTTTGGTAAGGCCGTAGATTTGGTTGTTGAAGAGCAGGATCTGGAGGTCCACGTTTCGACGCAGCACGTGCAGAAGGTGGTTTCCACCAATGCTCAGACCGTCCCCGTCGCCGGTGATCACCCAGACGTCGAGTTCGGGGTTCGACAGCTTGAGCCCCGTTGCAATGGCGGGGGCGCGCCCGTGTATCGTGTGAAACCCGTAGGTGTTCATGTAGTAGGGAAAGCGGCTCGAACAGCCGATGCCGGACACGAACACTGTGTTCTCCGGCTGGGCATCCAAGCTCGGGAGCGTCCGCTGGACGGCCGCGAGAATCGCGTAGTCGCCGCACCCAGGACACCAACGAACTTCTTGGTCTGAGGCGAAGTCCTTCCGAGTGAGCTTCTTCTTTGGGGGGTTCGGACTCATTGCAAGCTCCGATCTAGGCGTTCGCGTACCGTGTCGACGAGTTCTCTGATGGTGAATGGTTGTCCGGCAACTTTCGTGAGGCTCTCTGCGTCAATCAGGTACTCGCTGCGGAGCAGCTTGACGAGCTGTCCATTGTTCAGCTCTGGGACCAACACGTTGCCGAACGAGCGAAGCAGTTCTCCCAGTCCTTCGGGAAGCGGCCAGATGTTCCGAAGATGAGCGTGCGATACCTTGAGACCCTCCTCGCGGAGCGCGCGCACCGACTGACTGATCGCGCCGTAGGTCGAGCCCCAGCCCACGACCAGCATATCGCCCTGCCGCTCCCCCTGGTCGACGGTCACGCTTGGAAAATCCTTGGCCACGCGCTGCACTTTGGTGGCGCGCAGTTTGGTCATCACGTGGTGGTTGTTCGGGTCGTAGGAGATGTGTCCCGCGTCTTGTTGCTTCTCGAGGCCGCCGATCCGGTGTTCGAGACCGGGCGTGCCCGGAAGGGCCCATGGACGAGCAAGGGTCTCTTTGTTGCGCTGGAAAGGGTGGAAGCCCTCGGGGTCGTCCGCGAACTTCGTTGGAAAGGGTTCGAGGGCGTCGACGTCGGGCAGGAGCCACGGCTCCGCCCCGTTGGCGAGATAGCCGTCTGTGAGAAGCATCACGGGTGTCATGTACTTCACAGCGATCCGAACGGCTTCGACCGCCATGTAGAAACAGTCGCCCGGGGTGGCCGCAGCAAGAACGACCAGCGGGGCGTCGCCGTTCCGTCCCCAAACCGCTTGGAACAAGTCCGATTGCTCTGTCTTGGTGGGAAGGCCCGTCGATGGGCCTCCGCGTTGCACGTCGACGATGACGAGCGGCAGCTCCGTCGCAATCGCTAGCCCGATCGCCTCGGACTTGAGCGCGACACCGGGGCCGGATGTCCCCGTAACCCCGATGGACCCGCCGAAGCTCGCGCCGACGGCAGCCGAAACGGCGGCAATCTCGTCCTCGGCCTGAAACGTCGTCACCCCAAACTGTTTGAGTTTGGACAGGTTGTGCAGGAGGTTCGAGGCCGGCGTGATCGGATAGGAGCCGTACATGATCTCGAGATCGGCCAGCTTGGCGCCCGTGACGAGCCCCCACGCCGTCGCCTCGTTGCCACTCACGTTTCGGTATTCGCCAGGCTCGAGTTTCGCCGCAGGCACCTGATAGGCACCGATGCCATGCGGGAGCTCAGCGTTCTCTCCGTAGATGTGGCCGGCGTTGAGCGCCGCAATGTTGGCTTCGGCCAGCAGCGGCTTTTTGGCGAACTTCGCCTGGAGCCACTCCACCGTGGGCTCTCGCTCGCGCCCGAAAAGCCAGTACATCAGCCCGAGGGTCCACATGTTCTTGCAACGGTGGGCTTCCTTCGAGCCGAGTCCGATCCCTTTGACCGACTCGAGCGTCATCTTGGTGATGTCGAGAGCAAGCACACGGAAACGGTCGAGCGAGTCGTCTTCGAGCGGGTTCTGTTCGTAACCTGCCTTCGCGAGGTTGTTCTTCGAGAAGGCGCCCGTGTTGATCACCACGAGGCCGCCGGTCTTGAGAAGCTCGGTGTTGACCTTGAGCGCCGCCGGGTTCATCGCGACCAGCACATCCGGCGCGTCGCCAGGAGTTCGGATGTCGTGTGCTGCGAAGTGGATCTGAAACCCGGACACGCCGTACGTGGTGCCCGCAGGGGCACGGATCTCCGCAGGGAAGTCAGGGAACGTTGCGAGATCGTTTCCGGCGACCGCCGTTGCCGTGGTGAACTGAGACCCCGTCAATTGCATTCCGTCGCCGGAGTCGCCGGCGAACCGGATGACGACAGAGTCTAAGGTTTCGCGCGGGTTGGGTTGCGCGCGCGCGGCAGCAGATGGTTCCATGCTCGATCGTCGAGTTTAGTCCTGCAACGTCCCAAACGCCCATGGTTTGGGGGCCAAGTGGGACGCGTTCTAGGGCCGGCCGCCACGAATCGCAACCCTCGGCCGCCCGTTGGACGGTTGCTGTTCCTCGTCGCAACCTACGGCATGACTGGGGTGAAGATCTGCGGTCTAACAACGGTCGATGACGCAGTGCATTGTGTCGACCTGGGCGCGGAAGCCATCGGGCTCAACTTCTGGTCCCGTTCCCCGCGCCGGACGGACATCCCAACCGCACGGGAGATCGTGGCGGCCGTCGGCGACCGGGCCGATACGGTGGGGGTATTCGTCGACCACAGTGTGGCCGAGATCCTTGAGATCATGGCGAAAACCGGGATCGTGTGGGCACAGCTGCACGGCGATGAGACACCGGCCCAACTCGATGCGCTCCTCCCCCATGCGTACAAGGCCATCGGGGTCGCGGACGATGGCGCGATCGCGCGCGCAGCCACGTACCGCGGCGAGCATCTGCTTCTCGACGCGAGCGTTCCCGGTCTCCCTGGCGGAACGGGCCGTACGTTCGATTGGGCTATTGCCGCGGAGGTCGCCAAAGCGAGGAAACTCACATTGGCGGGGGGACTGAATCCAGCCAACGTGCAACGCGCCATTGAGACGGTCCGACCCTTTCGCGTCGATGTCGCCTCCGGCGTGGAGTCGGAGCCCGGGCGCAAAGACGCAGCTCGGGTCGCCGCATTCATGGACGCCGTCCGCGCGGCCGACTAAGCGCCGCCCGCCGTTCAGCCTCGGGCGGCGATGCCCTCCGAGAGATAGGTCGCCATGGCGTACACGGTTTCCTGTGGGTTCACCAAGAGGGTCGACGGGAAGAGGCTCGCGTCGATGACATATACGTTGTCGAGGTCGTGCATCTTGCCGTCCGGCCCGACGACGCTGGCCTTCGGATCGCGTCCCATGCGCATCGTGCCTTGGGGATGATACGAGGTGAACTTGTAGAGGTGCTTGCCGTTCTCCAAGCTGTTGACGACGGAATCGACTTCCCCGGAGCCCTCGATCACGGTGCGACGCGTGGTCGGGAGAAACACGCGCGTCGCGCCTGCCGCGAAGTAGATGTTGGCCGCCGCGCGAAAGGCCTCCTGCAGGCTCTTGAAGTCGCGGTCGTCGAGTTCGTAATCGATTCGCTTGCGTCCGTTCTCAGAGTACACGCGACCGACGTTGTGGTCGTGAATGAGAGTGACAGCAGCGAGATTCTTCTTGGCGTTCTCAATGAACTCGACGTACTCGCGGCCGACCCCACCTTCGGATGCGGTTGAGATCGAGAGGGGACCGAGAAAACCCGCCTCGAGCAGGTAGCTTCCTTCGCGTGGGTCTTCGATGTTGCCGGCGTAGGTCGAGATCGTCGCGCCCAGCCAGCTGTAGATGTCGTCAGGGTGCTCTCCCAACATTGCGGTGGATGGGTGACAGGCGAAATTGTGGCCGATCAGGCCGCTGCTGTTGCCGAGTGCATTCCGCTGAAAGAGCAGTGGCGTTTGGATCGCACCAGCGGCGACGACGACAAGTCCCGCTTTCACGTTCACCGGCTTCTCAGCACCATCCGCGTCCGTGGCGATGGCATGCACTTCGGTGATGCGGCCATCGCGCACTTCGAAGCTTTCCGCCCGTGTGCCACTCAGAATCGTGGCGCCGAGCTCACTCGCCCACGGAAGGTATGTCACGAGCATCGATTGCTTTCGGTCCGTCTTGCAACCTGCAAGACAATGGCCCGTGAGCGCGCAGTGTTTGATGTTTCTCGCAGCGGGCGCGGTATGGATACCGAGCTTTCTTGCGCCATCAGCGATGAGCCTGCCGTTGAGGTTGATCTCGTGCGGACCGTTTGGCTGGATGTGTAAGTTCCGCTCTACCTTGTCGAAGTAAGGTGCCATCGCAGAAGGAGCGAGGTTGTCGAGCCCGTGGTCGGTACCCCAACTCTCGAGCACGGCATCCGGGGCCCGAAAGCACACGGCGGCGTTGATGACGGTTGAGCCACCGACGCAAGAGCCTTGAAGAACGACCAGGTCACCGGCGTTGTTCGCCTGATTGCCTCCGTCCTCGTAGAGCGAATCGAAGGACTGGGTGAGGCGTTCGGTGAACTGCGCGGACTTCACATATGGGCCCGCTTCGAGCACCACGACCTTGGCGCCGCGAGAACTCAACTCATAGGCCGCCACGGCGCCGCTCGCACCTGACCCGACCACCAGAACGTCGGCGTCCAGCGTGATTCCGCTATCGGGAATCGCTGCGGGCGTGCGGACTTGGAGCACCGGCATCGCGGGTGCGTTGTCTGGGGATGTGCCGGTCATGTCGGTGTTTCCGGCCTTGGTTCGATGACGGGCATGGGGGCGTTCCCAAGGCTCAGGATCTTGGCCTCTTCCGAGACGGGCCCTTGGTAGCCGACTCGCCGCGCCGCTTCGACGTCCTGCCAATACCCGAAGGCGACAAGCTTTTTGATCAATCCCACGATCGCCCGCTGCGTCTCCCCTCCGCCGTCCCAACGGCGGATGTAATGGGTTCGGTCTTCAGGCGTGAGGTTGCCGAAGCGAGCGAAGTGCAACCCGAGCACGATTGAGCCGTAGTCGAACAGCTTCAATCCGGTGTGGACTTCGTCGAGTGTTGGCCCGTCGAGATGGCCGAGCACGCGATCGATGTTGTCGAGTACGGGGACCTCAGGGACAGGCTTGAGGTTGGTGCCCTCCGTGGGGATATAGACTTCGGCGAAGCGTTCAAACATGACCCGCTCATCGGGGTTGAGTTTCGCTGCGGCGCTGTTCGTGGGCGCTTCCGACGTACATCCTGGGGTGATCAGCACCCCTGCGCCCGAAAGCGCGGCTAGTTTCGTAAACGTTCGACGATGAAGCTTCACGTGATCGCTGCCGGGCTCGAATATACCGATGAACGTCAGCCGCGGCTACCAGGCCGCGAGACGCGGATCGGGAGCCCACCGACGGGGTGGGGGATGGGAACGGTCTGGAACCGAGTCGCCTTGTTGCCTTCGAGGGTGAAGCGGTGCCTTCGAACAAACTGGTAGAGGAACGCTTTGGCCTGCATCGTGGCAAGGTGCACGCCCAGGCACATGTGTGCTCCGGCGCCAAATGGGTAGTAGAGGCCCGGGTGCTTCTTGTGCTCCGCTCGATCGGGGCTGAACCGCAGCGGGTCGAACCGCGTTGGATCGGTCCACCAGTCGGGTAGGTAGTGCGTGATCAAGGATGTCGTGCCGACTGCCAAGTTCTTGGGAAGCGCATACGGACCGAGCTCTGTATCTCGCACCGCGCGGCGCATCATGAAAGGGACCGGCGGCTGCATGCGGATCGCTTCTTTGAAGACCCATTCGGTCTGAGGGAGCGTGTCGCGAGCGGCGTATGGCATGGTTCGGTCGCCCGTCGCGAGCACCTCGTCGCGGACTCGGTCTTGCCATTCGTCGTGTGTGGCAAGCGCCCAGACCGAAGTCGTCACCGCGCTTGCGGTCGTGTCGTGCGCGGCGAGAACGAGGAAGATCATGTGATGCGCGATTTCTTCGTCGGTCAGTTGCTCGCCCTGGTCGTCGGTTGCGCGACACAGCTGCGAGAACATGTCACCCCTCTTGCTCCTGCGACGTTCGTCGATTTGAGAGAGGAAGTACTTCCTCAAGAACTGTCGACCTCGCATCCCTCGCCAGTACTGCAGAGGAGGCACGGGCCTGCGTACGATCGCGACAGCTGCCTTGACCGCGTTCACGAAGGCCTGGCTGATCCTCCGACCCTTCTTCTGTTCGAGTGATACCCCGAGCAACAGTTCGGCCGCGATGCGTAGACCGAGTTGCTTGGCGCCCGGGTAGAACCGGTAGGTCGTCATCCCCCGCCGCTGTTCGAGCGCGTCGTCGATGATCGGGTTGATGATGTCGAGGTAGCCTCGCATCGCAGCTGGACGAAATGCGGCCTGCATGATGTTCCGCTGCGCTCGGTGGTCGTCGAAGTCGCGAAGCATCAGCCCGCCCTCGAACAACTCGCCGATCGAGAAGTCCCAACCCATGCGGCTCGAGTAGACCTTGCTGCGATCGAGGAGGAGCTCGCGGACCAGTTCCGGCTCACCCACGGCGAAGGGCACGAAACCAAAGTAGCCATGGGTGAAGTTCGGGCCGAACCGGGCTCTCCGGCGCTGCATGAACCCGTGCATGTCGCGCAGTTGTTCAATCGAATCGCGGACCTGGTGCCGACCGCCTTCACCGGGCAGCCCAAGGACTTCCCGCGCCGGGAGCTTCGGCAAGTCAACCGCGTCGGACAGGGGCGTGCGCCTCAACGTCGCCCGACCACCGTGGCGAGCCGCCCTCGTGGTGGCTGCGTTCGGTTGCATCGGTCGACTCTAGCACGACCGAACGGGGGCTCGGCTTGGACGTCATCCGTGCTGTGCTGGACACGCAGAATCGCCGTCAGCCGCGCTTTGCCTACGGATGCGCGGAGTCTCGCCTTGCGCTAGGTTCTGCGCCTGATGGAGAACTTAGAACCGACCCCCGGACGATACGGGCCATACGGAGGCCGATACGTCGCCGAGACATTGATGCCCGCGCTCGACGAGCTGACGCAAGCATACACGTCGGCGCAGTCCGACCCAGCTTTCCAAGCTGAGCTGGACTCGCTGCTGGAGCACTACGCGGGGCGGGCGACGCCCCTCTACAAGGCTGACAGGTTGAGCGAAGAAGTCGGGGTGCGTGTCTGGCTCAAGCGAGAGGACCTTTGCCACACCGGGGCGCACAAGGTGAACAACACGATCGGTCAGATCCTGCTCGCCAAGCGAATGGGCAAAGCGCGCATCATCGCCGAGACCGGTGCAGGGCAGCATGGGGTTGCGACCGCAACGGCGTGTGCCCTCATGGGCCTTCCTTGCGAGGTGTACATGGGAGCCGAAGACGTTCGTCGGCAGGCGCCGAACGTCCGAAGGATGGAACTCTTGGGAGCCACCGTGCACTCGGTGACGTCCGGGTCGGCGACCTTGAAAGACGCCATGAACGAAGCCCTTCGCGACTGGGTCACCAACGTACGAACGACCCACTATTGTGTCGGGTCGGTGGCTGGTCCTCATCCGTACCCCATGATCGTCCGCGACTTCCAGGCCATCATCGGGAAAGAGGCGCGGTCCCAGATGCTCGACCAGGCGGGTCGCTTGCCTGACGCGGTCGTCGCTTGTGTGGGTGGAGGTTCCAACGCCATGGGCATCTTCGCAGGCTTCGTCGCCGACTCCGACGTCCGTTTGGTCGGGGTCGAGGCGGCAGGAAACGGGATCGCGACTGGCCAGCACGCGGCCCCGCTTTGCGCGGGAGGGGTGGGCGTACTCCACGGAGCCAAGAGTTACATCCTACAAACCGACGACGGTCAGATCCTCGAGGCTCACTCGATCAGTGCGGGCCTCGATTACCCAGGCGTGGGGCCCGAGCACGCGTGGCTCAAAGACTCGGGTCGGGCGACCTATGGAGCCGTGACCGACGACGAAGCCCTTGCGGCTTTCCAGCAGTTGTGCAGGACCGAAGGGATCATTCCCGCGCTCGAGACGAGCCACGCCTTCGCATACCTGCCCACCGTGGCCCAGGAAGTTGGGAGCAACGCCGACGTGCTCGTGTGTTTGTCGGGTCGCGGCGACAAGGACCTCGACACGGTCCTTTCACTGCTCAGCGCGAGGAACTGAGCCATGGGCCGCATCGCAGATGCCTTTGCGCGAGCCAAGGCGGAGAACCGCGCGGCGCTGGTCATCTACCTCTGCGCCGGCGATCCGGACCTCGATACGACCCGGCGCCTCGTCGTCGCAGCAGCCGAGGCGGGCGCCGACGTGATCGAGCTTGGTGTCCCCTTCAGCGATCCCACGGCCGACGGGCCCGCGATTCAGAAAGCGAGCGAACGAGCGCTCTCGGGGGGGACGACGTTCGCGAAGGTGCTCGACACCGTCGGGGCCATTCGAAAAGAGACCGACGTTCCCCTCTTGTTGTTTGGTTACTACAACCCGATTCTTGCGTATGGGGAAGCGCGCGCGGTCGAGGACGCCGCCGCGCAGGGGGCGGACGGTTTTCTGGTCGTGAATTTGCCCCCTGAGGAGAGCGAAGGGCTGCGGGGCCCAGCGGTGGCACGGGGGCTCGACTTCGTGCCGCTGATCGCACCGACCAGCGAGAGTGACCGGATCCGTAGCGCCTCTGAGGCCGCCACTTCTTTTCTCTATTACGTCTCCATGACAGGCGTGACCGGGTCGAAAGCGACAGACCTTGCGAGCGCCTCCGATCGCGCACGCGTTCTTCAAGACGAACTGGGGCGTCCGATCGCGATCGGCTTCGGCGTGAAGACGCGACAAGACGTTGCGACCGTTGCCGCACGTGTAGACGGCGTGGTCGTCGGGACTGCCGTGGTAGGCGCCGTGGACGCGGCGCCAACGCCGGATGCCGCAGTCGATGCGGTCCGATCTCTCGTCTCGGAGCTGGCCCAGGGGGTCGGCAGGCCATAGTGCCCTTGTGGGCGATTCAATATGACGCTACTGTCTCATCATGGCCGCCATCGATGTCATATCTGCGAACCTGCCTATTCTCCGCGAGCTCCGTGAGCGGATGACTCAGCACGATCTGGCCGAGCGGGTCGGGGTTTCGCGTCGCACCATCGCGCGCCTCGAGAGCGGCGAGGTTGCCGATCCGGGCGTCGATCTGACGACGCGCATTGCACGCGAACTCGGGGTTACCCTCAGCCAGCTCACCGAAGCACCCTTGCAGCTTGTGACGGTGCCGATCCCCGCCGACCTTTGCGGCGAGTTGCAACGTCCAGAAGCCCTCGAGGCGGTCGTCCGAGCGCTAAGGCATCGTTGATGCGCCATGTCGATGTGGTGCTCGCCCGAACCGATCGGCTGCGGCTTATCGTGAGAACCGCCCCGCCGGGCTCGGGCACGTGCATAGAGTGCGGGCGGACTAGTCGGGCTTTCGGCGACTGAGGCTCATGGTGGCCGCCTCGGTGACCGCCCTTCGGAGTTCGTCGTCGTCGATGTTCGCGAGAGCCCTGCCCAGTGTTTCGGGTAGGGCCGCGAGGCGGACCGGTTCGGGTGCCCGCCGCGCGGGCGCGAGCGGCTTTGGGAGGTCGGGGAGGGGACCCACCTTGAACTTCAGCCGAGTCACGCCCGAGTCGGGCGCGTGCCTACGGAGTTCCGTGAGAAGGTCTTCCGACAGGTAGTGGAGCTCATTGGCCCAGACCGAGGAGCTTACATGAACGATGAGTGTGCCGTGAACGAGCTTGACGGGCCGTGCGTGCTCGACGATTCGCGCCGGAACAGAGCGATTCCACCATGCGAATGCGCGCGTAGAGAGATACTGATCGGGCGCGGGGTATACGCCTCCCAAGACCTTGCCGACCGGTTCGAGTTGGCCCTTCTTTCGTTTAGGCATCGCCGAGACACGCCTGGTAGAGCGACAGGAGATCTGCCTCCGCGCAGGGCCGGGGGTTCAACTGGTGACACGGGTCCGCGAAGGCGAGTGCGGCCAGTTTTGGCAGGTCCTCCGCGGACACACCCTGGGATCGAAGATCCCCGGGCAAGCCGACGGAATTCCGAAGCGACCGCACCGCACCAGCACACTCGAAAGAAAGCGTGCCGGGTTCGTCGCTGCGCACCCCCAGTTGCCGCGCGACTTCGGCGAGGCGGTCTGGGATCGCGCTTCGGTTGAAGTCCAACACCGCAGGGAGGCAGATCGCATTGGCAAGCCCGTGGTGCATCCCGAACTCCGTCGAGAGCGGATGAGCCAGGGAGTGGCAAGCGCCGAGTCCCTTCTGAAACGCAACCGCGCCGATCATGGCCGCTTGAAGCATCTCGCCCCGCGCGCCGAGATCGTTTCCATCGGCAACCGCGGCTTTGAGCGAGCGTTGGCACAGATGCACGCCCCCGAGCGCCAAGGCATCTGCCATGGGGTGAACGCCTAGGGAGCAGTAGGCCTCGATGCAGTGCGTCAGGGCATCCATCCCAGTTGCGGCCGTCATCGATGCCGGCATGGTTCGGGTCATCTCGGGGTCGAGGATGGCCACGTTTGGAAGGAGCGCTGGCGAGAAGATCACGGTCTTTCGGTTCGTCGCCTGGATCGTCACAACGCCACTTCTACCCACTTCGCTACCCGTGCCCGCTGTCGTCGGAACCGCGATCATCGGAGGCAGCGGAGCCACGATGCGGTCGCCACCGCCCACGGCGTCATCGTACTGGGCGAGCGGACCTGGGTGCGTCACCGCCAAGCGTACCAACTTGGCGACATCGAGAACGCTTCCCCCACCCACGCCGACGAGGATGTCTGCGCCGAACGCCTCATAGGCCCTCGCGGCGCCCAACACTTCGGACTCGAGTGGATTGGAGGACACATCGAGCGCCGTCTCGTGGTCGATCGACGCACCGTCGAGCGCCCTACGGACCGGCTCCAGGATCCCTGCCGCTTCGATCCCCCGATCGCCCAAGATAAGCGCGCGTGTTCCGCCGAGTTGGGCGGCTTCGGTTCCACACTCGCCCACCGCCCCGCGCCCGAAAATCGTGCGGGTTGGAAAGCTCCAGTAGGCCAATTCTTCGGCCGCGCTCATTCGGTCCCTACGCGTCGTTGCATCAGCGCGACGAGCGCTTCGTCTGGCGTCATCCGACCCGTCGACACCTCGACGAAAGCGGAAGAGATCGGTGTTTCTATGCCGAGTCGGTGGGCATGCTCGATCATGTGTTGTGCGACCTCGAACCCTTCGAAGTAGGCACCCGAGCGCTCGTTGGCGATGGCGGGGTCGGCCCCTTCGGCCATCGCGCGGCCAATGCGTGCCTCGGGTCGGTCGTCTCCCGCGACCGCGGCGAGCAAGTCGCCTAGGCCTGCGAGGCCCAGGAAAGTCTGCTCGTTGGACCCAAGGGTTGCGCCGATCCGCGAGGCTTCGACCATGCCGCGCGTCGCCATGACCGCGAGCGTGCCGGGTTCGGCGCCGCTCGCTTGTGCGTACGAGAGGATGACGGTGAGAAACCCGACGGTCGCGCTGGCGAGCTCGACGCCGACGACGTCTTTGGATTCATAGACCCGCATCTCCGAACCACCGATGGCTTCCCGAACCATCTCGGTGACCTCAGGAAACAGAGTCCCGAGAACGGCGCCGCTCGGCCGTCCTTCTGCCAAGGCGTCTGCAACGAGTGGCCCGGCGAGCGCTCCCAGGCGGCGGGCTGCGGTGCGTTCGCGTAGCACGGTGGTGATCGTTTTGAGTTCGGCTCCGATGAGGCCTCGGCTGATGTGCACGACCAAGTGGCGGCCGTCGACGATGCTCCCGAGATCGGTTGCGACTTGGGTGGCGTACCGAGCAGGTGCCGCCAAGAAGATGAGGTCGCGATCGCGCATCGACTCGATCGAGTCGGACACGCGAATGGGTTCAGGTAGAGCCCGGCCACCACGGCTCCAGACTTGGACGTCGTGGCCGTGTCGAGCACTTGCCATCGCAAGCGCCCGACCGAACCCGCCGGCCCCGAGTACCCCAACCTTCAGAGTCATCGGTGAGCCCCCAGGGCCTCGATCTCGCAAGCCGCGGGAAGTTCCGTCGCGTTCGCGATCCGCTCGGCAAATGGGACGAGGCGGTTCTGATAGTACAGAAGCAGCGATGGATCGCAGAGCACAATGTCGTTTCCTTCTAGCCGTGCAGCGGTCGAGTTGTGGTAGCCGTTCCAGAAGTTCAGCGCCTGTTCGAGAAGTGCGTCGGGTGTTTCTTCACGTACGACGTCGCTGATGTGGACCTGACCCTTTTCCTCGAGTGCCCGCAGGCGATCGCGTGCTTCGCCGATGTCGGCAATCACGAGGGCACGGTTGATGCTGATTTCGTTTCGCAGACGAAGTCGTGCGAAGAGATCCATCCCCGGTGTTTGCATCACCAAGTGCCTGAAGAGCACGTGCCCAACGACCTGGGTGCTCATCAATACGGTGTCTTTCTCGTAGCGTTCGGCGAGCACTTGGCCGAGCTCGCGCGTATACGCGGCATCGCGCACCGGGTCGACGAGTGGCGTGCCCCGATGCTCCACATAGCCACCGGGGTCCAGGGTTTGTCCTCCCGGACTGAGTGACGCGCCCTTGTCGTCGACCGCATTGCCGAATGGGTCGATCGGCTCGCCGAAACGAATGATGCAAGCGCTGCGCATCCCCACAACCTTGCGAAAGAACGCGACCCACCGATCGATTCGTGAGAACTCATCGTCCTCGATGATGTATCGGGCCTTCCCTTCCTCGGTGAGCCAATCGCGAATGAGAGTTTCGGCTTCGAGGACGAGAGCATAGTTGATCGTGGTCGGCACGAACCAGATCGGGCGATCGACACGCCGAACTTGGTTTGTCGTGAATGCCTCGACCGCGGAGCCGAGGAGGCCGAGTTTGAGATGTCGCTCGATCATCCCTGAGCGACTGCGGGTGCCCCCTGGAAAGAACAACGAGTGGTAGCCCCGTTCGATCATCACTTGCGAGTAGAGCTTCAAGACTTCTTTGTAGAGCTGCACTCGGATCCGCCGATCGACGCGGTACGCCCCGAGGTTGTGCATGAAGAAACTGATGATGGGGTTGGTGAAGAGGTTCTTGCCAGCTCCGTAGATCACAGGCGGCAGCCCGCTTACCTCCAGTGCTTGGGCAAGCACGATCGAGTCGAGGTTCGACGAGTGCGTCGGAACGAAGACCAAGCTTCCTTCGGATTGAAGGTGCGTGAGGTGTTCGATGTCGCCCTGCACCCGCAAAACCCGGCTCAGCACCTCTGAACGCGGGACTGTCAAGCCCTGGGTAACCCGGCTCGGTTCCATCAGCCCGGCCACCATCCTCGGGATCGCCTGTCGTGCGAAGCGGTACACACGCGGGTCGAAGTTGCCCGCGACATCTTTGGCCATCGTCGTCACGATGCTGTTCAGGGCGCGCTTCTGTTCGTTGTCGTCCATCCTGCCGATGCGCCGAACCATGGAGCGCCAGTAACCGAGGCGATCACGGGCTTCGTCGTCCCGTTGACGTTCGAGCCGTCGGATCTCGTGGAATGCGGCGTCGTTGAGCGCCATCTCGAGCCGGCCTCGGTCGGGCTCGTGCGTACTGCAGATCCGGTTGACGACGTCGGAGACGATGTCGTTCCGCTCGCTATTGAACCAGAAGATCGATGGGTCGCTCGGCCGCGGAACGTATGGCTTGAGCCGAGGAAGGCGGAGAGGTCGTTCTGAAAAAAGGCGCTTCAGCATCGGTCACCTCGTCATGCAGACTCGAAGTAGCGCCGGAGCTCCCATTCGCTCACGGACTTTCGGTATTCGCGGCACTCCCAATCTCGTGTCCGAATGTAGTGATCGACGAAAGCATCTCCAAGGGCCTCCCTTGCCGCCTTGCTCTCGCGAAGCCGCTGCACGGCGACCTCGAGGGTTGGGGGAAGGGCGAGGGCGGGGTCGAGGTGTGCCGTTGCATCGCCTTGGGTCATCGGCGGCGGCGTCACGGCGTTGGTGATACCGTAGAGGCCTGCGCCCAAGCACGTCGCCATCGCGACATAAGGATTGATGTCCGCGGCGGTCTGCCGAAACTCGACGCGCGCGGCGTGATCGCCCGGCCCGAGGATCACGCGTGCGCCACAAGTCCGGTTCTCGATTCCCCAAGACGCGGACAGGGGTGCCCAGACGCCGGGTACGTACCGCTTGTAGCTGTTGACGAACGGAGCGTAGAGCGCGGTGAGCTCTGGGGCTAGCGTGACGAGGCCACCGAGGTAGTGGAGCCCTGTTTCGCTGAGTGTATCGCTTCCGGCAGCGGCGAAGAGATTGATCTGCCCACTTGCGTCCCAAAGGCTCTGGTGAAGATGCCCACTCGATCCAGGAAGGTCGGCGTTCCACTTTGCCATGAACGTGACGGTATAGCCGTGCCGGTCGCAGATCTGTTTGAGTGTGGCCTTGAACAGGGCCGCCTTGTCGGCTGCGGCGACGACGTCGTCGTAGACGAGTGCGGCCTCCCAAACGCCGGGACCCGTCTCAGTGTGCAGACCTTCGACATGGATGTCGTAGGCCGCACACGTGTCCAGGATGTCATCCACCAACCCTTGATGTTGGCCCTCGCGGAGCCAAGAGTACCCGAACATGCCTGGGCTGAGCGGCCGAAGGTCTCGAAAGCCCTTGTCGTGCAAGGAATCCGCGGTTTCTCGGAACACCCAGAACTCGAACTCTGCAGAGAACCTTGCGCGAAAGCCGGCGTCGATCGCCTTCTGATGGACGGCTTTGAGGAGGCCGCGCGGGCAACCCGGATGCCGCTCCTCGTCTTGCGTGAAGAAGTCGACCAGAAAGTGCGCGGTGTCCGGCGAGTACGGGAGAACGCGCATCGTGTCGATGTCGATCTTGGCCAGCGCATCGGGGTAGCCTGTTTCCCACCCCGTCACTGCGGCGTTGTCATAGAGTTGATCCTCGATGTCCCATCCGAATATGACGTCGCAGAACCCGAACCCCTTTTCGACGGCGGACCAGAACTTGTCGAGGCTGATGTACTTGCCGCGCAGAACGCCGTCGACGTCGAAGCCGCCAACCTTGACCTTCCGGATACCCTTGTCGCCGAAATCGCGCCTTAGCTGTTCGCTCACCAGTGTCTCCTCGGGCCGCGGAGCATAGCCTATTTTGCAGTCCGAATGGCGAGGAGTCGTATCTCAGTCATGTCCTGCATGGCGAAGCGAATCCCTTCGCGGCCGATACCGCTGTCCTTCACCCCTCCGTAGGGCATGTGATCGACGCGCCAGGAGGAAACGTCTCCGACAACCACTGTGCCCACTTCGAGTTCGTCCCAGGCTTTGTGGATTTTGGCGATGTCCCGCACGAAAATCCCGGCGTTGAGCCCGTAGTGGCTGTCGTTGACCAGTGCGATGGCTTCGTCGAAGGTCGCGAACCGCTCGAGGATCGCGACCGGGCCGAATGCTTCGTGGGCGTAGAGCGGCTCGCCATGCGGTACGCCTTCGAGAAGGGTCGGTTCGATCATCCGACCCTCACGCTTGCCGCCGCAAAGAAGCGTCGCGCCCGCGGCCACAGCGCTTTCGATCCATTCTGCAATACGACCGGCCTCTTTGTCGGAAATGACTGGGCCGATGAAGGTGCTTTCGTCTTTGGGGTCTCCTGCGCGAAGGGTCAGGGTGTCTTGAATAAGGCGCTCTTTGAGGCTCTCGTAGATCGCCTCGTGGATGATGATCCGTTGCACGCTGACGCAGCTCTGGCCGGACTGGTAGAAGGCACCGACCCGAACTCGTTCGACGACATCGTCGAGGTCGGCGTCGTGATCCACGACGACGGCCGCGTTGCCACCAAGCTCGAGCACGACTCGCTTCTTGCCTGCATCGCGCTTGAGATCCCAGCCCACTGCAGGCGAACCCGTGAAGCTCAGCAAGGCAAAGCGGGGGTCGGTGGTGAACGATCCGGCGTCGCGCCGTCGGCAGGGGAGGATGGAGAACGCTCCCGTCGGAAGGTCGGTTTCGGCGAGGATCTCACCTATCATGAGTGCACCAACCGGAGTCAGGCTCGCCGGTTTGAGCACGAAAGGGCAGCCGGCAGCGATCGCGGGCGCGACCTTGTGTGCGACGAGGTTGAGCGGAAAGTTGAAAGGCGTGATGAACGAACAGACGCCTACCGGCACCCGCTTCCACATCCCGTTGTAGTGGGTCGCGCGCTCGCTCAGGTCCATCGGCAAGACTTCGCCGTACTGTCGCCCGGCCTCCTCTGCGGCGACGCGAAACGTCTCGATGAGGCGGCCGACTTCTCCCCGCGAGTCGCGGATCGGCTTCCCGGCTTCGACGCAGAGCGCGTAGGCAAGTTCCTCGGCCAGCTCGGTGAACCGCCGCACGGCATGCCACAGAACCTCCCGACGCGCGTGCGCAGGGAAGCGAGCCATGGCGGCTTTGGCCGATGACGCCTGGTCGATGGCTTGGTCGATGGCGGACTGGTCGGCCAGCGCAACTCTCGTCACCACTTCGCCGGTGTACTTGTCTGTGACGTCGAGGTCTTGGTTGGGCTGCTGCGCGGAGCCGGCGAGGTAGTACGGATAGCGCTCAGCGAGCATCCACGTCTATTTAGACGGAATCCACCGGTGAACCAACCCCAAACCGACGACGAACAAGACCGCCACGGACGCGTGTCCCAACAGAACGTGCCCCGTGGTGTCGATCGCGCAATGCGCTTTGAGAATGAGGTTGCCGGCAAGGCCTGCCGCAGCGGCAGCGACGAGGCTTCCGAACGCGTTTCCGCGGTCGACCAGCCGAAGGGCTGCATACACGGGTACCCCGAGAAGCACGCCGACACCCATGCAGATCCCCGCCATCATGCCGCTGGCATGTTGGTGGGTTGCCGCCTGGGCCGATGAGCCCGGCCAAAACGCCGCCATGATGGTCGCGCCGACGGCGACGCTGACAAGGCAAGCGATGGCCCATCTGGAGGGTTCCGGTCGATGGACGGGCCGCGTCACCACCATCATCGAGACTAGGAGAAGCGCGACGAACGCGAAGAGGGTCATCATCCATGACCCATCACGCATGGACTCGTCGACCATCGGGAGGTTGACCAGCGCGACCACGCCGAGTGCGGTAAACACCGCGAGCAAGATCAAGCGTCGCGCGAGCGTAGAGCGCCCTCGCAGAAACCCGCCGACCGATTTGTCGTTCTGCTCGCATTCGGATTTCATGGCGGCGTACATCGCGTCCATGCGACTCGAATCGAGCGGCCGTTCGTCGGCGTCGAGCTCGCGGAGCCTCTCTTCGAGGCCCGCGTCGGGGCTCGCAGTATCGCGACTACTGGTCATTCATCCCCACGTATTTCCGAAACCAACAATTGTTTCAAGGTTGCGTACGCCCGATGTGCGCGTACGCGCACAGCACCCTCCGTCGTACCGATGATTTCGGCCACTTCGGCATACGGTTTCTCCTGGAACCAGTGCAGTTCGACCACTTCTTTTTGGCTGATCGGCAGTTGAGCAAGCGCCTCGTGAAGGAGCGCGGAGCGTTGGCGCATCTCGATAGGCATGAACTCGGCCTCCGGTGCGGCCTGGGTCTCCACCTCGAGGGTGGTCATTTTGCGCCGCTTCTTGCGGCGCCAGTGCTCCCGGACGAGGTTCATCGCGATCGTCATGACCCACGGCCGGAGCTTAGAGCCGCGGCGGAAGTCGTTCCGAGCGCCGTGCAGGCGGAAGAACGTCTGCTGGACGATCTCTTCAGCGAGCTCGTCGGACCGCAGGTGCCTGCGGGTAAGCCGAAGCAGGATGGGCGCGTACCGCTCGAACAGCAGACGGAACGCAGCGTCGTCGCCATCGACGTACGCGTTCATCAATTCTTCGTCGGTCGAGTTTGTGTCCAAGGCGACTAGTCGACATGCTCGGTGGTCGGGGCTGCCTCAGGATTAGCGCCACTTTGCCTCGTCCACCAGTGCCCACTGACCACGAGCGCTCCGAGGACCACGAGAAGCAAACCGATCTGTATCCACCGGCGGGTGGCGTCGCCGCTTGGGCCTTCGATCACGATCGGGGGCTTGCCCGGCGTGGGTCGCGGACGTGCGCCGGACGTACTGAGAACCTTTCCGACGGGGTGTTGGCCACTCACGTGGGTTGGGGGTCGCGAGGACGCCAGCGTTGGGACCGGTATCGAGCCGACGTGGGAAGACTCCATCCACGGTGCAATGTCTTGGGTCTGCGGGTTGCGCTTCGAAGACTCGACTTCGAGCCACTCGAGCGCAGCGAGCATTCCGCCCGCGTCGGGGTACCTCGCGTGCGGCTGTCGGGCCCTCGCGCGATGAATGATGTCGGGTAGACCTGGTACGTCTTCGAAGCCTTCGTCGGCTTCCCATCCCACTGGCGGAGTGCCGCGGACCATGTGATGCAGTAGCGTTCCCACGGCGAAGAGATCTGCGGACGCCGGAAAGGCTCCCGTGCCGATCAGTTCGGGGGCCATGTATGAGACGGCGTGCTGACCCGAGCCGGTGTGCACCGCATGAGGGCTGGCTTCTGGGTATGCCCGCAGTAACGGGAGGATGCCCGTTCCAATGAGGCACGCACCCATCGTGCCATGTCGCTGCCGCGTCACGACGATGTTCTGTGGCGTGAGGTCTCCGTGAACGAGTCCTTGGGAATGTGCGGCAGCGAGTCCCCGAAGCACCGAGCTTGCGATCCGAAGGACCGACGCTGAAGGCAGCGGACGATCGCGAAGGATGTCTGACAACAGGGGCCCGCGGGTGTCTTCGAACGCAAGGTACGGCACGCCGTCGATCGTACCGGCGTCTATGACTCGCGGCGTTGCTTGTGTTCGCATTTTTCCGAGCGACTCGGCAAGGCGGGAGAAACCAGCTCCGGCGCGGGTTGAGCGTGTGACGTCCATCGGAAGCAGGCAGATGATGAGAGGCGAGCCCTCAGAGGCGGCACGGTAGTACGATGCGCGACCACCCCAAGGGAGCCGTCCGTCAATCGCGTACCGCCCCGCGAAGAGTTCCTCCGGCGGGGGATGAGGGCCACCTGGCGAGGGAAACATCCCGGCGAGGATAAACCCAAAGCCTCCGGGTGACGAGGATCGAAGTTGATGCGAGCCCTACCAAACCCTGCGACGGGTTCCGATGCCGAGGGCGATCAACACCAACATGGCGAACGATAGGCCGTGACTGGGGCTCGTCTGGCCGACACGACAGTCATCACGGCCCGCGAGAGCCAGCTCCCGATTCGAGGTTGGGTCGGTGCAGTCGGGGTCTGAAGCGTCGATCGACCCGTCGCCGTCGTTGTCGTAGCCGTCGCTGCACTCCGGGTTTTCGATGTTGGCCGAGGCTGCGGGACAGCCGGAGTCGGCCAGGTCGATTTGTCCGTCGCCGTCGTTGTCGATGCCGTCGTTGCAGGCTCCGGGCACACTTCCGGGGTTGTCGGCTTTGGTGGATGCCAGAGCCTCGTCGTAGTTGAAGGCGCCGTCGCCGTCGCGATCGAGCCCGATGCGGGTCCCCGACCCCGGCGGTACGCACGTGAACGTCGTCGCCTGACCAGTTTGCTGCGCCATCGTTCTCATCTCAGCCGCGGTGACCGCCGAGTCCACGAGCGAGTCGAGCACGTAGGTGTTGGTGTTGGGGTCGTAGAGGGCCGAGCGAACTCGGTTGTTCCAACGGCCCTTGGCGACCAGGTCGCAGTCGGTGGTCACGCCGCCCAAGATGGCCGATACGAACGGTGTCCCCGCGCGCTGTTCGAGAAGCGCGAGGCGGGCGCTGACGTCGGCCAAGTTCGTGTCGTCGAGGGTCACTTGTTGCCCGACGACTGGCGCCAAGTCCGAGTCGAAAGCGAGCATCAGCTCCTCGACGTCGCGCCGCTGTGGGTCGCCCCCGTTGAATCCTACGTTTGGGTCGTTGAGGATAAGCCCAGGGCTCCGAAACACGTCCGCGGTGAAGAAGCGAAAGAGTGTGTCGATCGACCCGTCGTGAATGTACCCGGTGCCGCGCACCTGGTCGCCCTGATGGCTCGCGTCTCGCGGAAGTGTGAACTCGACTTGCGGCATCCCGAACATGCCGACCTTCTGATAGAGGTTGCGGAAGTGCGGGATCTTGATGATCTGAGTCTCGGCTTCGAAGCTCGCTTCTTCACCTGTCCCGAAGAAACCTTGGCTTGCGTCATGCCGGTGGCAGCCCTCGCAGGTGAACCCATTGACCGTGGCGCCGTCCGAGAGCTGACCCGTGCTTCCATCGAAGAAGTCCATCCCGGCTTGCTGCGCGGACGTGAAGCTTCGATCGAGGTTGCGGACGGGGTTCGGGGGAAGCCGAATTTCGAGCGCGAAGTCGGCGAAGTCGTCCATGGCCGCCTGAAGGCCAGGATCCGTGACTGGGGTGTCGCTCCCCACCAAGCCAGGGAAGGCCACGATGAAGTTGCGGAACGACAGCCGTTCGTCAGTGGCGCTGAAGCCGAAGAAACCGTTCGCGCGGTCCCCTCGCCAGTGCATGGCGCCGCTCGTCGCCATACCGCGGAGGGTCTGTGTCGTCATCGGCCCCTTCATCGGATGGAAGTCCCTCGGATCGCCCGAGCCGTTGAGACCCGAGGTGTCGATGGGGAACACCTGGAACACGTCTTCGAAGTTGATGACCAACGGGTTGAACGTGATGTCGTCGTCAGGGTTTCCGAGGTCCCACGCAAGGCTATCGAAATCGCCAAAAATGTGGCAGCTCGCGCACGACGCCTCGCCGTTGCTCGACGTCAGAAACGCGTCGTAGAGGATCGGGCGACCGGCAGTCACGGTCGTCGGCTCGGGGTTGTGGAGTGGGAGGTGGTTCACCTCGGCGCCCGATCCTAGATCGATCACCGAGATCGAGTTGTCGAACCTCGTGAGCACGAACAGATTCCCGTTGGCTTCGTCGAGGGCGAGCCCGGCGGGACCCCCGCCGGACACTTGAATGTAGCCCGCGCTCAACGCCAGCGGGTTGATCCCGCCGCTCTCGAGCGCGGCCGTCGGAATCACGCCGACCTTACTCGACCCGAACGCGGCCACGTAGAGCGTCGATCCATCGCTCGAGACGACCATGTCTGTTGGGGTTGCGAGGCTATGATTCTTCGTGCCAGCAGGCGCTGGAGTGATCGCATAGTTGATGTGTGAGTTGAGGTGTACCGGGGTGACGTCCGAGCCATCCAACACCGTGACGCGCGCCTGGTGAAGGTTGCCTTGCACCGTGCTCGGAAAGAACGTTCCCGGCCCCTCGAATCGCGTCAGGTTCTGCGCTTCGGTGTTGGAGACGTAGATGTTTCCGTTGACCGGGTTGGCGACCATGTTGAAGTTGATGGTCCCCACGTGCGCGAAGTTGTCGATCTCGTTCAGGGTGGTGGCGTTGATCTCGAAGACGTCGAGGTCCGGCAAGAAGAACCGAATCCCGTTGCTCCAGTTGCGTGCGAGCTCGTCACGCCATTGCCCCGAGCCGTCGTCGAATTGGACGATGAGGCTCACCTCGGGCGCGATATCCGAGTTGTAGTTGAAAGGAGGGCCTGGGTTGCCACCAGGAAGCCGACCCGCGTTCAGGCCGTTCGGCGATGTGATTCCATCGCCGCTGCAGGTCTGCGTGAGGCTCCAGCCGTCGCAGACCGTATCCGCATGCACGACGGCCGTTTGATTCCCCGAGTGGAAAATCGCGGCATAGACCGATGTCCCGTCGGCGCTCACCGCGAGGGCGCGCGGCGTATCTCCAAACAGTTCGATGATCCTTAGTGGCGTCCCGCCGACCCCGGAGCCAGGGTTGTCGGCGTCGAACACCCAGACGTCTGCTCTCGGGACGCTCGGGGTCGTCAACTGGGGGTCTCCCGCACCCGGAACGCCCGCGATTGAGGCGTCCGTACGGTGCTGACCACGATGTGCGGTCGTGACGAAAACTCGATCGCCGAGCGGTCCTCCGCCGTCTGGGTCGGTGATGACGATGTCCCGGGGCTCGTCGCCCACCAACAGCGTGCGGGTCACGACCCCCGAGGAAAGGTCAACAACGCTCACGCTATCGGAAAGGTGATTGACCACCCAAGCCTCGTTGCCGCCCGAACGAAGTGCCACCGCGCACGGCTCGAGGCCGACCGGAACCGTCACCGCGCGGGTGATGCCGTTCGCGACGATATTGAACGACTCGATACGGTTATCGGGGGTGTTGACGGCAACCAGGCGCGTGCCCTCGATGGCCAGGGGTCGCACCGGGCCCGTTTCGAACGCGATGAACGATGGAGGCTGCGCGGCGGCCGCCTCGCCAAGGACGAGGAATGCGGCGGCCAACAGGAGGGAGATGGATCGGTGCATGAGCCTCTTTTGGTTTCGGGGCTTCTCGACGGGGTTGCGACCGTACCGCAGGGTCGCCGCTTGTGCCATTGGCGAGATCGGCAGGGGTCCTAGACACTCGGACCCACGTTTCGAAGTTGCTACACGCCAGCGGCGCTCGCCGGGCTTGATTGCGATCTTGTTTCTCCTCGGTTTCACTCGGGAAATTTCGTTCCAACGTGCGCACAGACCCGTCGCGTCCAAATCCTCGCGGGCTAAGGTGGCAACACGGTGAAGAACGTCATTCACTTTCCTCCACGTGCACGGGTCGCGCCCTCGATGGCCGTGGATGGCGTCCAGTACCGCACCATCCACGGCTATCGGCGCGCTTTTATCCACGAAGGCAAGGGCCCGGCCCTCCTATTGATTCACGGCATTGGGGACAGTGCAGATAGCTGGCGGGATCTGATCCCCGCGCTTTCGCAAGACTACACGGTCGTTGCCCCCGATCTGTTGGGGCACGGCGATTCGGACAAGCCTCGAGCGGACTACTCGCTCGCGGCATACGCCAACGCGATGCGGGATCTCTTGACGGTGCTCGACGTCGACCGCGTGACCGTGGTGGGCCACTCGCTTGGTGGCGGTGTCGCCATGCAGTTCGCGTATCAGTTCCCCGAGCTTTGCGAACGAATCGTACTCGTGAGCACTGGCGGTGTGAGCCACGAGGTCAATCCGGTGCTTCGGCTGACCGCAGCACCGAACGCAGACTTCGTGCTGCCGTTACTCGGCGTTCCTGGGGCACGCTTGGTCGGAAAGAGCATCATGAAGGTGCTCTCGCTCCTCGGCACCAAGGTGGGCCGCGACGCGGACTCACTCCTTCGGGTGTTCGAAACCTTGCCGGACGCAGCCTCGCGCCGTGCGTTCGTGCGCACCCTTCGGGCCGTCGTCGACTGGCGTGGACAAGCGATCACGATGCTCGACCGGTGCTACTTGGCTCGGGACATTCCGACGCTTTTGGTGTGGGGGGCGCGTGACGGCGTAATCCCGGTAGCCCACGCGCACACCCTGCACGCCGCCATGCCTTCGAGCAGGCTCGAGGTATTCGCGGACGCGGGTCACTTCCCACACCAGCGTGAGCCGTCCCGATTCGCGTCTCTAATTCGCGAGTTTTACGAGAGCACCGGGGCCTACGTGCACCAGCCGGACGAGTGGCGAAGCGTTCTCAGGCAAGGCGCGATACGAAACAGGCGTCCGGCGAGGGTCGTTTCTCACGCGTGAGGCAAATCCGTTGCCGGCGCGCGGCTGTCGGCGTGGTCGCGCTTCGATCCACGTCGCCGTCGTGGTAGCTTCGTCGGTCGAGAGCGCGCCCCATGCTCCGACTGCAAACCGACATCCCTGACGAAAACCTGAGCGCCTGGTCGCCCGCGGTACATCGACGGTTCCTTGCCGAGGCCGCTCAACGGAGCGCTCGGGCTTTGGTCGGCGTCAACCTCGCCAGTTGCGCGCTCGTCCTCGCTTGGAGCGTCGGGGACTTCCAGTATTTTCCAGAGTTTGCCGGCCGGTTCCTCCTCGTGCGCATCGCCGTGGTGGTTTGGGCCACCGTCGCTGCCCACGTCGCGCTCAAAGCGCGCGCTACCCACGTCAAGTATGCCGCCATCTGGATCTGGTTTCTGCCGTGGGCGGCCGAGAGCGCGTTCATGATCCCGTACACGCCTGCGCAATCCCTCAGTCATACCTTCGTGATCATCATCGCGCAGATCGGTTCCGCGGGGTTCGTCACTTGGCACTGGCGCATCGGGCTCTCGATGAGCGTGGCGCTGGCGTGCATCTGCGAGGTCGGCCTGCTGCGAGTCTCAGGGGGAGCCTACGAAACGTTCGCGGCGCATGGATACCTGGTGACCGGCGCCGTTCTCGGGGCGGTCTTTACGAAGTTGAGGTACGAGGGCGCTCGAGAGCAATTTCAGCAGCGGCTCGAGCTGGCCGAACAGAAGTCGAGGACCGAGCAGCTCTTGGAAGAGGTGACCCACATTCGAGAAGATCGGATGAGATGGCTCGAGAACCTGGCCGGATTTCTTCGTCACGAGATCCGGAACCAGCTCGTTGCAGTCGGCACGTCGCTCGACCTCTTGGAGAACGACAAGTCGGGCCAGGGGCCGGCGCGCTACGTTGGGAGAGCGCGTCAGGGCCTTGGGAGGATGGATCGCCTGGTGACGGGGGCTACCGAGGCCACGAGCCTGGAAGCAGCCCTCGAGACCGAAGATCAGCATCCCATCAACCTGAGCGAGATCGTTCGTGAACGCGTCCTCCTTCTCCGGGCGGCCAACCCACAGCTGACGTTTCAAACAACCGTCGAAACCAACGTGTGGGTGCGTGGCAGCGAGGACCGGCTCGGGCAGATGCTAGACAAGCTCCTCGAAAACGCGGTCGAGCACACGCCTCGCTTCCGCCAGATCCACGTGAGTCTAAGCGAGCAGAAGGTCGTCCTCTTGTCCGTCGAAAATGAGGGTGATCCGCTGCCACAGCCCGACGTGCCGCTCTTCCAGGCCTTCGTGACGGTTGGAAAGGCGGAGCCCCATCGCCAGAACCTCGGGCTCGGTTTGTTCGTCGCGAGCACGATCGCAAGGGCGCACGAGGCCGAGATCATCGCGCTCGACGGGCGTGAGTCCCAGGGCGCACGCTTCGAGGTTCGTTTTCCCGTGCTTCCAAACTAGCTCGACCAACGCTTTTTTTGGTTTCTGTCGGCTTGACGAAAAACTGTAGCGTCGCATACTACGTTTTATGAGTTTCGGGACGGGACTTCACGTGATGTTGGCGCTGGCGTACAACGCCGGTGTTCGGCTCCCTTCCCAGATGATCGCGGAGAGTATGGGTGCCAATCCCGTCACGATCCGGCGCGTCGTAGCGGACCTCGCTGCGGCTGGACTGGTCGATACCCAACCCGGGCCTGGTGGCGGTGCCACCCTTACCCGTCCGGCGTCGCGGATTACCGTCAAGGATGTCTACGATGCCCTCGGCGAACCACCGTTCATCGAAGGGCACCGCAAAGAACCGCAAGCGCACTGCGACGTGTCGCGTTGCATGCCGCAGGTCGTTTCCCGTCTGAACGACGCGGTGGCCAACAAGGCGGGTCCGATCCTTCGCGGCACAACGCTTCAGGCCCTGCTCGATCAAGAGATCCAGGGCTAGCTTTTTTTTCGCCAAAAACTGTAACTACAAGAGCTACAAATAGGAACACCAATGAGTCATCACAACGAAAAAGTCTACCTCGTCACTGGGGGCACCACCGGCATCGGGGCGGCTACGGTTGCAGCCCTCGCCAGCAAGGGGGCGACCGTCATCGCCACAGGTCGCAACCCTGAGACACTCGAACGCGCTCGGGCGTCTCTCCCGCAGAACACCGAGTTGATCGCATCCGATGCGGGCGATCTCGGAGACATCAACAAGCTCGCCGATCACATCCGCAGCGAGTACGGCAAGCTCGACGGGATCGTGCTCAACGCTGGCGTTGCGCCTTTCATGCCGATCGAGGCATGGGACGAGCGTACTTTCGACAGCCTCTTCGCGATCAATGTGAAGGGGCCGTTCTTCCTCCTGCAGCGACTCGCGCCGCTTCTCACGGAGGGCTCATCCGTCGTGTTCAACACGTCGGTAGTCCGCGATGTGGGTATGGCCGGCGCGGCACCTTACGGCGCCACGAAAGGAGCGCTTCGTTCCTTGATTCGGTCTCTTTCGGTTGAACTGGCGCCAAGGGGCATTCGCGTGAACGCGGTTGCGCCGGGCCCGATCCAAACCCCGATCTACGACAAGCTCGGCATGCCACAGGAGGAGCTAGACGGCTTTCATGCGCATCTCTCGTCGCGCGTACCCCTCGGGCGTTTCGGCTCGCCGGACGACATCGCAAGCGCGTTCACGTTCCTGTTGTCTCCGGAAGCCGCCTTCGTCACCGGCGAGGAGCTCTACGTCGACGGCGGACTCCGCAACAACGTCGCTTGATCCTCCGGACCGAACGAGACCGGATCGCGTAAGTGAACCGGACCGACTCTGACGAGTCGGCCCGGCACACCCCCTTGCCGGACGACCTGATGGCCTGCTACTCACGGGCGATGCTTAGGTGGTTGTGGAGCTTCGCTCTGGTGGTCGGTCTTCTGAGTTGCGGTGGCGGCGCGGTCGAGGTCGATGGTGAAACAGAGTTTTCGGAGGCGGTGTTCGGGGATCCACCAAGAGAGTTCGGCCCTCAGGGGCGTTGGTGGTGGCCGGGCGCCAGTGTCGAGCGTGAGACTCTCGTCGGTGAGCTCTCACAGTTCGCGTCTCTTGGGCACAGCGCGGTCGAGATTCAGCCGTTCCTATCGGCGATGACGCGCGCGGCACTCGAACGCGACGATAGGATCCGCGGCGTTGGCAGCCCGGCGTTCCTCGAGGGGCTTTCCATCGCGGCGTGCGCCGCTGCTGACGCCGGCCTCGCCTGGGACCTGACGTTCGGCAGCGGCTGGTCGACGGGCTCGCCCGACGTCGGAGACGACGGCTCTCGGCAGCTCGTCATGGGCGAGCTCACACTCGACGGCCCGTCGAGCTTCGACGGCGCGCTCCCAGTCCCTGGGCAACCCGATTGGGTTGAGGACACCAACAGTATCTTGCCCGCCGTTGATGGCTTCGACGCTGAGCTTTCGCGCGTCGCAGTCGTCGGGGCGGAGGTGATCGAGCAGCGGGCCGATGGTGTCGTCGTCGGAGAGGTGATCGATCTCGCGCCCAACGTTCTTGACGGAGTGCTGACCTGGGAGGTTCCTGACGGCAGATACCGCGTGTTCGCCGTCTACGAGAACAGGACGCTTCACTATCCCGTCGCCAACGCGTATCCCGGCTCGCTCGAGGGATCGCGAATCATCGACCATCTGGACCGCCGTGGCGTGCAGGCGTTCCTCGAGGGCGAGTTCGAAGCATGGATCGATGCCGTTGCCGATTGTCCGCCGCGAGCTGTGTTCGTAGACAGTTTTGAACTCGTCGGCGAGCTTCCATGGACCACGACGTTCGCCTCGAAGTTCGAATCCATGAAGGGGTACGACATCACGTCGTACTTGCCCTTCCTTTTCCTCGAAGGCGGCGAGTCCGAGTACACACGCATCTTCGGACGCGGTCTGCCTCGCTACCAAGCGACTGATGACCGAGGCGTTCGGGCTCGTGAGGACTATGAATCGGTTCGTGGCAGCCTCTTCGAAGAGGAGATGATCGAGCCGTTGAGGGAGTGGCTCGGCGCGCGAGGTTCCGAGCTGAGGCTGCAGGCGCACGGGGGCTATGCCGACATCCTGGATGCGTACGGCATGGCCGACGTCCCCGAGAGCGAGGGACTCTACGCTGGCGGCTCCTACGACTTCTTGCGGCTGGCGGCGTCGTCTGCCGAAACGGGCGGTAGACGTTTCGCCAGTAGCGAAACCTTGGTTTCGGTGGGTGCCGCGGAGTTGACGGAGCAGGAGGCTCGGATCGCCATTGGGCGTGCGTTCAGCGCAGGGATCAATCGACTCATGTTTCACGGGTTTGCGTACCCCTACGTCCAGCCTGGTGGTGAGCGTTGGTATCCGTTCCGACCGGTCGAAGACAGCGCAGTCACCACAGGCCCCCTCGACCTCGCGTTCGATCTTCATCCGGGAGCCGAGATCTGGGACGCGCTGCCGAGCCTCAATCAAATGGTTACGCGACTCGGCTACGCAATGAGCCGTGGCTCGGCGGTAAGCCAGGTCGCCTGGCTCTACTCCGAGCAGGAGGTCGAGAACTTCCCCAATTCCGGGGTCGAGCCCGGCGCGTTCGAGTCGGAGACGAGTAGGGTGCTGCGGCGCGCTGGCTTTCAGTACGCACGAGTGAGCCGGAAGGCCCTCGCATCGTCGACAAGCGACGAAGCACGCCTGTCCGTCGGGGCCGCATCGTTCGAGGTCTTGTTGGTCGAAGGTGTCGATGCGTTGGACCCGGAGGTGCTTCGAGGCGTGGAGCGGGCAGCCGTTGCGGGGGTGCCCGTGCTTTGGCTAGGGGCTTTCCCGTCGCGCGCGGAGGGTTTGGTTGATGCCGAGGCCCGCGATGCCGAAGTCGAGCAGCTCGTTGACGAACTCAGGGGAGAGGTTTCCATCGTCACCGGCATCGAGTCGCTGCCCGGGTCCCTCGAGAGCGTGGGCGTCGAACCCGCGCTCGGTCCAGCGGCCGGCGCCTCGTTGCTCTTCTCGGTCGCTCGTCGGTCGGTTGAAGGCGCCAGCCTCTATTTCGTGTTCAACGAGAGCTTCGAGGAGCGAACCCAAGAGCTACGGATCGGCGGCCTGCATGGTGCCGTGCGGGTTCTCGACCCCGACAGCGGCAGCGTTGCGTCCGCGCGCGTTGTAGACGGCGTGGTCGCGCTCACGCTTTCGGGTGCGCGCGGTGCAATCCTTTGGGTCGCGTCGCCGTGATGCGGATCATGCGTTCGCCTGACGGATTGCTGCCGGCGTGCCTGGCTTCATTGTCGATTGTTGATGACGACATCGAAGTAGGTGTCCGGGTAGGGTTCGTCACGCAACGTGTAGTGCCACCACTCGACCGGGAGGTTGACGAAACCCGCGCGCCCCATGGCGTCGACGAGCAATCGTCGGTTTGCTCGCTGTTGAGAGGTCACTGCCGACGCGTCGGTATGGGACTTTGGGTCGAACAAGTCGAAGTCCGTACCCATATCGAGGGGCCGACCCCGCTCGGGTCCGGACATCCGAACGAGGGTGAGATCGACGGTACTTCCACGGCTGTGGGAAGACCTTTGTGCGAGGTAGCCGAGCGGTAGCAGTTCCGACTTGTCCACGTTCGGGTAGTACTTTGCCTTCTGTCGCTGGTCCTTCGGGTCGCGCGCCCAACGAACAAACTCGTTGACCGCGCGTTGAGGACGGTAGCAATCGTAGACGAGCAGCCCGAGGCCCTTCGGTCGGAGGGCCCGTTGAACGTCGCCGAGGGCCGCGGCCGCTTCCTGCGTGAGCATGCAGGTCGCGCTGTCGTAGCCGTCGATGACGTCTCCGATGAAGTTGTCGGTGCCCGCGTACCGGATGTCAAAAGCGATCGTGGGGTCGACCTTGGCGACTTCGACCAAGGCAGGCTTCGACTGTGGTGTCGTGCATGCGCCGACGATGCTGAGCAGCACAAGAACTCTCCTCTTCACCCCGCGTGTTATGCAATCCGCGGGGCCACGAGCAAGCGGGATCGAAAAACCGCACCGTTCCCGTCTCTCTTTGGGTCCGGTGACACCAGCCGACGTCGGCGCCGCAATTCGTGGTATGACTCTCGTGGGTTCGCGCAGGAGGTGCCGCCGACTGGCAAGCCTCGGCTCTGGTTGCCCTGCGATGAAGAAGCGTTGGTCTCAGTCGGTCGTCGTTGTCGTGTTCGGGGTTGCGCTCGCCGCGACCTCAATGCTGTGGGCACCCGCCGGAGGCCGCGCCGATCGGCCCGACGACGCAGCCGAGGAACGGGCCCGTTCCCAAGCGGAGTGGGAGACCCGCCAGGGTTACATGTACTATGTGGTTCCCGACGGTGCGCCGCCGAAGCGAGACCTTCCAAACTACGATGGTCGCGAGGGTAGCCCCAAGACCGCGGGGCAAGTCTTCCTGTGGTTTCCGAGGACGATCTTCTTTCCGGTGTATTTGGTCAGCGAATTCGTCATCCGGGATGGCATCGGAGCCGCGATCACCAAGGCCGAAGAGAAAGAAGTCCCCGCCAGAGTGCGTGACGCGTTCACCTTTGGCCCTGACGACCAGTACACGATGTTCCCCGTGTTCTCCTTCGATCTCGGGTTTCGACCAACCGTAGGCGTCGCCGCACGCTTTGGTCGGGTGCCGACGAAGGACACCGCGGTGACCTTCAACGGCAACTTCGGTGGCATCGACTTTGTCTCGGGGTCGGCTGGAATCCAATGGACCCCTGAAGGCAAGAACTGGCAAGGCGGGATCAGTGGGGGCGCAGCTCGGTTCGCCGATGGCCTGTTCTTCGGCCTAGGTAGCGAGGCGAGCTCCGACAACCGATCGCGTTACAGCGTGACCGCCTACGACGCAGCCCTGAACTACAACGTCCAGCCGTGGCGACGTGGCGGTATGAACCTCGGCACGGGCTACAAGCTGCGCTCCTTCGGCAACGACGTGAGTGGAACGACCATTCCGGAGCGACTCCTCGAGGGAGGAATCAGCGAGTTGCCCCCAGCGTTCCCAGAGGGGTACTCCGCGTGGTTTCTCGACTGGCGCATCACCTTCGACTCGCGCCGCCCGCGCCCGCAGCCAGGGTCCGGCGTGCGCATCGACAGCGGTTTCAACCTCGGGGTGGATCCGGTTCGGGGCGACACCAGCGACAGCTGGATCATCTATGGCGCTGCCGTACGCGGATTCCTCGATGTGAGTGGTCACAACCATACCTTCAGCCTCGGCGCAATCGTGCTCTTGTCCGACGCGTTCCGCGGCGAGGTTCCGTTCACGGAGCTTCCGACGGTGAGCGGGGGTGGCCCGATGCCCGGCTTCGTCGGTCGGTTCCTCTCGGGCGACAGTGCGTCGGTCTTGAACTTTCAGTTCACGTGGCCGATCTGGATTCAGCTCGATGGTAAGATCCACTTTGCCGTGGGCAACGTCTTCGACGGCCACTTGTCGAACTTTGCCTTCGACGACCTTCGCATGTCGTTTGGGGCCGGGATTCAGGCGCATGGCGCCGAGAGCACCGGTTTCGAGCTGATGGTGGGTGGTGGTACGGAGACGTTCGCGCAGGGTGCCAGTGTGACCACCGTCCGCTTCGTGTTGGGGGCTAGCCGTGATTTCTAGGGTCAAACGGCTTTTGTGCCTGGTCCTGCTGCTCGCAACCGGCGTTGGGTGCGCCCGGAAAATTCGGCCGTACACCATCGAAGGGCCGATGTGGCGAGACGACGGTGACTTCACCCCGTTCTTGCCGAAGCCGGAGAGCTACTACTCGCCCTCGAAGTGGGATGCGGCCGACAACATGGTCTTTCGACCCGCTTCCCGCGTGTTCTCGTTCGATCCAGGCGGCGAAGCAGTGAACGTGAACAGCATGGACGAGGTCCCCGACTCGAGTTGGTACACCAACCGCCTCAGTCGCGGCCCGATGCCGGCGAAACGAGTCGCGCGGGCAGCATGCGACGAGAACCCGCTCGACCCAACTGGTCCGTGGACGATCATCAGTGCCAAGCCCGATGGGGCGAAGCCCGGGTTCGTCATGAAGGACCAACAGGGCCGCACCTACGTCCTCAAGTTCGATGAAGAGAAGCAGCCCGAAAGACCGACTTCTGCCGATGTGGTTGGTTCGATCTTCTACTGGGCGGCCGGGTATCACGCGCCTTGCAACCAGATCGTGTTCTTCGACAAGGAGATCCTGAAGATCGCGCCCGATGCCAAAGCCAAGGTCATTGGTGGGGGAAAGGTGCCGCTCACGTGGGAACGCATCGACCCGATGTTTGAAGCGATCGGGACACAGCCGGACGGAACCTACCGCGGTGCGGCGAGCCTGTTCGTAGCAGGTCAGCCGCTCGGCCCGTGGAAATACGACTGGGTCCGCAAGGATGACCCGAACGATGTCGTGCCTCACGAGGACCGAAGAGAGCTCCGCGGTGCCTATGTTCTCGCGTCTTGGATCGACCATACCGACCACCGCGAACAGAACTCCCTCGCAACATGGATCGCATCGGAGGGGGGTGCTGGCTACATCCGGCACAACCTGATCGATTTCGGAGATGCGTTCGGGAACCTGTCCGTCGTGCCGGGCGTGACCGAAAGGTACGGACACACGTACTTCTTCGACGTGTCGCACGTCTTGCAAGACTTCTTCACGTTTGGCGCCATCAAGCGCCCATGGCGGGACAACCAGCTCGGGCCGACGGGCGAGGTGCTCGCCTATTACAACGTCGAGACTTTCGAACCCGACAAGTACCGCACGAGCTATCAGAACCCCGCGTTCGTTCGGGCGACCGAACGAGACAAGGCATGGATGGCGAGGATCATTTCGCGGTTTAATCCGGAGATCCTGGGTGCCGCGCTCGACCGGGCGGCGATCCGCAACCCAGTGGTTCGCTCCGAGCTGACGCGAATCGTCTTTGCCCGCAGGGAGAAGCTCCTCCGCCGCTGGTTTCACAAGCTCTCGCCATTGACCGGCCCCGAGATTCGCGAGACCGAAGCTGGAAGCGAGCTCTGCCTCGAGGACCTTGCGCTGATGAGCGAAGTCGTTCAATGGCAGACGCGTCGCTATGCGTCGATCGCGTGGCGCCTGACCGACCGCGCGAAGCTTCGGGAGGTCGAGGTTGGAACCCTGAGCACCGCGCCGGGGAACCGGGTGTGCGCGCAGCTTCCCAACGTGGCTTCGGCGTCCCTAGACAAGCCGGCCTACCTCATCGTCGATATTCTCGCCCTCGATGGCGACGACGACGATCACTCGCGCCCGGCGCGCGTCCATCTCTATCAGGTGGGTCCTGGCGGCTACCTCGTGGTGGGTCTCCAGCGCCCTTACAAGTTGAAGACACCCAACGGCAAGGATCAACACTACCCGAGGTCGCTTGCCCTCGTGAGGCTTGGCGAAGACTGACAAACTGGAAACCGCGTTGGCTGGATCGTTCTCGCGGTTCAGACGTCTAACTGGCATAACTCGGGAATCTCGCCAGCCGCTGGCGGGTTTCTCGCTTGCGCGCCTGACTCCGCGATAGCGTCACCGTGAGAGGAAACCACTATGCGTCTTGCCCGTGCACTGGCCTCCGTTCTAGCTCTCGTCTCCTTCTCAACTTTGGCGTCGCCGGGGTCCGCGCAACCGCTCCGTCCCGAAGAGATTCCCGATAGCCTGAGGCCTTGGGTGCCGTGGGTGTTGCACGCCAAGCCGAACCATGCGTGCACCGTCGTCGCGCGGGCGGCCGTGTGCCGTTGGCCGGGCCCATTGCTTCTTTCGGTGAACGATGACGGCGCCCGGTTCGAGCAATACTTCTTTCTCGATCGCGCGGGCGAGGTGGAGCTTCCGGGAAGTCCGACGCTTTGGCCGCAGCAAGTGAAGGTGAAAGGGAAGCCGGTCGTCGTCTTGCAGGAAGGCGAGCGGCCCGTCGTTCGGTTGGGGGCCGGCGAGCATCGTATCGCCGGATCGCTCAACTGGAACGAGGCGCCGGAGCTCCTGCCTGTTCCCACCCAAACGGCGATCGTCCGATTGCAGATCAATGGTGATCGTGTTCGCGATCCGCGCCGCGAAGAAGCAGGCGACGTATGGCTCGGCGCGCAGGCCCAAGAGGACACCTCGGTTGAAGGGCTCGAGGTCGAAGTGCAGCGGATGATCGCGGACGCGATCCCGATGAAGGTGATCACGCGGCTCGTACTGCGCGTGTCAGGTCGTGCGCGAGAGCTCAATTTCGGCGATGTTCTTCTGCCAGGGACGACTCCCATCGCCGTCGACTCCCAGCTTCCCGTGCGACTCGACAAGAACGATGAGTTGAGCGTGCAAGTTCAAGCTGGGACCTTCGAGGTGCTCCTCATCGCCTTGGCCGATGGGGACCGCGATACGCTCACTGCACCGAAGCTGCCCTCGCCATGGCCGGCGCTCGAAACTTGGGTGTGGACGGCAGATGAGCGCCTCCGACAAGTGGAGATCTCGGGTGCGCCCAATATCGACAGCTCACGTACGTCGCTGCCCCAAGACTGGAAGGACCTGCCCGCGTACTCGCTCGCACCGGAACAATCGCTTTCGTTCAAGACGACGCGTCGTGCCCAACCGGAAGCCGAGCCGAATGTCGTTCAGCTGTCCCGCGAGCTCTGGCTCGATGTCGACGGGACGGGCTACTCGGTGCGAGACCACATTACGGGGCAGCTCCGTCGGTCCCATCGGCTGATCATGGAGGAGGGGCAGCTCGGACACGTCAAGCTTGGCAACGAGGGTCAGCTCATCAACGACATGGGGTCGGCGGGGGCCGGGGAGGGTGCACGCGTGCCCCGAGGGGTCGAGATTCGCACCTCGAACCTCGACGTGATTGCGGAGTCCCGGCTCGAGGACCAACGCGCGACGTTTCCTGCGGTGGGTTGGTCCGAGAACATCGAGCGCCTGACCGCGCGTTTGCATCTGCCGCCCGGCTGGGATGTGTTGGCGATCTCGGGGGCCGACGACACGTCGCAGACTTGGCTCTCCCGTTGGGACGTGTTTGCCATCTTCTTCGTCGCGCTCGTTGCGATCGCGGCGCTTCGGTTGCTCGGCCCCATCTGGGGAATCGTCGCGCTCCTCACGCTTACACTCACGTACCACCAGCCAGGTGCGCCGCACGCCATCTGGGTCGTTCTCCTTGTGCTTCTCGCTTTGCGGCGTGTCGTGACGAGCCCGCGCTGGCGCCGAGGCCTGGACACGCTTTGGGGCGGCGCAGGGGTCGCGCTGGTATTGATTGCGGTCCCGTTCTGCGTGACCCAGTTGCGCGCCGGACTTTTTCCTCACGTGGACCGGGTCGGGAGCGGCTGGGACTCGGCGCCATGGCTCGTCGCGTGGGCCGTCGTGGTCCTCGGTGTGGCGGCCTACCGTACGCTCGAAGGCCCAAGCACGCGCTGGAAGGTGGTCATCGGCCTCTCGGTCGGTGCGGTGCTCTTCGGCGTGTTGGTCGGTCAGATGATGGGTGGGTTCGTACCCCAGTCGAGAAGGGCGACGACAGGGGGTACCAACATGGAAGTCGACATCGTTCAAGAGAGTATGCCGGCTGCCACACCCGCCGAGCCCGAGGGCGCGTACGAGGACGAGTCGTACGGGTCGAGCCGTGCGGCCCAGCGCTTCCGCACTCTGGGACCGTCGAAGCAAAAGAAGGCACGGATGACCCAACAACAAGATCCGAATGCGGTCGTCCAAACGGGAGAAGGGATTCCCGATTGGGCGTCGGGGTCATGGCAACTCACGTGGTCCGGCCCCGTGCCCGCCGGCCATCAGGTCAAGCTTTGGCTTCTGTCGCCTCTCGCCAACCTCTTCGCGTCAATCGCCAGAGTTCTCCTGCTGATTCTCTTCGGGATCGGTGTCCTTCGAAAATGGGGGCAAACCGATGCGGGGCCGACGCGTTCGGGTGGGCTGGCCACGGCCGCCTCAGTCGCAGCGATCGTGAGTACGGCTTTCTTTGCGCCCGCCGTCGTCCACGCCCAAGACGATACCGCCGAAGTGGCGCCGCCTCCGTCGATCCTTCATGAGCTCGGCAAGCGACTGACCGCGCCTCCGGCGTGCGCCCCTCACTGCGTTTCGGTCCCGCGAGCGACAATCAATGCGACGCGCTCACGGATCGTCATCGAGGCCGACGTCCACGTTGGAGCGACGAGCGCGTTTCGGATGCCAGGCCCCGCGAACGCGTGGTTGCCGAACCTAATCGTCGTCGACGGTAAGCCCAGTGCCGCCGTTGCACTGTCGACCGACGGTTTCGCGCTCCTTCGCCTCGAGCCAGGGGTGCATCGCGTTCGACTCGAAGGGGTCGCGCCACCCGGCGAAAGTCTCACGTTGGCATTCGGCGACCAACCGATGCACCTCACCGTCAACGCAACGGGCTGGGAGGTTGATGGCTTGCGTGACAACGGGCGCGCCGACGAATCGATCCAGCTCCGACGCACCTTGGTCACAGAGGACCAGAGCGCCAATCCGCGCGAAGCCGCACGATTGCAGCCCTGGTTCGAAGTGCGCCGGACGGTGGGCGTCGGCGTGCGCTGGACGGTCGATACCACCGTGCGGCGCATCAGCCCATCGTCGGCGGTCGACGTGGTACGCATTCCGCTTCTACCGGGGGAAGAGGTGAACGAGGCGGACGCCATCGTTGAAGATGGCCGTATCGTGGTCACGATTCCGCGGGGCGAGTCTGAAGTCCGGTGGTCCTCGAGCCTCGAACCGAGCGCATCGCTGTCGCTGGTAGCGTCCGAGGGCGTGCGCTGGTCCGAGATCTGGGAACTCAGCTGCGGCCCAATCTATCGGTGTCAGCATGCTGGTCTCCCTCCCATTCGGCGATTCCAAGATGGCTTGTGGCAGCCTGAGTTTCGTCCCTGGCCCGGGGAGACACTCGCGCTGTCTTTCGATCGACCTCCCGCGGCCGAAGGCAGTGTTCTCACCATCGACGCGCTTCGACTGGAGACCAATCCCGGGCTGCGGCGTAGCCAATCGACGCTGCGCGCGACCGTACGGAGCAGCAGCGGTGGTGTTCACGCCTGGACTCTCCCCGAGGGTGCCGAGCTCCAAAGGGTGACGATCGACGGCAGCCCTCGCTCACTCCAGATGCAGGGCAACGAGCTGCGGACCACGCTCCGGCCTGGCGTCCAGCAAGTTGAGATCGCGTTTCAGCAAGAAGGCGGCCTCGGGAGCCGGTTCAAGACACCTGAGGTCGGGTTGGGTGCCCCGGTTGTCAACGCCCGCGTCCGCGTGAACCTCCCCGACGATCGTTGGCTGCTCTGGACTTGGGGTCCCGAGTGGGGCGCGGTCGTTCTCTTCTGGCCGTACCTCCTGCTCGCGATGCTGGTCGCGTTCCTGTTGTCGCGCGTCCCTCGGAGCCCGCTCCGGAGCTTCGACTGGCTGCTCTTGAGCTTCGGTTTCGTGACGCTACCCGTCTGGGTCGCCATCCCGGTGGTCGCTTGGTTCTTTGCGCTCGAGCGCCGAACCCAGGTGTCCGACCTCCCGCGGCGCGCCTTCAACACCCGCCAGGTGTTGCTGGTCGGGCTGAGCTTCCTTGCCCTGGCATGCCTCTACGGGGCGGTCCACACCGGGCTCTTGGTCCAGCCAAACATGCAGGTCGCTGGCGCCGGCAGTCACGGCAACCATCTCGAATGGTACGTCGATCGCAGTAGCGGGACTCTTCCGCAAAGCACCGTGTTGAGTCTGAGTATCTGGGCGTGGCGACTATTGATGCTCGCCTGGTCTTTGTGGCTCGCCTTTCGGCTGGTCGGCTGGGTCCGATGGGGATGGTCTGCGTTCAGCGAGGGCGGCCGGTGGCGCACCGAGCAGCCGGCTCCCGCGCAACCCGATGCGGGCTGATCCTGCTCCGTGCCCTCATCGAATCCTCCAAGAACGAGCCCGTTCTTGGACTGGTTGCCTCCGACAGCGCCCGGACTCGGCCGGGAGCGGCGACCGAGCGCCTTTCGGCCATTCGAACTGAAACCATTGACGAATTCACTCAATCGAATTGACCGCTTGCCAGAAGGCAGCGTTCGCGGAACCCTCATCCCCAGCATGCGCATGATTTGTTTATTGGCGACCGCGGTTCTCGCCGTGGTCGGGTGTGGTGATGCGGGCGGCGCTGGCGGCGACGCTGGGATGGGTGGCCAGGGCGGAGCTGGTGGGGACGACGACCCGTTTGTCGCGAACCTGGAGCACAAGTTCGAGCCGATCGACGTCGAGTCGGGCGCCGAAGAGTACTGGTGCCAGAGCTGGTCGATCGGCAATGAAGAGACGCTCTATGTGAACAAGGTTCAACAGGTGAACGAAGGCGCTTGGCACCACTCGAACTGGTTCTTCGTTCCCGAAGATCAGTTTGGTCCCGACGGAACGTGGAAGTGTGGCGACCGCGGGTTTGGCGAGGTCGAGGCCGCCGCGCGCGGCGGCGTCATCTTCGCGCAGTCGACCCAGTCTTTCGAAGAGGTACAGCGCTTCCCTCGAGGCACGGCGATCCCCGTGCCGCCGCGAAGCAAGATCATCGGCAACGTGCACCTCTTCAACGTGGGGGCGGCGCCGATCAGCAGCACGCTCACGATGGGTATTCAGACGCTCGAAGAGGAAGACGTCGAGGTGAAACTCCGTGAGGTGAGCTTCGCGAACTACGCGATTCAGATCCCACCAGAGCGCTCATCTCGATGGTCCCAAACGTGTGACCTCACCGGTGTTGCGGAGGACTCTTTTCAGTTTTACTACGTGCTCGGTCACTATCACGAGTGGGGCAACTACTTCCGGCTGAGCTTCGTGGACGAGGCCCTCAACGAGCGTACCATCGTCGAGTTTGGAAACGCGGCTGGAGACAACCTCGGAGTCACCATCGACCCTCCGATCAGCAACGAGGGAGCGATGGGCGTCAAGTTCGAGTGCGGCTACAACAACACGACCGATCGAACACTCGTATGGGGCAACAGCGGCGAAGAAGAGATGTGCCAGTTCCTGGCCTACATCGACGGCAACCGAAAGATCGCCTCTTTTGCAACTGGCATGGTCCCAGTCGACATGGGTGAAGACGAGGACGGCGTGCAGCTCTTCGACACGCCTTGCGGCGATGCGCCGTTCTTCGTTCCGCAAGCGCGTTGAGCGCGAGGCGGAAGAGCCGCCTGCTCTGGTTTCGGTTGTGCCTCAAGCTCGAGCGCGCCGAACCTGCATGCGTTGATCACCGACCCCCGTAGGTCGCGCTCGCATTGGCTCGCAACGCGGCGCCCATCGGGTGAAGACCGGGCCATGCAGCGGTTGGACATGGGCCTGCAAAGAAAGGAGCTGCCCTGCTGTAGGCTCAGCGATAGGATGTGTGCGCACAAGACGCTGAAGTGGCTTGTTACACGCGACGGAGGCTTTCATGGAAACCATCGACGTATGGGCGCAGATCATGACCGAACGCATGGCTCGCGCGCCGTGGCTGGAGACGCTGCTCCGGTGGACCGGGCGTGAGGGTGGCCTGCCGAGCATCACGCCGGAGATGACACTCGCCGCGATGGACGCCGCCGGGGTGGGGACCGCGCTGCTCTCCGGGTGGCACGGCCCCGAAGGTTGGCTGATCAGCAACGAAGAGGTGAACACCCAGATCGACGCCGCGCCCGAGCGGTTCCGGGGTCTTGCCTCGGTCGATCTCCACCGGCCGATGGAGGCGGTACGCGAGATCCGGCGCTGGGTCGACGGCGAACGATTCGTCGGTGTGCGGGTCGTGCCGTGGCTTTGGGACTTGCCTCCGAACGACCGTCGCTACTACCCCGTCTACGCGGCATGCGTTGACGCGGGCGTTCCGTTTTGCACGCAGATCGGGCACACCGGCCCCTTGCGTCGTTCGGAGACCGGGCGCTTGATCCCGTACCTCGAGGACGTCTTGCTCGATTTCCCGGAGTTGGTGGTCGTCGGTGGGCACGTCGGCTTTCCGTGGCTGGACGAGGTCGCCTCGCTTGCCTTCAAGTTCCCAAACTTCTACGTCGACACGTCGGCCTACACGGTCCGTCGACTGCCACCGGATTTCGTTTCGTTTCTGCGAGGCCCGGGCAAGGGTCGTGTGATGTTTGGCACCAACTGGCCGATGATCTCCCCGAAGCACTGCCTCGAAGGCCTCGATCAACTCGGACTCGCAGAGGAGACCCACAACGCCTTTCTCCACGCGACGGCGCGGCGGGTGTTCAAGCTCTAAGCACGGCGCTGGGGCGGGCTAGTTCTCTGTGAGGGCACCACTTCGCCGTTGACGCACTCACCCGGGGGTTCGTATAAGTCCCGCATGGTGAACCCCACGTCCCGCAGTTTGTGGACGCGGACACTTGTGCTCGTCGTTGCCTTCGCGGGTGTATCGACCGCGCATCCGCTTCACGTGCTAGGCCAAGAACTCCAACCCCAAGAAGAGGGATTCCATCCGGAAGTCGCGCCAGACACAGTCACCTCCGAGCTCGGGAAAGAAGACTCGCTCGAGCCTTCCACCACGGTGAAAGTAACGACCCAAGACGACCTTCCCGACGAGTACATGATCGAGTTCGGCGACGACTACGACTGGATTCAGATGAAGTCGGGCGAATGGCTCAAAGGCAATCTCGAACGCATGCGCGATGGTGCGCTCGACTTCGACAGCGCCGAGCTTCGGCTGCTCACGTTGGACTGGAAGAAGACGATGCAGCTTCACTCGCCGACGGCCAACACGTTTGTCTTCTCGGACGGAACGGAACTCGTGGGCCCTGCGATGATCGACCAAGAGCGAGTCGCCGTCCAAACGACTGAGGGTCTCGTGATCCGCGACCGCGCCGAGCTCTCCGCGATCATCGAGCACACCCAGCGCGAGCGCAACTACTGGTCGACCGTGTTGCGGCTGGGGCTGACGGCCAATGCCGGGAACTCTGAGCAACTCACGTTCAACGCGTTCTGGTCGCTCGTTCGCGAGGATGCGCTGACCCGGGCTCAGCTCACCTACGATGGAACCTTCGGGCGGATCGCGAGGGAGCAGTCCGCCAATCGGCACCTCGGCACGGGCGATGTGGACATCTTCGTGCATCCGATCCTGTACGTGAAGGCACTCACGGGACAGCTGCTCTACGACCGGTTCCAGAACATCCGCCTTCGTGCGACCCCCGCCGCCGGCGTCGGTGTGCACGTCATCACGACGTATGTGGTCAACTGGGACTTCGAGGTCGCACCCGGCTATCAGTACTTGTCGCTCCTGGATCCTGCTGACACGGTCGAGGACCCGCAAAGCGATTTCTATCTCGGGCTCAGAATGTTCGCCGACCTCGATTTTACGGATGACATTCAGCTGCTGCTCGACTGGCGTACCAATTTGGTGCTCACCAGGATTGGCAATACGAACCACACAGGAAGTTTGGATTTTTCGATTCGGGTGACGTCGATCTTCGACACCAACATCTCTTTTCTCTTCCTCCGAACCGAAGATCCGTTCCCGCGATCGGACGGCACGGTCCCGAAGAGCAACGACTACCAAATCGTCGTCGGTGTCTCGCTGCGGCTCGGGTGAGCCGAGACGACCTAGGATTGTCTCGGCCTTCGGTCGACCCCTGTCATGGACAATACCGCGCGGCGCGCGCAGAGGATGGCGGGCCCCGCCGTCCTCTATTGCAAATTGCCATGGACGATCATACCCAGGAGGTTCCCGACGCCCTTTTCACCAAGAGGATTCCGCATGCTACTCCGCTCTCAAAGCCGTTTTGCTGTAGCCGCGCTGGCCGTGGCCCTCGTCTCGAGCGCCGCCCCGTCGGGCGCTGAGGACTTCTCCGCTGCGTCTTTCGACGGGTGGTACAACTGGCACGGGGAGTTCGTCCCGTTTCGCCCCAGGCCCTCCGATTCGACGTGTGCTGGGGTCCGAGGCAATGGGCAGAACCTCTTCGCGCACTACGGGGTGCTGGCCCGGCACGTCGAAGAGTATGGTGCCATCACCTGTGTGGCGGGCGGAAGCTCGGGCAGCATCACCGCGTTCGTGCTCGAGAGTATCTGGGCCAACCCCGACGTCCACAACTGTCGGCGCGGTCGATGCGGCAACCGAGCACGTGACGCGCGCATGGCGCTGCTGCTCAAGTCGTTCACCGGCCTGGTCGACACCGGCTTGTTCGAAGACGTTGCGACGGTACAAGCGCTCATCCAAGGCGTCGACGCCGAGGACATCCCCGACCTGTTGCAAGGTCCTTTCCCTCAGGAAGGCGTCGAGGCCCTTCTTCGGCTCCTTCGCGATCTCGGTCCGCTCATCAATCCGGAAGTCATCGAGCTCCTGCTGACCTCGCCCGATCCGGTGTTCCACGCGACCGACATCATCGATGGCCTGCAAAAAGGGCTCGCGTTCATCGTGGATGATCCCAAAGTGTTTCTCCGCACTTCCGTCATCAACTTCGACGAGGTGGCAACGCTCTTCGGGCTCTACGGGTCGTTCTACGCCAGCTACGGCCCCGCCGATCGTTCGGGCGTTTCCCGTTGGCTCAATCGGTGCGCGCGGGCGAGCCGCGGCATGACTTGGGAAGAGCTTCGAGAGCTTCCAGGTACCGAGGGACGAACCTGCGGAGAAACGTTTTCGGACTTGTTCAACGAGTACCGAGAAGCGTTCATCGCGAGCGGCGCCCCGAATCGCGTCGATGACCCTGTCGGCGCGTACCTGCCGGCGTTCGGCGTCACCGGTGTACTTACGGGCGACGCCATCCCGCTTTGGGAAGAGGCGAGGGCGGCCTGGATCGCGGCGGAACCGATCCCATTTGTTCCAGACTTCGACGACATCGGGGTCGGGTACTGGGGCCAAGAGCGTGAGCTCCGACGCATGGCGCGCCGGCTCAATCGCGACTTCGACGACCTCATCAGTGAGCAGTTCGAGCCGCTCGGCTCAGCGAGTTGGCGCGAAGTCCTATCATCGTCTCCCGCGGAGCCCGGGTTCAGCCCCGCCGTTCCCTTGAGCAGCGGTCTGGTGTCGGTCGGTGGCTGGGCCGACCCACTCCGCGTGACGCCGCTCATCGCGCTCGGGGCGCGGCGAACGATTACGGTCAATCGCCTCGGCGGCGTGGGTGGCTTCACCGAGAATGTGACGCGCCTCTTGAACGCTTCCGACGCGGACGTCGAGGCGCTCTATTCTACGACCGATCCTCACAGTTCTTTCTTCATCGGGCTCCAAGACGTCACGGGTGTTTGGTGCACGGACTGGGACGGTCAGGGCGGCGACCCCAATCGTCTCTTCAACGATGCCTACACATCCCCGCTCATCACCGATGATCGACGCTTCCTCCGCCCGCGGTTCGGTTACCCCAACGTGGGCCCAGACTTCTCGATCGGCGGGTGCACCCCAGGGGTGCCCGTCGGCCCCAATCAATGACGGCGACCCCCGCCATCCGCTCATTCGTACTCGGTTAGGATTTCGTTCCGCCGGAGAAACCATGGTTTGAACGGAGGGTCGTACCGCGCCCAGATCGGCTCCCCCTTGGGTTCGAGGCCTTGCGATCGTAGCTCGGCGTAGAGCTTCGCGAGGTTGTTTTCGTAGTTTCGCTTGGACCACGTCCCGCGATAGCGAATCGCGGCGAGTTGGCGGGCCGGCAACTCGCGAAACTTGATCCGAGCGTCGTTCGGAGTCGGGAGATCTTCCATTCGGTACTTGGAGGGCATCATGAACTGGATGGCGAATCGGTCGCCACGCGCGTCTTGCGTCACGGGGGCCGTCATCGCGATTCGTTCTGGCGCTTGGTTGACGGGAGCGGTCATCGCGATCTTCTCTGCGGGTTGGTTGGCGCCGAAGATATAGCCCGCGAGGATTCGAAAACCTTGGTTTCCCGCATCTTGGGCGTCCCCATCGACCATCGTCTCGGCGACGATGTAGGGCGAATACCGTCGGATCTCGATGTCGCCCAGTCGCTCCACGACTTCGTACTCGGGTGTCTCGTACGTCACGGTGTTGGTCCGTAGCGCGAAGACGCCGGCCGCGCCTGCCGTAGCAAGCACGACCCCGACGATGATCTTGGTACGTCGCTTCATCAGGTGGTCCTCGGCTGGAGACTCAACCTGTCGTAGGTTTCGGTTTGCCGGAGTCAAGCTGGTCGCGCGATTTTCAACGCGGGGCGCGATTTCCAGTAGACTCGATGGTCATGCCTCGCACGACCAGTCGTACGGAGATCCTGGCGGGAGCCGTCGGAAACGTCATGGAGTGGTTCGACTTTGCCGTGTACGGGTTCTTCGCCGCCGTGATCGGCGAGCAGTTCTTCCCGTCGGACGATCCCACCACTTCGGTGATCGCCGCGTTTGCCGTGTTTGCGTCGGGGTTTCTCGCACGCCCCTTGGGGGCGGCGTTCTTTGGTCACTTGGGGGACAAGCGCGGCCGTTCAGTCGTCCTTCGATCTTCCGTGTACTTGATGGGCGGGTCGACCCTTCTACTCGGCTGCCTTCCCACATATTCTCAGATCGGGGTGGCGGCGCCCATCATGCTGACCTTGCTCCGCATTGCGCAGGGGTTTTCGGTCGGGGGCGAGTACACCGGGTCGGTGATCTATCTGGTCGAGCGCGCCCCGGTCGGGTCACGTGGGTTGGTCGGTGGTTGGGCGAACTTTGGCGCGATCGCAGGCTTTCTTCTGGGGTCCGGGCTAAGTGCGCTGATCTCGCATTTCCTGCCGGACGATGCGATCGCCAGTTGGGGGTGGCGAATCCCGTTCCTCGCTGGGGTCAGCATCGCAGGCTTCGGCGCCGTCTTCCGAAGGACGATCCACGAGGACGGGCAGACCCATGCGCACGGCCGGATCCCGCTCATCGAGGCGATAAGGCTCGAATGGCGCGCGATGTTGCGAATTGCCGGGCTGATTCTGATGTCGAACGTCGGCTTCTACATGATGTTCGTGTACGTCACGACGTACCTTTCGGAGCAGGTGGGTGTCCCGACGGACAAGGCCCTCGAGATCGATACCCTCGCAATGAGCGCTCTATTGGTGATCACGCCGGCGGCGGCGTGGTTGAGCGACCGCGTGGGTCGAAAGCCGGTACTGCTCGTCGCATCGATTGGTTGTCTGGTCTTTGCGTTGCCGCTCTTCATGGCGATTCATCACGACGACCCCTGGCTGATCCTTGGTGGCCAGCTTGGCTTCGCGGTCCTCATCGGGTTCGCGCTCGGAGCCAACTCGGCCGCAATCGTCGAGCTTACGGCGGCCCGATACCGGTGCACCGTGGTTTCCGTCGCCTACAACGTCACGCTCGCGATCTTTGGGGGCACCACCCCCTTGGTGGCGTCATGGCTGATCGACAACACGGGCGAGGATTTGGTTCCCGCGCTTTATCTGATGCTGATGGCTGCCATCACCACCGTCGTGGTCGCGACGATGCCCGAGACGTACCGGATCGCGGTACACACGGAGTCTTCGGCGACCCCCTGATAGGCCCGGGTCGGAGCTCCGCCCCAGGCGACGACCGTCCTCGGTCGTTTTCCGGCAGTATCGTGAAATAGAAACCGACCGAGAGAGATTGCGAGGGGCACTACCTCAAACAACCAGGAGTCCCACGCCATGAAGAAAGCCGCCATCCTCCCTACCATTGCCGCCATCGCCCTGCTCGGAAGCGCAGGGACTGCCGCAGCGTCAACCACCATCACCAAGGGCGTCTTCAGCCCCTCTCACAACGGCAGCACGGCCTCGACCGCACCGCAGCAGGCATCGTGTAACGTCGCGAACCGAGCTTGTGCGAGCCCCGCATCCGCGCGGACGCTCCCTTCCTCAGCGAGCGCAATCGCGTCCAACGCCTCAGAGGTCACGATGGGCCGTTTCCAGGCCACGTTCGTGAACGACGAGATTGCGATCGCGGACACGCCGGACGACAACGAAGTCCTTTGACGTCCGCTCCTGAAGCGTGCCGCCACCCCGTGAAGTCCTGGTCGGGGATGGCGGTGATCGCTCGGGCCTAGGCCTTCGAACCCTCGACTGCCCGTCGACGGCGCGAAGGTGGCTTGCCATCGGTCAGCGGCGTTGATCCGCTGGCAAGAACGCCCGAGGAATCATGCGGTTCCCGGGTAGGTCTGGTACCAGGCGGTTCCTCTCGTCGAACCGGTAGTTGATCCACTCCGACGCCGTGAACCGCGTCGCGTAAACGTAGCCAGTATGGCGACCGGCACCGACGGCGACGGGCAGCGAACGGTCGGCCTTCCTCGTCGCGTCCTGGAGGCACTCCTCCAAAGACATCAGCGTTCCGCTGGTGCGACCTTCTTGCTTCCAGCGCCAGCCCCGCATCGTCATCGCGGTCCCCTCGTCGTGCGCGTACCTCAGATCGCGCTGGTGTGCCCGGACGCTCACCCCGGTTGCCTGGTCGTTCGTCGCTCGGATTGCGGTCTGTCGGTCGCCGCGCACTTGCTGGTTTCGCAAACGCGCGTTCCAGTCGTCGATCGTCATCATCTTGCCTCCACGCGGGCCGATTGCGGCCGTTCCGCCCCCATTTGGGCGACCCGTTGGGTTGCCGGCGACCACGCTTGCGATCGGGAACCAGTTGTTCGGGTCGTCTTCGGTTTTTCGTCTTGCAAAAAGCCTAGCGCGCTTTATTGAAGATGCAAATCAATATCAATAAGGGCGCAAGAGCGAGAGGCAGGAGGATTTGGCGGTGAAGATCGGTTTGGTATTCGGAAGCACGACAGGAAACACGCACGATGCTGCGGACGAGATCCAAGAACGCCTCGCCGACTACATCGACCAGTGCATCGACATCGACGGCACTCACTTCGAAACACTCCGTCAGTTCGATGTTCTGCTGATCGGAATCCCAACCTGGGATATCGGCGAGCTAGAGAACAGTTGGTACTACACGATCGAGCGTCCCGAGAACAAGGACGTACGTTTCGATTCGGTTAAGGTCGCGTTCTTCGGAGACGGTGACCAGGGTGGTTACCCCGAGAACTTTCAGGACGCCATGGGGATCCTTCGGGATCTGTTCATCGCGCGTGGCGCTAGCGCAGACATCGGGCATTGGCCCACCGATGGCTACGAGTTCGAGGCCTCGAAAGCGGTCGTCGACGGCAAGTTCGTCGGCCTTGCGCTCGACTGCCTGAATCAACCCGACGATACCGACGAACGGATTGACGCCTGGTGCGCGCAGGTGAAGGCCGAGCTTGGGCTCGGCTAGTTCGCCGAGACGCGTCAGTCGCTGGCCGCTTGGGCCACCGTGGGGTGTCCTTCGCGGGACCATGCGCTAAACCCGCCGTTCAGGTGGTAGATTTGGGATGCGCCGGCCGATTGCAGAGCTTCCGTGGCTCTTCGGCTTCTCCCACCTGGCGAACCCGCTGCGCAGTGTACGATGAAAGGCTTGTCGTCCGGCAGTTGCTCGAGCGCAGAAACGAAGCCCTCGGCGTTCACGTTCTGGTTGATCGCACCCTCGATGTGGCCGAGCGCGAACTCTTCGGGTGAGCGGACGTCGAGTACTCTCGCCTCACCGCGCGCGATCAGGTCTGCCGCTTGGGTGGGCGTCACGTCGACGATCTCGATCGCGGGTGGCGCGGATCGGGCCTCCTCTCGAGAGCACGCGGTGCAAAGTAGTATCGAAGCAAGCACCGCGAACGCGGGACGCATCATGAACGAGGGAGCTGCCATGCGAACAAACTGAGCGCCCATCCCCGTCGCGTCAACTCACGCGAGCGCGGCCATCGCATCGACTTCGATAGCGGACGCAAACAACCGGGCGGCGATCGTGCGAAAGAGCGCCTCCGTGCGGGAACCCGGCTCGGGGGGATCCGAGCAAAAGTGGACGGGAATCGCGAGGACCGAGAGGGCGCCAAGCCGGAAGTCGAGCAGGGCATCGTCCCAGGCGTAGTTGCGAACGCCCGTCTGTGTCACTTCGTCGTACCAGGCACGCACGACTTCGAGCTGGTGCCCACGACGCTCTGCACGCGGCTCGCTTCCGCCGAGGAGACGCGCGACGTCGTAGGCTCCGATACTCCGCACGGCTACGGCCCAATCGAAGATGATCGGCTCTTCCCCCGCTGGACCGTCGACAAAAGCCATGTTGTCGGCCCTGAGGTCCTGATGGACGAGCGTCTTCGGCCGTGTCGCGATACGCGCCATAACTTCGGGCATCCTCGTGCAGAGGGACTCACCGACGTGCCGCGCCGAGTCCGCGAGCTCGCCGCGGTATACCTCGACGAAGTGTGGCCATTTTTCAGCGAAGTCGAGATCGAAGTCGTCCTTGAAGGGCATCCAGTGCAGGCCATGGAGGGCGTCGTTGTCCCAGTACTGACCGTGCAGGCGTCCGATGGCCCGTGCGCCCGCGATCACCTGGTCGGTGTGTATCCCCGCGACCTGGTCGCCAATGCGGGCGAAACTCAGATCTTCCATGATGATGGCGGCGTGTTTGCCTTCTTCAGGCGTTGCGTACACCCGCGGAACGCGAAGTGGGGCGATGGGCGCCACCTCGCGGTAGAACCGAATCTCCCGCGCAAACGCGTGTAGTTCGTCCGCCGTTTCAGCGCGCTCTTCCACCTCGGGTTGCAACTTGATGACAATCGACGCGGGTGCCCCTGGGTCGGGGCTGTCGTAGTCGAGGTCGCATCGGGCGACCGTGCTCAGGAACCCGGCCTCGGCACCGATGTGCTCGTGGCGGACGGCGCTCACCGCCCCTTGCTGAAGCACGCCCTCGGCGCGGAGCACTTCGGTGAGCCACTTCGGTTCGATCTCGTCGACGTGGATGGGAAACGCCATTCGCTATTGTGGCCCCTTTTCAGCGCGAAGGGGTAGTGATCCGAGCTGAAGCTCGAGCGCGTGGACCGAGATGATGTTCTCGCGCAAGAGATACGCCACCGACAAGATGAGCATGACCAGAGAGGCGCCAAACAGGATTTGTCCGAACTCTGTGTAGCCGTAGAACAGGCCGGTCATGCTGGAAGCTGCGAGGATGAACGAAGTCGCCCCACAGATCTGCATCCAGCGGATCAGCTTGAGACGCAGGCGCAAGTTCTGGATCTGCCCGTAGATGGTCTCGTCGCCGTCCTCTTGCCACCTTTCGTGGAGGCTTCGAATGAGCTGCGACAGCGCGAGAAACCGTCCGTTGTAGGAGAGGTAGAGAAGGCTGATGGCAGGAAACAACAGCCCGGGCACAGTGAGTTGGAGGTCCATGGGTTGTCAGATAGCGCCCCGAGTGCGCCTCGCCAGCGTTTCGGGGCAAAGCTCGCAAGTCTCGGCGCGCGTGAGGCGGTGGCTCACACGCTATCCCAACTTGAGTGCGACCAGAAGCAGCCCCGCTGCAATGATCGATGCGGCCGTCCGGACGTGATTCCAGCGAGTCCAGTACACGAGGTAGTGGGACCAGGTCTGGACGGCGTCCGCAGACCCTGGGTCGACCAGCGCCAGCGCCTTGTTGAGTGGTACGTTGCCCGCCGCCGTGACCACGAAGTTGCCGAGCAGATACACGAGACACCCCGCGAGCGCGTACGCCGCCGCCTGATCGAGCGACCCCCGGACGGCCTGCACCGCGATGGCGATGCAGGCGAGCGGGGTCCCCATGAAGGCTGCCATGAACGTCCAGTGGTACACGTCGATGTTGATCCGTTGCATCGCATGGATGCCTTCCTCGGCCGGGATGCGCCCGAGTGCGGGCATGATGAACGATGAGAAGCCGTAGAAGATCCCGCCGATCACCAAGCACGCCACCGCGGTCGTCCCAAGCAGCCAAGGATTCACGACGCGCCCCCGCCCGAGAGGGCCACAGTCTGTCCAGTGTATTCCTTGGTTTGCGCCGCATGCGCGAGGAACCGCGCCACCTCTTTTCGCGAGATCTTCCAGTCTCGCACCTCACCGGCTGCGGAGGCGAACGGCATGCCGTCGTCCTCTTCGTCGGTGAGGTGGACTGGCTGCGCGAGGACCCACGCCACTCCGCTTCCGCGCACGTCGAGCTCTTGGACCTCGGTGTCGGCGATCTGCGGCTTGAGGAGCAAGCTGAAGAACATGCTGTCGATCCACCGAAGCTTGTCGCGTGTTTCTCCGACGCCGAATGAACTCTGCACCACCAATCGGTGCACGCCATGCTTTCGCATCGCCGCGATGACGTTTCGGGTTCCCGTGGATCGGACGTCAATCGGTGTTCCCGAGGTCCCGAAGAGCCTCACGCGGAAGGGGTTTTCCGCGATTCCTAAGGTAATGATGACGGCGTCGTGCCCCTGGACCGCCGCGTCGACGTCTGCGGGGTTCGTCGCGTCTCCGTTGAACGCGGTGACTTGGACGGAGTCCTCAGCGACCCGGTCGGCGTTGCGGGAAAAGGCGGTGACCTGGTGGCCCTCAGCCACGAGCTGGTCGATCGTGGCCCGCCCGGTGCCGCCGGTGGCCCCGACCACCAGGATCTTCTGGATTTGCTTGTCTTCTTGGGGTTTCTTGCTGTTCGAGGTCATGGTCCGATTCCTTTCGTGGGTCCCGCTTGGGACACCTAGAATGTGCCCCCCGACCCAGGAACCGACCATGCTCGGGGATTTCAATTCCATACGGATTCGTCTCATAATCGCCCGATGGACGACCTTGCCGGGTTGCTCGACGGACCACGCGCGCGTGGGGCCTTTGCCCTGCGCTCGGTGATGAGCTCGCCTTGGTCGCTGCGAATCCTCGCCGAGTCACCGATCACCGTCATCGCGGTCATCCGCGGAGAGCTCTGGGTCATCCCCGACGAAGGTACGTCCCTGCGCATTGGTCCGGGTGACATCGCCGTTACCCGCGCACCCGACCACTACAACGTCGCCGACTCTCCGACCACGGCGCCCATGGTCGTCATTCATCCGGGTCAGAACTGCTGCGACCTCGATGGGAACTCGGTTCTCGAAGAGATGACGCACGGCATTCGGACGTGGGGCAACGACCCCGACGGAAAGACGGTGTTCCTCGTCGGCGCGTACGAGCACTTGAGCGACATCAGCGATCGACTGCTTCGCGCGCTCCCGCCGGTCCTCTCGATCTCGAATGAGGACTGGGACTCTCCACTCGTTCCGCTTCTTTGTGATGAGGTCGTCAAGGACGAACCTGGGCAGGCGGCCGTGCTGGACCGGCTCCTCGACCTGTTGCTGACGGCTGTCCTCAAGGCCTGGTTCGCGCGACAAGAAGAGCATCGACCCGTCTGGTGGCGGTCTCAGAGCGATCCGATCGTCGAGCGTGCTCTTCGCGCCATGTACGACGACCCGGCGCACAGCTGGACGATGAACGAGCTTGCGTCCAAGGCGGGATCGTCGCGCGCGTCCCTAGCCCGTCGCTTCCGTGACCTCGTCGGCGAGCCACCCATGACGTTTCTCAAGAACTGGAGGATGGCGCTCGCTGCGGACCTCTTGTGCCTGCCCGGCGAGAACGTCGGCACCGTCTCAGAGAAGGTCGGCTACTCGACCCCGTTCGCCTTCAGCACGGCCTTCAAGCGCGTACGCGGTGTCACCCCTCAGGAACACCGAGCAATGGCCCACGCCGCAGAGTGAGGGCCTTGCGTGCGGAGGTCCGACGTCGCGCGTCGCCGCGTCAGTAGTAGCACAGGCCCTGCCAGCAGAACCCGATCTCATCCGTACTAACCCCGTGACACCCCTGGCGGTAGGGCACGAACCTGGCTCGACACCCCTCATCCGGATCGCAGTAGTTGACCACGCATTCGCTGAGGCTGCTATAGCTGCACTCGACGCCCCCGCATACGCCAGAGCGCGGATCTCCTTCGTTGTAGACGCATTCGGAGGTCGTCCAGCCGCCCGACCGTGTACGTACGCAGTGGCCGGCCTGGTTGAGCGTTTCGAGCGGTGCTTCCACGCCGGTTGGGTCGCACGGTACCCCCTCTTCAAGCGGATCCAGGCACGTGGTCGCCCAGAACTCCCCTTCGGAGTCGCACCATTCGGCGGAGCAGCAGTTGATTCGCCCAACTGCGGGCCGCAGGCATGAGCCGCTGGTGACGCACTCCCCGTCGAAGCATACGCCGTCTTTTCCTCCGGCGGAGCACGCGGGAAACTCGGTGTCGACCACCGTACGGCAGGTTGACGTGACCGGACTACATACTTCGCACATGCAGTCGGCACACTCTTCGAGGACCTCGTAGTCCGCGGTGTAGATGGTGACCCACGGCGAATTGGGCGACGCGCAGCGCTGCAAGAAGGTCGATGGGTTGGGGTCTTCGAGATAGCAGTCGTACCAGTCCTCCTCGACCGATGACAATATGGCCGTGGATGCTTCCGAGCGAGCACGAAAGGTCGCCTTGTAGCCGCTGAAGCCCCGTTCCCAATGCTGGTCGACGATCGGAATGTTGCCTTGAAAGCTGTACAGGGTCACACCGCCGATCGTTTGGCCCGTCGTGGCCGCCGTCAGGGTCCAGAACTCCCGGTAGCCGCTTGGGTAGTTGGCGAGCGGGGCGAAACGTTCGAAGACCACTGTGTCGCCGGGCGCCCCCGTGTAACCGTGTACGGAAATCGCAGGGACTTTGTCGTTGTATGCTTGCCCATCGTACGGGCCGAGCACGCAAGCGGGGGTCCCCAAGAGGAACAGCCAAGACAACAACGCTGCGAACCCATGCATCCTAGCTCTGTTGCCCATCGCTTACCTCCAGCTCATGCGAGGCTCTATCGCTGTGTAATGGTTGTCAACACCGGAGACGGACACAGACTCGACGCGCCCTATCAGGATCCGGCAGGCGACCGACCGCAGGTCGCTGCGCGGTGCCGAGCGCACCTTGGGTCAAGGATCCGCGTAGATGACTGTGCACGGATCCACGTGATAAACTTCGGTCATGGCGTATCCACGTCGGGCTCTTCAGTCGATCGCGCTTGTGTTTGTCGCACTTGTGGCGAGCTGTTCGGGCTCGCAGTCGGGCGAGGATGCGACGCTTCAATGTGATTGCGTACGGGCCTCGTTCGTCGACGGGTTCTTGGACCGGACCCTTCCCGACGGGACGGCGTGCGACAACTCAGCCATCGGTGGTTGCCCGTGCCTCGCAAGCCGGTGCCAGAATTTCTGCGCCTTCGACATTTGCCAGCCCCCGTGCGAATCGAATGAGGAGTGCCCCGAAGACTTCGAGTGCAACGAGCTGGTCGACCCGGAGTTCGGATCGCTTGGCCAATTCTGTGAGTTCGTCGAACCGTGCCCGGAAGGGACGGCGGGTTGCCCGTGTGGCCCCAACGACGAGTGCAATGCGTTCGGAGATCGTCTCGAAGCGTTCTGCGACGCCGACGGTATCTGTCAGGTGAGCGACCTCTGTCAGGCCGGTTGCCGACAGGGCAGCGTTTGTTGTGGAGGCGCGCTTTGCAGTGGCGACTGCATCGGAACGCCCTGCTGCTGACGTCGCGGGCGCCGCGCGCGATCGGTACTTCGATGTGACCGTGGATGACGAGTTGCGCTGCGAACCGGGGCTACCGTCGACCGATCACCTTGACGTGCAGGCCTTCGGGCTGCGTAAAGGGGCGCGCCACAGCGCGGATCTTTCGGCCGGGGGGCACGACTTGGAGGTCGAAGTTGTTCACCCAGTAAGAGACCATCTCCACGGCCACGAGTTCGCCGAGTACGGCACCGGTGCAACGGTGCGCACCGCTCCCAAAGGGCAGCACGCGACGTCTCAGCGGGCCGGACTGGGGCGCGAAATAGCGCGTTGGGTTGAACTCGTGAGGGCGCTCGAAGACCTCCGGGTTGCGATGGTCGCTTGCGATGACGACCAGGACTTCATCACCCTTGCGAACGGTATAGCCGCCGAACTCGAAGTCTTGATCCGCGACGCGAATGACTGCGGTGCCTGGCGGGTTGAGGCGCACCGCCTCGAGAAACGCCGCGCGGAGGAACTTCTGCTTGGTTGGTGCGACCGGGCCGGGTGTTTCCCGAGAGAGCTCCTCGAATTCTTGCCTGACCCGAGCGAGGTGCGTGGGGTGGGTGAGGAGCTGGTAGAGCAAAAAAGAGCTCGCCGACGCGACCGTGTCGAAGCCCGCGAGGTACGCGCTGTACGGCACGGCGACGAGGTCGCGATTTTCCCATCGTTCTCGCCCGAGGGGCGGTTCGAGATCGAGGTAGCGTCCGACCAGTGTTGCGGCTCGCTCAGGGCTCGTGCGAATACGCCCCACGAGATCCAAGAAGTGCGAGCGCATGCGCTTTTGCACGGACCGGTACACCGGGTTGCGTAGGACCCACGGTGGCGCGTGTCCGAAAGTGGCCCAGATCAGGGTGTGGACCACAAGAGCCAGGTCTTTCTTGCTGAAAGGGAAGGGCTCGCCATTGAGTACGACCGACAGCACGTCGACAGTTTGCACCTGGGCCTCGTGGAGCACGTCCACGCGATCGTCGGCGCGCCATTCCGAGGTGTGCGCCGCGAGGCGTTTCTGAATGTCGTCCCGCCGTTTCGCCTCCAAGCTCGCGGTCATGAACTCGAGATGCGCTTTTCGGAACATCCGATGCTGCGGGCCGTCGAATGTGCTCGGGAGACAGCTTCCAAGCTCGCCGTCGAGCACGTGCATGGACTTGCTCGTTCGCAAACAGCTACCGGCTTCGAGCAACTCGATGGCCTCGGGGCCACAGAGACAGGTCATCTCGAGGTTGAACATCCGGAGGCGAAACGCATCGCCATAGGTCGCGCGACTCTCCAAGAGGAATGGGAGTACGTCTCCGAGAAACTGCCGCACCGGGCCAATGAAAGGCACCGACTTCACGAGCGGTGGGCGGCGTCGGTGGGTGGTGCGCCGGGCGTTGCTCGGCGTTGGCTCTTGAATGGTGGTGACGGTCGACAATAGCGATCCTCTGGCGAACTAACAGTCGTTAGTTTTAGACTAATACCTGTTCAAGCCCCGCGCAACGATGCATTTGTCGGACGTGAATCGTTACCCTGGCAGACGGTGACGGCGCGAACCGACCTTCCTTGGTGAACGGCTAGTCTGCCGTCCGCAGCAGCTTCCGGAGCATCGTAATGTAGTTGTCGCGAGCGAACTCCTTGCTCCATGCCTTGCGCTGCACCTGAGTCCGCAGCGCCGGCGCCCCGTGATAGCTCAAGAGGTAGCTCGCACTCCACAGGATGAACCCTTCCGCGTCGAACTCTGGCAGCTCGCCTTTGGACTGCGCGTTCTCGATGTAGCCAACGCTTGCCTCGATGATCTCGGGTGCGCGACCCGCAAGCGCACGGACGTCGGGTTCGCGATGGTCGAACATCTCGCGGATGAGGAGCGTTGCGTAGTCCGGGTGCTCCTCGCAGAAGTCCCAGAACGCGGCTCCCAATTGGACGATCGCATCCTCTGCCGACAAGCCCACGTTGCGCCCGTATCGATTGACGATCCGATCGAGGAGCATCCCGGCGATCGCCGACATGATTTGTTCGTAAAGCTCCTCTTTCCCGTCGGGGAAATGGTTGTAAATCGACGCGGCCCGAATCCCGACACTTTCGGAGATTCGCCGTAAGGACGCGCCGTCATAACCATGTCTCGCGAAGTGACGCGCCGCTTCGTGCAGCAGTTTCTGGCGGGTGGGATCGCCGTTCACACCGGCAATAAACGCGAATTCGGCGGGCGAGACAACGAAACGGTTCGTTTGATGTCTGCACCGATGCGCTCTCCAATCGGGCAACGCTTGCGAAAGCGCGCCAACGCGCCTAGACTAACGATCGTTAGTCCTGGCCATTCATGTGTTAGTTCTGGGCTGCTCGGCGGCCGAGGAGAAGCTGATGAGAATCAAGAACGTCGAAAACAAGGCATTTTTCACGCAGTTCCTCGCGCGGCTCTTCGTGCACAACGTTCTCAAGGACTCTCAGATCTTCTTGCCGAAAGGCGACTACGAACGCCGACACGGCGACTTCCCGCGTTACTTCTCCGGGTGGTATCTGTTCGTGCCCTCGGATGACCTCGCCGAAGGGGAGATCGTCCACAAGAAGCTCAACGGGCTCGACCTCGTCGCCTACCGCAACAAGGAGGGGCGGCCGGTCGTCCACAGCAATCGCTGCACGCACATGGACGGCATGTTCGCGCCGTTGGGCTCCGTGAAGGATGGTCGGATTCAGTGCGCGTATCACGGTTACACGTTCGAGGACGGAAAACCTCGATCGGGGCCGGCGGAGTTCCGGAACGATCCGAGCAAGTGCATTCCTTGTCATCCCGTGACCGAGGTCAACGGGCTCATCTTCTTTTGGTTCGACGCCAAGAGCGAAGACGGTGTGGGCGTTCCCACATGGGAACTGGACCTCCCGGATGTGAGTGGTTTCCCGCGACGGGCGACCATGCGGTCGATCACGCCCACGCACATGGCGCCTCTGCACGAGAACATCATCGACGATCAGCACTTCATGATCCTTCACGGATCGCAGCGCTACAAGTCGGACCTCCTGCCGTACCAACACAAGCACCGCTTTCGTACGCGGAACCGAATGGTCTTCGAGCTTCCGGATCGGATGAAGAAGCTCTTTCGCCTCAAGGAAAATCCAGTCACGGAAATGGACTCGGACTTTCATGGCCTCGGCATCCACATCACGAAGGCCAACATCGGCGGGTTCGAGGCCTTGATGATCCATTGCACCACGCCAATCGAAGACGAGGTCACGGAGTGGACACTCACCATCTACATGGACAAGCGTCAATGGAGCCTCATTCCAAGCTACCGTGATTTCGTCAGCCTGATCCATCCCTGGGGAACGTTCGCGCAGGTCTACTACCTGCATACGCAGGATCGCCGCGCATTCTTCGAGAAGTCCCCCTATCGTTTCTACGAGGACGTGCCCAAAGGCTTCGAGAAGGTCAACGCGTTCCGACGCTGGATTCAGGTCGAGCTCCTTGGCGAGGAGCGACCGATGGGCAAGAACTGCATCCCCACGAAGTACACACCGCTGAACGTGTTGCAGGACGACGCCGCAGAGTAGGCGCCTTCTCGCGCACATCGCAAGAGCAGGAGCGTGGCCATCTGGACAGCGAGGGATCTGCCCAATCTGCGTGGCAGGACAATCGTTGTCACCGGGGGCAACGATGGGCTCGGATTGGAATCCGCGAAGGCGTTCGCACGAAACGAAGCCGACGTGGTCCTCGCGTGCCGCTCGATCGACCGTGGCGAGGCGGCCAAACGAGAGATCGTCGCGGTGGCACCGCACGCCGACGTTCGCGTGATGAGGCTCGATCTGCAGGACCTTTCGTCGATAGAGACGTTCGCGCACGCATTTGAGGAAAACTCCGGCCACCTTCATGTCCTCCTCAACAACGCCGGGATCATGGGAACGCCGTACGGTGTCACCCGCGATGGCTTCGAAACGCAGATGGGCACCAATCACTTCGGGCATTTCGCGCTGACGGGCCGGCTCCTCCGCGTGCTCAAGCGCACTCCGGGGTCGAGGGTGGTCACGGTCAGCAGCTCGGGCCACCGTGCCGGAGCGATGCACTTTGACAACCTGCTCTTCGAAGGCGGCCGAGGCTACACGCCGTTCAAAGCCTATGGTCGCTCCAAGCTCGCGAACCTTCTTTTCGCCTACGAGCTCCAACGCCGCTTCGAGCAACACGGCATCGATTGCATCTCCGTTGCGGCCCATCCCGGAGCTTCGCAGACGAACCTCGGCCGCCATATCGAGCAGATGTGGGTCATGCGAATACTCGAGCCGGCGTTGAGACGCGTCGTACAAGACCCCGCCGGCGGTGCGCTTCCTCAGCTTCGGGCATCGGCAGATCCACAGGTCCGCGGCGGGGACTACTACGGACCGGCGGCGCTTCACGGGATGAGCGGTGCGCCCGTTCGTGTCCGATCGAGTCGGGCGTCCCGGAGCCTCAGGGACGCGACGCGGCTCTGGGAGGAATCCGAACGCCTTACGGGGGTTCGCTACGCGTGGGCGAAACTCTCTTGACCACTGTGGCTTAGGCGAGCCCGCTCGCCACGCGCTCTCGACAAGGTGAAAACGAGCGTGCCTCCAACCTCGCGGAGCATGAGAGTATCGTCGGTGACGGTAAAGAGGAAGGACCGCGTTTCGTACGAAACCCCGCCACCACTGCGTGCGACATTGAGGTCGATCGTGCTTGCTTCGTTCACGAGAACGCCGCCGGACTCGGCCGCAAGTTGCACGCCGTTTCGGTCGACCTCTTGGTAGACGAACCCGTTCGCGAGGATCTGGAGTTCAGCCGCCGCGGTCCCAGGTACCCAATCAAGGACGGCGGCCAGATCGACCGGCATCCCGGCATCGCTCACGGAATCAAAGACCCAGACCCCCAGGAGGGGTTCAGGCGGAGGCCGATCCTCGCCGACGAGATCGTCTACGGTTGCGTCGTCGGCACAAGACGCTGCAAGAACGCCGCACAGGGCGGCTACGCCCACCAGCAGTCGGCGCTTCGATCGAGAAGGGGATGTTGCTGACACGGGACCTGCACAGAAACAGACGTCCCGACCGAGCCGGTCCTTACACTCGGCTGAAAGTATGCCAGTCGCTGGCGGCGCCACCGACGGGCATTGTTGAGCACACGAACCGACCGTCGATAGCGTGGCGCCCCGGGCGCGGCCGCGACGGTGACGCGTCCGCCCAATGCACAGAACTGGACGCGAACGGGCGGCGACGTGAGGCTTTGCCGAGGGCGCTTGCGTAATTTCAAAGACGGGGTGATTTCATGATTCGGGTTGTGGCTCTTGTGGGTGTACTGGCGACCACCGTCGGGTGCGGCGACAACACAGCGCAGACCGGTGGCTCGGGCGGCGGCGCGGGCTCGTCGGGAACCGGCGGCGATGGTGGAAGCGCGGGTACGGGCGGTGGCGGTGCGTCGGGGGCCGGGGGTCAATCAGGCGCCGGGGGTGCCGCGCCGTCGATCGCCATTGCAGACGTCTCGCCCGAGCAGTGCGTAGGCGCCAGGTTGTGGGTCGGCTTCACGCTCGTCGGCGCGTCCGGGAACCTTACGCTCGAACTGTCGTCACCCGACGGCTCGTTCGGTGAGAGCCCGGTCGTGATCGGTTCGGCTAGCGGGAGTCCCGGCTCGGGCACGATGGTCGGGTTCCTTCCGGGCGATACGATGCTCGGAGGGATGTATCGGCTGCGGCTCGTGTTGAACGACGGTGAACTGGTGTCTGAGCCGACTGCCACATCGTTCAACCTCAACCCGAACAACCCGCCGGACGCCGAGCCGGCGCCCGACGCCTTCTTTCATCTGGTGGGGGATACCGTTTCGTTTAGTGCCAACGCGCCAGAGGCCACAGGATTCATGTGGAACTTCGACAACGGGACGTCGTCCACCGACGAGAACCCGGAGACCACGTACAGCGGGACGGGGACCTTCAACGCCGAGCTCACCGCGCGCGACGCCCTAGGGTGCACCACGACGGAGAGCGCTCAAGTCGTCATCGTGACTTGTGACGCGACGATCTCGAGCGACGCCATGGTCGTCACCGACACCGGCTCTTCGATCGGGGGTGGGGGCTCGTTCGAAACCTGGATCTGTGATGGGGGTCAGATCGAGGCCGGCGGGGGTGGTGCGTACAGCGCTTACGTAGAGAGCGGCGGCGAGATCGAGGTTGGCAGGGGAGGGCGCTTCGTGATTCACGTCAAGGCCGGCGGCACCGTGACTTACGGGCCTGGTGGTGCCTTCGCGATTCTGACCGAGCCCGGCGCTACCGTGGTTTCGGGCGGCGGTGGCCTCGTTGAGATGTTCGACTGCGGGACGATCGACTTTGACGTCTCATCCGCACCCGAGCCGGGCTGTCCGTAGTCGCGCCCACCGTCGATCTCGGTATTCCGGGTTTGCGACGCCCCCATGGCGAGCGTGTGTGGTGTCGCTGATGAAGCCCATCGCCGGATCGGTGATCGCGTCGAGCGCCCGCCCGGCGGCGACGGCGATCGCGAAAAGACCCGCCGGCAGGAGTACGACGTCTACGTAGAATTTGCCCAGGTAAACGGACACGAGGACGAGCATCGCCGCGCCCACGAACCCCTGCGCGCTAAACGCGAGTCGAGTGCCGAGTGAGAGCGACTCGCGGGTGTCGGGGGCCATGTCCTGGTTCTCGCTCACCCTCGGCGGGGCTCAGCTCGGGCCATCGTCGAGCTCCTCGGGGTTCCCTTCGCGGATGACGACCGTCACCCCGAGATTGCCGGCGGCATCGAACACCTTGATCTTGTCGCCGTCCTGGTACCACAGGCTGCAGCGTTCTTCGGCCTCGAGCCATTTTCTCCACCTGACGCAGACTTCGCCAGAGTCCGTGATTCGGTAGGTACCAGTGTCTTTCTCCGCGGCTGCGGGAATGATCCCGGCGACGTTCCCGTCCTTGCCATAGAAGGCGTGGTAGTTCGCGTTGCCAAGCCCTGGGAGATTCCCGCTCAGCGTGTTTCCCGGAACCCGTTCCCGAAGAAACTCGACCGGGATCGTGACGAGCGACCCTTGGCTCTTCGCAACTTCAAGGTCGGGTCGAAGCTCGAGGTTGGCGGGATTGCCTTTCTTGAGCTGCGACACCGAAACCACACCGCCCTCAGGCCGGAACACTTTGTATTCGTCGTTGTGCTTGTAGTACGTGTTGCAAGCCGGTCCCGTTCGCCACGTCTCCTTCTCCCAATCGTTGCAGACCTGACCACTTTCGGTCACCCGCCATGTTCCCCGCGCGCGGTCGGTGACTGGTCCGCTGATCGCGCCGGTGAGCCGGCCGTCAGGGCTGTAGTAGACGACGTAGCGCATCTGGTATTGGGGGATTTTCCCACTCAGTGTGTTGCCGCGGAACTCCGCGATCGCCTCCTCTTGCGTAAGCGGCGCCGCTCCATCCGCGACCGCACGCTCTTGATCGGTTTTGACGCAGCCGGCGAGCGCGACCGAAACCATGGTCATCGCGGCGAGGGTCTCTTTTGTCGGGGAAGTCACGTGCTTGCGAATGTACCACGGCTCATCTCCGCTTTCGTCGGCCCGTCCTCGAGTCGCTGGAGCATCAGGTCACCCATGACTCTGCGACGCGCCCAACTTGGCTAGAAGAACCGCGCGGGCGCCTGTCCGCCACGCACGAGACTCCCTGGCGCCTATCTGGTACAAGGCATGACGAAAGGGGACCGTCCCCCTGGTCGACCGGCTTTTCGCTTTTGAGGACGCTTCTCAAAGAACCCCTTCTTCACTTTCTCCTGGCGGGCCTAGGGCTGTTCGTGCTCTACGGGCTGGTCCACGGGAGAGGAGATCTCGAAACCGATTCGGACGTCGTCGTCGTGGATCGCGATACGCTCCTCACCTTCGTTCAGTACCGCACCAAGGCATTCGAGCCTTCGGCGGCGGCCGCCAGGCTCGACGCGATGTCCGAGGCGGAGCTCGAGCGCCTCATCGCGGACTACGTTCGAGAAGAGGTTCTGTACCGTGAAGCCCTAGCGCTTGGTCTCGATCGGGACGACTACATCATACGTCGCAGGATGGTGCAAAAGGTCGAGTTCATCGCGGCAGGCTTCGCGGAAGCGACATCCACGATCGATGACCCTGCGCTCGTACGGTACTTCGATGCCAACAAAGCAGACTACTACGTCGAACCGAGTGTGACGTTCACCCACGTCTTTTTCAGCGCCGAGAAGCGAACCAGGGACGAAGCACAAAAGCTTGCCGAGAAGAAACTTGCCGAGCTCAACGACAACGACGTCCATTTCAGCGAGGCTCCCCAACACGGCGATCGATTCCTCTATCACGTGAACTACGTCGAACGCACCCCTGACTTCGTCGCAAGTCACTTTGGGGTCGAGATGGCGAGCGCACTCTTCGACCTGCAACCGGACGAGACGACTTGGGTCGGCCCGTTCGACTCGTCCTACGGGGTCCACCTCGTGATGCTCACGGGCAACCAAGCAGGACGCGATTCCACTCTCGAAGAGATCAAGGAGAGAGTGATCGCGGACGCCAGCAGGGACCGCATTCGTGAGCGAACGACAGATGCGATCGACGACATCGTCGACGGTTACGATGTCCGGGTGGACTACGACCCTTTCGCAGATCAGGGAAGTCCGAATGCACGAGAGTTGACGCCTTGATCCGGTTCCTGCCGATGTTGGTTCTGCTGCCGGTGCTTGGTTGGTACTCGCACGCAGCCGCTCACGAGAGTCGCCCGCTCTACGTCGAGATCAAGGAGGTCGAGCCGCTGATCTTCACCGTCCAGTGGAAAACTCCGCCCGGGGTCCCGACCCAGGCAGAGCCCAGTATCGCACTGCCGGCCTTTTGCGAAATCAAAACGCCCGTCTCCGGGACGCGACCCGCAAAGGGGAAGCAGGTCTTTCGTTGTACCGAGGACGTCGCCGGGTCCGAGATCAGGATCGACTACCCAGTGTTCAACCCTTCGGTCTCGACCCTCACTCGAACCTCGTGGCTATCTGGAGAGAGTCAAACGGTCTTGGGGGCGCCGGACGAGTCCGTTCTGAGGATTCCGCCACGAGAGAACTTCGGCAACGTGGCGTGGGAGTACCTCGCGCTTGGCGCTCGACACATCCTCGAAGGCTACGACCACCTCTTGTTCTTGATCTGCCTGTTGATCATCGCCCGTACCCCCCGACGGATGTTGATCACCATCACAGGATTCACCGTCGCCCACTCGATCACGCTGGCTCTGAGCACGCTGAACCTCGTGCGAGCCCCGGTTCCGCCGGTCGAGGCGACGATCGCGTTGAGCATTGTGTTCCTCGCGCTTGAAATCGTTCGGGGCGATGCGAACAGTTTGACCTATCGCCACCCAATCGCCGTGGCATCGACGTTCGGACTCCTGCACGGGTTCGGCTTCGCCACCGTGCTGGGGGAGACCGGCCTACCGCAAACCGAGGTTCCGACGGCCCTCCTCTTCTTCAACCTCGGGGTCGAGGTTGGTCAGGTCTCGTTCGTTCTGATGATCGTTGCCGCCTATCAGCTGCTCCGTCTCGGCGCGTCTGTCGCTGGCCGCAGCGTGTCGACAGAGAGTCTGCGGCCACTCGAAACCACGGCGGCGTACGCTGTGGGCATCATCGCCTCATTCTGGATGATCGAACGGGTCGCTGGCTTTTGGCAGGCGTAGTCGGCGAGTCGGCTTTGTGTCGCGGTAGCTCGCCGGATGCGCCTGACCACACCCATTGTCGGGAGCGCCACCGCCTCATAGAAGCATGCCGCGCTCATGGAGCTGACTCAGGTTGGTAGGTCCTGCGCGGAGTCGGCCACGTTCGACGACGTCACAAAGCGAACACCGCGAGCAGCGACACCTCTTGGCTGTGCTACCCGCCTCAGGCCAAGACCGAAAACTTCTTTTCCGTTGAGATCCAGTTCGGTGATGCGAACGCGAGACGAGGTGCGCTTCGAGTCGACATAGCCAGCTAGTACCGCGCAATTCGGCGCTTTTCTTGGGCCTGATGAGCTAACAGGTAGGCGACGAGGAAAACGGCGATACAGAGAAAGGCGTACATGCGATGGTGCTCCTTGCCCCGATGGCAGAGCAGCTTTCATGCCAACGCTGGAACCGCCGTTTGTGGGGCATGCATCGCCGGTCGAGGGCCCGATTGACGTGAAAACGTCAACACCGTTGTCGCGCTGACGTCAATCGGCGATAGAGACTCCCAATAGTGGACTCGGCACGACGGCAACCGGTACCGTCGCAGGGTCTCACCCTGAACATGGAGCATGTTGCATCGTGGACGAGCAAGCGGCGATCGCCCTCATACTTGTCGTTGATGCCTTAGGATATGCGTTACACCTCGCTGCGGATCGATGGGTGCACGCGAAGTGTGAGATCGTGCTGTTCGGTGTGTCCTCTGGCGTCGCGGCGCCGCTCGCGCACCGACGCCTCGTTCTCTGGCATGGGTATGTCGTTCACGTAACCGGGGGTACTGGGTTCTTCGTCCTCGGGGCCTTTGGTCTCTACTGCTTCTCATTGCAGTCGTCCGGTCTCGTGCAGGCCTTCGCTTGGATATCTGCGATGAGCTATGCACTTGTGGCGTTTGCTTGGGCGAGCTTGGGTACTGCCTACGGCTGGTATATGCACAACTTCCTGAAGAAAGCCGAAGCCGCCAAAGGCTCCCCGTAGAAGCCGCTCTGACGACGCAATCCTTCTCGACTAGCCACCAACCTTCCTCGCGCACGCGAAATAGAAGTGATCTAGCGGGCACAGCAGGTCTTCGCGTTCGGCGAAGTAGCGCGCTTCTTGCTCTTCGGGCGACACGAGCTCTGCCAGTTCCCAGCCAGCGTCGGCGAGGAGCTCGCGAAGCTCGTCTGTGCAGAAACTGGTGATCAACGGCTCCCCACGCCTCTTGGTGCCGCGATCCATTTTTCGCAGATGATAAGAAGAGGGGATCGCGTCGAAGAACTCCGGGGCCGGAAAGTCGAACACGAATAGGCTGCCCGCCGGACAAAGCGAAGAGACGTCGGCGAGGGTCGAGGCGAACGCCTCACGAGTGAGGTATGGAACCGTTCCGAGCAAGGCAAAGAACGTTGGCGTGGTCGGTGCGTACGAGGTTTGAAGCAGCCTGTCGCGGAGCGAGTCGACCTCCATGTCGACCGCCACCATCGTGACCGACCGAGGGACCTCCCAACCATTCTTACGAAGGCGTTCGAGCTTGGCGCGTTGGGTGGCGGGGTGGTCGATCTCGAACACTGCAATTTTTTCGGTCAAGTCTCGCCGGCGCAACGCGAACGAATCCAGGCCGGCGCCGAGCATCACGTACTGCGCAATCCCGTCATCGAGCGAAGCCTCGAGCTTGTCCTCCGCATAGCGTCCGCGCGCGAGCGCTTCTCCCTGAAGCGGCCAACTCCATCCGTAGAACCGCCGGAACGTTGCGAGCCAATAGAGCGCCGGGCTCCTCACCAACAACCTAAATGGCGCGCTCGTGAGCTGCGCCGCATAGGGGTCCTCCACGAGCTTCGGCGCATCGTGATACTTCGTGTGAATCGCGCGAAAGGCGGCCACGACTTCAGCAGTTCGGCTTGCTCGCTGCGTTCTCATTGAGTCTCCTTCGTCTTTGGGGCAGATAGTAACTACTGGGAGCGAGCCTTCCCAGGTTGGTGGGCGCCCGCCCAAACCTTCCCAGGTTGGATGAGTCGCGCCACGGTTTTCCTCGAAGGTTCTGCGCTTGCAACTCACTTCGTCTAAGGTTGCTCCATGCAGTGGCGAAAAGCGGACCCCGATCACGACGTGGAGGTGCTCGCGCGGCTCAACAAGGCGCTGATCCGCGACCAGGGCCACCATAACCCGATGAACCTCGGGGAACTCGAGGAGCGGATGCGTGGGTGGTTGCGGGG